>NZ_JBHUHP010000029.1:0-26073 GCF_042682525.1 Blastococcus deserti
CACCGACCGAACCGCCGCGGCAGCCCTGCCGCAGGCGGCTTGACATAGGAGCAACGCATGGAGCCTCGGGGACCGTCGGCCCGGCTGATCCGGGGACTGCTCGTCGCCGTGGGCGCCGTGGCCACGGGCACGGGGACCGCGGTCGCGCTGCGCGGCCCGGCCGCCGTCCCCGGCGGGGCGCCGACGGTGGCGAGCAACGACAGCGTGCTGCGGTTCTACGCGGTGTGGTGGGCGGCGCAGGGGCCGGCCGCCCTGTCCCTGGCCCGCGATCCCGCCCTCGACGAGGGACGCGTGCGGGCACTCTGTGCCACGACGTTCCTGGGCGGGCTGGCCCGCGTGGCCGCGATGCGGGCCAGCGGCCGGCCGCACCCGCTGTTCCAGGCGCTCACCGTGTTCGAGCTGCTCGCGCCGCCGCTGCTGCTGACGGCACGGAAGCGGCTGGTGCTGTCGTCGGCCGGGGGGCAGTGACCGTGGCGACGGTCCTGGTCACCGGCGCGACGGGCGCGCTCGGTGTGCCGACCGTCGCGCGGCTGCGTGCGGCCGGGCACGAGGTGCGGGCGCTGAGTCGGCACGGGGGTCCCGGGCTGGTGACCGGCGACCTCCTGACCGGCGACGGCGTCGACCCCGCCCTCGCCGGCGCGTCGGTCGTCGTCCATCTGGCCACGAGTCGCCGGCGCAAGGACCCCGCCATCGCCCGGACCCTCGTCGGCGCCGCCCGGCGGACCGGCGTCGAGCACCTGGTGCTGATCTCGATCGTCGGGATCGAGGACATCCCGCTGGGCTACTACCGCGACAAGGTGGACGTGGAGCGGATCGTCGAGAGCTCGGGGGTGCCGTGCACGATCCTGCGGGCGACCCAGTTCCACGACCTGGTCGAGCAGCTGTTCGCCGTCCAGCGGCCGCTGCCCGTCGTCCTGGCGCCGGCGTTCGACGTCCAGCCGATCGCCACGGGCGACGTGGCCGGCCGGCTGGTCGAGCTCGCGGGGGCGGCACCGGCCGGCCGGGTGCCCGACATCGGTGGGCCGGCCGTGCGACCGCTGCCGGAGCTGGCCCGCGTGTGGACCGCCGCACGGGGGAGCCGGCGTCGCGTCGTGCCCCTGCGGGCGCCGGGCAAGGTCGTCTCCGGGTACCGGGCCGGCCACCACCTCGTCCCGGGCCCGCCGTTCGGCCGGATCTCCTTCGAGGACCACCTGGCCGCCCGCCCGGCTTCCGGTACGGAAAGCTGAGGGGGGCGCCGCAGCTCCCCGTACCGAAGGCTGGGGCGCCGGGTCGTCAGGCCGCGGGTCCGTGGGCGGCGACGGAGACGTCCAGCCACTCCCGCCAGGTCGCCAGGCGGGACTCGTAGTCCTTGGTCGCGATGGGCAGCGGTGCTCGGCCGAAGAAGATCCGCAGCGGCGGGTCCTCGGCGTCGACCACCGTCAGGATCGCCGCACGGGTGGCGACCGGGTCGCCGGGATCGCTGGAGCGGGCCCGGCGCGCCTCGGCGGCCTTCTCGCGGAAGGCGTCGTAGGCCGGGTCGGGGGTGGCGTGCTTGGCGGAGGCCCCGCCCCAGTCGGTGGAGTAGGCGCCGGGCTCGACGATGGTGACCCTGATGCCGAAGTCGGCGACCTCCGCGGCCAGGGACTGGCTGAACGCCTCCAGCGCCCACTTCGACGCGTTGTAGATGCCGATGTTCGGGAACGCGCTGATCCCGCCGATGCTGCTCACCTGCACGATGTGGCCGGATCCCTGCGTGCGGAGGTAGGGCAGCGCGGCCTGGGTGACGAACAGCGCGCCGAAGACGTTGGTGTCGAACTGGGCGCGGGCCTCGGCCTCGGAGATCTCCTCGATCATGCCGAACTGGCCGTAGCCGGCGTTGTTGACGACGACGTCGAGGCCGCCGAAGTGGTCATGGGCCTGGTGCACCGCCGCGAACACGGCGTCGCGGTCGGTCACGTCCAGCCGGATCGGCAGGAGCTCGTCACCGAACCGTGCGACGAGGTCGTCGAGGCTCTTCGGGTCGCGGGCGGTGCCGGCGACGGCGTCGCCGCGCTCCAGGGCCGCGATCGTCCACTCGCGGCCGAAGCCGCGGGACGCGCCGGTGATGAACCAGGTCTTGGGCATGCCCTGCGCAACCGGACGGGCCCGGCCGGTGTTCCGGCCCGTCGGGTGCGGGTCAGCGGTCGGAGCTCAGTAGGCGACGGTGAAGCGGGCCCGGCGGTGGGCCGGCTGCTCGATCTCGTCCACGACGGCGGTGGCGAAGTCGGCGCCACCGATGAAGGAGTTCCCCTCGTCGTCGGTCAGGAGGACGTCGCCGCCGACCCGGTAGGTGCCCCGTGCCTTCCCGGGCGCGAAGCCGCCGAAGGCCGCGGGCGGGCAGAGGTAGAACCAGTCGAGGCTCTCGGGGGCGGCCCGGAGGTCGTCGAGGGCGGCGGCCATCTCGAGGCTCTCCGGTCGGTACTCGGCGGGGAAGTCGGGGGTGTCGAACAGCCGGGGACCGCCCTCGGTCACGTGCAGCGACCCGGCGCCGCCGATGACGCCGATGCGCACGCCGGCCCGCTCGGCGTCGGCGGCCAGCGCCGTGATGCCGGGGTGCACCGATCCGGCCATGTTGCCGCGCGGGGCGACGGCCACGACGACCACATCGGCGCCGGCGAGTGCCTTCTCCCGCGTGTCGGCGTCCAGGAGGGAGCCCTCGAGGTGGTCGACGCCGTCGATCCGCTGCTCGGGCTCGTTCCGGCTCACCGAGGTCACCGTGTGACCCCGCTGCACCGCCTCGGCCACGATGTTGCTCCCGGTGTAGCCCGTACCGCCGAACACGCTGATCCGCGCCATGTCCCCTGCCTCTTCCGGTGGTTAGTTGCTCGGAACAATTCACCCAGGTGCTTGAACATTCCACTATCACGGCCGGTCGTTGTCCCCCGTCGCGTGCTCGTGGTCTCATCCCTGCTGGGGCGACAACGAGGTCGCGGTGCACGGGGAGGCCCGCTTGGCAGAGGTCCACGGCAGCTGCGACGACCGGTTCTCGGCCGTCCGGCAGGCACTCGAGCGCCACCTCGACGGGGACGAGCTGGGGGCGTCGATCGCAGTCGACCTCGACGGGAAGACCGTCGTCGACCTGTGGGGCGGCTACCGCGACCCGGAGCGGACGACGCCGTGGACCCGCGACACCATCGTCAACGTCTGGTCGACGACGAAGTGCGTGCTGAACCTGGCGGCTCTGGTGCTCGTGGAGCGCGGTGAGCTCGACGTCCACGCGCCGGTCTCCGACTACTGGCCGGAGTTCGCTGCCAAGGGCAAGAAGGACATCCGGGTCCGGCATCTGATGTCGCACACGTCGGGCGTCTCCGGCTGGGACACACCCTTCTCGATCCGGGACATGTACGACTGGGAGTCGGCGACGGAGCGGCTGGCCATGCAGCGGCCATGGTGGGAGCCCGGGACGGCGTCGGGCTATCACGCCAAGAACCAGGGGCACCTGGTCGGCGAGGTCATCCGCCGCATCACGAACAAGACGTTCAAGAAGTTCGTGGCCGACGAGATCGCCGGTCCGCTGGGAGCCGACTTCCAGGTGGGGGCACGGGAGGCGGACTGGGGACGGATCGCGCCGGTGGTGGCGCCGCCGCCCGAGGAGGAGGCGCCCCTCGACCCGCAGTCGGTGCGTGGGAAGACGTCCCTCGGCCCGAAGTCGTCGGTCCAGGCCGCGAACTCACCGGAGTGGCGGCGGGCGGACCTGGGTGCGCTGAACGGGCACTCGAACGCCCGAGGCGTGCTGGACGTGATGCGGGTGATGTCCCTCGGCGGTGCGGCCGGCGGCGTGCGGCTGCTCTCGCCGAAGACGATCGACCTGGTGTTCGACCAGCAGTCCGACGGCGTGGACCTGGTGCTGGGTGAGCCGTTCCGGTTCGGGATCGGCTTCTGCCTCGGGTCGCCGGTCGTCCGGTACGTGCCGTCCGGCCGGACCTTCTTCTGGGGCGGCTGGGGCGGATCGCTGGTAGTGATGGACCTCGATCGCCGGCTGACGGTGAGCTACGTGATGAACAGGATGGCCTCCGGGATCCTCGGCTCCGTCCGCAGCGAGGCCTATGTCCGGGCGGTGTACGACGCGCTGAGCTGAGCCCGCACCCGGCTCGCAGGGCGCTGACCCCGGCGCCGGAACGCGGCAGAGTGAGCGCATGGATCTCGACGACGTCGTGCCGCATCCCGAGCACGTCACCAGGCAGTCGCGGGTGATCGATGCCCGGCGCTCGGTGGTGTGGGAGGAGCTGCACTCGGTCCGGCTGCGGTCGTTGCCGGTGACCATGGTGCTCGGCGGGGTGCGCGCGCTTCCCCTGATGGTGGCGAGGAAGTGGCGCGGCGGGCTGGACCAGTCCTTCCTCGACGTCATCCCGCTGCCGGTCCTCTCCTCCGAGCCTCCGTCGGCCGTGGTGTTCGGTGGGCTGCTCCAGCCGTGGCGGCTCTCCGGTGGCGAGCGACCCCCGACCCTGGATGCGGCCGGGGTGCGGGAGTGGGCGGAGCCCGGCTGGGTGAAGGTCGGGATGGAGTTCCGGCTCACGCCGGCGGTCGGGGGGACGCACTTGTCCATCGAGACCCGGGTCGCGGCCACCGATCCGGCGACACGGCGACGCTTCGACCGCTACTGGATCCTCGTCGGGCCGGGCAGCTCGGCCATCCGGTGGGAGCTGCTCGCCGCCGTCGCCATCCGGGCGGAGGCGCGCGCCGCCGGCTAGGTGTCTAGGGACCTGGGACGGCGACCGGGCGTGGTCGGGGGCTGCGGTGGATACGACGCGCAGATGGCCTGGACCGAGATCGACATCCCTTCCCTGAGCGGCCGGACGGCGGTGGTGACCGGGGCGAACGGGGGGCTCGGGTTCCAGACGGCGTCGGCACTGGCCGGCGCCGGAGCGCACGTCGTCCTCGCGGCCCGTGACCCGGCGAAGACGGCGGCGGCAGAGACGCGGATCAGGGAGCGGTATCCGTCGGCGTCGCTGGAGGTCGTGCCGCTGGATCTGGGCGACCTGTCGGTGGTGTCGGCCGCGGCGCGGAAGATCCTGGCGGGCCACGAGCGCGTCGACATCCTGGTGAACAACGCCGGGGTCATGGCGATGCCGCAGCGGACGACGGCCGACGGGTTCGAGATGCAGTTGGGGGTCGACCATCTGGGGCACTGGGCATTCACCGCGCACCTCCTGCCCGCGTTGCTGCGGGCGCCGTCGGCGCGGGTGGTCACCGTGACGAGCGTGGCCCGGTTCATGGGCGGGCCGCTGGATCCGGCCGACCCGCACATGCGGCGGAAGTACCGGGCGTGGGGGGCGTACGCGCGGGCGAAGATGGCCAACTACCACTTCGGCCTGGGGCTGCAGCAGCGGTTCTCCCGGGCCGGGGTGTCGGCTGCCAGCTTGATCGCGCATCCGGGGCTGTCGAACACCGATCTGCAGGCGCGGTCGGTGCGCGAGGGTGGCGCCGGCTGGGCGGGGGCGTTCTTCGAGGCGCTGACGGCGCGGTCGGGGATGACGCCGCTGGAGGGGGCGCGGCCGCAGTTGCGGGCGGCGACCGACCCGCGGGCCCGTGGTGGCGAACTCTACGCGCCGCGGTACGGCTCGCACGGCCCGGCCGTGCGGCGGCCGATCCTGCGTCGGTGGGACCTGCAGAAGCAGATCGACGTCCTGTGGCAGGTCTCCGAGCGCGAGACCAGCGTGCGGCTGGACGTGCGGTCGCCTGGTTCGGGGACTGACCGTCCCGACGCCGGCAGCTCGGTCTAAAGCCCCGTCAGCGAGCTGCTCCGTCGGTTCGCCGCTCGCTCCTCCATGCGCGCGACGCGCTCGGGAGGCATGCCCGGGCCGGGGAGCGCCTGCACCTCGGCCGCGTCGTCCACCCGGCCGCACGTCGCGCACAGGACCTGGTGGCTGACCTCCGAGCCGCAGGTGGAGTGGCGGTAGAGGATCGGCGGCCCGTCGGGAGCCGCCCACCGGTCACCCCACTCGGTCAGCGCGATGAGTGCCGGCGCCAGGTCGCGCCCCTTCTCCGTGAGCAGGTACTCGTACAGCTCGGGCTGCTCGGAGTACTGCTCGCGCCGCATGATGCCGGCGTCGACGAAGCCGTCGAGGCGGGTCTTGAGGATGTTGGGCGCGATCCCGAGGCTGCGCTGGAAGTCGCTGAACCGCGTGGACCCGGCGAACAGCGCGTTGCGGACGATGAGCACGCTCCAGCGTTCGCCCACCACCTCGAGCGCCCGCGCGATCGAGCACACCTCCGACTCGTACGTCCTGCCCAGCATGGGGCGATCGTAGCCACTCTGCTTGCATCACGAAAGCGGCTCTCCCTAGAGTGACTTGCATCATGCAAGTCCCCATGCCTCTGGAGGAGCCATGAGCAAGTCGAGCTACACCACGTCCTTCTCGGTCGACCGCACGCCGGCTGAGGTCTTCGCCGCGATCAACGACGTCCGCGGCTGGTGGATGACGAAGGTGGACGGCGACAACCGCGCCGTCGGCGACGAGTTCTCCTACCGCGTGCCCGGCGTGCACTTCTGCGCGATGCGCGTGACGGAGCTGGTGCCCGGCGAGAAGGTCGTCTGGCAGGTCGTCGACAACCACATGACCTTCATCGACGACCAGCGGGAGTGGAAGGGAACCGAGATCCGGTTCGAGCTGTCCGAGAAGGACGGCGCCACCGAGCTGCGCTTCACCCACGACGGCCTCGTGCCGAGCTACGAGTGCTTCGACGTCTGCCGGAACGCGTGGAGCTTCTACGTCGGGGACAGCCTGCGGAGTCTCGCCGCGACGGGCGAGGGCAAGCCGTCGGACCCGGACACGCTGAGCCTGGGGGAAGAGGCAGCCCGGGTCGGGTAGCCGAAGTAGGGCGTGCAGGGGCGCTAGCCTGCTTCAGCGGCGGCCGAGGCGGTAGCCGACCAGGACGCCGATCAGGGTCAACACCGCGCCTCCGGCGGCGCCCAGGAGCAGCGTCTGGACGTCGCCGGCCGGGGCGGCGGCCGCCCTGCCGGCGAACGTCCGTCCCGCAGCCGGGGCAGGCTGAGCGCCGCCCACGAGCGAGGCGTCGCTGACCGGCGCCGCGGCAGCGGACGGCGCAACTGCGACCGGCACCGCGGCACCGGTCAGCTCGTCGTCGATGGCCTGGAAGAACTGGCCCGCCATCCGCTTGGCGACACCGGCGATCATCCGCTGTCCCACCCCGGCCACCGGGCCACCGACGACGGCGTCGGCCGAGTAGGTCAGCACCGTCCGGTCGCCGTCGGGCTCCAGGTCGATGGTCACCGTCGCCCTCACCTGGCCCGGCGCACCCGCGCCCGACGCGTGCATCACGTACGACTTCGGCCGGTGCTGGTCGGTCAGCCGGACCTCGCCGGCATACGTGCCGCGGATCGCCCCCACGCCCACCGACACGTTCATCCGGTACTCGTCCTCGCCGGTCTGCTCGAGCGACTCGCAGCCCGGGATGGTCCGCGCCAGCACGACGGGATCGGTGATCACCGACCACACGCGATCGGGATCGGCGTGCAGCACCGCAGAGCCGTCGAGGTTCACGCCATCGCTCCAGTCCCCGCCCGGCGCGCGGCCGTCGCGGTCATCTCCGAGTCAGGGGATCGCACCAGGTCGTACAGCTCGGTCGGCGAGATCGGCATCGACGTGACCCGGCGTCCCACCGCGTCCTCGATCGCCGAGGCGATGGCCGCCGTCCCCGGGATGACGCCGGCCTCGCCGGCGCCCTTGATGCCCAGCGGGTTCAGCGGCGAGGGAGTCTGCTGGTGGTCGATGACCACGTCCGGCACCTCGGACGCGTACGGCATCAGGAAGTCCATGAAGGAGGCGTTCTGCAGCTGGCCGTCGCCGTCGTAGACCATCCGCTCGTACAGCGCCCCGCCCACGCCCTGCGCGACGCCGCCGTGCACCTGGCCCTCGACGATCATCGGGTTCACCACGTTGCCGCAGTCGTGCACGACGGCGTACTTCACGACGTCGATCTCCCACGTCTCCGGGTCGATCTCCACGATCGCCGCGTGGGCGCCGGAGGCGAACGTCGACCGGATCGGCGAGTAGTAGTCGCGGTGCTCCAGGCCGGGGGCGTCGCCCTCCGCGACCGGCGGCCTGGTGTCGTCGTGCGTCGCGAACTGGGTCGCCTGCTTGGCCGCCTCGTCGAACGCGTACCGCAGCGGGTTCGACAGCACCGCGACCGTGCGCAGCGGGATCGAGGCGCCCGGCACCCCGCGCACCGTGACGAGGCCCTGGTCGATCTCCAGGTCCTCCGGCGCGGCCTCCAGGACATCGGCGGCGATCCGCAGCGCCTTCTCCCGCACCCCCCGGGCCGCCAGCGCGATCGCGTTGCCGCTCATCACCGCGGCCCGCGACGCGAAGGTGCCGACGGCGTAGCCGAAGCGCCGGGTGTCGCCCGTGGTCACCTCGACGTCCTCGATCGGCACCCCGAGCTCGGAGGCGACGATCTGCGCGAACGCCGTCTCGTGGCCCTGGCCCTGCGACGTCAGCCCGGTGGAGACCAGCACCTTGCCGCTGCCGAGCACCTGCACGTGGCCGCCCTCGTACGGGCCCGGCCCGGTGCCCTCCACGTACATCGCCATGCCGACGCCGAGCAGCTTGCCGCGCGCCTCGGCGTCCGCCCGCAGGGCGTCCACCGAGTCCCAGCCGACGAGGTCCTTGAGCTTGCGCATCAGCCCCGGGTAGTCGCCCGAGTCGTAGATGACCGGCCGGCCGTCCTGGAACGTCAGGTGCTGGTCGTAGGGGAACTGGTCGGGCCGGATCAGGTTCCGCTCCCGGACCACGGCCCGGTCGAGGCCCAGGTGGTCGGCGATCCGGTCCATGGTCCGTTCCATCGCGTAGCAGCCCTGCGGCCGACCGGCACCGCGGTACGGCGTCACGATCACGGTGTTCGTGTAGACGCTCTCGACGACCACCCGGTACACCGGGATCCCGTACGGCCCGACGAGCTGGGTCGCCGTCACGATCGGCACGATGATCCCGTAGGGCGTGTACGCGCCGTTGTCGTGCCAGATGTGCACGTCCAGCGCGGTGAGCCGGCCCTCGTCGTCGTACCCGACGGTGATCTCCTGCCGCTGCTGACGCTCGTGCGCCGAGGAGATGAAGTGCTCGCGGCGGTCCTCCGACCACTTCACCTCGGCCTGCAGGGCGATGGCGGCCATCGGCACCAGCAGCTCCTCCGGCCACGGGTGCACGATCTTCACGCCGAAGCCGCCGCCGACGTCCGGCGCGATCACCTCGACCTTGTCCAGGGACAGCTCCAGCTTCGCCGCGATCGCCGCGCGCACCGACGTCGACGCCTGGGTGCTGGTGTAGACCCGCAGCGACCCGTCGTCGGCGTCCCACCGCGCGTGCACGCCCTTGCCCTCCATCGGCATGGAGGCGCTGCGCTCGATGTACTGCGTGAAGGTCAGCGTGTGCGGCGACGCGGCGAGGGCGGGCTCCACGTCGCCGGTCTCCTGGTGGTGCCGGGCGGCCACGTTGTCCGGGACGTCGTCGTGCACGGCGGCCTTCGCCTCGCGCGCGGCGTCGACGCCGACCACGACCGGCAGCTCCTCGTAGGTGACGACGATCCGCTCGGCGGCGTCCTCGGCGACGTACCGGTCGGTCGCCACCACCATGACGACCGGCTCGCCGACGTGCCGCACCACCCCCTTGGCCAGGGGATAGCCGGTGCGCGGGGCGTGCATCTGCGGATGGGGGATGAGCACCGGCAGCGGCTCGGCCATCGGGCCGGTCAGGTCCTCGTAGGTGTAGATGGCGACGAGGCCCTCGACGTCGAGCGCCGCCTCGACGTCGATGTCGACGATGCGCGCGTGGGCGTGCGGGCTGCGGACGAAGGCGGCGGCCAGGGCGGTGTGCCCGATGTCGTCGAGGTAGCGGCCCTTGCCGGTGATCAGGCGGGCGTCCTCCCGCCGGCGGACCGGCTCACCGAACAGCTTCGTGGTCACCGCCGTCCCCCCTTTCGGCTTTCGGTACAGAAAGCTGCGGGGGACGGCGCGGCTTTCGGTACCGGAAGCGTCATCGGGGGCCGTCCTTCATCGCCGCCGCGGCGGTGTGCACGGCCTTCTTGATGTTGGCGTAGCCCGTGCACCGGCAGAGGTTGCCGCCGACGAGGTCGTCGACCTCCTCCTCGGTCAACTCCGCCGCCGGGTCCCGCTTCTCCAGGCCCGCGGCGATCGTCATCAGGAACCCGGGTGTGCAGAAGCCGCACTGCAGCGCGTGGCACTCGCGGAAGGCCTCCTGCACCGGGTGCAGCACCTGGCCGCCCTGGTGGTCGGCGCGTGCCAGGCCCTCCACGGTCGTGACCGAGCGCCCGTCCACCTGGACGGCGAGCATCAGGCAGGAGCGCACCGGGTCGCCGTCCACCAGCACGGTGCAGGCCCCGCAGACGCCGTGCTCGCACCCCACGTGCGTGCCGGTCAGGCCGAGGTCGTGGCGCAGCGCGTCCGAGAGCAGCCGGCGCACCGGCACGGTCGCTTCACGTGGAACACCGTTCACGGTGACGGTGACCGTCCGCTCGGTGTCGACGCTCATGCGGTCCTCCCCCTGTCGATGGCTCGGTTCCGGGCTCGCTCCGCTCCTCGGTCGCTGGCGCTCCCTGCGATGCTCACGAGCCCGTCACCCTCGCGGCGGCTTCGGCGGCGGCCGACGCCAGCGTCCGTTCGGTGAGGACGCCGACCAGCAGGCGCCGGTAGTCCGCGCTGGCGTGGATGTCGGTGTCCGGGTCGACCAGGGTGCGCGCGAGCGCGCCGGCCGCTGCCCAGTCGGCGCTGTCGACCGGCTTGCCGGCGACGGCCTCGGTCAGGTCGTGCACCTCGGGGGTCAGCCCCACGGAGACGTAGGAGGCGCGGACGGCGGCGACCCGGCGGTCGGCGTCCAGGCTGACGACGACGCCCGCACCGCAGACCGCGTAGTCGCCCCTGCGCCGGGCGACCTCGGCGAACGCGGTGCCCGAGCGCTCGGGGAGCGCGGGGAAGAAGGCGGCGGTGACGACCTCCGGTCCGTGCAGCGAGGTCTCCAGCGGGCCGACGAACAGGTCGCGCCACTCGACGGTGCGGGTCCCGGAGGGCGTGGCGACCGTGACGGAGCCGTCGGTGAGCGCGAGGACCGAGGTCATCTCGCCGGAGGGGTCGGCGTGCGCGATGGAGCCGACGGTGGTGCCCCGGTTGCGGATGGCCGGGTGGGCGACGTGCGCCGTCGCCCGGGCCAGCAGCGGCTGGACCCGGGCGGCGGCCATGGCATCGGGGTGGCCCCCGAGCAGATCGTTGTGCCGGACCAGCGCACCCACCCGCACGCCGTCCCCGGTGACCTCGAGGGCGTCGAGGCCGGGCACCCGGTTGATGTCCACCAGCGTGGTCGGCGCCGCGAGCCGCATGGAGAGCAGCGGGAGCAGCGACTGACCACCGGCGAGCACCTTGGCGCCCGCACCCTCGTCGGCGAGGACCGCGACGGCCTCCTCGAGGGTGCCGGGGTCGGCGTAGCGGAAGGGAGCTGGTTTCACCGGTTGAGCGGGCCCTCTCCCGGTGTCCGGCCACCGGGAACTCCCGGGCGGCCGACCTCGTCCACCGAGGACGGGTCCGTGCCGCCCTGCTCGTCGGCGTAGCCGCCCGCCGGGCCGCCGTGGTGGCCGAGGGACGACGCGGCCGCCGGGTGCGTGCCCTCGCGCAGCAGCGCCGCCTTCATGTCCGCCGGCGCCAGCGCCCGGGCGAGGTGCCAGGCGACGACGGCGACGATCGAGCCGAGCGCGATGCCGTTCAGTGAGAAATCCTCGGTGAACTGCAGGGTGACGTTGCCGATCCCGATGATGATCCCCGCCGCGAGGGGGACCAGGTTGATCGGGTTGGCGAAGTCGACCCGGTTCTCCTTCCAGATCTTGGCGCCGAGCAGGCCGATCATCCCGTAGAGGACGACGGTGATCCCGCCGAGCACACCCCCGGGGACGATGTTGATGAGCGCGCCGAACTTGGGCACCAGGCCCAGCAGGATCGCCACGACCGCGGCCACGTAGTACGCCGCCGTCGAGTAGACGCGGGTGGCGGCCATGACGCCGATGTTCTCCGCGTAGGTGGTCGTCGGGGAGCCACCGACCGAGGTGGCGAGCACCGTGCCGACGCCGTCGGCGAAGACGGCGCGGCCCATGACCGGGTCGAGGTCGCGCTTGGTCATCTCGGCGACCGCCTTCACGTGGCCGACGTTCTCCGCGACCAGCGCGATGACCGCGGGGATCACGAGCAGACTGAAGTTCAGCGAGAAGCTCGGGGCGATGAAGTCCGGCAGCCCGAACCAGTCGGCGTCACCGACGGTGTCGAAGTTGATCCGGTCGCGGGTGGTCACCTCACCGGTTCCGTCCGGCGAGGTGATCTGCCCGGCGGTGACGTCGAGCAGGACCGACAGCAGGTAGCCGAAGATCAGGCCCAGCAGGACCGAGATGCGGGCGAGGAAGCCGCGCAGGGCGAGCGAGCACACGATGACGAAGGTCATCGTGGCCAGCGCCACCCACTGGTCCTGTGGCCAGTAGATGCCGGCGGCCACCGGGGCCAGGTTGAAGCCGATCAGCATGACCACCGCACCGGTCACGGCCGGGGGCAGCACCTTGTTGATCACCTCCAGGCCGGCGAAGTGGATCAGCAGGCCGACGAGCGCCAGGACGACACCGGCGATCAGGATCGCGCCGACGACGTCGCTGGAGTCACCCCCGCCGGCGCGGATCGCGGCGACACCGCCGACGAACGAGGCGCTGGTGCCCAGGTAGCTCGGGACCCGGTTCTTCACGATGAGCAGGAAGACGATCGTCGCGACGCCGCTCATCATGATCGCGAGGTTGGGGTCCAGCCCCATGATGATGGGGAAGACGAAGGTCGCGCCGAACATGGCCACCACGTGCTGCGCGCCGATGCCGACGGTCCGCGGCCACGACAAGCGCTCGTCGGGCGCTACCGCCTCGCCCAGCGGCGGCGTCTTCCCGTCCCCGTAGAGCTTCCAGCCGAACGCCATCTGAGTGCCTCCTCGAGGTGCACTTCCGACCCGGATCAGTGCCGGTCAACGCCGAGTTGCGGCCACCGGGAGGCGCCAATGTGTCACGGGCCACGACGCGGCGGAAGTACCTCAGTGCTAAATCGTTATTGCATCCAGATGCCGAAACTTCACCGCTGAGGCATCTGTCGGTACGGTCCTCAGCGCGGGCGGGCTGGCGAGCCCGCCGAGGGCACGGCACCGCAGCGGTCGCTGTCCGACGAGCGTCAGCGAGGAGGAACGGTGACCGCCTCAGCGCCCCCAGGAGTCGCTTCGGCCACGGCCGGGGTGCGGTCGGTCTCCCTCCGGTCCGGCGTCTACGCCGACTCGGTCCGGCTGATGCAGGTCAGCCGCGACGTCGCGGCCAGGGACGGCGTCACCGCCGTCCTCGTCGCCATGGCGACGCCGCTCAACCTGGAGCTGGCGGCGACGATGGGGCTGGCTCCGGAGGGGGAGGCCTCCCCCGAGCAGCTGCTGATCGCGGTCCGCGCCGAGGACGACGCCGCGCTGGCAGCAGCCCTGGCCGCCGTCGACGCCGCCCTCGCCGAGCGGGAGCGCTCGACCGGCAGCGCCCAGGCGATCCCCCGGCGCACGATCGGTGCGGGCCTCGCCGAACTGGGCGCCGAGGGCCCCGCCCTGGCGATCGTGAGCGTTCCCGGCCCGTACGCCGTCGCCGAGGCGGCCGACGCCATCGCGGCCGGTCGCAGCGTGCTTGTCTTCTCCGACGGCGTGCCCGTCGAGCACGAGGTCGCGCTGAAGCGGGCCGCGCACGACGCCGGCGTCCTGGTGATGGGCCCCGACTGCGGCACCGCGATCGTCTCCGGGGTCGCCCTCGGCTTCGCCAACGTCGTCCGGCCCGGTCCGGTGGGCCTCGTCGCCGCCTCCGGCACCGGTGCCCAGCAGATCTCCTGCCTGCTGGACATGGCCGGCGTCGGCGTCTCCCACGTCCTCGGTGTCGGCGGGCGCGACCTGTCCGAGGCCGTCGGCGGCCTGGCCACGCTCGACGCGCTCGCCGCCCTGGACGCCGACCCGGTGACCGAGCGGATCCTGCTGGTCTCCAAGCCGCCGGCGCCGTCCGTGGCCGCCGCCGTCGCGGATGCCGCCGGGCGGCTGTCGGTGCCGGTGCGGTCCGCCGTCCTCTCGCCGGAGAGCCCCGACCTGACCGCCGCCGTCGAGGGCCTGCTGACCGACATGGGGTTCGACGTCCCGGTGTGGCCGTCCCGCCCCGGGCCGGCCGAGTCCGCGGTGCCCGGCGCCGCGCTCAAGGGCTTCTACTCCGGCGGCACGCTCGCCGACGAGGCGATGCTGCTGGCCGGCCCCGCGCTCGGTGACATCCGCTCCAACACCCCGCTGCGGCCCGAGCTCGACCTCGCCTTCGACGGATCCGCCCAGCACCTGTCCGCCCCGGGCCACGTCGTCATCGACTTCGGCGACGACGCCCTCACCGTGGGCCGCGCGCACCCGATGATCGACCCGACCCTTCGGCTGGAGGCCATCAGCAACCTCGCGGCACGACGCGAGCCGGCCGTGCTGCTGATGGACGTGGTCCTCGGCCACGGTGCCGACCCGGACCCGGCGTACTCGCTGGTGCCGGCGCTCACCGCCGCGCGCCGCGCCGGTCCGCTGCCGGTGGTGATCGCGCTGGTCGGCACCGAGGGCGATCCGCAGAGCTGGAGCCGGCAGGCCGACGCCCTCGCCGCCGCCGGTGCGGCCGTCTTCGCCTCCAACGCCGCCGCCACGCGGTACGCCCTCGACCTGCTGGGAGCGTCCTCATGACCCTGGGCGGGCTGCTCTCCGCGCCGCCGGCCATCGTCGCCGCGGGCGCAGCCGTCTTCTCCGACGCGCTGCGCGCCCAGGGCGCCGCGGTGCACGACGTCGACTGGCGCCCGCCGGGCTTCGGTGACCCGGCCGACCTCGCGGCACTGGCGCTGGACCGGCGCCGCGACGCCGCCAACCGGGTGGCCGTGGAACGGATCCTGGCGGCCGGCTCGCAGCTGGTCGACGTCCGCCCGGCCCGCGAGGTCATCGGCCTCGCGGACCGGACCCTGCTGCACTCCGGCCCGCCGCTGACCTGGGAGGCGGCCTCCGGCCCCATGCGAGGCGCGCTGATCGGCGCCTGCCTGTTCGAGGGCTGGGCCTCTGACGTGGAGGAGGCCGAGATCCTGCTCTCCTCGGGCGCGATCACGCTCGAGCCCTGTCACCACCACCGCACGGTCGGCCCGATGGCCGGGGTCACCAGCCCGTCGATGTGGATGTGGTGCCTGCGCGACCCGGTCCACGGCGGCCAGGCGTTCTGCAACCTCAACGAGGGCCTTGGCAAGGTGCTGCGGATGGGCGCCTTCGACGCGCAGGTGCAGACCCGGCTGGCGTGGATGCGCGACGTGCTGGGCCCGGTCCTGTCGAAGGCCGTGCGGGGCTCGATCGACGCCGGCAACGACCCGCTCGACGTGAAGGGCGTCCTCGCCCAGATGCTGCAGATGGGCGACGAGGGGCACAACCGCAACCGCGCCGGCTCGCTGATGACCCTGCGCGACCTCTCGCCGGCCATCGTCTCCACCGACGCCCCGTCGTCCGACATCGCTGCCGTCCTCAGGTTCATCGGCGGCAACGAGCACTTCTTCCTCAACCTCGGCATGCCGACGGCGAAGCTGGCGATGGACGCCGCCCGCGACGTCCCCGGCTCGTCGATGGTCACCGTGATGTCCCGCAACGGCACCGAGTTCGGCATCCAGACGGCCGGCACCGGCGACCGCTGGTTCACCGGGCCGGCCAACACGCCGGTGGGGCTGTTCCTGGGCAACTACGGCCCCGACGACGCCAACCCCGACATCGGCGACTCCGCGATCATGGAGACCTACGGCGTGGGTGGCTTCTCGATGGCCGCGGCTCCGGCGATCGTCCGCTTCGTGGGCGGCACCGTCCCCGACGCGCTGGCGACGACCGAGCGGATGTACCAGCTCACGCTCGCGGAGAACCCGGCGATGGCCATCCCGATCCTGGGATTCCGCGGCTCGCCGACCGGCATCGACGTCCTCAAGGTGGCGCGCACCGGCTGGCTGCCGCAGATCAACACCGGCATGGCCGGGCGCATCGCCGGCACCGGCCAGGTCGGCGCCGGGCTCGTGCAGCCACCGCAGGTGTGCTTCGAGAACGCGCTCGCCGCCCTCGCCGAGGACGCCCGCGCCGCCTGAGTCGCTGGTCTGCCGGATCGGCCATCCTGGAGGCGTGGTGGACGTCGTCCGGACCAGCAAGCGCCTGTCCTACGTGCTCCGCCACCACCCGGGATGCATCGGCATCGCACTCGACGCGGCCGGCTGGGTGGACGTCGACGACCTGCTGGCCGCCTTGGCCGCGCACGGGCTCCGGCTGACCCGAACCCAGCTCGACGAGGTGGTGGCGAGCAACGACAAGCAGCGCTTCGCCTTCGACGAGAGCGGCACCCGGATCCGTGCCAGCCAGGGGCACAGCGTCGCCGTCGACCTCGGCTACGAGACGGCCGACCCGCCCGCGGAGCTCTTCCACGGCACCGTGGAGCGGTTCCTGCCGGCGATCCTCGCCGACGGCCTGCGGCCGGGACGCCGCCACGCGGTCCACCTGAGCGCGGACGTCGGAACCGCCCGCACCGTCGGCGGACGACGAGGCCGCCCCGTGGTCCTCCGGGTCGACGCCGCGCGTCTCGCGGGCGACGGGGCGCAGTTCAGCCGATCGGCCAACGGCGTCTGGCTCGTCGACGCGGTTCCGCCGGGATACCTGGCCGTCGTCGCCACCTGAGCACCGGTCAGGTCAGCGGCACGCGCACGGCGAGGAGAGCGACGTCGTCGTCGACCTGCCCGCCGATCTCCCGCAGCAGGTCGTCGCAGAGGCGGTCGAGCGGCTCCGGGCCGATCCGCCGCAACGTCCCCAGCAGCCACGCGGTGCCCTCGTCCAGCAGCGTCGTGCGCCGTTCGACGAGCCCGTCGGTGTAGAACAGCACCGTGTCGCCGGGCGCCAGCGGCACCTCGTGATCGGTCCGTACGGCCGTGGCCAGGACGCCGAGGAGCGGATCGGGCCGGCGTTCCAGCAGGATCGTCGTCCCGTCGGCGCAGACCAGGACCGGGGGCGGGTGACCGGCGTTGGACCACCGCAGCCTGACCGCCGCCCGTCCCGCTCCGTCGGCGGGGACCTGGTCCACCCGCGCGACGGCGACGGTCACCAGGGTGTCGACCTGGAGGGTGGCGAACGCACGGTCCAGCGCGCCCAGCACCGCAGCGGGGGAGCCGTCCACGGACTGGGCGACGCCGCGGAGCATGCCACGCGTCTGCGCCATGACCGCCGCTGCGGGGGCGTCGTGACCGGCCACGTCGCCGATCACCAGCATCGTGCCCCCGTCCGGCAGGGCGAACAGGTCGTACCAGTCGCCGCCGACCTGGGCGTTCCGGCTGGCCGGCTGGTAGCGCACCGCGGTCTCCAGGTGCGGCACGCGCGGCGGCTTGCCCAGCAGGTGCCGCTGCAGGGTCTCGGCGGTCCGGACGACGGCGCGGCTGAGCGCCGCCTGGGCGCTGAGCCGGGCGAGCTCCTCCTCGTGGTACAGGCGGAGGGTCGCTGCGAGCACCGCCACGGTCGTGGCGAGAACGACGGCGAACAGGCGCGTCAGCTGCGCGACGATGGTCTCGCTCGTGTACTGCCCGGCGTAGACGCCCAGGAGCAGGGCGTCGGCCAGGGCCACCACGCCGTAGGTCGCGGTCGCCCGCCTGCCCAGCGTCGCGGCCGCGGTCAGGGGCGCGATGGCCAGGAGGCCGAGCACGGTCTGCTCCCGGCCGACGACGAGGTCCACGGTGGACACGACGGCCAGGACGCCCGCCGGCAGCGCGTGCCGAGTGCGACCTGACCAGCTCACCGGGAACTCCTCGTCCGGCCGCGTATCCGGCCGGGCTGCGGCCGGCACTCACCGTAGATCAGGCCGTCGGGTCCACGGGGTCGGCTCGCGGGGCCTGCCGATGACCGTTCCGCCACGGTCGGTCCCGGGGACAGCAATGCATTCATTGCACATGCACCGGGCCGTCGGGGAGGTCCTGGGATCACCCGACCGAGAACGCCGGGGAACCGGTCCCCCAGGCGCCGGTGCATCGGCCCGGCGTCGGCCGGCGGCCGATGGGAATGCGGCGCTTCGCGCCCGCTCCCGGATGCAGCGCCGCATCGCCGCAGGTGAGGACGCAGACGCGGGTGCACGGCGCGGCGCGGCCATTCCTGGAATCAGTGCAGGAAGTTCGTCAAGGAAGTGACGGGTGTTGCCGATGGGACGGTTGTCAATGATTCGGCGCAGTCGTCGCTTGAACGGGTGAAAGCACCCGGGCGGATGCTGGGCCACGAGAGACGGGAACAACGGCAATGCGCAGGTCTCATGTCGTCCTCACCGGGATCGCGGTCGCCGGTGCGGCCGTCACCGGCTCCGCCTTCACCGCCGCGAACGTGATGCCCTCGACCACGGTCGCCGGTTACGGCCAGACCTCGGTCACCGGTGCCACCGTGACGGACATCGACTTCCTGCCCTACACGGCGGACAACACCGACGTCGGCAGCGTCACCTTCAACTCGAGCACCAACGTGGGTGGCAAGACCGCGTCGCTCACCCTGAAGCAGGGCACCACCGTGATCGGCACGTTCACGTGCGACACGACCGGGGCCTACAACCTGGGGACGATGGACATCGTCTGCGACGCGTCGAGCACGCACCCCGACTTCGACTCGTTCAACTTCGTCGGCCTCACGGTCCTCGACTGACGGACGCCACTGGGTCCGGGGTGGAGCGGCCGCCGAGGCCGCTCCACCCCGACCGGTGAACCACCATGACCACCTACGCCAGGATCGCCCGCCTCAGCGGCGCCGCCGTGCTGCTGCTCGCCGCCGTGTGGTTCTTCCTGCCCACCGGGCTGGGAGGCTCCACGGCCTACGTGAGCACCTTCGGCACGAGCATGGAGCCCGGCTTCACCGCCGGCGACCTGGCGATCCTGCGACCGGCCGCCGACTACCGCGTCGGCGACATCGTCGCGTACGACAGCGACGACCTGGACACCACGGTGATGCACCGCATCGTGGACGGCGACGCCGACGGCTTCGTCCTGCAGGGCGACAACAACTCCTGGCTCGACGAGGAGCGGCCGGCGGCCGACCAGCTCATCGGGCGGCTCTGGCTGCACGTCCCCCAGGGCGGGAAGGCGATCGCCGCCCTCCGCTCGCCCTCGGTCCTCGTCCTCGTCGCCATGGCCGCCGTCACGATCCTGCTCACGGTCGTCCGCAGGCCCCGTGGGACCCCCACGCGGTCGCGCCGTCGCGACGGCCGCCGTCCCTCCGCCTTCTCCACCGCCGGCCGGCTCCGCGCCCGCCAGGTGGCGCTCGGCTCCGGTGTCGCCGCCGTACTCGCCGCCGCCGGCGGGGCCGCGCTGCTGCTCGTGCCCGACACCCGGATCGACGAGCAGACCCTGCAGGTGACCCAGCAAGGCCGGTTCTCCTACACCGGTGCCGCGGCGCAGGGCACCACCTACCCGACCGGCGTGATCGAGACCGGCGACCCGGTGTGGACCAAGCTCACCGACGGGCTGACCGTCTCCTTCGAGGACGTCGTCACCGGGGCCACCGCCGTCGCCGGGACCGTCCGCCTGGACGTCGTGGTCAGCGCCCCCGACGGCTGGAGCGCGCTGCTGACCATGGGTCCCGAGGCCCCGCTGGTCGACGGCAGCGCGACCGCATCCGTCGCGCTCGACCCGAGCGCGGCCGCGGCCCTGGCCGAGCAGCACTACGAGGAGATCGGCGCCGCCGGCAGCGGCGCGACCGTCACCGTCGTCCCGGTGGTCGAGGCCGCCGGCACGGTCGAGGCCGCCGGCACGGTCGATGCCGTGCCGTTCACGGCTTCCTCACCCGACGCACTCGACTTCACCCTGGACGACACGGCCCTGCGGCTGGCGACCGACGCGTCCTCGCTCGCGACCACGGGCGAGACGACCGTGACCACCGAGGAGCTCGTCCCGCGCGAATTCGCCCTGGGCGGCGTCTCGCTGTCGATCGGAACGGCGCGCCTGGCTGCGGGTGCGGTCCTGGTCGTCGCGCTGGTGACGCTGGCACTGTCGGCCTGGGTCGGGCAGCCGGTCCGCGGCAGCGAGGCCGACGTCCTGCGCGCCCGCCACGCCGGCCGCATCCTGGAGGTCAGCCGGTTCACGCCGGGAACGACGACGGTCGATCTGTCCGACGCCGACGCCCTCGCCCGGGTGGCCGAGCGGCTCGACGGCCTGGTGCTGCACCACGAGGGTCCGCGCGGATCGACCTTCGCCGTCCGGGACGGCGAGACCACCTACCGCTACGTGGTCCGGTCGTCCCCCGTCGCGCGGACGACGGAGCTGCGCCCGCTGACCACGCCTCGCCCGTTCCTGGGCCGCCTGGCCTGACGCCGACCCGGGGAAGCAGGGTCCCGGATCGCCGTCCGGACCGCTGCTCCCCCGCAGTCGTGCCCGCGGAGGCCTACGCCTTGACGATCGCGGCCACGGGGCCGCCGCCCGACGGACCCTGGTGCACCGCGGCCACCGACACGAACACCGCCGGATCACCGGTCACCGAGGCCGTCACGCCGCCCACGCAGGCCTTGATCTGGCGGTGCCACGAGACGTCGGAGTCGTCGAGCATGGCGTTGCGCCGGCCGCGCACCTTGCCGCTCGGGTCGGCCTCGCACTTGAGGAAGACGTTGACCAGCCGGTCGCCGAGGTCGGTCCAGTGGGGCCGCTCGGGCAGGTCCAGTCCGGCGTCGCGGATCGCCTCCCAGACGCCGTCCTGGTCGAGCGCGTCCTTCATCACCGAGTGCCCGACGCGGTAGTCGCCGCCGTGCCCCCGGGCATTGCCGACGACCACGATCTGCGCCCGGTCCAGCTCCACGCCCGACGAGCACGACGCCACCGAGCTGTACAGCGACAGGTCGTGCATGACCTGCTCCTGGGTCGGCATCTCGATCTCGCCCAGCGCCACCGCGATGCCCAGGGCCGTCGTGCCGTTCGACAGGTCCATCGAGCCGTGCGGCTCGTTCATGTACGTCGTCTTCCCGCGCTCCCGGGCGTCGCGGATGGTCTCGATGGTCAGCAGCGGGGTCTTGGTCTGCACGTAGTGGACGTCGGCCGGGTCGGTGATCCCGGCCGCCTCCATGGCCCGCCGCACCCCCTCGGCCACCTTCTCGACCATGGTCAGGCGGCCGATGTCCTCCGGCAGCAGGACGTCGCTCATCGCGTAGCCCACCGTCAGCCGCGGCTCGTCGGTCTTCTGGACGGCGTCCTCGGGCAGTGTCGCGAAGATCGTGGCGTGCGGGCTGATGACGCCGTCGGTGCCGCCGGACCACACGATGGGGATCTGCTTGACCTCCTCCATCGGTCGGCTGCCCTTCTCCACCAGGACCTCGCGGAACGCGCGGTCGGCGATGATCCGCGTGTAGTCGTTGATCCCGCCGTTGCCCTCGGTCTTGCCGATGACGGCGACGACGCGGTCGGCCTCGATGACCTTGTCGTCGATGAGTTTGGCGAGCTCGGAGGCGTCGCTGACGTGGTGCAGCGGGACCTTGCGGACCTCGATCGGTGCGGGCATCGGCTCCCTTTCGTCGGAGTGCGGGTCGGGCGATCAGCGGGTGAGGACGGTGCCGGTGCCGGCGCCGTCGGCGACGGCGTCGGCGATGTGCTCGAGGGACGTGACGACGGCGCGGGATCCGCCACCCTCCACGAAACGCAGGGCGGCCTCGACCTTGGGGCCCATGCTGCCGCGGGCGAACTGCCCCGCCGCCGCGTGGTCCCGCATCTCCGCGACGGTGACCCGGCCCAGCGGGCGGGCGGCAGGGGTGCCGAAGCCGACCATCACGTTCGAGACGTCCGTCGCGATCACGAGGGTGTCCGCGTCCAGCTCGCGGGCCAGGATCGCGGCGGTGAGGTCCTTGTCGACGACGGCCTCGAGCCCGCGGAGGCCCACGCCGTCCCGGCCGTCGTCGGTCACCGGGATGCCCCCGCCGCCGGCGCAGACCACCACGAAGCCGGCGGCGGCCAGCGCGTGGATGGCGGGGGAGTCGACGACCGACCTCGGCTCCGGTGAGGCGACCACCCGCCGCCAGCCGCGCTCACCGCGGTCCTCCCAGACCTGCCCGAGGGCGATGAACCGCTCCGCCTCCTCGCGGGGCAGGTAGCGGCCGACCGGCTTGGACGGCTCCCGGAAACCCGGGTCGCCGGCGTCGACGAGCGTTCGGGTCACCAGGCCCGCGGTGCGCTGCGGCAGGCCGCGCGCGGCGAGGGCGGCGTCCAGCTCGTCGGTCAGGGTGAACCCGATCGTCGCCTGGGTCTGGGCGACGCACCAGTCCAACGGCACGGGCGGCACCACGTGGGCGGCCAGCTCGTTCTTCACCAGCAGGTTGCCCACCTGCGGGCCGTTGCCGTGCGTGAGCACGACCTCGAACCCCGCCGCGACGACCTCGGCGACGTGGCCGGCCGCCTCGCGGATCGCGTCCCGCTGGGCGTCGGGGGTCGCCGAGCCGTCCGGGCCGGTCATGGCGTTGCCACCCAGGGCGATCACCACGCGGCGGGACGTCACCTCCGGAACCCTAGCGGGAGATGCCTTAGCGGTGAAGTACTCCTCGGTGGTGGGACGGTTCAGCGGCGCCAGAAGTCGAAGCGGTCCCGTCCGGGCCGGAAACCGGCCGCCTCCACGACGTCGACGGCGACGTCGAAGTGCTGCCCCACGGCGGTGGGCTGGTGCGCGTCGCTGCCGAAGCTGACCGCCTCGCCGCCCTCCTCGTGGAACCACCGCACCTGGTCGACCGACGCCAGCGGGCTGCTGGTGTTCACCTCGAGCGCCCGCCCCGTGGCCGCCAGCGCCCGGAACACCGCGCGGTACTCCTCCTCGTAGGTCTTCTCGACGTAGCGATGGGTGCCGCCGGGCCAGTAGCGACGCGGGAAGTCGACGTGCGCGAGCACCTGGAAGACGTCGCTGGTCTCGATCATGTCGACGAGTTCGCCGAGGTACCGGCGCATGGTCCCGTCCGCGTCGTCCCAGAGCAGATGGCCGACGCCGTAGAGCCGGCCGTCCTTCGCCAGGGAGTGCAGCGAACCCAGCACCCGGTCGACCGGAGCGTTCCGCAGGTAGGCGGCCACGCTGGCCGAGAACAGGTGCGGCTCGCCGGTCTCGACCCCCGACAGGATCCGCAGCTGGGGAAATCGCTCCCGCACGTCGGCCAGCTCGGCGAAGTAGCCCTCCGCGTCGATCTCGGCGTGCCGGGACGCGTGCCGTTCGACCAGGCCCTCGTCGGTCGCGCGATCGTCGGGATCCCAGACGGTGAAGTCCAGGTGCTCGGTGAAGGCGATCGACGGCAGGCCGAGGGCCACGGCCCGCTCGCAGGCACGCCGCATCGTCGAGGAGTCCGAGGTGTCCCACGACCACCTGGTGTGCACGTGGTTGTCCGGTGGTCGCATCACCGTGGATTCTCTCCCGTCGTCCACACGCCCCGCTCGGTGGCCGGTTCCGTCGGACGAGCTGCCTACTGTCGTGGTCATGAGCACCGCTGCACCGCCGTCGGAGATCACAGAGGAGGCGCTCGCCGTCCTCCGCGAGCTGACCGGGCGCCCGGACGCGGTCTTCCGCGAAGGGCAGGACGCCGCGGTCTCCGCGCTGGTCGAGCGCTCGGAACGGGCGCTGGTCGTGCAGCGGACGGGGTGGGGCAAGTCCGCCGTCTACTTCGTCTCCACGGCCCTGCTCCGCCGCCGGGGCAAGGGTCCGACCCTGCTCGTGAGCCCGCTGCTCGCCCTGATGCGCGACCAGGTCTCCGCGGCGGCCCGCGCCGGCATCCGGGCGGTCGAGATCTCCAGCGCCAACATGACGGAGTGGGACGACATCGCCGCCCGCCTGGCCGCCGACGACGTCGACGTCCTGCTCGTCTCCCCGGAGCGGCTGACCAATCCGCGGTTCCGCGAGGAGCAGCTGCCGGGGCTCGTCGCCCGGTGCGGCCTGGTCGTCGTCGACGAGGCGCACTGCGTCTCCGACTGGGGGCACGACTTCCGGCCCGACTACCGCCGCATCCGCGACCTGCTGGGCACCCTCCCGGCCGGGACGCCGGTGCTCGCGACCACCGCGACCGCGAACGAGCGCGTCGTCGCCGACGTCGCCGAGCAGCTGGGCGCCGGTGGGGTCGAGGTGACGACGGTCCGGGGCCCGCTCTCCCGCGACTCCCTGCGGCTGGGGGTGCTGCGGCTGCCCTCCGACCGGGCGCGCCTGGCCTGGCTGGCGGCGCACCTCGGCGACCTGCCGGGCAGCGGCATCGTCTACACGCTCACCGTGGCGGCGGCCGAGGAGACGGCGAACCTCCTCCGCGACGCCGGGCACGAGGTCCGCGCCTACACCGGCCGGCTGGACGACGCAGACCGCAAGGACGCCGAGGAGGCGCTCCGGAACAACCGGGTGAAGGCCCTGGTGGCCACGTCCGCTCTCGGCATGGGTTTCGACAAGCCGGACCTCGGCTTCGTCGTCCACCTCGGGGCGCCGTCGTCGCCGGTCAGCTACTACCAGCAGGTGGGTCGCGCCGGCCGCGCCGTCGAGCACGCCGACGTCCTGCTGCTGCCGGGCCCGGAGGACCTCGCCATCTGGCAGTGGTTCGCCACCTCCTCCATGCCGCGGGAGGACCATGCAGCGGCCGTCCTCTCCGCGATGGCCGACGGCAAGGCGTGGTCGGTGGCGCGGCTCGAGACGGTCGCCGACGTCCGCCGGTCCCGCCTGGAGCTGCTCCTCAAGGTGCTCGCGGTCGACGGCGCCGTGGAGCGGGTCCAGGGCGGCTGGCGCTCCACCGGGCGACCGTGGGTCTACGACGGCGACCGGTACGCCCGCGTCTCGCGCACCCGCGAGGCCGAGCAGCGCTCGATGATCGCCTATGCCCGATCCGTCGACGAGGCCGGGTGCCGGATGGCCTTCCTCCAGGAAGCCCTCGACGACCCGACGGCGGCGCCCTGCGGTCGCTGCGACGTCTGCGCCGGCCCCTGGTACGCGACCGAGGTCCCCGAGGCCGCGGCCGAGGCGGCCTCCGCCGCCCTCGACCGCCCCGGCGTCGAGCTGGCCCCGAGGGCGATGTGGCCGACCGGTGCCGACCGGCTCGGCGTCGACGTGAAGGGCAAGATCGCCCCGTCCGAGCAGCTCGAGACCGGCCGGGCCGTCGCCCGGCTCACCGACCTCGGCTGGGGCCAGCGCCTGCGCGGCCTGCTGGGGGACGACGGCGTCGGCGGCGTGGTCGACCTGGAGGCACCCGGGCTCGAGGAGGACCCGGACGCCGCCTTCGACGTCCCGGTCCGGCGATCGGTCTCCGACGTGCCACCCGACGAGGAACTCCTGAAGGCCTGCGCGCGGGTGCTGGCCGCATGGGACTGGAGCGCACGGCCCGGTGCCGTGGTCGCCATACCGTCCCGCCGCCGGCCCCAGCTGGTGACCGGCCTGGCGCAGGGACTGGCCCGCCTGGGACGGCTGCCCTATCTCGGGGAGCTGTCGTTGCGGCACGGTGGCCCCACCGGGCAGCCCGGCGGCAACAGCGCCTTCCGGCTCGCCGCGGTGTGGGATCGCATCGTCGTGAGTCCTGACCTGCGGGACCGGCTGCCGGAGGCAGGCTCCGCGCCCATCCTCCTCGTCGACGACCTCGCGGACTCCCGGTGGACGATGACCGTCGCCGGACGGGAGCTGCGCCGGGCCGGCGCCGCGGCGGTGCTGCCCTTCGCGCTCGCGCTCACCGCCTGACGACGTCGGCGAGCAGCGTCCTCCTCGCCGCCCGCACGCCCGCACCGGCCTTGCGGCGGGGTCTCGCTGCCCTCCGCCGTGGGAGCGCCCCACCCACGCGTCGCCGGCTGAGGGCAGGACTCCCGGCGGGACCCCTGCTGACCGCGCGCAGGCGCGTGTCGGACGCCGGGGACGAGGCGTTCTCCACAGCTTTTCGCACACATGTGCGAAACCCTGGAGTAGCGTGCCGGCATGGAGAAGGAGTCTGTTCCCCTCACGACTCGCACGCGCGTGGCGACCTTGCGGACGGGGCCGGCTCAACCGTCGATGT
>NZ_JBHUHP010000029.1:26107-26847 GCF_042682525.1 Blastococcus deserti
CGGCCACGTGGTGCGCCACGAACTGAGCGACGGCGCATGGGTCGACCACCTTCCCGGCTGGGTGTCGGGCTCCGATGAGGTGCTCGAGGTGCTGCTCGGGAACATCGGCTGGCGCGAGGACCGCCGTCAGATGTACGAGCGCGAAGTAGCGGTGCCCCGCCTGCTCCGCTGGTACGGCGGTGGTGAGACGCTGCCCCACCCACTGCTGACCGAGGCGCGCGAAGCGCTCAACCGCTACTACGCCCCCGAGCTCGGCGAGGGTTTCGTCAGCGCCGGAATGTGCCTGTACCGGGACGGCCGGGACAGCGTCGCGTGGCACGGTGACCGGATCGGACGAGGCCGCTCCGCGGACACGATGGTCGCCATCGTGTCCTTCGGGTCGCCGCGCCCGCTGCTGCTTCGCCCGGCCCGTGGGGGCCCGAGCCTGCGGTTCCCGCTGGGGCACGGCGACCTGGTCGTCATGGGCGGCTCCTGCCAGCGGACGTGGGAGCACTGCATCCCCAAGACGGCGAAGCCGGTCGGACCGCGGGTGAGCGTCCAGTTCCGGCCCCGCGGCGTCGCCTGACGACCGAACGAAGCCCGGACGCCGTGGCCCGGGTCGCTCGGCGGGAGGGAAGAGGTGCGGGGTCTTCCCTGTTGTGCCCCGTGTCCGACCGAGCGTGATGAGCGCCTCGGGGACCCCCCTGCGAAGGGCCCCGGAGATGGTGTACCGTTCTGTCTGCGCCGCGCGGCCCGGGAGG
>NZ_JBHUHP010000030.1:0-264864 GCF_042682525.1 Blastococcus deserti
CCGGACAACCATTCCCGAAGGGCCCCAGCCACCAGGCTGGGGCCCTTCGCCGTTCCCGGGCCCGCACTGCCGGAGCAGCCGATCGCGCCCTCCAGTGGACATCGGCGCCGAAGTCCCTGGCTGCGATTCGGAGGCCGCTCTCCGGTATGACGGCCGGGCGTCGGGACCGTCGGCGCCGAAGGGACCCGTTCCACCAGGAGAGAGGGGTGCGTGCCGAACGCCCGGGGCTCCCGGTTCCGGTACGGGAGAGCGGGATCACCGGCGAGCGCGGGGCTCTTTCGTGGTCGCGCCGACGTTGTCGGCGAGCCAGGCGTTGAGAGCCCGGAGGTCCCGCCACGCCGCGCGGACCTCGTCCAGCGCCCGCCGGTCGTGCAGCCACTCCGCCGGCACCCATCGACGGGTCGCGTGCAGCGACTTGTGCCGCAGGAGTTCCGCTCGCGCGGCGTCGGGCGCGAAGCCCGCCGGCACGCGGGAGAGCTTCTCACCCTCGATGGCCCATCCGGCCGCGGACAGCCGGCCCACCTCCGCCTCCAGGTGCGGGCCGTGGACCCCGTCGGCCACGGCCCGGCGGTACCGCGCGACCTGGTCGGACTCCAGGCGCCACGATCCGCCCGCCACCATGAGTCCGTCGGCGGAGATCTGCACGTACCAGGCCCCGGCGCCCCCGCCCTCGGGGTGCACCACCGCTCCTTGATGGGTCTTGTACGGGGTCTTGTCATTGCTGAAGCGGACGTCGCGGTAGGGCCGGAACATCTTCGCCGGCCCGAACTCGGGTGCGAGTTCCTCCAGGAGCGCCTGCATCGGCGCGCGCACGTGCTGCTCGTAGGAGCTCTTGTGCCTGGTCCAGTACGTCTTGGTGTTGTCGGCCTCGAGACCTTCGTAGAAGACCAGCCCCTCGTCGGGAAAGCCCGCGAAGCTCATGCCGTCGTCCCCGCGTGGTCCGTCGGTGCGTCGTCGAGGAGCGCGTGCCAGCGGAGTTCCCGCAGCGGGTCCGCGCCGGTGTCCAGGGTGCGCGCCCATCCGTCGGGGGCCCAACCGGCCGACTCGTAGAACCCCGCGGACACGCGGTCACCGTCGAGCAGCCACACCTGCATCCGTGCGGCCCCACCGGTCCGGACCAGGTCGCTCACGGCCGCGAGCAGCCGGCTGCCATGTCCTCGACGCCCCCAGCGCGGTTCGACGAGGAGCGTGCCGACCTCGGCCGTGGGGCCGGCGGGGTCCGCCTCCTCGTCCGGACCGAGCTCGGCGGGACCGAAGGCGGCGAAGCCGACCACGGTGTGGCGCTCGACAGCGACGACGACGCCGTGTCCGGGAGTCGGCGGCGAAGTGATCGCCGACCGCCAGCTGGCGGTCGCGGCGTCGGCATCCCATTCGTCGAGGACGGCGGCCGGGAGGGCTGCGCGGTAGGCCGTCCGCCAGGTGACCAGCTGGATCCGGGCGATGTCGGCAGCGTCGTCCGGCCGGGCCGGGCGCACGGAGACGTCCGCGGTGCCCGTGGCACGCGGGAGGGACGACTCGGAGTTCACCCGCGCAGCGTAAGCACCGGCGGGAGCCCGGGCGGACGTCGTACCCACCGGGCAGGATCGGCGGGCGTGAGCGCATTCCACGCCGAGCGGTTGCCCGCCGGGCTGGCCCGGCGGATCGCCCTCGCCGCGCAAGGCTTCGCCGATCCGCGTCCCGCCGGCAGCGTGGGCGCTCGTCAGCTGCGCCGGCTCACCGAGCGGCTGGCCGTGGTGCAGATCGACTCGGTGAACGTGCTGTCCCGCTCCCACTACCTGCCGGCGTTCAGCCGGCTGGGGCACTACCCCCGGCCGGCGCTCGACGACCTCACGGCCCGGCGCCATGCGATCTTCGAGTATTGGGCGCACGAGGCGTCGTTCCTGCCCGTGCGGTTGCACCCCTTCCTGCGCTGGCGCATGACCGCGGCCGAGGAGCACGCCTGGGGCAACATGGTGCGGTTGCAGCGCGAACGGCCGCACTACGTCGCCGACGTGCTGGAGCGGGTCCGCAGCGACGGGCCGCTCAAGGCCAGCGATCTGGCCGAACCCCGCCCGGAGCGCCCGGGCACGATGTGGAACTGGCACGCCGGAAAGGTGGCCCTCGAGTGGCTCTTCTTCACCGGCGCGATCACGGCCACGCACCGGACGACGGGCTTCGAGAGGGTCTACGACCTCACCGAGCGCGTGCTGCCGGCGGCCGTCCTGCAGATCCCGACGCCGGATCCGGCCGACGCGGTCCGCGAACTGGTCCGCACCGCCGCGCGGGCGCTCGGCGTGGCCACGGAGCGGGACCTGCGCGACTACTTCCGGCTCCGGCCCGCGGCCACCCGCGCGGCCGTCGCGGAGCTGGCCGACGCCGGCGAGCTGCTGCCGGTCGAGGTCGCCGGCTGGGGGGCTCCGGCCTGGCTGGACCCGGGGGCCCGCCGTCCCCGCTGGATCCGCGCCCGCGCGCTCCTGAGTCCCTTCGACTCCCTGGTCTGGGAACGCCCGCGGGTGGAGCGCATCTTCGGCTTCCGCTACCGCCTGGAGATCTACACGCCCGCGGCCAAGCGCGTCCACGGCTATTACGTGCTGCCCTTCCTGCTCGGCGACCGGCTGGTGGCCCGCGCCGACCTCAAGGCCGACCGGCAGGCCGGCGTCCTCCGCGTGCAGGCCGTGCACGGGGAGGAGGGCGTCGACCGCCCGCTGGTCTCGGCCGCCCTGGCCGACGAGCTGCGGCTTATGGCCGACTGGCTGGAGCTCGACGACGTCACCATCGCCGAGCGTGGTGACCTCGCCGCCGACCTCGCCCGGCGGACCGGTTCAGTCCGGACCGACGTCGGGGCGTAGCCGGGCGGCGGGTCGCTGGTCCAGTCCGGCCAGCCGCACCACGACGGCGAGCCCGGCCGGAGTGCCCGGCCAGGCGCGGGTGAGGGCCTCGTTGCCCGCCGTGCGGGCCACCGACCGCAGGGCCAGGGCCACCACGACGACGTCGTCGGCGTGGCCCAGCACGGGGACGACGTCGGGGACGAGGTCGACCGGGGAGAGCAGGTAGCCCAGGAGCAGCCACAGCCGCAGCCGGACGCCACCGGGCAGCGAGCGGTCGGTGGCCAGGCGACGGACCAGCCGGATCAGGTCCGGCAGCAGGCGCAGGGCCTCGCGCACCGTGAGGTCCTCGGGCCGCGACCGCCAGAGCAGCGCGAGGACCACCGCCCAGAGCAGGAGCAGGCCGCCCCCGACGGCGACGAGCACCTGCCACCAGTCCATGACGAGGAGTCTGCCGGTAGCCGATGGGCCGGTGGTGCGGGAGGGGATCGGGCCGCGCCCCCTGTCCGTCCCCTTCCGTACCCTCGGGCCCGTGGACGGCGCACCCATCGACACCCAGTACGAAGACCTCCTCCGACGGATCCTCGAGCAGGGGACGCCGAAGGAGGACCGGACCGGGACCGGCACGGTGAGCCTTTTCGGGGAGCGGCTGCGGTACGACCTGTCCCGCGGCTTCCCGCTGGTGACGACGAAGAAGGTGCACTTCAAGTCGATCGCCGTGGAGCTGCTGTGGTTCCTCCGGGGTGACAGCAACGTCGGCTGGCTGCGCGACCACGGCGTCACCATCTGGGACGAGTGGGCGTCGCCCGAGGGCGAGCTCGGTCCGGTCTACGGGGTCCAGTGGCGGTCGTGGCCGGCGCCCGACGGTCAGCAGATCGACCAGATCTCCTCGATCCTGTCGACGTTGCGGTCCGACCCCGACTCCCGCCGCATGGTCGTGTCGGCGTGGAACGTCGGCGCCCTGCCGGAGATGGCGCTGGCCCCGTGCCATGCGCTGTTCCAGTTCTACGTGGCCGGCGGCCGGCTGTCCTGCCAGCTCTACCAGCGCAGTGCCGACATGTTCCTCGGCGTCCCCTTCAACATCGCCAGCTACGCGCTGCTGACCCGCATGGTGGCCGACCAGGTGGGGCTCGCCCCCGGTGACTTCATCTGGGTCGGCGGCGACTGCCACATCTACAGCAACCACACGGAGCAGGTGCGCGAGCAGCTCTCCCGCGAGGTGCTGCCCTTCCCGTCGCTGGACCTGGCGCCGGCGCCGTCGCTGTTCGACTACACCTACGAGCACTTCACCCTCCGCGACTACCGGCCCCACCCGGCCATCCGGGCAGCCGTGGCGGTGTGACCGGGCTCGGGAGGACACCGCTCGTGCCGGGCACCGTCGGGATGGTCTGGGCGCAGGCCCGTGGCGGGGTGATCGGTGCCTCCGGCGGCCTGCCGTGGCACCTGCCCGAGGACCTCAAGCTGTTCCGCGCCCTCACGACCGGCTCGACGGTCGTCATGGGCCGGCGGACGTGGGAGTCGCTGCCGCCGCGGTTCCGGCCGCTGCCGGGCCGCACCAACGTCGTCCTCACGTCCGATCCGGCCTGGTCGGCCGAGGGTGCCCAGCGGGCCGCCTCGGTCGCGGAGGTGCTCGCCCGGTACGACTCGTTGTGGGTGATCGGTGGCGGTGCCGTCTACTCCGCCTTCCTGCCGCACGCGGACCGGCTCGTCGTCACCGACGTCGACGTGGCGGTCGAGGGGGACACCTGGGCCCCGCCCGTCGGGGCCGGGTGGGACCGCGTGGCCCGGACACCGGAGGAGGGCTGGTCGTTCTCCTCCTCGTCGGGTCTGCGCTACGCGGTCTCGGAGTACGCACGGGGAACCGTCGGCTCCGCTGGGTAGATTCCTCCCATGACCAGCGACCCCGCTCGGCCCTTCGGGCGCGTGCTGACGGCGATGATCACCCCGCTGGCGGAGGACGGCTCGATCGACCTCTCGGGAGCGCAGGAGCTGGCCGCCCACCTGGTCGACCGGCAGTCCCACGACGGTCTGGTCGTCTTCGGGACGACGGGGGAGGCCCCGACCATCGCCGACGGCGAGCAGCACGCGGTGCTCGAGGCGGTCCTCGACGCCGTCGGCGACCGGGCCACCGTCATCGCCGGTGTGGGCACCAACGACACCGCCCACTCCATCGAGAAGGCGCGGTCCGCTGCTCGCCTCGGGGTCCACGGGCTGCTCGTCGTCACGCCGTACTACAACCGTCCGCCGCAGGCCGGCCTCCTCCGGCACTTCACCGCCGTGGCCGACGCGACCGACCTGCCGGTGATGCTCTACGACATCCCCCCGCGCTCGCAGGTGGCCATCGAGGTGGAGACGCTCGTCCGGCTCGCCGAGCACCCGCGGATCGTGGCGGTCAAGGACGCCAAGGGACGGCTCGGTGACGTCGCCTGGACGCTGGCCCGTACCGACCTCGCCTACTACTCCGGCGAGGACATGCTGAACTTCCCGCTGCTGGCGCTCGGTGCCGTCGGCGTGGTCAGCGTGGTCGGTCACCTCGTCGGACCCCGGCTGGCCGAGCTGATCGCCGCGGTGGAGTCCGGCGACCTGGTCAAGGCGCGGGCGATCAACGAGAGCCTGCTGCCGGTCTACACCGGGGTGATGGGCGGCGGTCAGGGCGCCATGATGATCAAGGCGGCGCTGAACGCGCTCGGACTCCCGGCCGGTCCGATGCGGCCGCCGCTGGTCGACGCCACCCCGGAGCAGGTGGCGCAGCTGCGGGCCGACCTGGCCGCGGGGGGAGTCAGGTCGTGACCGAGCGTGCCGGCGCGACGGTGGATCGGGCAGTGGGGCGAACGGGCCGGAGGAGCGCCGGCGAGGAGGTCTCGTGAGCGGCCAGGTGACCCAGCCCCATCTGGACCTGAAGGCGCCGCCGCAGCTGCCCGAGGGCGGCCTGCGCGTCATGGCGCTGGGCGGTCTCGGCGAGATCGGCCGGAACATGGCCGTGCTGGAGTTCGACGGCAAGCTGCTCGTCATCGACTGCGGCGTCCTGTTCCCGGAGGCCGAGCAGCCCGGGATCGACCTGATCCTCCCCGACTTCGGGGTCATCGAGCACCGGCTCGACGACATCGCCGCAGTCGTCCTCACCCACGGGCACGAGGACCACATCGGCGCGATCCCCTACCTCCTGCGCCTGCGCGAGGACATCCCGCTCGTCGGTTCCCGGTTCACCCTCGCCCTCGTGGCCGCGAAGCTGCGGGAGCACCGCCTCGACCCGGAGCTGGTGGAGGTGGCGGCCGGGGACGACCACGTCGCCGGGCCGTTCCACTGCGAGTTCATCTCGGTGAACCACTCGATCCCCGACGCACTCGCGGTCGCGGTGCACACGCCCGCCGGCCTGCTCGTGCACACCGGCGACTTCAAGATGGACCAGCTGCCTCTCGACGGCGTCCTGACCGACCTGGGCGCGTTCGCGCGGCTCGGCCTCTCGGGCATCGACCTGCTGCTGTCGGACTCCACCAACGCCGAGATCCCGGGCTTCGTCACCCCCGAGCGCAGCATCGGCCCGGTGCTGGACGACGTCTTCGCCCGCGCCACCCAGCGCCTGATCGTCTCGAGCTTCGCCAGCCACGTGCACCGCATCCAGCAGGTGCTCGACTGCGCCGAGCAGCACAAGCGCAAGGTGGCCTTCGTCGGCCGCTCGATGGTCCGCAACATGGGTGTGGCGCGGGACCTCGGCCTGCTGCGGGTCGCCCCCGGGCTGATGATCTCGCTCGACGAGGCCGCCGCGATGCCGCCGGAGCAGGTGGTCCTGGTCTGCACCGGGTCCCAGGGCGAGCCCCTGTCGGCGCTGGGCCGCATGGCCCGGGGGGAGCACCACCAGGTCACGATCGAGGCCGGCGACACCGTCGTCCTCGCCTCGTCCCTGGTGCCGGGCAACGAGACCGCCGTCTACAAGGTGATCAACGGCCTGGCCCGGCTGGGCGCGACCGTCGTGCACAAGGAGACCGCTCGCGTGCACGTCTCCGGTCACGCGCCGGCGGGGGAGCTGCGCACCCTGCTGAACGTCGCCCAGCCGCGCTACCTGATGCCGGTGCACGGCGAGTGGCGGCACCTGCGCGCCCACGCCGCGCTGGCCGAGGAGACCGGCATGACCCGTGACCGGGTCATCCTCGCCGAGGACGGCGTCGTCGTGGACCTGGTCGACGGCAAGGCCGCGATCGTGGGCAGTGTCCCGATCGGCAACGTCTACGTCGACGGTGTCAACGTGGGCGACGTCGGGGAGGAGTCCCTGCAGGCGCGGCGGATCCTCGGCGACGAGGGTTTCGTGGCGCTGACCGTGGTGATCGAGCCGTCGACCAGGACCATCGTCCGGCCGGTGCACCTGTCGACGAAGGGCTTCTCCGACGACCCCGCGGCCTTCGACGAGGTCCTCGGGCTGGTCGAGGACAACCTCAAGCGGGCACTGCAGGACGACGAGGTCGACTCGCACCGGCTCTCGCAGCTCATCCGGCGGACGGTCGGCAAGTGGGTCTCGGACACGCACCGCCGCCGCCCGATGATCATCCCGACGGTCCTCGAGGTCTAGCGGCCCTCCTGCGGGGTCCCGCCGCGAGCTTGCGAGCGTTGGGGGGCAGGAGGGTTCTCCAACTGGATCGGCGTGATGCCCTCGTCGGCGGGCAGGTCGAACCCCCAGACCTGGGCGTAGAAGGACAGCTCGCCGTCCAGGGCCGCCCGGATGTTCTCCGCCTTGCGGAAGCCGTGCTGCTCGCCGGGGAACAGCAGGTAGGCGTGCGGCACGCCCTTCTCCCGCAGCGCCGCGACGATCACCTCGGCCTGGGCAGGGGGCACGATCGCGTCCTCCTCGCCCTGGAACACCGCCAGCGGGGTGTCGAGGGCGTCGACGTGGTTGATCGGTGAGCGCTCGACGTAGACGTCGGCCCTCGATGGCCACGGCGCGACCAGCCCGTCGAGGTACCGCGACTCGAACTTGTGCGTCTCGCCGACGAACGCCCGGAGGTCGGCCAGCCCGAAGTGGCTGGCGCCGGCGGTGAACACGCCCGGCCGCATGGTGAGGGCGGCCAGGGTCGTGTAGCCGCCGGCCGACCCCCCGCGGATGGCCATGCGCGCCGGGTCGACCCGCCCCGCCTCCGCCAGGAAGCGCGCGCAGGCGACGACGTCGTCGAGATCCACCTGGCCCCACCGGCCCTGCAGCGCGTCCCGGTACCGCCGTCCGTAGCCGACCGACCCCCGGTAGTCGACGTCCGCGACGCAGAACCCGCGGGAGGTCCAGTACTGGATCCCGAGGTCGAGGACGGGCACCGCCGCCGCGGTCGGGCCGCCGTGCACGACCACCAGCAGCGGTGGCAGGTCGCCGTCCGGGGCGGTGGCCTCCGGGTTGGTCGGTGGGTAGACCAGCGCGTGCGCGATGTCGATGCCGGTCCCGGCCTCGGGGGTCGGGAAGCCGAGGTGCTCGGGGACGGAGAACCAGGCCGGGTCGAGGCCGAGCTCGCGCGCCGGTCGCAGCACCTCCGCACCCGCGCCGTCCACATCGACCCGCAGCACCACCGGCTCGCTGGACGGGCCGGCGGCGAGGCACACCACCGCCGTCCCCTGCGCCGTGACGTAGCGGAAGGTGCCCCATGGCAGGTCCAGGTCGCGCAGCTCCCCGCCCGGTTCGAGGACGGCCAGCCGGTCGCGACCCGCCCGTGCGTATGCGAGGACGACCCGGCCGTCGGCCAGCAGCGCGTAGCGGCTCTGGCCGAACCGCCACTGCGGCCCGCCGATGTCACTGCCGAGGTCGACCACCAGCTCCACCTCCCCGCGGGGAGGCCGGCGGTACAGCGACCAGAAGTCGGTGCGGTCGGACAGGAACCAGAGCGTGCCGTCGTCCCCCCAGACCGGCTGCACCACGGACTCGCCCGGGCCCCCGGCGAGCACGTGCTCCCGGCCGTCACCGCCGCGGACGACCAGCTGCGCGGCGTCCCACGGCATGTACGGGTGGTCCCACTGCAGCCAGGCGAGCGCCCCGTCACCGAAGCCGGAGCCCTCGGGGGAGGGGCGGGGATCGGAGACGAAGTCGGGCCCGGAGACCAGCACCGCCGAGCCGTCGGAGCCCACGCGGACCAGCTCGTTCACGACGTCGGCCGCCGCGCCGGAGGCCGGATGCGTCTCCCGCACGGCGAGGACGCCGTCGGCGGTGACCCGCAGGTCGGCGTGGCGAACCCCGGCGGGCACGTCCGGCTCGGGGGTGACGGGTACGGGGGAGGCGGCTCCGGGGTCGAGCCGGTACAGCCGCTGGTCGGTGAACTCGGTGAACCACAGCGTGCCACCGGCGACCGTCCAGGCCCCGCCGCCGTACTCGTGCACCCGGGTCCGTGCGTTCCACGGCGGAGGCAGGACGTCGCTCACCGTCCCGTCGGCGGAGCGGCGGACGATCACCGACCGTCCTCCCTCGGCCGGCCGTGACTCCGACCACCACACGTCGTCGCCGTCCACCACGACCTCGCCGAGCTGAGCGGCGGCGCGGACGACGAGTTCCGAGGTGATCGGGGTGGGCCAGGCGCCGTGGGGGAGCAGGGTGGAGACCATGACCGTGACGTTAGAGCCGGGACCGGCGGAAAGGGACACGAGCCTCTGCCTGCCCGCCCGGAGCACCGAAGGCGATTACCGTCCGACGCATGCCTGCCCGCACCACGTCGTCGCGCCGACCGGCGGGGACCTCTTCGAGAGCCGGCGGTCGGTCGGGTTCGACGGCTGCGAGCAAGAAGCGGCCGCCGGCGAAGCGCGCCTCGAGCACCAACCGCCGTCCCGCCGGGAAGAAGACCTCACCCGGTCTGTGGGGCGTGGTCGCGGGCAGCTGGAACCTGCTCGCGCGCGGCGCCGGGGGCATCGCCCGCTCGGTGGCCCGGCCCGAGGAGGCCGAACCGCTGGCCCCCGAGCACCGCAGGGACGGCGTCGGTCTCGCCGTCCTCGGCCTGGCGATCGTGCTGGGCGCCGCCGCCTGGAGCAACGGCATCGGCCCGGTGGGCGTCGGACTGGCCCAGGGCGTCCGCTGGATCATCGGTTCCCTGGTCATGGTCCTGCCGGTCGTGCTGTTCTTCGCGGCGGTGCGCCTGCTGCGCCGCGGCCCTCGGCCGGAGGCGCGCGGGCGCCTCGCGATCGGCTGGTTGTGCACCGTGGCCTCGGTCCTCGGCATCGCGCAGATCGTGGGCACCCCGGCGGATCCGGAGGCCGGCACCCCCGGGTCCGGCGGGCTGCTCGGCTGGGCCGTCGGCACCCCGCTCACCGCGGGCATCGGCACGATCGTCACCGTCGTCCTGCTCTCGCTGCTGGCCTTCTTCGGGCTGCTGGTCATCACGGCGACCCCGGTCCACCAGATCCCCGAGCGGCTGCGCGAGTTCACCGACCGCCTGCTGGGCCGCGACGACTACGACGACGACGACCAGTACGACGACGAGTACGACGACGACGAGGCCGAGGAGGCGCCCAAGGGGCGGCGATTCGGCAAGAAGTCGCTGGCGGAGGACCTGCTCGTCACCGGGCCGATCGACCACGCCGCGTACGAGGCCGCACCCGAGGCGACGCTCACCACCGAGCCGGAGCACACCGAGCTGCGTTCGGCGCCCCGGCCGCCGGTCGTGGACCGCACGATGCCGGCCGAGGACCTGCCGCCGATCACCGAGCCCGAGCAGCTGTCCATCCAGCCCGTCGAGGGCGACTACAAGCTGCCGTCGGTGACCATGCTGCGCCCGGGTGATCCGCCGCGGGCCCGGTCCAAGTCCAACGACGTCGCCATCGAGGCGATCACCGGTGTCCTGGAGCAGTTCAACATCGACGCCGCCGTCACCGGTTTCACCCGCGGGCCGACGGTCACCCGCTACGAGGTCGAGCTGGGGCAGGGCGTCAAGGTCGAGAAGATCACCGCGCTCACCAAGAACATGGCGTACGCGGTCGCCAACGACAACATCCGCATCCTGGCGCCGATCCCGGGCAAGTCCGCCGTCGGCATCGAGGTGCCCAACACCGACCGCGAGAAGGTCAGCCTGGGCGACGTCCTGCGCTCGCAGGCGGCCAAGCAGGACCCGCACCCGATGCTCGTGGGCCTCGGCAAGGACATCGAGGGCGGCTTCGTCTGCGCGAACCTGGCCAAGATGCCGCACCTGCTGGTCGCAGGCGCGACCGGTGCCGGTAAGTCCAGCTGCGTCAACTCGCTGCTGACCTCGCTCCTGCTGCGGGCGACCCCCGAGCAGCTGCGGATGATCCTCGTCGATCCGAAGATGGTCGAGCTCACTCCCTACGACGGCATCCCGCACCTGATCACGCCGATCATCACCGACCCGAAGAAGGCGGCCACCGCGCTCGCCTGGCTCGTCGAGGAGATGGAGCAGCGCTACCAGGACATGCGGGCCACCGGCGTCCGGCACATCGACGACTTCAACCGCAAGGTCGAGAAGGGCGAGATCACCGCCCCGCCCGGCAGCGAGCGGGTCTACCGCCCCTACCCCTACATCCTGACGATCGTCGACGAGCTCGCCGACCTGATGATGGTGGCCCCGCGCGACGTCGAGGAGTCGATCGTCCGCATCACCCAGAAGGCCCGGGCCGCCGGCATCCACCTGGTCCTGGCGACCCAGCGACCGTCGGTCGACGTCGTCACCGGTCTCATCAAGGCGAACGTGCCGTCGCGGCTGGCGTTCTCCACCTCGAGCCTCACCGACAGCCGCGTCATCCTCGACCAGCCGGGCGCGGAGAAGCTCATCGGCATGGGTGACGCGCTGTTCCTGCCGATCGGCGCCGGCAAGCCGATGCGCGTCCAGGGCGCCTTCGTCTCCGACACCGAGATCGAGGCGGTCGTCGAGTTCACCAAGCGACAGGCGGAGCCGGACTACCGCGACGAGGTCTTCACCGCTGCCGCCGGCGAGAAGAAGGAGATCGACGAGGACATCGGGGGCGACCTCGACCTGCTGGTGCAGGCCGTCGAACTCATCGTCACCAGCCAGTTCGGTTCGACGTCGATGCTGCAGCGCAAGCTGCGCGTGGGCTTCGCCAAGGCCGGCCGGCTCATGGACCTGATGGAGAGCCGCGGCATCGTCGGGCCGTCGGAGGGGTCGAAGGCCCGGGACGTGCTGATCAAGCCCGACGAGCTCGAGTCCGTGCTGTTCACGCTGCGCGGTGGCGAGGGCTGAGCACCCCGAGGGCCGCGGTGAGCGGCCTGCACCTTCCCGGTGGACCGCCCACCGAGCGGGCACACGGAGGGCGTCCGCATGGTCGGAAGGTCCCGCCCGGCACGTGACGCCTGCGCCGACGCCGTCGCCGACGGCGCGTCAGTGGTGGGGGCCGTGCCGGCCGAGGGTGTCCACGGGGGTCGCGCCGGGGCGGGTCCACTGCGGCACCGGACGGCTGGTCGGGCCCCAGGTGAGGTTCCCCTCCGCGTCCGAGCGCCAGTACCAGCACGCCTCGCGCCCCTCGGGCCAGCCCTCCGGCTTGTCCTCCCACGCCTCGCCTCGGCCGTAGGGCGTCCTGTCGAGCAGCCCGAACGACGCGGCGACCGGCTCGTTGCCGCGGCCGGTCGTGGAGTAGGTCAGGAATGCCCGGTCGCCGTCGCGCAGGAAGCAGGTGAGGAAGCCCATCTCCCCGCCGACCGGCTCCTCCACGTCGCGCACCGAGTACCAGGGCTGGGTGTACCCCATGAACTCGACGTAGGGGGCGACCTCTTCCCACCGGCCCGTGGTGAGGACGGCGAACGAGACGCCGCGGGCGTTGAGGTACACGGTGTCCCTCAGCTGCCAGGTCGTCATGGTGCAGCCCTCGCACTGCCCCTGGTGCGGCGCGCCGTCGTACCACATGTGCTTGTAGACGACGAGCTCGTGGCGGCCCTGGAACAGGTCCAGGAAGGGGACCGGGCCGTCGGGCCCGACGACCTCGACCGTCCCGTCGAACTCCACCATCGGCAGCCGGCGGCGGGCTGCGGCGAGGGCGTCGCCCTCCCGGGTGTGGGCCTTCTCGCGGACCAGGAGCTCGTTCCGGGCGGCCTGCCAGGTGGCCAGGTCGACGACGGGTGGGCGGCCGGGCAGCGCGGTGGTCGGGTCGATCGGCGTGGTCGTCATGGTGTCCTCCGTGGTTCTCGTGCCGGGCAGCGTCGTGCGACGTCCTGCGACGGTCACCGGAACAGACCCGCGACCCGGCCGGAACTCATCGCGGCAGGGGGTGCCCTCGGTCGCGCCTGCACGGACCACGTCGCGTCGAGGAGGTCACGGACGGGCGCTGAGACGCCCGCCACCGGTCTGGCGCCGGTGCGGGACTCGCGAGCCGACTACGATGGCCGGGTGCCAGCTGTGCCCCGCCCCGCCCCGGATCTCGGGCCCGAGCCCCGCGGGCGGACGGTGGCGATGGTGACCCTCGGCTGCGCCCGCAACGAGGTGGACTCCGAGGAGCTCGCCGGAAGGCTGGCCGCCGGAGGTTACGAGCTGGTGGACGACGCCGAAGGCGCCGACGCCGTCCTCGTGAACACCTGCGGATTCATCGAGACCGCCAAGAAGGACTCCGTCGACGCGATCCTCGCCGCGACCGACTCCGGGGCGTCCGTCGTCGCCGTCGGCTGCATGGCCGAGCGGTACGGCTCGGAACTGGCCGGTGCGCTCCCCGAGGCGACGGTCCTCGGCTTCGACGACTACGGCGCCATCGGCGACCGGCTGGACGACGTGCTCGCGGGCCGGCCGCTGGTGCCGCACACACCCCGCGACCGCCGGACGCTGCTCCCGATCAGCCCCGTCGAGCGGACGGCGGCCACCGCGGCGCAGGACGCGCCGTCGATCCCCGGTCACGACTGGCTCCGCCGCAGGCGCCTGGCCTCGGGCCCGTCGGCCGCGCTGAAGCTGGCCTCGGGATGCGACCGGCGCTGCGCGTTCTGCGCCATCCCGACGTTCCGCGGCGCGTTCGTGTCCCGCCCGCCGGCCGAGGTGCTGGGGGAGGCCCGGTGGCTGGCCGCCCAGGGCGTCACCGAGCTGGTGCTGGTGAGCGAGAACTCGACCTCCTACGGCAAGGACCTCGGCGACCTCCGGTCGCTGGAGAAGCTGCTGCCGCAGCTGGCCGCCGTCGAGGGCATCGCCCGGGTCCGGGTCGCCTACCTCCAGCCGGCGGAGCTCCGGCCGGGCCTGCTCGAGATCATCGCGGGCACGGACCGGGTCGCCCCGTACTTCGACCTGTCCTTCCAGCACTCGTCGCCGTCGCTGCTCCGGCGCATGCGGCGCTTCGGCGGCACCGACGACTTCCTGGCGCTGATCGAGCGGGCGCGCGGGCTGGCGCCCACCGCGGGCTTCCGCACCAACGTCATTCTCGGCTTCCCCGGCGAGACCGAGGAGGACGTCGCCGAGCTCGAGCGCTTCCTCGTCCAGGGCCGCCTGGACGCGGTCGGCGTCTTCGGGTACTCCGACGAGGAGGGCACCGAGGCCATGGGTCTGCCCGGCAAACTGGACCAGGCGGAGATCGACGCGCGGGTCCGGCGCATCACCGACCTGGTCGAGGAGCTCACCGCCCAGCGCGCCGAGGACCGCATCGGGGAGCGGGTGGACGTGCTGCTCACCGAGGACGTCTCCGCCGAGGAGGGCCCCGGCGTGTGGATCGGTCACGCCGCCCACCAGGACCCGGACGCCGACGGCACCACCACGGTGGCCGGGGTGCCCGCCGACGCGGTGGCCGGCCGGCTGCTGGCCGCGGAGGTCGTCGCCACCGACGGCATCGACCTGGTCGCCCGGGCCCTGGCCCCGGCCGGGATCGCGTTCGGCACGCCCGGCGGCACGTCCGGCGGCACGGCCCCGGTCGGGCGGTGACCGGCGTGACCGACGTCGCCCCGGACCCGGCCGCCACGCCCCCGTCGTCGGCGAAGCTGGTCAACCTGCCCAACGCGCTCACCGTGCTGCGGCTGGCGGTGGTACCGGTCCTCGCGGTCCTCCTCCTCCAGGACGACGGGCTGCGGGACGCCGACCGGTACTGGGCCACCCTCGTGTTCGTCCTGGCGATCATCACCGATCGCTACGACGGGATGATCGCGCGGCGCACCGGGCAGGTCACGGAGTTCGGCAAGCTCGCCGATCCCATCGCCGACAAGGCGCTCACCGGCACGGCCCTGATCGGGCTGTCGGTCATGCACCTGCTGCCGTGGTGGGTCACGCTGGTGATCCTGGCGCGCGAGGTGGGGGTGACCCTCCTGCGCTTCTGGGTGATCCGGCACGGCGTCATCGCGGCGAGCCGGGGCGGCAAGGCGAAGACCGTCGCGCAGTCGGTGGCGATCGGGCTCTACATCCTGCCGTTGACCGGCGTGCTGGCCACCTGCCGCTGGTGGGTCATGGCCGCCGCGCTGCTGCTCACCGTGTTCACGGGGCTGGACTACGTGTACCGGGCGCTGACGCTGCGTCGCACCAGCGCCCGGGCGATGCGCGCCGCGGCGGCCCGCCGGGCCGCCGGCCCCAGTGGCGCCCGCACCGACACCGCGGTCTGAGCTCCGGTCACCGCTCCGGCGCACCGCGGCGGGGGAGCGGGAGGCGCACGCGCCAAGGCCGTGGCGCGGTTGCCACGGCAGTGAGCTCGGCACTGGGCTCGACGCCGATCTCGCGCCGCAGGATGCTGCGGAAGGAGTCGTACTGGCGGCGTGCCGCCACCCAGTTGCCGGCCGCCTGGTGGGCCTCGATCAGCGCTCGCTGACCACTCTCGCGGAGCGGCTCGGCCAGCACCGCCACGTGCACCGCCTCCACCGCGGCGGACGGCCGGCCCGACCGGCGCAGCTGCAGGCTCAGCTCCTCGAGCGCGTGCAGCAGACGCAGGTGCAGGCGTTCGCGGACCGACAACACCCAGTCCTCGTACCAGCCGGGCAGCAGCTCGAGCTCGGCGATGGGACCGGGGTCGACGGCCAGGTCGCCGGGTGTGGCAAGGCCGGACAGGATCCGGGTCGCCCACGCCTCCAGCCGGGCGATGTCCACCTCGACCCCGTCGCGGAGACCGAGGGCCGACTGCTCGGCCAGCACGAGCGGGCAGCCGACCTGCTGCAGCCGCCACAGCGCCGACCGCAGGTTCCCGGCGGCACGGCCGTCGTCCACGGTGGGCCACAGCGCGCCCGCCGCGCGGCGGCGGTCGACCCCGCCCGGATGCAGGGCCAGGTAGGCGAGCAGCCGGTGGCTGCCCGGGGGGAGGGGCAGCCGCCGGCCGCCGTAGTGCACCGACAGACCGCCGATGACGCGGACGAGCGGGACCGAAGGGTCGATGTCGTCGTGCATCCGGCGCCTCCCCAGTGGGCGCTCGGGCACGGGAGGTGCCCGATCCGCACTTCAGGGAGGGCCCGCGGTGGCCGGAAGGTACAGCTGCGCGGCCCTGGCTTCGGTACCGGGGGCCGGCGCCACCCACCGCGGGGGTGTCGCCGGCCGGTGACCGGGCCACCGTCCGGACGGCCGCGGTGGCCGGCGCCCTGGAAGGGCTGCTCGCGCGCCCGGGCCGAGGTTCCGGGAAGCCGCGACCCCGCTCCGGCGTTACGCCATGAGCGGACGCGCGCCGGCCGGTCCGGCCCGGAGAACGGGCGCCGCGTACCGTGAGCGCACGGCGCCCCGACCGGGCGCCGCCGCTTCCCCGCTCGCAGGACAGGAGACGGCCATGACGCTGCTGCGCACCCAGCTCGGGAACACCTTGCGTGGTCACCGGCTGCGTCAGCGCCGGACGCTGCGCGACGTCTCCGGAGCCGCCCGCGTCAGCCTCGGCTACCTCTCCGAGGTCGAGCGCGGGCAGAAGGAAGCCTCCTCGGAGCTGCTCGCCTCCATCTGCGACGCCCTCGAGGTCGAGCTCGCCGACCTGCTGGCCGAGGTGAGCCTGCAGCTCCGGGTGGCCGGTGGTGGGGCCCTGCGACCGGTGGCCCCGTCGGACGGGGCGCCTGCCGCCGAGGCGGAGACGCCCGCCGAGCAGCCGGCGGCCGCGCAGCCGGTGCCCGAGCCGGCTCTCGCGCTGGTCGGTGCCCCGGCCCGCTCGGCCCTGCGCCGGGGAGAGGCCGTGTCGCTCGCCGCCTGACGCACCGCGACACGCCCCCGCCGGTCCTTGACGGACGCGGAGCGCGGTGCGAGACAGGAGCCGTGCTGCCGTCGCGAGCCGCTCCACCCACCGTGCGGCGGGGACCGGTCCACCTGCCGGGCGCACACACCCGCAGCGGGAACGGCATGAGCCGCACCCGGCTCGGGCTGCTCGCCGGTGCCGCGCGGGCCTTCGCCGACCACGGCCTGCGCCGCAGCACGATGCAGTCGATCGCGGCCGCCGCCGGCGTCGCCAAGGCGACCCTCTACAACCACTTCCGGACCAAGGACGAGGTCGCCGCCGCGCTGCTCGCCGCGGAGCTGGACCGGCTGGCCGCGGTGGCCGCCGGCCGGCCCCTGGACCAGGCGCTGGCGGCGCTGGCCGACGAGCTCGGCGCGCATCCGGTGCTCCGGCGGCTGGCCGGCACCGAGCCGGAGCTGCTGACCGCCCTCCTCGGCGTCGATGCCGGGCGATGGGCGGAGCTCACCGGACGCCTGGCCGTAGCGCTGCACCTCGACGACGACGCCGCCGAACTGGCCGGGCGCTGGCTCCTCGGGGTGGTCCTCCAGCCCGGTCGCTCCACGACCCGCCACCGGCACGCGGCCCGGCTGGCGAGGCTGCTCACGGCGGCCTGACCGCCGGTCAGTCCAACGGCAGCGAGCGGGTCAGCAGGACCCGGTCCGCTCCCGGCCCCGCGTGCGCCGGTGCCGCCACCTCGTGGGCGCCGAACCGCCGGGCCAGCGACAGCACCGCCGGGTCGCCCGGCGGCGCGACGGCCTGCACGGCACGGGCCCCCACGGACGTCGCGAGCGTGGCGAACCGCTCCACCAGCCGGCGCGCGACGCCGCGTCCGCGCCACGAGGGGTGGACGGCGACGGCATGGACCACGCCGAGCCGGTCGGCGCTGACCACCCCCAGCAGGTAGCCCGCGTCCTCGTCGTCGGGAGTTCGCGCGAGGGCGCCGAAGCCGCCGAGCTGGTGGAAGAACAGCGGGTCGTGCAGCGCTCGGACGGACTCGTCGTCCAGCGTCGAACCGGACCAGAACTCCGACCGACGGGCCAGCAGCCGTTCGCGCAGCGCACCGGCCGAGAGCTCCTCGAACCCGACCAGCCTCAGGCCCGCGCTCACCGCGCCGCCCGCGCGGCGTCGAGCTCGGCGCGGGTGGGGGGATCGGCGCCGACCCGTGTGCAGTTCAGCGCGGCCACCAGCGCGGCGTCGTCGACGAGCGCCAGCACTTCCTCGTCGGGCAGGGACTCCAGCGCGGCGCGCGAGGTGACGCCCGCCTCCAGCAGCCCGGTCAGGAGGCCGGCGGCCAGCGAGTCGCCCGCGCCGACCGTGTCGACGACGGTCACCGACGGCGGCTCCCGGTGCAGCACCGGGCGCCCGGGCCGGGCCACCCGCAACGGGGCGCCGCCGTCGGTGAGCAGGACCAGCCCGGGCCCGCGACCGGCCCACCGCCGGGCCGCGTCGTCGAGATCGGACGGCTGCTCCAGCCACGCGAGGTCCTCGGCGCTGACCTTCACCACGTCCGCCTGCGCGACCAGCCGGTCCAGGCGGGCATCCACGACCGACCGGGTGTTGCCCAGGACCTCGCCCACAGGACCCTCGGCCAGCATCGGCCGGATGTTCGGGTCGACGCTGATCAGGGTGCTGCCCCGGACGTGCAGGCGCTCGACCAGCCCGGCGATCGCATCGGCGCCCGGAGCGGTCCAGCTGGAGATCGACCCGACGTGCAGCACACCGGGGCGCGCGGGAAGGACGTGGGCGAGTTCGTCCTCGGTCCACTGCCAGTCGGCGGCGCCGAGCACGTGGAAGCCGTAGTCGGGGGAACCGTCGGGTCCCAGGCCGACGACGGCCAGGCTGACCGGCTCCGACGCGTCGACGAACCCGCCGACGTCGACCCCGGAGAGCTCGGCGTGCCGGCGCAGGTGGGGCGCGAGCGGACCGGTGCCGAGCCGGGCCATGAGCCGGACCGGCGCGCCGAGGCGCCCCGCGGCCACCGCGACGTTGAGGGCGTTGCCGCCCGGGCGGGCGACGTACTGCGGTGCGGTGCCCTCGGGGCCGGCGTCCGCTCCCGGCACCGGCAGCAGGTCGACCACCAGCTCGCCCAGCACGCAGAGGACGGGGGAGTCGGGCACGGGGGCACCCTAACCGCGCGGGTGACCGATCCGCCCGCGCTCGCTCCGACCGAGCAACACCTGGGACGATGAGGCGACGACGTCGAGATGCGGAGCATCACCGGGCCGGCCGCTGCGCCGGAGCAGGAGGACCCATGCCCAACCCGTTCGTGAAGCTGTGGAAGTACCTCACCGCGTCGGCCAACGCCCAGATCGACCAGCGGGCCGACCCCAAGATCCAGATCGCGCAGGCCATCGAGGCCGAGCAGCAGCGTCACCAGGCGCTGGCCAACCAGGCCGCCGCCGTCCTGGGCAACCAGCGCCAGCTCGAGATGCGGCTCAACCGCCAGCTGGGGGAGGTGGAGAAGCTGCAGGCCTCCGCCCGCCAGGCGCTGGTGCTCGCCGACAAGTCCCGCGCCGCCGGCGACGCAGCCAAGGCGGCGGAGTACGAGAACGCCGCCCAGGCCTTCGCCACCCAGCTGGTGGCCGCCGAGCAGGCGATGGAGGACCTCAAGCGCAGCCACGACGAGGCGTTGCAGGCCGCGGAGCAGGCGCGGGGTGCGGTCGAGCAGAGCCGCATGCGGCTGCAGACCACCCTGGCCGAGCGCACCAAGCTGATGTCGCAGCTGGAGCAGGCGAAGATGCAGGAGCACGTCGCCTCGTCGCTGCGCCAGGTCAACGAGCTCTCCGCGCCGGGGAACACCCCGAGCCTCTCGGAGGTCCGCGACAAGATCGAGGCGCGCTACGCCAACGCGCTGGGGCAGGCCGAGCTGGCGCAGAGCTCCGTCGAGGGCCGGATGCTCGAGGTGCAGAAGGCGACCCTCGACGTGGCGGGCGCCTCGCGCCTCGACCAGATCCGCGCCTCCATGGCGGGCGGCACGCCGGCCGTCGAGGGGAACCAGGCCACCGCGGCGATCGGGCAGGGCACCCCGGAGGTCGAGCAGCCGGGGACCGAGCAGCGGGAGGCCCAGCCCGCCGAACGCCCCGAGCAGTAGCAGGACCTTCCTGCGCCGTCCGCTCGCTGGCCCGCGGCGGAACCCTGCGGGAAGGGCCGGGCCGCCGGGCGGCCGCGGCCGGCTCAGCGGTACAGGGTGACCGGCCGGGGTCGGCCCGGCTCCCCGGTGCGTGCCGCCGGGTCGATCGGAGAGCGGGCGGCCTGGCACCTCGGGCACCACCAGGTCACCCGTTCCTGCGTTCCTGGGCCCTGCTCGCCCAGCAGGATCGGTGTGCCGCACCGGCGGCAGGGTCGTCCCTTGCGCCCGGCCACCCAGTGGTCCTGCCCGCGGCGGGTGTCGCCCGTGGTGCTCTGCTCCGGATGGTGCCGGTTGGCCAGCATCAGCGTGCGCGCCCGCTCGACGAGGGCCGCCAGGTCGGGCACGTCGGCGACCCGTGCCCACGGGTGGACGCCGGCGAGGAAGAGCGCCTCGACCTTGTAGAGGTTGCCGATCCCGGCCACGTTCCGCTGGTCGAGGAGGGCCACGCCGATCTGCTCGTCGGGGTGCCCGCGCAGCCGGCGCAGCGCCTCCTCCAGGTCCCAGTCCGGCCCCAGCACGTCCGGGCCGAGGTGACCGACGAGCCGGTCCTCCTCGGCCGTCGGCACGAGCTCGACGTCGTGCAGCCGGTATCCCACGCAGTCCCAGTCGTCGGTCGACAGGACGACGCGGATGTCGTACGCCGGACCGCCCCGCCACGTGGTGCCCGGCCGGTAGATGTGCCAGCTGCCGTCCATCCGGAAGTGGGTGCGCAGCGTCCGGTCGTCGGCCAGCCGGATCAGCAGGTGCTTGCCGCGGGGCACCACCTCCCGGACGGTCGCTCCGGTGAGATCCAGCGCGGCCAGCTGTGGCAGCCGGAACTCACCACGGCGCAGGGTGCCGCCGGCCAGGGCCGTGTTCATCCGCTGGGCGGCCAGCCACACGGTGTCACCCTCGGGCACGCCTCCAGTGTCCCCGCCCGGGATCGGCCCTGCTCATCAGGTGTGAGACCACCGACAACCGGGATGACCGGCTGCCCGGGGAACGCTGGATGTCTGCGTGAGCGTGCCCCTGCTGCGTCGCGCCCGGTCCGGCGCCGCCTCCGCCACCCCGAACGCCGAGCCGGTCACCGTCACCGTCGCCCGCGTGGTGCGCCCGGACCGCCGGGAGGCGTTCGAGCGATGGGCCGAGAACGTGCTACGGGTGGCCGCACGCTTCCCGGGCAACCTCGGCGCGAGCCTGCTGCACCCGGGTCCGGGCAGCTCGGAGTACCACCTCGTCTACCGGTTCCAGGACGACGAGTCCCTCGCAGCCTGGGAGTGGTCCGCGGAGCGACGGACCGCGCTGGCGCACGTGGAGAGCATCGTCGAGCAAGAGCGCTACGCCCGGGTCACGGGACTCGACAGCTTCTTCACCCGCCCCGTGCGGCCGGGCCCTCGCTGGCGGCTGACGGTGCTCACCATCGCCGCCGTCTTCGCCATCACGTCGCTGCTCCAGCTCCTCGTGACGCCGCACCTGACGTCCTGGCCGGTCGGGTTGCGGCTGCTGCTGTCAGCCGTCGTCGTGGTCCTGCTCCTGGGTCACGTGGCGATGCCGGCGCTCACGCGACTGCTCGCCGGCTGGTTGCGCCCGTCCGGGGACTGAGCCGGGGAACTGTCGGACCCGCGGAGTAGACCGCCGGCATGGCCACCCTCCAGCTGCCGGTGCGCGGTCCCTTCTCCCTCGCCTCGAGCGCCCGGTTCCTCGAGGACTTCGTCCCTGCCCGGCACCGCGGGTCGCCGGACGGTGTGCTCCGGCTCGCCTTCCCGGTGGAGGGCACCGGCGCCGCCGTCGGGGTGGCGGTGCGCCAGGACCGCGACGGCGCGGTGCTCGCCGATGTGAGCGGGCCCCTCGCGGAGCGCCTCCCGGCGCAGCTGGCCCGGATTCTGTCGCTGGACGTCGACGGCTCCGGTTTCGGGGCCGTCCGCGTCGCCGACCCGGTGGTGGACGAGCTGGCCACCCGGTATCCGGGCCTGCGGCCGGTGTGCTTCTTCTCCCCGTACGAGGCCGCCTGCTGGGCGGTCCTGGCGCAACGGACGAGCATGGTGGCCGCCGCTGCGGTGAAGGAACGCATCGCCCGGAGTCACGGGGATCGGCGGCAGGTGGACGGCCAGGACCTGTGGGGGTTCCCGGCGGCGGCCCACCTGCGCGGCGTCGTCGACGAGCTGCCGGTGCCCGACGTCAAGCGCGAGCGGCTCCGAGCGCTCGCCGAGGCGGCGCTGGAGGGACGGCTCGACGCCGACCGGCTCCGCGCGCTCCCGGTGCGTGAGGCCCTGGCCGAAGTCCGCGAGCTCCCGGGGATGGGTTCCTTCTCCGCCGAGCTGGTGGTGGTCCGGGGAGCCGGCGCTCCGGACGTCTTCCCGGTGACGGAGCCGCGACTGCACGCCGCGATGGCGGTGCTCTACGGACTGGAGGCCCCGACCGTGGCCGACCTCGCATCGGTGGCCGAGCGCTGGGCGCCCTATCGCAGCTGGGTGTCGGTGCTCATCAGGGCGTTCAGCAGCGGGAGCATGCGTGCGCCCGCCCGTCCCGTGCCGAGGACGGCGGCGGTCGGCTGAGGGCTCTCACGCGCGCAGGCGCAGGCCCCGGGGGGTGGCGGCGAAGCCGGCCGCCTGCAGCGCCGCCGACAGCGGCGTCGACTCGTGCACCGAGGCGCCGTCGGTCTTCTGCACCACCATGCGGCCCAGCGCGCCGGCCGACACCGCGCCGGAGAGGGCGGTGGCCGCCTCCTTGAGGACGTGCTCGTCCTCGGTCCAGGACAGCAGCGTCTTGCCACCCCGTTCGACGTAGAGGACCAGGTCGCCGTCGACGAGGACCACCAGCGCACCGGCCTTCCGGCCGGCCCGGTGCCCCGACGCCCGCCGGCCCGCACCGGTGCCCTCGCCCAGGTCCACGGCCTGGTGATCGGGATCGCCGCCCGTGGATCGCTCGGGCCAGGGAAGGGCGGCGCCGTAGACGTTGGCCGGGTCCGTGGCCGCCAGGACGACGGCTCCACCGGGTACCCGGTCCGGCGAGGCGAAGCCGCGCAGGCGGTCCACCGATCCCGGCGTTCCGAACTGGGCGGCGCCGAGGGTCTCGACGAAGTAGCCGCGCCGGGCCCGGCCGCTCTCCTCGAACGCGCGCAGGACCGGGTAGACGGCCGAGAAGCCGCCGGGCACCTGCTCGGCCGTCACGGCGCCGCGGGTGAGCACGCCGTGCCGCTCCAGCAGAGCCTCCGCCCGCGCCGTCGTCCGGCGGGTGCTGTTGGCCTCGCGATCGGGCAGGCGGGACCACCGGCCGGCCACGGTCGGCGGGCCGGTGCGCGTGGGCATGGCGGGCCGGCCGAGCCGCGCCCGCCCGTGCCGGCCGCGGTCGATCCGGGCCCGGGGCGCCTGCGGGCGGCTGCGGTGCGTGCCACCCCCGCCCAGCCGGGTGCGCAGCGGTGCCAGGGTGTCGTTGGTCAGCACCCCGGCCCAGACCAGGTCCCAGACGAGGTCGGCGAGCGCGGCGTCATCGGTGGCCCCGATCAGGTCGGACAGCCCGCGGAAGAACAGCGCCTGCCCCCCGGCCAGCTGCTCGAGCACGGGGGCCGCCTCGCCCGGCACCTCGAGCGGCTCGGGCAGGAGCAACGGGGCGAGATCAGCCGGGACCAGGCTGATCCAGCCGTCTCCGCCGGGCAGCCCACCGGCGCCGGCCCACAGCACCTCACCGGCGCTGGTCAGCTCGTCGAGCATGGCGGGGGAGTAGTCGCGGACCCGCGCGGGCAGCACGAGGGACTCCAGGGCGCTGGCCGGCACGAGAGCGCCGGCGAGCTGCTCGACGACCGCCAGCACCCCGTCGGGCCCCCGGAGCCGGCCGCCGACGCCCTGCCAGGACGGCGTGAAGCGCGCCAGTGCGCCCATGGGCACGGGCTCGACCTCCTGGCGCAGCTTGGCCAGGCTCCGGCGGCGGATCGAGCGGAGCACCTCGGCGTCGCACCACTCCTGGCCGCTGCCGCCGGGCCGGAACTCGCCGGTGACGAGCCGGCCCGTAGCGGTCAGCCGGTGCAGGGCGGCGGTGACCACGGCGACCCCGAGACCCAGCCGCGTGGCAACGTCGGCGGGCTGGAAGGGACCGTGGGTGCGGGCGAACCGGCCCACGAGATCGCCGAGCGGATCGGCCACCGGCTCGGTGAAGACCTCGGGTACACCCACGGGCAGTGCGGTGCCGAGGGCGTCGCGGAGCCGGCCGGCGTCCTCGATGGCGACGTAGCGCTCGTGGCCCGCGATGCGCACCTCCAGGGCGCGGCGCGAGCCGACGAGCTCCTCCAGCCAGCTCCGCGGCACGCCGCGGGCCGCGGCCTCGGCAGCGGTCAGGTCGCCCACCACGCGCAGGAGGTCCGCGGCCCCGTCCATGTCCCGTGGATGCCGCTGCGCGGGCAGCCGCTGCAGCTCCGCCTCCACCTCGGCCATGGCCTCGGCGTCGAGCAGCTCGCGCAGCTCCGAGCGGCCGAGCAGCTCGGCGAGCAGCCCGGTGTCCAGGGCCAGCGCCTGGGCCCGGCGCTCGGCCAGCGGTGCGTCGCCCTCGTAGAGGAACTGGCCGACGTAGCCGAACAGCAGCGACTGCGCGAAGGGCGACGCGGAGTCGGTCTGGACGTCCACGACGCGGACCTTGCGCGACCGCACGTCACGCATCAGCTCGAAGAGTCCGGGCACGTCGTAGACGTCCTGCAGGACCTCGCGGGCGGCCTCCAGGGTGATGGGGAACGAGGAGAACTCGCTGGCCACCGAGAGCAGCTGGGCCGCACGCTGCCGTTGCTGCCACAGCGGCGTCCGGCGGCGCGGGTCACGGCGGGGGAGGAGCAGCGCCCGGGCCGCGCACTCCCGGAACCGGCTGGCGAACAGCGCGGAGCTGCCCACCTCGGCGGTCACCTCCCGCTCGACGTCGTCGGGGTCGAGGACGGCCAGGTCGGCCTCGGGCGGCTCCCCGGTCGTGTCGGGCAGCCGCAGCACGATGCCGTCGTCGGAGTGCATGGATGCGACGTCGACGCCGTACCGCTCCCGCAGCCGGGCGGCCAGCACCAGGGCCCACGGTGCGTTGACCTGCGCACCGAACGGCGAGTGCACGACCAGCCGCCAGTCGCCCAGCTCGTCACGGAACCGCTCGACCAGCAGCGTGCGGTCGTCGGGCAGGTGGCCGGTCGCCGCCTTCTGCTCGGCGAGATAGGCCTGCAGGTTCGCCGCGCCCCACTCGTCGAGCCCCGCCGCGCGGGCCCGCTCCAGCCCGGCCTCCGGCGTCGCGGACCCGACCTCGCGCAGGAAGGCGCCCAGCGCCCGCCCCAGCTCGAGGGGCCGGCCGGGGGCGTCGCCGTGCCAGAACGGCATCTTCCCGGGCTGGCCGGGAGCCGGGGTGACCAGGACGCGGTCGTGGGTGATGTCCTCGATGCGCCACGAGGAGGAGCCGAGCAGGAAGACGTCGCCGACGCGGGACTCGTAGACCATCTCCTCGTCGAGCTCGCCCACCCGCCGTCCGCCCGTGCCCTCGGCGCCGACGAGGAAGACGCCGAACAGGCCCCGGTCGGGGATCGTGCCCCCGCTGGTGACGGCCAGCCGCTGCGCGCCGGCGCGGGCGGTGAGGGTGTCGGTGACGCGGTCCCAGGTCAGCCGGGGCCGCAGCTCGGCGAACGCGTCGGAGGGGTAGCGCCCGGCCAGCATGTCGAGGACGGCGTGCAGCGCGGATTCGGGCAGCGAGGAGAAGGCCGCCGACCGGCGCACGAGTGCCCCCACCTCGTCCACCGTCCGCGGCCGCTCGGACACCATGGCGACGATCTGCTGGGCCAGCACGTCCAGCGGGTTGCGCAGGTAGCGGATCGACTCGATCGCGCCGGCCTTCATGCGCTCGGTCACCAGCGCGCACTGCACGAGGTCGCCGCGGTACTTGGGGAAGAGCACGCCCCGGCTGACCGCCCCCACCTGGTGACCGGCGCGGCCCACGCGCTGCAGCCCGCTGGCGACCGTCGGTGGAGCCTCGACCTGCACGACGAGGTCGACGGCGCCCATGTCGATGCCCAGCTCCAGGCTCGAGGTGGCCACCACCGCGGGCAGCCGGCCGGACTTGAGCGCCTCCTCGACGATCGCCCGCTGCTCGCGCGACACCGAGCCGTGGTGCGCGGCCGCGACCGGCTGGACACCCTCGGGGACTCCGCCGCCGGACCCCGCCTGGGCCATGAGGGCGGCGGCGTTCGTGCCGGGCGGCACGGTCTCGCCGGTGGCCCGCTCATAGGCGAGCTCGTTCAGCCGGCTGGTCAGCCGCTCGGCCAGCCGGCGGGAGTTGGCGAAGACGATCGTGCTGCGGTGGGCCTGGACCAGGTCGAGCACCCGCTCCTCGACGGCGGGCCAGATCGACGTCCGTGGCTGGTTCCCCGCCGCGGAGCCCTCCAGCTCACCGGTCGGCCGGCCCAGCTCGCTCATGTCCTCCACCGGGACGACGACCGAGAGATCCCACTCCTTGGTGGCCGGCGGGGCGACGACCTGCACCGGACGCCCGCCGGCCAGGTAGGTGGCCACCTCCTCGATGGGGCGCACCGTGGCCGACAGCCCGATCCGCTGGGCCGGCCGCTCCAGCAGCTCGTCGAGCCGGTCGAGGGAGACCGCCAGGTGGGCGCCGCGCTTGGAGTCGGCGACCGCGTGCACCTCGTCGACGATCACCGTCTCGATGCCGCGGAGCGCTTCCCGCGCCGAGCTGGTGAGCAGCAGGAACAGCGACTCGGGTGTGGTGATGAGGATGTCGGTCGGCCGGCGGGTGAAGGCGCGGCGCTCCTCCGCCGGGGTGTCACCGGACCGGATGCCCACCCGGATCTCCGGCCGGGCCAGGCCCAGCCGGGCCGCGGCCTGACCGATGCCGGCCAGCGGGGCCCGCAGGTTGCGCTCGACGTCGACCGCCAGGGCCTTGAGCGGGGAGACGTAGAGGACCCGGCAGCGCAGCTGCTCGTCGGCCGGCGGCGGCACGGCGGCCAGCCGGTCCAGCGACCACAGGAACGCCGCCAGCGTCTTGCCCGACCCCGTGGGCGCCACGACGAGGGCGTGATCGCCGCTGCTGATGGCCTCCCACGCGCCCTGCTGGGCGGCGGTGGGCCGTGCGAAGGCGCCCGTGAACCACGCCCGGGTGGCCTCCGAGAACCGGTCGAGAGCGGACACGCTGTTCAGTCTCCCCGCGACGTACGACACTTCGCCGGTCGGCGGCGGCCGCGGAGGTCGCCGGCCGCCCGTCCGAGGACAGGAGCGCCCGTGGGCAACCCCGAGGTCGTCGATCCGCGGACCCGGGCGGGGTACGTGCTCGACGTCGAGGACCCCTTTCCCGGGCCCGAGCTGGACCGGAGACTCTGGCTGCCGCACCACCTGCCGCAGTGGAGCTCGCGGGCGTCGTCCGCCGCTCGGTACCGCCTCGACGGCGGCCACCTGCGGCTGCTGATCGAGGACGGGCAGCCGCCCTGGTGCCCGGAGTTCGACGACCACGTGCGGGTCTCGTCGCTGCAGACCGGCGTGCGCTCGGGGCCCGTCGGCAGCCGGGACGGGCAGCACCGCTTCTCCGCGGAGGCGGTCGTCCGGGAGGCGCAGGACGATCTCCGGCTCTACACCCCCCGCTACGGGTTCTTCGAGCTGCGGGCCCGGGTCACCGACGACCCCAGCACCATGTGCGCGTTCTGGATGATCGGCGTCGAGGACCGGCCGGAGCGCTCGGCCGAGATCTGCATCTGCGAGATCTTCGGTCGCGACGTCGGGCCGGGGTCCGCGTCGGTCGGCATGGGGGTGCACCCGTTCGGCGATCCCGCGATCACCGACGAGTTCGCCGCCCGTCCCGTGCCGATCGACGCGCGGGAGTTCCATGTCTACGCGGCCGAGTGGACCCCCTCCCATGTCGCCTTCTTCGTCGACGGGGAGCTGGTCACGGTCGTCGGCCAGTCCCCGGGCTACCCGATGCAGTTCATGTTGGGCATCTACGCGTTCCCGGGGCCGGACGGCGTCCTGCCGCCCGCCGCGGCGGCCCGCGAGTTCGTCGTCGACTGGTTCCGCGGTTATCGCCGCGGGGCGCCCTGACTCGGGCAGACTGCGCCCGTGCGCCCGAGCCCTCCCGAAGCCGCCGTCCTCTCCCCGGACCCGGTCGCCGTCCAGCGCCGGACCGTCGGCGTCCTCAGCGGAGGGGTGGCGCTCGCCGGGCTCGGGGTGACCGTGGGCATCACCGTCGGGGGACTGCTCGCCCGGGACGTCGCGGGCACCGACACGGCGGCCGGCCTGGGCTCGACGGCCGGCGTGCTCGGTGCCGCCGTCCTCGCCGTCCCGCTGGCCCGCATCAGCGACCGGTCCGGACGGCGTGCCGGCCTGGCGGTGGGGTACGCGATCGCCGTCGCGGGCGCGCTGGTGACCGTGGGCGCGGCCGCGCTCTCCTCGCTGGCCCTGCTGCTGGTGGGGCTGTTCGCCTTCGGCGCCGCCACCACCTGCGGGCTGCAGGCCCGCTACGCCGCGGCCGACCTGGCCGCGCCGGCCCGCCGGGGACGGGATCTGTCCCTGGTGGTGTGGGCAACCACGGTGGGCTCGGTGCTCGGCCCCAACCTCGCCGGACCCGGAGCCGACCTCGGCCGTCTCCTCGGGCTACCCGCCCTCGGTGGCGCCTTCGTGGTGTCGGCGCTGGCGTTCGCCGTCGTGGCGGCCGCCCTGCTCGCGTTCCTCCGGCCCGATCCGCTGCTGCTCGCCCGGCGGCTCGGGGGCGGCGGGAACAGCCCCCGGCCGCGCAGGGCCACCGGGAGGGCCATGCGCGCGGTGTGGGGCTCCCCGGAGGGCCGCCTCGGGCTCACCGCCGTGGTCGTCGCCCACTCCGTGATGGTCGGCGTCATGGTCATGACACCCGTGCACATGGGGCACGCGGGCGGCCCGGAGGGGGCGACGCTTCGCGTGATCGGGCTGGTCATCAGCGTGCACGTCGCCGGCATGTACCTCTTCTCGCCGCTGGTCGGCCTCCTCGCCGACCGGGCCGGCCGGACGCCGACCGTCGCGGTGGGCGGGGTCCTCCTGCTCGCCGCCGCGGCGCTGGCCGGGACAGCCGCGCCCGGCGCCGCCGTGCGGATGGGCGTCGCGCTCCTGCTCCTCGGGCTGGGCTGGTCGTGCGGCCTGATCGCCGGCTCCACGCTCGTCACCGAGTCCGTCGGACCCGACGTGCGGCCGACCGCCCAGGGCGGCACCGACCTGCTCATGGGCCTGGGTGCGGCGGTGGCCGGCGTGGTCGGGGGTCCGCTGCTCGCGCTGGGCGGTTTCGGCCTGGTCACCGGCGTCTCGGCCGCGCTGGTGGTGCCGCTGGCCGTCGTCTGGGCGGCCGGCCTGCGGGCCGCCGTCAGCGGTCGCGGAAGTTCTTGATCATCAGGATCACGCCGACCAGCATCGCCGTGAAGATCGCGATCTGGAGGACCAGGTCCCATGCCGCCGAACCCGTGCCGGGGATCATGACCCGAGCCTAGGCCCGGCGCACGCGGCGGCGTCCGCCGGTTAACGTCGGAGCGTGCGCCTGCAGGAGTTCTGGTCCCGTCTCGACCGCCAGTTCGGGCCGATGCGGGCCCAGAGCGTGGCCCGCGATCACGTGTTCGCCGTGCTCGGCGGGCGCAGCGCGGTCGAGGCCATCGATGCCGGCCTGCCGGTGCGGAAGGTGTGGCTGGCCATCTGCGAGGAGTACGAGGTTCCGCCCAGGGACCGCTGAGGACCGGCCGGCGACGGCGGCGTGTCGCCCTGGCGATCGAACAGGTGTTCGCCCTACAGTGGCGTCCACAGGCCGAACCGCTCTCCACAGATCCGCCAGGGCCCCGGAATTGTCAGACCCCCGTCCTAGCGTCGGTCCCGACAACTTCCCCAGAACTTCGAAGGTGACCACCATGGCAACGCTCGACCGCGACAAGGCCCTCGACATGGCCCTCGCTCAGATCGACAAGCAGTTCGGCAAGGGCTCGGTCATGCGCCTGGGCGACAGCCCCGAGGTGGCCATGAAGGTCATCCCGACCGGCTCGATCGCCCTCGACATCGCCCTCGGCATCGGCGGCCTGCCCCGTGGCCGCGTCATCGAGGTCTACGGACCGGAGTCCTCCGGTAAGACCACGGTCGCCCTGCACGCGGTGGCCAACGCGCAGGCCGCCGGCGGCATCGCGGCCTTCGTCGACGCGGAGCACGCGCTCGACCCGGAGTACGCCCGCGCGATCGGGGTCGACACCGACGCGCTGCTGGTCAGCCAGCCCGACACCGGTGAGCAGGCGCTCGAGATCGCCGACATGCTGATCCGCTCCGGCGCGCTCGACATCATCGTCATCGACTCCGTCGCCGCCCTGGTGCCCCGTGCCGAGATCGAGGGCGAGATGGGTGACAGCCACGTGGGTCTGCAGGCCCGTCTGATGAGCCAGGCGCTGCGCAAGATCACCGGTGCGCTGAGCAACTCCGGGACGACGGCGATCTTCATCAACCAGCTCCGCGAGAAGGTGGGCGTGGTCTACGGCTCGCCGGAGGTCACCACCGGTGGTCGCGCGCTGAAGTTCTACTCGTCGGTCCGCCTCGACGTGCGCCGCATCGAGACCCTGAAGCAGGGCACCGACGCGGTCGGCAGCCGAACCCGCGTCAAGGTCGTCAAGAACAAGGTCGCTGCGCCGTTCAAGCAGGCCGAGCTCGACATCCTCTGGGGTCAGGGCTTCAGTCGCGAGGGCGGGCTCATCGACGTGGGCGTCGAGCAAGGCATGGTGAAGAAGTCCGGCGCCTGGTACACGTACGACGGCGACCAGCTCGGTCAGGGCAAGGAGAACGCCCGCAACTTCCTGAAGGACAACCCCGACCTCGCCGACGAGATCGAGAAGCGGATCAAGGAGAAGCTGGGTATCGGACCCACGCTCGGAAGCCCGGCCGACGCGCCGGCTGCACCCGCCGACTTCTGAGCCGGCCGGTGACCGGCGCTCCGTCGACCCGCCGCCGCGGCCCCGGCCCCAATCGGGGCCCGCGGCGGCCGGCGGGCCCCGGCCGGGAGGAGACGCCCGACCCTGACGTCGTCCCGGGTTCTCCCGAGGACGAGATGGGCGATCCGGAGTCGGTGGCCCGGGGCATCTGCCTGCGCGCACTGACCGGGGCGCCGAAGACCCGCCAGCAACTCGCCGATCTGCTGGCCCGGCGCGGCGTGCCCGACGACGCGGCCGAGACGGTGCTCGACCGGTTCGTCGAGGTCGGCCTCATCGACGACGCCGCCTTCGCCCGCGCCTGGGTGACCTCCCGCCAGGCCGGTCGAGGCCTGGCTCGGCGCGCACTGACCGCGGAGCTGCGCGCGAAGGGGGTCGAGGTCGAGGTCGCCGCGGCCGCGGTCGAGGCGGTCGACGACGACGACGAGCGCGCGGCCGCCCGGCGGCTCGTGGAGCGCCGGCTGAGCGCCATGCGCCGTCTCGACCGGGCCACCGCGACCCGCCGGCTGATGGGCATGCTGGCCCGCAAGGGCTACAACGGCGGGTTGGCCGCCGCCGTCGTCCGGGAAGCCCTCGACGCCGACGGTGCAGCCGACGGTGCACCAGACGACGCCTACGAAGGGCTCGACGAGGACAGCCTCCTGCCCTGACCCGATCGGCCCGCTGGAGGGCGAGACCCCCTGCGGGCGTACCCCCGGACCTGGCTCAGGTGGGGTCGGGGTCCTTCGGACCCTGCCGGGCTCCGGTGCCCGGCACGAGCTCGCTCACGCCGCCGTACGGTTCGTGCCGCCGGCCGGCGTGCGCCTCCGCGTCCAGCCGGTCGCGCAGGTGCGGGTAGTGGGCCTCGAAGGCCGGCCGCTCCGACCGGATCTTGGGGATCTCGACGAAGTTGTGCCGCGGCGGCGGCGAGGACGTCGCCCACTCCAGCGAGTTCCCGTGCCCCCACGGGTCGTCGCGGAGTGCCAGACGCCCGTACTTCCAGGAGTGCACCACGTTGTAGAGGAACGGCAGCACCGAGCTCCCCAAGATGAACGCCCCGATCGTCGACACGAGGTTCAGCGCGGTGAACTCGTCCGTGGCCAGGTAGTCCACGTAGCGGCGCGGCATGCCCTCGTTGCCCAGCCAGTGCTGGACGAGGAAGGTCGTGTGGAAGCCGATGAAGGTGAGCCAGAACTGCAGCTTGCCCAGCCGCTCGTCCATCATCCGGCCGCACATCTTCGGGAACCAGAAGTAGATGCCGGCGTAGGCGGCGAACACCACGGTGCCGAAGACCACGTAGTGGAAGTGCGCCACGACGAAGTAGCTGTCGTTGACGTGCCAGTCCAGCGGCGGGCTGGCCAGCAGCACGCCGGTCAGGCCGCCGAGCAGGAAGGTGACCATGAAGCCGATCGAGAACAGCATCGGCGTCTCGAACGTCAGCTGGCCCCGCCACATCGTGCCGATCCAGTTGAAGAACTTCAGCCCGGTCGGTACCGCGATCAGGTAGGTCAGGAAGGCGAAGAACGGCAGCAGCACCGCACCGGTCGCGAACATGTGGTGCGCCCACACCGCCAGCGACAGGAACCCGATGGCCATCGTCGCCCCGACCATGCCCTTGTAGCCGAACAGCGGCTTGCGGCTGAACACCGGGATGACTTCGGTGACGATGCCGAAGAACGGCAGCGCGATGATGTAGACCTCGGGGTGGCCGAAGAACCAGAACAGGTGCTGCCACAGCATCGGCCCACCGTTCTCGTCGGAGAAGACGAGGGCGCCGAGGTTGCGGTCGGCCAGCATGCCCATGATCGCCGCGGTCAGGATCGGGAAGGCCACCAGGATCAGCAGGCTCGTGACCAGCGTGTTCCACACGAAGATCGGCATCCGGAACATGGTCATGCCCGGCGCGCGGAGGCAGACGATCGTGGTGATGAAGTTGACCCCGCCGAGGATGGTGCCGAGGCCGCTGACGGCCAGGCCGGCGAACCACAGGTTCTGACCGGCGCCCGGCGAGTGCACGGCGTCGGAGAGCGGGGCGTAGGCGTACCACCCGAAGTCGGCCGCGCCGCCCGGCGTGATCAGCCCCGACACCACGATGAGGCTGCCGAAGAGGAACAGCCAGAACGAGAGGGCGTTCAGCCGGGGGAAGGCGACGTCGGGTGAGCCGATCTGCAGCGGCATGACCAGGTTGCCGAACGCGAAGAACAGCGGCGTCGCGAACATCAGCAGCATCAGCGTGCCGTGCATGGTGACCAGCTGGTTGTACTGCTCCGGCGACAGGAACTGCAGGCCCGGCTGCCCCAGCTCGCCCCGCATGAGCAGCGCCATGACTCCGGCCATGATGAAGAAGCCGAACGAGGCCGTCATGTACATCAGGCCGATCGTCTTGTGATCGGTCGTGCGGAGGATGTTCGCCAGCCGGGAGCCCTTGGCGGCGACGTGGGCGGGGCTCGGCCGGCTGACGATCGGCTGGGGGGCGATCGCGGTCATGCCGCGCCCCGCTCTCCCGCGCTGCTGCACCCCATGGGTCCCCGGCGGGGACCTCCGACACTGCGGGACATGAGCGGCCCCCGGTCCTCTGCGCTCGGCGCACGCCTGCGGATCACCGCCGCTCGCCGTGCTGGGAGCGGCAACGCCATCGTGGCGCATCCGGGCGCGGAGGGAAACCCGGCGGAGCAGCGGCATCGTCCCCCGCGGGGACCCGTGCGCCGACGGCGTCAGCACGAGGGGAGCAGGCGCCGGTCCGTCGCCGACCCGGGGTGGGTCAGCGGGGCGGAAGTACTCCTCCGCCGCCGCCCATCTGGACGTCGGCGGGCAGCTCGACCTCTGCCGTCGCCGCCGCCTTCGTGCTCCGCCGGGTCCGGCGCTCGACGTACTTGGCCAGCTGCGACAGGAGCACGTTGACCAGGATGTAGAGCAGGCCGGCGCCGACGTAGAGCTGGAACGTGTAGATGTTGCCGAACCGGAAGTTGAAGAACTCGACCAGGCCGCGGGCTTCCCGCAGCAGCTCCGAGTAGCCGACGATGAAGCCCAGTGACGAGTCCTTGAGCAGGACGACGAGCTGGGCCACGAGCACCGGCAGCATCCTGCGGACCGCCTGCGGCAGCAGGATCTGCATCATCACCTGCGACTTGCGCATGCCCAGGGCGAAGGCGGCCTCCCGCTGGCCGCGGTCGACCGACAGGATCCCGGCCCGGAAGATCTCGGCCAGCACCGCCATGTTGTAGAGCGTGAGGCCGAGCACGAGGGCGCCGAACGCGCTGATCGGCACCCCGACCTGCGGCAGGAACAGGAAGCAGAAGAAGATCAGCACCAGCAGCGGCACGGCACGGAAGAACTCGACCACGGCCCCGACGGGCCCGCGGAGCCAGCCGTGGTCGGAGAGCCGGCCGAACGCCAGCAGCGCCCCGAACACGGTGGCCAGCACCATGCCGACGACCGCCACCTGCAGCGTGCGCACCAGGGCCCGGCCCAGCGCCTGGGGGACGCCCGCGGCCGGGTCGAAGAGCACCGCCCACCGCGCGGGGTCCAGCTGCCCGTTGCCGTTCAGTCGCCAGAGGACCACGCCGATCAGGGCGAGGACCAGCACCGCGCCGACCGCCGTCCCGAGGCGGATCCGGCGTCGGGCACGCGGCCCGGGGACGTCGAACAGGACGCTGGCGCTCATCGGACGATGGCCAGTCGACGCTCCAGCACGCGGATGCCCCAGGCGGAGGGCAGCGTGATGATCAGGTAGCCGATGACGACGGCGAGGAAGACCGCCAGCAGGCGGTCGGCGTTGACGTTGCTCAGCCGCTGCAGCGAGGCGGTCAGCTCGGTGACGCCGAACCCGGCGGCGATCGAGGTGTTCTTCGCGAGCGCGATCCACACGTTGCCCAGCGGCGGCACGACGGTGCGGAAGGCCTGGGGGAGGACGACGGTGCCCAGGCTCTGCCGGAAGTCCAGTCCCAGAGCCCGGGCGGCCTCGGCCTGACCGGGTGGGACCGCGTTGATGCCCGAACGGATCGCCTCGCAGACGAACGCCGCGGTGTAGAGCCCCAGGGACAGGACCGCGGCGACGAAGCCGCTGCCGATGACCAGGTCGATCTGGGGGAGCCCGAAGACGAGGAAGAAAAAGACCACCGTCAGCGGGGTGTTGCGGAAGGTCTCCACGTACAGGGTGGCCAGGCCGCGCAGCGGGCCGACCGGGCTGACGCGGAACGCGGCCAGGAGCGTGCCCACGACCAGCGCCAGCAACCCGGAGAGCACCGACAGCGACAGCGTGGTCAGGAACGCCGAGCGCAGCAGGTCCCAGTTGTCGGCCACGAAGCCGATCACGGTGTCCTCCCTCCGATGGGTCGCGGGGATGCTGCTGCCGGCGGGCGGAGGGCCGCGCCGCCGGCAGCAGCGGTGGTGCTCAGTACCGGTCGACCTGCGGCGGCTCGGGAGCCTCCTCGCCGGTGATGGCGCCCGCGGTGCGGTCCCACGCCTCGGCCCACGAGCCGTTCTCGAAGGACTCCTCGAGGACGTCGTTGATGAAGTCGCGGAACTCGTCGTCGCCCTTGGCCAGGCCGATGCCGTAGGGCTCCTCGGTGAACGGGTTGCCGACGAGCTCGAAGGCGCCGTCGCTGCCCGCGACCAGGCCGGTGAGAATGACGTTGTCCGTCGTGACGGCCTGCACCTGGCCGTTGGCCAGCGCGTCGGCACACTTGGAGTACACGTCGAACGTCGTCAGCTGGGCCTCGGGGTAGTTGTCCCGGATGTTCTGCGCCGGGGTCGAGCCCTCCACCGAGCACACGGTCTTGCCGGCCAGGTCCTCCGGACCCTCGATGCCCTCGGGGTTGCCCTTCGCCACCATGATGTCCTGGCCGGCGATGTAGTACGGCCCGGCGAAGTCGACGACCTGCTTGCGGGTGTCGTTGATCGTGTACGTCGCCACGACGATGTCGACCTGGCCGTTCTGGATGAACGGCTCCCGGTTGGCCGAGACGGTCTCGACGAACTCGATGCCGTCCTCCTCGATGCCCAGCTCGGCGGCGATGATCTTGGCGATCTCGACGTCGAAGCCCTCGGGCTGCTGGGTCTGCGGGTTGCGCAGGCCGAACCCGGGCTGGTCGAACTTGGTGCCGACCGTGATCGTCCCGGCCTCGTTGAGCTCGGCCATCGTGGTGCCGGCCTCGAACTCGACGTCCTCGGCGACCTCGGCCGTGTTCTCCGCCGCCTCTTCGGCCTGGTTGCCGGCCTCGCTGGCACAGCCGGCGAGGACGAGGCCGGCCACGGCCGCGGTGGCGGCGTAGCGGGTGATGCGCATGAGCGGTCCTTCCATGGGGACGGTCAGTGGTTGAGGATCTTGGACAGGAAGTCCTTCGCCCGGTCCGACTGCGGGTTGGTGAAGAAGGTCTCGGGGTCGGCGGACTCGACGATGCGGCCGCCGTCCATGAACACCACCCGGTTGGCCGCCCGGCGGGCGAAGCCCATCTCGTGGGTGACGACGATCATCGTCATGCCCTCGCCGGCCAGCGAGGTCATGACGTCGAGGACCTCGTTGATCATCTCGGGGTCCAGCGCGGACGTGGGCTCGTCGAACAGCATGACCTTCGGGTCCATCGCCAGGGCGCGGGCGATGGCGACGCGCTGCTGCTGCCCGCCGGAGAGCTGGGCCGGGAACTTCTCCGCCTGGGCGCCCACGCCGACCCGGTCCAGCAGTTGGCGGGCCCGCTGCTCCGCCTCGGCCTTCGACTTCCCCCGCACCTTGATCGGCCCCAGGGTGACGTTCTCGAGGATCGTCTTGTGCGCGAACAGGTTGAAGCTCTGGAACACCATGCCGACGTCGCTGCGCAGGCGAGCCAGCGCCTTGCCCTCCTCGGGCAGCCGCTGGCCGTCGATGGTGATCTCGCCCTTGTCGATGGACTCCAGGCGGTTGATGGTCCGGCACAGGGTCGACTTGCCCGACCCGGAGGGCCCGATGACCACGACCACCTCGCCGCGGGCGATCTCCAGGTCGATGTCCTGCAGCACGTGCAGGTCGCCGAACCACTTGTTGACGCCGGACAGGCGGACGAGCGGTTCTCCGTTCGGACGGCTGGTCACCCCAGGGACCCTAAGGGCCACGGGGGACGACGCGTGATCGCGGCGATCACGAAGGCGTAACGAAGGGGCCGGTTGCGGGCCGGAATCCCGGCTCCCCCGGGGCCGGGACGGCGCGCCGTACCCTCGCTGCTGTCATGAGCAGCCCAGCCCAGGCCCCCGTACCGCGCACCTACCGGGTGCGCACCTACGGGTGCCAGATGAACGTCCACGACTCCGAGCGCCTGTCCGGCCTGCTCGAGGCCGCCGGCTACACCGCTGCCCCGGAGGGCAGCGACGCCGACGTCGTCGTCCTCAACACCTGCGCCGTCCGGGAGAACGCCGACAACCGGCTCTACGGCAACCTCGGCCACCTGCGACCGGTCAAGGACGCGCACCCCGGCATGCAGATCGCCGTCGGCGGGTGCCTGGCGCAGAAGGACCGCGGCGAGATCGTCCGCCGCGCACCGTGGGTCGACGTCGTCTTCGGCACGCACAACGTCGGCTCGCTGCCGGCGCTGCTCGAGCGGGCCCGGCACAACGCCGAGGCGCAGGTCGAGATCGCCGAGTCCCTCGAGGACTTCCCGTCCACGCTGCCGGCGAAGCGGGATTCCGCCTACTCCGGCTGGGTGTCGATCAGCGTCGGCTGCAACAACACCTGCACGTTCTGCATCGTCCCGGCGCTGCGCGGCAAGGAGAAGGACCGCCGTCCGGGCGAGATCCTGGCCGAGGTCCGGGCGCTGGTCGACCAGGGCGTGCTCGAGGTGACCCTGCTCGGGCAGAACGTGAACGCCTACGGCGTGGAGTTCCGCGACCGCGGCGCCTTCGCCGACCTGCTCCGCGCGACCGGGGCGATCGAGGGCCTGGAGCGGGTGCGGTTCACCAGCCCGCACCCGCGCGAGTTCACCGACGACGTCATCGAGGCCATGGCCGGGACGCCGGCGGTCTGCCACCAGCTGCACATGCCGCTGCAGAGCGGGTCGGACGAGGTGCTGCGCCGCATGCGCCGCGGTTACCGGCAGGAGCGCTACCTGGGGATCATCGACCGCGTGCGCGCCGCGATGCCCGACGCGGCGATCACCACCGACATCATCGTGGGCTTCCCGGGCGAGACCGAGGACGACTTCGAGCAGACCCTCGACGTCGTCCGGCAGGCGCGCTTCGCCAGCGCCTTCACCTTCCAGTACTCGAAGCGGCCGGGAACGCCGGCGGCGGAGATGGACGGCCAGCTGCCGAAGGACGTCGTCCAGGAGCGCTACCTGCGGCTGACCGCGCTGCAGGACGAGATCAGCTGGGCCGGGAACCGGGCGCAGATCGGCCGGAAGGTCGAGCTGCTGGTCGCCGCGGGGGAGGGGAGCAAGGACGCGCAGCGCGGCCGGTTCTCCGGGCGGGCGCGCGACGGCCGGCTGGTGCACTTCACGGCGGCCGACGGCGTCCGGCCGGGCGATGTCGTGGAGACCGTCGTGACCCAGGCGGCGCCGCACCACCTGGTCGCCGACGGCCCGCTGGTGTCCCACCGCCGCACCCGGGCCGGCGACGCGAGCGAGGAGGGCGTCACGCCGTCGACACCGGGGGTCCTCCTGGGCATGCCGCGGATCGGCGTGCCGGCCCCCCTGACGGCCGCCCCCACCTGCTGACCCGCGGTTCAGCTTTCGGTACCGAAAGCTGGATCAGCGGCGGGAGGCGGACTTCTCGGCCTCGGCCAGCCACTCGCGGCGGGTGGCGAGGTTGGCCCTCGCCTCCTCGATCCGCCGGGCGTCACCGGCGGCCTCCGCCTTGGCCAGCTGCTCCTCGGCCTTCGTGACGGCGGCTCGCATGGACGTCACCATCGGGTTCTCCGGAGCGGTCCGGGCACGGCTGGTGTCGGCGGCCCCGCGCACCTTCTGCTCCACCGCCTGCATCCGGTCCTCCAGCGACCGCATGACACCGCGGGGCACGTGCCCGATCGCGTCGTAGCGCTCCTGGATCTTGCGCAGGGCGTTCTGGGCCCCCCGCAGGTCGGTGGAGGGGTCGAGCTTCTCCGCCTCCGCGAGCAGCTCCTCCTTCGCCTGCTGGTTGGCCAGCTCCTCACTGGTGCGCTTCTTGTCCGACTCCGCGCGGGCGGCGAAGAACACGTCCTGGGCGGCCCGGAACTGCTTCCACAGGTCGTCGTCACCGTCGCGCCCGGTGCGGGGCACGGCCTTCCACCGGTCCATCAGCGACCGCATCGCGGCGCTCGTGGGGCCCCAGTCGGTGGAGGTGGACAGCTGCTGCGCCTCGTCGATGAGCTCCTGCTTGGCGGCGCGGGCCTCGCTGCGCTGCGCGTCCAGGGACGCGAAGTGCGCCCCCCGGCGCCGGCCGAACGCGTCCCGGGCCGCGGCGAACCGGCTCCAGAGCGCCTCGTCGGTCTTGCGGTCGATGCCGCGGATCTTCTTCCACTCCTCGACGATCGCCTTCAGCCGGTCGCCGGCCGCCTTCCACGCGGTGGACTCGGCAGCGATCTGCTCGGCCTCGGCGGCCAGTGCCTCCTTGCGCGCGACCTGTGCGGCGCGGGCAGCGGCCTTCTCCGCGCGGAACTCGGCGGTGGCGGAGTCCGCCGTGGCCACCATGGCGCGCGCCCGGGCGGCGAGCCCGTCGAGGTCCCCGACCGCGGCCGCGGTCGGGATCGTCTCCGCGAGGCCCTGTGCCTTGGCCCGGATATCCGAGGGGTTGCCCGTGTGGGCCTTCAGCCGCGCCTCCAGCAGAGCGACCTCCGTGGCCAGGTCGTCGTACCGGCGTCCGTAGTGCGCCAGCCCGGCCGCCGGGTCGCCGGCCTGCCAGGAGCCGACGGCGCGCTCGCCGTCGGCGGTGCGCACGTAGACGGTGCCGTCATCGGCGACGCGCCCCCACTGGGCGGGGTCGCTGGCCGGGACGTCGACGGCCGGCTCGGCCGTGGCGGTCGGGGCCGGCGAGGGCTGGGAGGCCTGGGGGGGAGCCGGCCGGGGGGCCATGGGCCGCGGCCTCGGGGGAGCCGGAACCGGCGCGTCGGCCGTCGGGTCGGCCACGGCGGCGTCACCGGGAGTGGACGCCTCCGGGGTGCCCGCCAGCGGCGTCACCGCCTCCGACCCGCCCGACTCCGGTGCGGGGGCCTCGGCCGGCAGCGCGCCGGCCGCCTCCGGGACCACCGTCTCCGCGTTCTCCGCAACCGGCGGAGAGTCCTGCTGCGCCCCGTCGCCGGGGGTGTCCGTGCTCGCCACGTCGGCAGTGTCCCACGTCGCATCCGGGAGACTGGTCGGCGTGAGTGCCCCACCGGAAGGACCGCCGCCGCCCGGAGCCCGCGCGGCGGCCGCCGTTGCGTTCTGCCCCGCGCCGCCGCTCCTGCTCCCGGCCGTGGAGGGGCGGGCCGACTACGCGACGACCGCGCTGCGCAGCGCCTGTGCCACCGCGGTGGCCGAGATGCTGGCTGTCCGCCCGGAGGTCGTCGTCGTCGCCGCCGACGGCGCGGCCCCCGGTGAGCGCTTCGGAGCCGGTGACGGCGGCGACCTGCGCGGCTTCGGGGTCGACGTCGCCGTCCCCTTCGAGGGGCGGGTGCGCCCGGGCGGCCGGCGGGTCCCGACGGGGCACGCGCTGGCGGCGTGGCTGCTCGACCAGGCCGGCTTCGCGGGGACGCGGGTCGGCGTCGGGCCGGCCGACCTGGGTCAGCTGGCCCGCGACCTGCCGGCTCCGGTCGGGGTCCTCGCCATGGGCGACGGATCGGCGCGGCGCAGCGTCAAGGCCCCGGGATACCTCGACCCGGCAGCGGGCCCCTTCCCCTCCGGCGTCGCCCGCGCGCTGGCCGCCGGGGACGCCGGGGCCCTGGCCGCGCTCGACCCGGCGGAGGGCCGGCGGCTGCTCGCCGCCGGCGTGCCCGTCTGGCGGGCGGTCGGCGCCGCCTTCGCGGGCCGGTCGGTGACCGGGCGCCTGCACGCCGACGACGCGCCGTTCGGGGTGGGCTACCTGGTGGCCTCGTGGGTCGTCGCGTGACCGCGCCCCCGGTCGTGGCGGTGGTGGGACCCACTGCCACCGGCAAGACGGCGCTGGCCGTGGCGCTGGCGCACCGCCTCGGCGCAGAGGTGGTGAACGCCGACTCCATGCAGCTCTACCGCGGCATGGACATCGGCACCGCCAAGCCCGACCTCGCGGAGCGCGACGGCGTCCCGCACCACCTGCTGGACCTGTGGCACGTCCGCCAGACCGCGTCGGTCGCGGAGTACCGGCAGCGCGCCCGCGCGGAGATCGACCGGCTCCGCGCGGCCGGCACCCACCCGCTCCTCGTGGGCGGATCGGGCCTGTACGTGCGCGCCGTCCTCGACGAGCTGGACTTCCCCGGGACCGACCCCGCGGTGCGGGCCCGGCTCGAGGACGACCTGGCCACCGTGGGGCCCGCGGCCCTGCACCGGCGACTCGCGGGCCTCGATCCGGCTGCCGCCGCCGCGGTGCTGCCGAGCAACGGACGGCGGATCGTCCGCGCGCTGGAGGTCATCGAGCTCACCGGCGGGCCGTTCCGCGCCCGGCTGCCGGCGCCCCGGCCGCACTATCCGGCCGTGGTCGTCGGGCTGGACCGCGACCCGGCCGACCTGGACGAGCGGGTCGCCGTCCGGGTGGACCGGATGTGGGCCGCGGGCTTCGTCGAGGAGGTGGCCGCGCTGGCCGCCGACGGCCTCCGGGAGGGGCCCACGGCGTCACGGGCGCTCGGGTACGCGCAGGTGCTGGCCCAGTTCGACGGGGAGCTGACCCCCGAGCAGGCCCGGGAACGGACGGTCACCGCGACGCGGCGGTTCGTGCGCCGGCAGCGGTCGTGGTTCCGCCGTGACCCGACGATCGGCTGGTTCGACGCCGGTCGCCCCGACCTGCTCGACGCCGTCGCCGCGGTGATCACCGCCCGTACGATCGAGCGGTGAGCGCGGAGTCCTCGACGGTGTCCCCCCGCGTGCTGATCGGGCACGGCACGGAGAACGACTTCGTCGTGCTGCCCGACCCCGACGGCGCCGTGTGGCCGGAGGACCGGCTGGACGGCGCGCTCGTGCGCCGGCTCTGCGACCGGCGCGCCGGCCTCGGCGGCGACGGCGTGCTGCGCGTCGTCCGCAGCGTGCACGTGCCCGATGCCCCCGACGTCCTGGGCGAGGACCTCGCGCGCTGCGAGTGGTTCATGGACCACCGCAACGCCGACGGCTCCACCGCCGAGATGTGCGGCAACGGCATCCGGCTGTTCCTGCACGTGCTGGTCACCGAGGGCCTGCTCGACCGGGCCGCCTGCGAGGCCGGAGTCCTGGTCGGCACGCGCGGCGGTCCGCGGCGGGTGGGTGCCACCGCGGACGGCGGCTACTGGGTGGACATGGGTCCGGCGCGCGAGTTCGGCACGGGGACGGCGCAGCTGGCCGGGCAGGCGTTCGAGGGCCTGGCCGTGTCGATGGGCAATCCGCACCTGGCCTGCCTCACCGGCACCGACATCGACGCCCTGGACCTCACCGGCACGCCGTCGTTCGACCGCGGCCTCTTCCCGGAGGGCGTCAACGTAGAGCTGGTGAACGTGCTCGAGCCCGGCACGCACGTCCGGCTGCGGGTGGTCGAGCGCGGGGTGGGGGAGACCCGGTCGTGCGGCACGGGCGCGTGCGCCGCCGGCTACGCGGCCCTCGTCGCAGCGGGGCGGACCGAGGGGACCGTGCTCGTCGACGTCCCCGGGGGCCGCCTGTCGGTGCAGGTGGCCCCCGGGTCGACGGTGCTCACCGGCCCCGCCGTGCTGGTGTCGGCCGGGGTCCTCTGCCCGGAGTGGCTCGCGGGCTGACCCCCTCAGGCGTCGTCCGGGGTGTCGGCTCGCGTCTCGGGCTCGTCCGTGGGCGCCTCGGGCTTGTCGGCCGGCCCGACGTTGCCCGTTCCGCGCGGCTCCCCGCGGCCGGTGTCCTGGTCGGCCCCGCCGAGCGGGTTGCGCGACGGGCCGCCCAGCCCCACGGGGTCGCGGCCAGGGTCCTCGATGTCGCTGTCCGCGCCCAGGCTGCTCGATCCGGTCTCGCTCATCAGGACCTCCTCCTCGAGAGACGGTGTCCCCGGGGCCCTACCCGGCGGCCCGCGGGATGCACGCGGGCTCCCCGTGCGTTGTACCGGGCGATGCGATCAGAGATGCAGTTGCGAACAACTCAGGTGCCTCACGAGGAGGCACGTGCCACGCTGGAGACGATGACGACAGCACCCGACCGTTCCCCGTTCGAGCCCGCGCTCGACGCCTCACCCCGTCTCGCCCCCGCCGGCCAGTGGGACGAGCCCGACGAGGACACCACCGGCTCCTACGCCCTCGAGGCCAGGGGTGCCCTGAGGCGGGTGGCGGGGCTCTCGACCGAGCTCGCCGACGTCACCGAGGTCGAGTACCGGCGACTGCGCCTGGAGCGCGTCGTCCTGGTCGGGGTGTGGACCGAGGGCACCCAGGCCGACGCCGACCGGTCGCTGGCCGAACTGGCGGCTCTGGCCGAGACGGCCGGCTCCCAGGTGCTGGAAGCGGTCAGCCAGCGCCGGGACAAGCCCGACGCCGCCACCTACGTGGGCTCGGGCAAGGCCGGCGAGATCCGCGACATCGTCGCCGCGAGCGGTGCCGACACCGTGATCTGCGACGGCGAGCTGACCCCCGGCCAGCTGAACCAGCTGGAGAAGATCCTCAAGGTCAAGGTCGTCGACCGGACGGCGCTGATCCTCGACATCTTCGCCCAGCACGCGAGCAGCCGGGAGGGCAAGGCGCAGGTCGAGCTGGCCCAGATGCAGTACATGCTCCCGCGGCTGCGCGGGTGGGGTGAGTCGCTGTCCCGGCAGGCCGGTGGCCGGGTCGCCGGTGGTGGCGGGATCGGCACCCGCGGGCCGGGTGAGACGAAGATCGAGACCGACCGGCGGCGGATCCGCTCGCGGGTCAGCAAGCTGCGCCGCGAGATCGCCGGTATGGCCACCGCACGGGCGACGCAGCGGTCCAGCCGGGACCGCAACGCGACCCCGAGCGTGGCGATCGCCGGTTACACCAACGCCGGCAAGTCCAGCCTGCTCAACGCGCTGACCGGCGCCGGGGTGCTGGTGGAGAACGCGCTGTTCGCCACCCTGGACCCGACGGTCCGGCGCGCCCAGTCGCCGGACGGTCGCGAGTACACCCTCACCGACACCGTCGGGTTCGTCCGGCACCTCCCGCACCAGCTGGTCGACGCCTTCCGCTCGACGCTGGAGGAGGTGGCGGCCGCCGACCTGCTGCTGCACGTGGTGGACGGCTCCGACCCCGACCCGCTGGGCCAGATCGAGGCCGTGCGCGTGGTCCTCGGCGAGATCGACGCGGCATCGGTGCCGGAGCTGATCGTCGTCAACAAGGTGGACGCGATGAGCGAGGACGACATCCTGACCCTCCGCCGGGCCCTGCCCGGTGCGGTCTGGATCTCGGCCCGGACCGGCACCGGCATCGAGGCCCTCCGGGAGCTCATCGCCACCCGGCTGCCGCGCCCGGACGTCGACGTCGAGGTCCTGGTGCCGTACGACCGCGGCGACCTCGTCGCGCGGGTGCACCGGGACGGCGAGGTGCTCAGCGAGCGCCACGAGGACGGGGGCACCCGGCTCACCGCCCGGGTGGACGGCGGCCTGGCCGCCACGCTGGAGCAGTTCGCCGTACCGGTGGCCTGACCCCTCCGGGGGCGACCAGAGCGGCCGGGTCACGATCAGGTCACGGGCCGGTACGGTGGCCGGGTGACGAGCGGCGTGCTGCGGGCCACGGGGCTGCCCGGCCCGGCCCGCCCCGTCACGACCGGCCGGCCGCAGCGGTGGCTGCTCGTCCTGGCGCTCGTGGTCGGTGCCGTCGTCACGGCCGACGTCCTGAACCGGGGGCCGCTCGAGCGGCTGGACCTGCGGGCCGCCGAGGTGGTCGGCGGCTGGGGGCTCCGGGACTCCGCGGCCTTCCCCTTCGTCTGGTCGGTGACCCAGGTGGGCGGACGGGTGACCATCCTGGCCGTGCTGGCCGTGCTCGTCGGCTACCTGGTGTGGCGCCGGCGGACCTGGCTGCCACTGGTCCGGGTCCTCACCGCGCTGGCCCTGCTCACGCTGGTCGTCTACGGGATCAAGTACGGCACCGGCCGGACGGCGCCCGCGTACCCCGGGGTCTTCCTGTTCCACGAGGACGGGGCGTCGTTCCCCTCGGGACACGTGGCCAACGCCGTCCTCATGTGGGGTGTCGCCCGGTGGCAGGCCGTCGAGTACGGGCTCCCGCTCGCCGTGCAGCGGACCCTGTGGGTCCTCAGCGTGCTGGGGCCGCTCGTCACGGGGCTGGCGATGGTCTCCCTGAACTTCCACTGGGTCACCGACGCCGTCGTGGGCGGGGCCGTGGGCATTCTGCTGTTGGGCGTGGTTCACGCACTGGATGCAGCTGTTCTGTCACGCTGGGTACGTGCCCGGGGCCGGCAGACCGCGTAGCGGCGTGCGGGGACGGCTGCTGGCGGCCGGGGGAGCGCTCGGTGCCCTGGTCGTCCTCGGCTCCGCGGTGCCTGCGGCAGCTCTGCCCCCTGCCGATGTGCCCCCTGCCGACGTGCCCCCTGCCGACGTGCCCGCTGCCGCCGAGGACGCCGCGGCGGCGCCGACCGTGCAGTGCCAGATCACCGAGCCGGGTCTCGCCGAGCTGTCGGGGCTGGTCGCGGTCGGGGACCGCGTCCTGGCGATGAACGACGGCGGCGACCGGGTCGCCGTCCACCTGCTCGATCCCGCCTGCCAGGTCATCGACGTCCACACGGCGGCGGTGGACCCCTACGACCCGGAGGACATGGCGGTCGCCGCCGACGGGACCGTCTGGCTCGCCGACACCGGCGACAACACGGCCACCCGGACGACGGTGGCCCTGCTCGCCCTGCGGCCCGACCGCACGACGGCCGTGTACCGGTTGACCTATCCGGACGGGCCCCATGACGCCGAGGCGCTGCTGCTCTCCCCCGACGGGACCCCGTACCTGGTCACCAAGGAGGTGCTCGGCGCCAGCGGCGTGTACAGCCCGGCGGCAGGGCTCGTGGACGGCGGAACCGTCGCGCTGGCGAAGGTGGCCACGGTGAACCTGACCTTCACCGGTACGCCGGGTGGGCCCGTGGGCCAGGCCGGACAGCTCCTGGTCACCGGAGGGGCGGTCGCGGCGGACGGGCGGCATCTGGCGCTGCGCACCTACACCGACGCCTACGTCTGGCCCTTGACCGGCAACGACGTGGTCGGTGCACTGGCCGCGACGCCGGTGCGCATCGCACTCCCGGAGTCGCCACAGGGCGAGGCGATCAGCTTCACCGCGGACAACCTGGCCCTCCTGGTCGCCAGCGAGGGTCTGCCCAGCGACCTGACCCGGGTGCCGCTGGCCACCGAGGTCGCGGCGCCGCCCACTCCGCCGGTCGGCCCCGTCCCGAGGTTCACGGATCTCACCAGCTCGGGCCTGTCCCCGATCACGTCGGCCCTGATCGCTGCGGCCGTCGCCACGGTCGTCGTGTGGGTCGCGGGCAGGCTGCGCCGCAGGCCCTGAGGCGTGGCCCCGTCCGGAGGCTCGCCGCGAGCGTGCGAGCGGTGAGAGGGACGGGGTCCTCTCTCAGACGCGGCGGAGGACGCTGACGACCCGGCCCAGCACGGTGGCGTCGTCGCCCGGGATGGGCTCGTAGGCCGGGTTGTGCGGTAGCAGCCACACGTGACCGTCACGACGCTTGTAGGTCTTCACCGTCGCCTCGCCGTCGATCATGGCGGCAACGATCTCGCCGTTCTCCGCGGTCGGCTGTTGGCGGACCACCACCCAGTCGCCGTCGCAGATCGCGGCCTCGACCATCGAGTCACCGGTGACCTTGAGCATGAAGAGGGTGCCCTCGCCGACGAGCTCGCGGGGGAGCGGGAAGACGTCCTCGACCGCCTGCTCGGCCAGCACCGGACCACCGGCGGCGATCCGGCCGACGAGGGGCACGTAGGTGGGGGCCGGGGTCTGGGCGTCGTCACCCAGCCCCACCTCGACCATCGGGGCCACGGTGTGCGGGGAGTCGCCCGGGAGCCGGACGTCGAGCGCGCGGGGCCGGTTCGGGTCGCGCCGCAGCCAGCCCTTCTTCTGCAGAACCGACAGCTGGTGGGCGACCGACGACGCCGACGACAGGCCGACCGCCTCGCCGATCTCCCGGACCGAGGGCGGGTATCCGCGCCGGTCGATCGAGTCGCGGATGACCTCGAGCACCCGGCGCTGGCGCTGGGTCAGCCCGTCACCGTCGGCGCCCCGGTCGGGGAACGACCGGACGGCGGCCGTTCGGGTGCCCGCGGGGGCGTCCCCGGACGCCTTGCGACCTCCTGAGCTCCCGCTCTTGTCCGCCACGTCGCCTCCTCGTCCGCCGCTCGCGCAGCGCGTGTGTCCGTGGGACGGACGGTAGCGCGTCGCGGCCCGTCGATCAAACACGTGTTCGAAGTTGCGACGTGTCCGGTCGCTTTCGTCGGACCTGTCCGGTAGACATCGAACAGCCGTTCGATTCGAACAGGCGTTCGACGATCCGCGCAGGTGGCGAGCAGGGGAGACCGGTCATGGGGTGCGTGCGGCAGGCCGTGCTGGAGTTCGACGAGGAGATCCAGGTTCCGTGGCGGCCCCGGCTGGTGTCGGTGCCCGATGCGGGCGACGCCGGCCCGGCGCGCCGGCCGCCGGTGTCCCGCTCGCGACGGAGCCCCTCCCGGGTGGGCGTGTGCCGGCCGACCGTGCCTCCGGTCGTCCCGGCCGGCCGGGCGCGAGAGGTGGTGGCGCCTCCGGGTGGTCACGCCATCGCGGCGGGGTCGCCGTCGGCAGGTCGGCCGCCGGCGCGGCGGCATCCTGGTCCCGGCCCCGCGCCGGCGGGAGCGGTGCGACTGACCCGCCGGGCCCGCCGGCTGGCCGTGGTCCTGGCCGTCGCGGCGGGGGTGGCCCTCGGTTCCTGGCTGGGGCCGCTGCTCAACGGTGGCGCGGAGGGTCTGCGCCTGGCCGGGGAGAGCAGCGTGGTCGTGCGCCCGGGTGACACCCTCTGGTCCATCGCCTCCTCCGTGGCCGGGGGCGCAGACGTGCGCGCGGTCGTGGACGAGATCCAGCAGCTCAACGGCCTGGACGGCACCCAGCTGCTGCCGGGTCAGGCCCTGGTGCTCCCGTGAGCCGAAGCGGCGCCGGCACTCCCGGCCCGGCCGTGCGGCCGCACCCGCCCGGTGTCCGGCGTGAGGAGCCGACACCCGGAGTGCCGACCGCGCGGCTCCCCTCGGCAATAGCTCCACAACGGCGGGGTGCGACTTCGTCAACCCTCAGCCCGGGCGTCTTCACGCTCTGTGGTCGCATCAGCGCTTACGGTCGTCATGTGTCAGGCGCCATGGAGAACCGAGCAGCGGTGTTCACCAGTCAACCCCAGGCCGTCGAGGTCTACCAGGCAGGAACCTGGTGGGCGGGCGAGCTGCTCGGCTGGCGGCACGACGCCAGCGGTTCCTGCCAGGTCTGGGTGCGCGTCGTCCTGGACGGTGTCGAGGAGACCGCCTGGACCGACCTCGAGTCCCTCCGCCTGCCCGAGCGGCACCTGGCCGTCGCGGCCGGGTCGCCCGCGGGGTCCGCGTACGCGCCGGCCACCCAGGAGATGTCCGTGGCCCGCCACCCCGCCGGGCGGCGCTCGCGCGCGGCAGACGGCGAGCCGACCGCGGCCGCCGGGATGCCCGCGGTCCGCGACCTCTCCGTGGTGCCCGACCTTCCCGTCACGGGTGGCCGGCGCACGGCCGACGAGACCGCGCAGTTCGCGTCGGTCGGCCGTCGGCGTGCTCCGGAGACCACCGATGTCCCGTCGGGTGGGCGCCGGACGGCCGACGAGACGGCGAAGTTCGCCTCGGTGGGCCGGCGACGTGCTCCGGAGGGCGTGACCGCTCCGTCGGCCGCCCCGTCCACCTCCCCGCGGATCACGTCCCCCGGGCGTCACCGGGCACCCGCCGACCCGGGTCGGCACCGCACGGCGGACACCGGCCTCTTCCCGGTCGTGTCCGACGCGGCGGGATCCGATCGCACTCCCCCCTCCGCGTCCCGCCCGGTGACCGGCGCAGCTCCCGCGGTGCCGCGCGTGGCCGCCGTCCGGCCGCACGAGCCCCTCCCGCGCTCTGGTGGGACCTGGACGGCGCCCGAGGATTTGGAGCCCGAACTGCTGACCCGGCCCATGCGGTTGAGCGACCACGTCCCGCACGCCCGGCGGCCACGGGTCGACGGCTCCCTACGCGGCCGCTGACCCGTGACGAGCCCGGCGTGCCGTCGGGCGTGACGGCCGTCGCCGGCGTGGGCCGGCCGGCTTCGGCCCCGTCGTAGCCGGCCACCCGACCGTTCCGGGTGGGCTCGTGCGCTTCGTGCGGCGCGGCCGCGTGTGCCCTCCGTGCGGCGGCGCCGGTGCATCTCGGCTGCGGTGCCCTCGATCGGATTCGGGTGACAGCCGGCGGCTCCGATCGCTCCGTCCGGCGTCCGGCTCATCGCGACCGGGCGACCGGGCGACCGTGCCGTCGGGTCGGTCGTGGCCGCACCGGTGGCGGCGGCAATCTCCTCGCCGGCCCGGTCCAGGCGCGTCGGTGCGGCCGGCGCCGCGCGGACCATCGGCTCGGGAGATACCCCGGGCGCGTGGCCGCGGCGTGTCGTGTGACTCGTGGGGAGCGATGTTTCCCCTGGTGACGGCAGTGCCGGGGCGGAACACGCCGAGGCGTCCAGCGCTTGCACATCTTGTGATGACCGGCCTAGGGTTCCCCTACATCTAGTAGTTACAGAGTTGTAAGCCCGTCCACAGGCTCGTCCTCAGGTTCTCCCCGGAACGTCCACCGGATGTCCCCAGGAGGGTCCACAGAGGAGCGGCTGGACGGAGACGAGAGCTCCCGGAAGGAGGTGGCCTGCGATGCGTTGCCCGTTCTGCCACAACGCGGACAGCCGGGTCATCGACTCGCGGGAGGCCGACGAGGGCGCCACCACGCGTCGTCGTCGTTCGTGTCCCAAGTGCGGGCGTCGCTTCACCACCGTCGAGGAGGCGGTGCTCGCCGTCGTCAAGCGCAGCGGGGTCAGCGAGCCGTTCAACCGGTCGAAGGTCATCGCCGGCGTGCGCCGCGCGTGCCAGGGGCGGCCGGTGGACGAGGACCAGCTGAAGCTGCTGGCCCAGCAGGTCGAGGACGCCATCCGCGCCACCGGTGCCGCGGAGGTCCCCAGTCACGAGGTGGGACTGGCCATCCTGCGGCCGCTCCGCGAACTCGACGAGGTGGCCTACCTCCGCTTCGCGAGCGTGTATCGCTCGTTCACCTCGCTCGAGGACTTCGAGAAGGAGATCACCGAGCTGCGGGCACGTCACCTGACCGGTGGCACCCCCCCGCTGCCCGGCATGCAGGACACCCCGCCGGCGGTCCGCCGCCGCGGTGCGGCGCGTGCCCAGGCGCCCGTCGACGGCGCCCCCGCCACCGGCTGAGAACTGTCAGCACCGACCGCTACAACATCACCAGTGCAGTACCAGGAACCGGCTCTTCCCCAGCCGCCGAGTCACGACACCAAGGAGAGCTCCGTGACCGAGACCGAGGATCGCTTGTCAGGCCGTACGCGGCGTGCCGCCAAGGCGCCGTCGCGGGGGAAGGGCCTGAAGATCAAGCGCGTCTTCACCACCCCCGGTGTGCACCCCTACGACGAGGTGACCTGGGAGCGCCGCGACGTCGTCATGACCAACTGGCGCGACGGGTCGATCAACTTCGAGCAGCGCGGTGTGGAGTTCCCCTCCGAGTGGAGCATCAACGCCACCAACATCGTCACCACGAAGTACTTCCGCGGCGCCGTCGGCACGCCGCAGCGCGAGACCAGCCTCCGCCAGCTGATCGACCGGGTGGTGCTCACCTACGGTGCGGCCGGTCGCGAGCACGGCTACTTCGCGAGCGAGGGCGACGCAGAGATCTTCGAGCACGAGCTGACCTGGATGCTCATGCACCAGTACTTCAGCTTCAACTCCCCGGTTTGGTTCAACGTCGGCACGAGCGCGCCGCAGCAGGTCAGCGCCTGTTTCATCCTCGCCGTCGACGACGAGATGGACTCGATCCTCAACTGGTACCGCGAGGAGGGCCTGATCTTCAAGGGCGGCTCCGGTGCCGGGCTCAACCTGTCCCGCATCCGCTCCTCCAAGGAGCTGCTCTCCTCCGGTGGCACCGCCTCCGGCCCGGTCAGCTTCATGCGCGGCGCCGACGCGTCGGCCGGCACGATCAAGTCCGGTGGTGCCACCCGCCGCGCCGCCAAGATGGTCGTCCTCGACATCGACCACCCCGACATCGAGGAGTTCATCGAGACCAAGGCGCGCGAGGAGGACAAGATCCGCGCGCTGCGGGACGCCGGGTACGACATGGACCTCGGCGGCAAGGACATCACCAGCGTCCAGTACCAGAACGCCAACAACTCCGTCCGCGTCTCCGACGAGTTCATGCGCGCGGTCGAGGACGGCGGCGAGTTCGGTCTGCGGGCGCGGCTCGACGGTTCGGTCCTCGAGACCGTCGACGCCAGGACGCTGTTCCGCAAGGTCACCCAGGCCGCCTGGGAATGCGCCGACCCGGGCATACAGTACGACGACACGATCAACGACTGGCACACCAACCCCGAGACCGGCCGCATCAACGCGTCGAATCCCTGCTCGGAGTACATGAGCCTGGACAACAGCTCGTGCAACCTGGCGTCGCTGAACCTCATGAAGTTCCTCAAGGACGACGGCACGTTCGACTCGAAGAACTTCGTGAAGGCCGTCGAGCTCGTCATCACCGCGATGGACATCTCCATCTGCTTCGCCGACTTCCCGACCGAGCCGATCGGTGAAACGACGCGGGCCTACCGCCAGCTGGGCATCGGCTACGCCAACCTGGGCGCGCTGCTCATGGCGACCGGCCACGCGTACGACTCGCGCGGTGGGCAGACCCTCGCCGCCGCCATCACGTCGCTGATGACCGGCACGGCCTACCGCCGCTCGGCCGAGCTGGCGGGCATCGTCGGGCCCTACGACGGCTTCGCCCGCAACGCCGACGCCCACGCCCGGGTCATGCGCAAGCACGCCGCGGCCAACGACGCCATCCGCCCGGTCGGCGCGGACGACGCCGACGTGCTCAAGGCCGCCACGCAGCAGTGGCAGGAGTGCCTGGAGATCGGTGCCGACAACGGCTGGCGCAACGCGCAGGCCTCGGTCCTGGCCCCCACCGGGACCATCGGCTTCATGATGGACTGCGACACGACCGGCATCGAGCCGGACTTCTCGCTGGTCAAGTTCAAGAAGCTGGTCGGCGGCGGCTCCATGCAGATCGTCAACCAGACGGTGCCGCGCGCGCTCAAGAGCCTGGGCTATCAGGAGGAGCAGATCGAGGCGATCGTCGAGTACATCGCCGAGCACGGCCACGTCGTCGACGCCCCGAGCCTGCGCCCGGAGCACTACGAGGTGTTCGACTGCGCGATGGGCGAGCGGGCCATCTCCCCGATGGGTCACGTCCGGATGATGGCCGCGGTCCAGCCGTTCATCTCCGGCGCGATCAGCAAGACGGTCAACATGCCGGAGACGGCGACCGTCGAGGACGTCGAGAACATCTACTTCCAGGGCTGGAAGCTCGGCCTCAAGGCGCTGGCGATCTACCGCGACAACTGCAAGGTGGGCCAGCCGCTCTCCGACGCCAAGGCGAAGAAGGCCACGGCTGAGGGTGGCGCGAAGGAAGAGAGCACCGCGCCCGCCGCCCTGTCGCACCCGGTGCGCAAGCGGCTGCCCAAGAAGCGGACGAGCGTCACCACCTCGTTCAGCGTCGCCGGTGCCGAGGGCTACATGACCGCCGGCATGTACGAGGACGGCAGCCTCGGTGAGGTCTTCCTCAAGCTGGGCAAGCAGGGCTCGACCCTGGCCGGTGTGATGGACGCCTTCTCCATCTCGCTGTCGATCGCGCTGCAGCACGGTGTTCCGCTGGAGACCTACATCCAGAAGTTCACCAACATGCGGTTCGAGCCGGCCGGCATGACCGACGACCCGGACATCCGGATCGCCCAGTCGGTGATGGACTACATCTTCCGTCGCCTGGCCCTCGACCACCTGCCGGTCGAAAAGCGCGCCACCCTCGGCATCTTCACCGCCGAGGAGCGGGCGGCCCAGGTCGCCGGCTACGGCACCTCGGCCTCGACGGCCACCGTCGTCGAGGAGGAGGAAGTCGACCTCGAGGCGCTGCGCAGCTCCGCGCCGACCGAGGCGCCCGCCAAGCCGGAGCCGAAGGCGGCCGACAAGCCGGCCAAGGAGGCGCACTCCTCCGCCGAGCTGCTCGAGCTGGTCACCGGGACCGCCACCGACGCGCCGCTGTGCATGACCTGCGGCACCAAGATGCGTCCCGCCGGCAGCTGCTACGTCTGCGAGGGCTGCGGCTCCACCAGCGGCTGCAGCTGATCAGCAGCTAGCCAGACGACCGGCGCCCCGGTCCCGCTCGCGCGGGGCCGGGGCGCCGTCGTGCAGCGGGCCCTGTGACGGCACGAGAGGGCGTACGTGTCGACACGCGGCCCCGGTCGCTGCGGCCGGCGACGACCGGGCTGAGCGACGCGCCGGGCAGCCGGCGTTCACCCGGACGGGGATGAAGAAGGTCACAGGTGAATCACGGCGAATGCTCTCCTGTCACCGGTCGGGTCCGCCGATGACCTCTGTGGCCATCGCGAAGTGCTCGCGGTCGCGCTCAGCGAGGAGCGCCCCGAGCCGGCGTGCGGTGTGGCACCCGCCGGTGGCCGCGTCCATCGCAGTCCACCGAACGGATCCCCGCTCCACCATGATCGCCGCCCTCGGCTACCTCGCGGCCGCCCTCAGCATCGCTCTCACCTGGCCTCAGGTCTGGCGCTCCTGCCGGCACGGCCGCACCCTCGGCCTCTCGCCGACCGGCAGTTGGCTGGGGGTCGCCCTCAACCTGTGCTGGCTCACCTTCGGCGTCCTCACCGGCGATCCGGCGCAGATCCTGACCAACGTGGTCGTCGGCGTCGGCAACACCGCGATCCTCGCCGCCCTGCTGGTCTCCCAGCCGCGGCTCCGCTCGCGGGAGGCGCTGCTCCGCACCGCCACCGGCGCCGCCGGTCTCGCCGCGCTCGCCGCCGGGAGCGTCGTGGCCGTGGTCGTCGTGGGCGCGGACCCGGCCGTGGTCGCCGCCGCGCTGGGTTCGGTGATCTCCCTGGTGGGCGCTGCTGCCGCCCTCCCGCAGCCGCTGAGCCTGCTGCTGAACCGCAGCCAGGACCTGTCCGGGTTGTCCCCGACGCGGTGGCACCTCGGCGTGGGCGCGAACGCCTCCTGGACGGGCTACGGCTGGCTGACCAGCAACCCCGCGGTGTGGCTGTCGGCCGGGGTCGGGCTGTGCGGCGCCCTCGTCGTGTGCGCCATCCTGCGGACGGTGGCGACCGGCAACCGGCGATCGGCAGTTCGCCCGGCGACCGGCCGGCCGGCCGAGGTCCGTGTTCTCCCCTCCAGCGCCCGCGGCGTGCTGGCGGCCGCTGCCTGAGCAACCCCACCACCCAGCGCCCCCGGCCCCGCCTCCTGCGGGTCCGGGGGCGCCGTGCTGTTCCGGCCTTCACCGCGCCAGCGCGACGACCTCGTCCAGGCCGGCCTGCAAGTCCTCGACCAGGCCTTCGGGGTCGGGAACGGCGGCGGCGTCGACGTTGATGCCGATGCAGCACTGGTCCTCGTGCGAGAGCAGCGTGATCATCGCCGCGCAGCCGGGCAGGGGGCCGAAGGGGTACATGCGCACGATCCGCGACCCCGCGATGTAGACCGGGTGCGAGACCCCGGGCATGTTCGACACCTGGACGTCGTTGGCGCTGGTCAGCGAGCCGGAGACGGCGCCGATCACCGAGGCCGGGAGCCAGCCCAGTAGCGGGCTCAGCAGGTCGTCGACGACGCCCGACCCGCTCCCGTTGCGCGCCGACAGCACGAATTCGCGGATGGCCTTGATCCGGGTCGCGGGGTCGGGCTCGGCCAGGTCGGCGGGGAAGCTGGCGCCGGTGAACCGGTTGCCGCCCTGCGGATCGTCCTGGGCGCGCAGGCTGATCGGGATGCCGATCGTGAGCGTGCCCACGGGTGCGCCCTGCCGCTCGTGGTAGCGCCGGAACCCGCCGACGACCGCGGCGAGGAAGCCGTCGTTGAGCGATCCGCCCGCCGCCTTCGACCCCGCCTTGAGGTCGGCCAGCGGCACCTCGAGCACCTCGAAGTGCCAGCCCCCACCGCGCGGTGCCAGCAGCGCGGAGCCGCCCTTCGGCGGCGTGAGCGTGGCGGAGGCCGACCGGGCGGCCTCCACCGCCTGCGTGGCCGCCTCCCACGGGCGCCGCAGGCTGCCCAGTGCTCCGACCCCCCGGCGCAGCACGGCCAGCGGCGCGGACCGGACCGTGCCGACGAGCTGGTCCCTGAGCACGCCCACGGGGGAGGCGTCGTCCGGGAGGGGGACGGGCGGTTCCGGGCGGGCCGGGTCGTGCTCTGCGGTGCGGCTGTGCAGCCTGCTCATCAGCTGGACCGCGCCCAGGCCGTCGGTGGTGCTGTGGTGCGTCTTGACCACGTAGCCGGCCCGCCCGTCGGGTAGGCCCTCGACCAGGAGCACCTCCCAGAGCGGGATCTCGCGGTCGAGCGGGGCGGCGGCGAACTCGGCCACCACGTCGAGCAGCTGGCGCATCGATCCCGGCGGATCGAGGCGCACCCGCCGGACGTGCCGGTCGAGGTCGAGCTCGGCGACGGTCACCCAGCGGGGCGCGCCGACGCCCAGGGCCGGCTCCACCACCCGCTGCCGCATGCGGGGCACCATCCGGGACGCCCACTCGTGCGCCGCCCGCAGCCGCTCCCAGTCGGGTGCGGGTTCGAGGATCTCCAGCAGCGTGACGTTGCTCCGCAGCCGGGGGTCGGCGGTCTCGGCGCGCCACATCGCCGTCTCGAGAGGGTTCATCTCGGGCGAGATGCCCCAGTCCAGCGGTGCGTCCGGGGGAGCGGTGAGCCCGTCGGCCGCGCCCGCCTCGGTGACGTCGACCGGGCGGGCGGAGCGCCCCGACCAGTTGGCCAGGGTGTCCAGGTACTGCGCCCGGACCTCCGCCACCTTGGCGTCGAGGTCCTTGATCGTCCAGCCGTCGGTGGGCATCGGTGGCAGCACCCGCACCTGCACCGTGCCGGACTGGATGGTGGTCGCCCCACGCCACATCAGCTCACCGGCGTTGCGGATGACGATCGGCACGATCGGGACGCCGGCCTGCATGGCCACGTGGAAGGCGCCCTTCTTGAACGGCCCGAGGGACGGCGTCGCCGAGCGGGTGCCCTCCGGCGCGACGACCAGCGAGATGCCCTCGCGCAGCCGCTGCACCGCCGGCTCCAGTGCCCTGCGGGCCTTCGCCGGGTCGCCGCGGTCGATGAACGCGACGTCGGCCAGCCGGAAGGCCAGGCCGAAGCCGGGCATGTTCGCCAGCTCCTTCTTGGCCACCGCGGTGAAGCCGCCGCGCAGGAGCTTGGCCAGGATCAGCACGTCGAGCTGGCTCTGGTGGTTGAACAGGTAGACCGCCGGCCGGGTGGCCAGGTGCTCGGCGCCCTGGACGTCGAGCCGCACCCCGGCGAGTGCGCTGCCCAGCTCCCCGGCGAGGGTTATCCCGAGGTCGACGGCCTCCCGCCGGGAGCCGCTGAGCGCGCCGATGGCCACCCCGGTGGCGAAGCCGCCGAGCAGGCCGCCGATCCCGGCGGCGGTGCGGGCGATCTCCGCGGGGCCGCCGCGGCCGCGCGGCCGGAACCGGGCGATCGGCCACGAGTAGTGGCGCGCGGCGGCGGCCAGCCCCCGACCGGGGTTGAGCGCACGCGCCCGGCCGACGGTGCGGAGGAAGGGCACGTCCTCGTCGCCGTTGGAGTAGGCGAAGCTCTGCACCAGGTCGATGCCGTGCTCCTCGGCGAAGGCCCGCACGGCGGCGGCCTTGCCGGCCCGCCACAGCAGCGGGCCGCCCGGCCGGCCGGTGCAGATGCCGTCCTCCATCTCCACGGGCGACACCAGGATGTGCTCGACGCCCATGGCCCGGGCCGCGGGCTCCACCTGGAAGCGGGTGGCCGACGAGGCCAGGACGACGGTGTGGCCGGCCTGCAGGTGCGCCATCACCAGCCGCCAGGCCTCCGGGTACAGCGAGCCGGCGATGCCCTGCACGAACAGTCGCTCGCCGAGCTCGACCAGCTCGTCCTCGCTGCGACCGGCCCAGGCCTTCATGCCCGCGACCGTGAACCGCTCGAAGTCCTCCTCGGTGGTGACCCCGCGCAGACCGGTGAGCAGCAGCTGCCCCAGGTCGGCCGGCGTCACGTGCAGCGAGCGCAGGTGGTGGCGGGCGAAGGCGGCCAGCGAGTAGCCGTCGATGACCGTGCCGTCGAAGTCGAAGAACGCCCCCACCCGCGGGCCCCGTGGGGCCGCGTCGACGTCGGCCAGGAGCTGTTCCTCGGTCCACTCGCCCGCCCGGGCGGTCGTGGCCGGTTCCTGACCGACGCTCACGAGTCCTCCTCGCTGTCCCCCGCAAGCGGGAGGTGCCCCCAGCAGGGCGGCCGCGTTCGCGGCGCTGCCGCGTCCACGCGTGAACTCGCCACCTCGTTCACGGCTCCACTCCCACGTTCTCCCGCCGCGCCGCGGCGTCCAGCTCGTCGATGATGACTACTCGGCCGACGACGTCCCGGACTTGAGCCGCCCACTCCTGCCGGCGGCGGGCCAGCTCCTCGCGGCCGGGGTCGACGAGGTCGTGGTTGCCGGCCAGCTGCAGGGCGGTGGCGAACAGCTCGCGCGAGAGCGACTCAGGCCCGTGCAGGCGACCCTGCAGCAGCATCTGCTGCCCCACCCCGCTGCACTCGGCCAGGAAGTCCGGTTGCACCACCGGCGTCCGGGGGTCGCGCGCCGCCAGCCGCTCGGCCACCACCAGCTGCGCGTCGACGAACGACCGCAGCACCCGGTGGGCCACCAGCAGCGGCGCCCCGCACAGGACGTCCCGGCCGTCGGCGGTCTCCCACTCCCGGTCCAGTCGCTGCAGCTCGGCGGCGATCCGCTCGCGGTAGGCGTCGCGCTCGGGGAAGAAGAACTCGAACTTCAGCTGGTCGCGCAGCCGCATCGCCTCGTCCCAGCGGTCGACCGGGTCGCGCAGCATCACCAGCTCGGCGATGGCGCGGTCGACGAAGTGGTGGATGGCGCTGTTGCGGTAGAACGCGGCCACCAGGTGCTGGCCGCGCTCGATGGCGTGCACCGGCTCCTCGCCACCCTCGTAGACGGTGACGACGCCCTGCGCGGCCAGGGTGGCCAGCACCTGCCGCACCCCGCGGAAGCCCCGCAGCCCCGCCCCCGAGTGCGGCAGGCCGCGCTCGTCCAGGTAGTCGAGCAGCGGCTCCACCACGCGCCGCACCTGCGCCAGCGTGAGCGCGCGGTCGCGGACGCCGAGCAGGGCCAGGGTCACGAGGGCCGTCGCCGTCGCGGGGGTGACCGAGTTGATGCCGACGGCGACCTGGAAGGCCACCTTCTGCATGGTGAGCCGCCGCGCGTCGGGGTCGGCCGGATCGGCGCCCGCCTCCAGCGCCGCGGCCAGCGACAGCGGCTCGGCGAAGGCCACGTGCACGGTGCCCAGCGGGGTGGTGACCTGTTCGCGCGCGTAGGACGCCAGCCACGACAGCCCTTCACCGCGCTTGGCGGCGCCGCCCTGCTCGGCGGCCATCAGGGACACCTCGCGCAGCTGGTCGTAGGTGATCGAGACGGGCACCAGCAGCACGTCGTCCACCCGGCCGCGCTCGACGGCGTCGGCGACGTAGCGCAGGAGCCCGTGCCGGGGCGGCCGCAGCTTGCCGGTCCGCGACCGGCCGCCCTCCATGTACCACTCGAGGTTGAACCGCTTGCTCAGCAGGAAGGCGAAGTACTCGCGGACGGCGAGCTTGTACACCTGGTCGTCGCCGAAGCTGCGCCGGATGAAGACGACGCCCGCGCGCTTGGCCAGGGGGCCGACCGGCCAGAAGTTCAGGTTGTCGCCGCCGAGGACGTGGTTGCGCGGGAAGTCGTGCCTGGCCAGCACGTCGGCGAGGACCAGCGGGTCGACGTAGGACCGGTGGCTGGGCAGGAAGACCAGCGGGTGCCGGCGGTTGAGCTCGCGGAGGCGCGCCAGCCCAGCGGTGTCGGCCCGGACGTCCCAGGCGCGGGAGTGCAGCGGGCGGAACAGGCCCGTGAACACCTCCACGGCCGCGGGGTCGACCGCGGCCACGAGACCGTCGAGCGCGGCGACCGCCTGCGCGTGCACCTCCTCCTCGGGGCACTCCAGCCGCCCGGCCAGCGCCGCCACCTCGCGGCGGAACTCGGGGCCGGCCTCGATCGCCTCGACGACGTGCCGCGGGACCTTGACCCGCTCGCCGACGACCGCCCGCTCGGCCCGGTCCAGGGCCACCGCGGCCTGGTGGGCGACGAAGTCGGCCAGCGTCCCGGTGCCCTCCCAGCGACCGGCCAGCTCCGTGACGGTGGCCGGCTCGGCCCGCACGATGCGGGCGCGGTCGGGATCGCGGTGCAGGACGGCCTTCTGCAGCGGCGCGGGAGGACGGCGGCGGAGGGACGGGACGGCCGCCGACCAGCGGCGCTGCCGTCCGCCGTCCTCCGGCCCGGCCGGCCGCGGCGGAGCCCACGCCACGCGCACCGCGGTCACCACCGTGTCGGGGTCGGCGGCGGCCAGGGGACCGGCCAGTGCATCACCGCGCAGCGGGAGGACCGTCGCCGGTCGGTCACCGACCTCGCTCAGCGCCTCCTCCACCAGCCGCCGTTCGGTCTCGCTCGACGCGTCGACCAGCACGATCAGGGCGGCGCCGTCGCCCACCTGCAGTCCGGTCACTCGCCTGACCCACCTCTCCTCGGGGAGCCGACATCGCACACACCGAACATGGGCCATCGCGGCCGGGACCGCGACCCGATCCGGACGCGGCGCCGGGCGCGGACGCCGGTGGGGCGCCGGACGGTCGTCCGGCGCCCCGTTCCCTCGTCCCGGCTCAGCGCCGGCCGGATCGGGGGAGGTGCATCCGAGGTTCCTCGCGGATCGGTCGGTGGGATCGGAGGATCGTGCGGACTGGGGTCAGCCGGTGAAGGCCAGGTAGACGGCGCCGGCGACGGTGAGGACGGCGAGGGCGAGGGCGGCCGCCGCGGGGGAGGGCAGCCGACCGAGGCGGCGACGGGCGTCGAGCGCGAGCCCGGCTGCCCCGCCGGCCAGGACCGGCGGCACCCCGGTCCAGAAGACGAAGATCATCACGGCCCCGAGCCCGGCGAGGACCAGCGCCCGGCGGGCTGTCCTCTCCGGGGGGACGGCGCGGGCCCGGGCCGTGGCCAGGCCGACGAGCACCAGCGCGACGGCGACGAAGGCGACGAGCGCCGCCAGCGCGGCCCAGCCGCCGTTGGCGTCGAAGCCGACGCCCCAATCACCGGGGCCGGACTCCCATGGGGTCTCGACGTACTGGCCGACGAGCGTGCAGCCGAGACCCACGACCGCGCCGGCGGTGGTGGAGGGGTCCGGAACCGGAACGGGCCGGCGCCGGGTCGTAGGGACGGTGGAGCTGGCGGACATGGCGGACCTCCCGGGTCGATGCCGGCCCCGTCGGCCGGTCGCGGACCACCGTTGCGGTCCCGGGTGTCCCTCCGCATGGGCTCGGCGGCTGCCAGGACCGGGCATTCCTCCCGGGTCGACCGGGACACCGGACGCCCCGACCGGGACGCCGTCGGCGAGACACTGGGGCCGTGCGCCCCCGCCTGCTCACGACCGGCGCCGCCGTCGCGGCGACCCTGCTGTGCGCCGCCGCCGTCGGGCTGTCGGCCTGGGTGGGCGCTCGTGTGCCGCACGCGGATTCGTCCACCCTCGGTGGTGTCTACGGCGTCGCCTGCGCCGCCACCGGCACGCTGCTGGCGCACCTGCGCCCGCGCAACGGGATCGGCTGGCTGCTCGTGCTCACCGGTCTGCTCCAGGGCGTCAGCGTCGGCACCAACGCGTACGGCAGCTTCGGCACGAGGTTCGCCGAGCCGGCCTGGCCGTTCGCCCCGGTCGTCGCCCAGGCGGGCGCGATGACCTGGCTGCCGTCGCTGCTGCTGCCGGCGACGGTGCTGATCGCCGTGTATCCCTCCGGCCGGCTGCCGGCCCGCTGGTGGCGGTGGCCGGTCGGCGCCGTCTCGGCCGGGCTGCTCGTGCTGACCGTGGGGAGCAGTCTGACGCAGGGCGCCTACGACGACATCGGCGCCGGGCCGGCCCCGGTCGCACTGTCGGAGACGTGGTGGACCACCGCCGGCGGAGTGGCCGCCGCGGCCGCCGTCGTCGCCGGCGCGGTGACCATCTGGATCGCGACGGTCGTGCGGCTGGTGCGCGCCGACCGCCCGAGCGTCAGCAGCTGGCCTGGCTGGTCTGCGTGGTCCTGCCGCTCATGGTCGTGGTCTTCGCCGTCCCGGCCCCGGAGTGGGCCTCCGTCCCGCTCGCCCTGATGGTGCCGGGAGCGATCCTCGTGGGTGTCGTCCGCTACCGGCTCCTCGGCATCGTGGTCAGCCGGGCGCTGGTCTACGCAACTCTCACCGCGGCCGTCGTGCTGCTCTACCTGGCGCTGGCGACGGTCGCCGCGGCGGCGCTCGGGCGCACCCTCTCCCCGGTGCCGGCGGCCATCGCGGCGGCGCTGATCGCCGTCGCGCTCGGCCCGGCCAGGACGCGGCTGCAGTCGGCGGCCGACCGCGTCGTCTACGGACGGCGCCGCGACCCGGTCGCCGCCGTCACCGAGCTCGGCGACCGCGTGGCGACCACCGACGAGGCCGACCTGCTGCCGGCGGTCCTGGCCACGGTCACGGCGGCATTGCGCGTGGCCGGTGCCCGCGTGGTGGGGCCGGGGGAGCCGGCGTCCCCGGACGACGGCGCGCTGGCCGTGCCGCTGCGGGTGGGCGGCCGGGACGTCGGCACGCTGCACGTGGCCGAGCGGCACCCCGGCGAGCCGTTCACCACCGGCGACCGGCACCTGCTGGCCGCGCTCGCGCCACAGGTGGCCGTGGTCGTCCTGGCCCTGGATCTGGCGAGGTCGCTGGAACGGGAGCGGGACCGGGTGCTGACCGCGACGCACGACGAGCGCGACCGGATCCGCCGCGACCTGCACGACGGGCTGGGCCCGTCGCTGGCCGGCATCGGGTTGGGCGTGCAGGCCGTGCAGGCCCACGTGGGGGACCGGGCCGACCCGCTCACCCGTGACCTGCTCGCACGGCTCAAGGAAGAGGTCGACGCGGCTGTCGGCGAGGTGCGCCGGATCATCGACGGCCTGCGGCCGGCGCCGTTGGACGACCTCGGGTTCGTGGCGGCGGTCCGACGGCACGCGGACACGCTGGCGCCGTCGGTCCCGGTGCGGGTGACCGCCGAGGACCTGCCGCCGCTCCCGCCCGACGTCGAGACCGCCGCCTACCGGATCGCGCAGGAGGCGCTGACCAACGTGGCCCGGCACTCGGGGGCGCGGTCGGCCGAGGTGGGGCTCCGCGCGCGGGACGGCCGGCTCGAGGTGGCGGTGGCCGACGACGGAGCGGGCCTCGAACCGGCTGTGACGGACGACGTGCGACCTCGCGGCATCGGGCTGGACTCGATGCGCTCGCGGGCCCGGGCCGTCGGGGGTGACCTGACGGTCGACAGCGGGCCGGACGGCACCGCCGTCGTCGCGGACCTCCCGTTGGAGGTGCCCCGGTGACCGAGCGTTCCCCCGTGCGGGTGGCCCTGGCCGACGACCACCCGATGTACCGCTTCGGGCTGCGGGCGGTGCTCGACGCGTCGCCGGAGGTGGAGGTCGTCGGGGAGGCGTCCGACGGCGCGGAGCTGCTGGCGCTGGTCGCCCGGTGCGCCCCCGACGTCGTCCTCACAGACCTGTCCATGCCCCGACTGTCCGGCGCGGCCGCGATCGTCGAGCTGGCCCGCCGGCACCCCGACGTGGGGGTCCTGGTGCTGACCATGCACGAGGACGACGTGTCGCTGTTCGGCGCGCTGCGGGCGGGCGCGCGCGGCTACCTGCTCAAGGGCGCCGACCGGGACGAGATCGTGCGGGCGGTTCTGGCCGTCGCGGGCGGGGACGCCGTCTACGGCGGGGCGGTCGCCCGCCGCGTGGTCGACTCGCTGACCGGCACGGCCTCCCGCAGGGCGGCCTTCCCGGAGCTGACGGGGCGAGAGCGGGACGTCCTCGAGCTGCTCGCGGCGGGGCTCCGGACGTCGCAGATCGCCCGGCGGCTCACGCTGTCGGAGAAGACGGTGCGCAACCACGTCTCCGCGGTCCTCACCAAGCTGCAGGTCCCCGACCGCGAGGCCGCGGTCGCGCGCGCCCGTGCGGCGGGGATGGGCGCGCAGTGACCTGGTAGCTCACGCGGCGGCGTCGAGCAGCGCCCGCATGCGGCGGTGCCGCGCCCGGAACGTGCGATCCAGCTCGGCGCGCACCAGCGTCCGGTCCAGGCGGGGCCCGAGCACCGACGCGAACCGGATCGTGTCCCGGTAGCGGGTGCCGCCACCGTCCGCCGGCTCGCAGGCGTGGGTGTGGTGGAAGTAGCGGAACACGCCCCGCACCTGCACGTCGCTGAAGGAGCGGCCCTCCTCGAAGGAGTCCACGTAGGCGACCCAGCGGACCGGCACGACGTTCCTCAGCCACCAACGGAAGGCGTAGGTGCCGCCCGGCCGCCCGACGTCGCTGGACAGCCCGAGAACCTGCATGCGGCCGGGCATGATCGCGGCGAAGTTCTGGGCCCGGAGGCAGAAGTCGAACACCTCCTGCGGCGGCTGGTCGAGCAGCACCTCGCGGCTGTACTGCTCCACCCGCGCCGGCCGCTGCATCGGGTCGGCCCCGGAGAGCCACCCCCGTCCCGCGTGGGCGCGCGCCGCGCCTGGCTGGAGCTGGACGGGATGGGCATCCGGAGTGACCCGCTTCTCGGGATCCACCGACCGAGCACCTTTCGCCGGGGACTACGGACAGCGGGAAAGCTAGCCGAGGCAGGCCCAGCAGTGGAAGCTGGCGGTTCCGGAACCGTCGGTGCGGCCACGTGCCGCCGGAACCGCCCCGGCGCGCGAGGCGCGGCCGGACCGTCCTCCCGGCGACTCGTGCCCAGCCGTTCCCTCCGCCGGCCACGTCCTGGACAACCTCGCGGCCGTGCAGCACTCTCCGGTCATGACGGACAACCCGTACGCGATCCCGGTCGACGAGCTGGTCCCGCGCGCCCGGGTGCCCCTGGCCGAGCAGGTCGAGGTGGAGCCCGCGCAGTTCCCGGCCGACCCGTCCGCCGGTGTGCCGCTCCACGGCGACGGTGGCGACGCGGACGGCGAGTGACCGCACGGCGCAGGGGCGAAGCAGCGTGACCGGCGACCCGGACGGGTGGGACGACCTCCTCGTCCAGCTCTCACCGGACGTGGCGGCGCTGGTGCGGGCCGCGGACGAGTTGATCCGGCGCACCGACCCCACCGTGGTCCGCGTGGTGTGGCCGCACCAGAGGACGGTCGGGTACGGCGTCGGCCCGAAGAAGATGTCCGAGCACTACGCGTATCTCGCCGTATACCCCCGGCACGTCAACCTGGGCTGCAACTACGGCGCCCACCTCGACGACGGTGGCCTGCTCGAGGGCACCGGGGTGAACATGCGCAAGATGACCGTGCGGACGGTGCAGGACCTCGAGGACCCGCGGCTGGTCCCGACGCTCCGGGCCGCCCGGCAGGAGCGCCTCACCGCGCTGGGGCGCGCCTGACCGGTCAGCGGCGGCGGCCCGGCAGCTCGGGGTGGCGCTTGTTCCAGCCCAGCGCCGCGGTGGCGACGAAGAAGACCAGCCCCAGCACGGCGAGCCAGAACAGGCCCTTGACGACGGCGCCGATGACGGTGAGCACCAGCCAGACGACGAGCAGCAGCCCCAGCACGCGCAGCACGGCGGCCTCCTCGGCCTCGGCGGAAGGACAGGAACCACCCTAGGCGCGCCGCCCGCCCCGTGGTCGCGGCTAGCCCGCGACCCCGCGGACCGGTTCGGTCGACGGGGAGCTGTTGTGCAGGCCCATGAACAGCTCGTACCGGTCGGCCCGGTACCAGGATCGGGCGTGCTCCACCGCGTCCCCGCGGCTGTAGGACACCCGGTCGAACTTCAGGACCGGCCCCGAGCCGGGGATGCCCAGCAGGCGCCCGATCTCCTCGCCGGCCAGCCCGGCGCTGACCGTCTGCTCGGCCGAGTCGATCGGCCGCCCGTAGTGCCGGGCCAGGGTGTCGTAGAGGGAGGCCTGCAGATCCAACTGGTCGAGCCCGGGGAGCAGCTCCGCGCTGTACCAGGCGTCGTCGACCGACATGGGCACCCGATCGGCCAGCCGGAGCCGACGCACGTGGTAGGCCGGCGCCTGGGGAGCCAGCCGCAGGCGCTCGGCCGTCTGCGCGGGCGGCACGGCCCGGGCGGCCGACAGGACGACGGTCGCCGGCTCCAGGCCCATGCGGCGCATGTCCTCGTGGAAGGAGGCGATGTGCAGCCGGGAGCGGGCCGGGCGGTGCGCGACGAAGGTGCCCTTGCCCTGGGTGCGGACCAGGAGTCCCTCGCTCACCAGCTGCCCCAGGGCCTCGCGCACGGTGATCCGGCTGACGCCGTAGTCGGCGCACAGCTGACGCTCGCTCGGCAGCATGTCGCCGGGCCGCAGCCGCGTGGTGACGAGCTCGGTGAGGATGGCGCGCAGCTGCTGGTGCTTGGGCACCACACCGTCGACCAGGTGCAGTGGTTCGGTCACCGGCGCGCCTGCCTTCCTCGTCGTCCCCGTCCGGTCCGTCCGGTCCCAGCATGACCGGCGGATCCCGGCGTCCCCCTGCTGCCCCGGTCGGCGCGCATCAGTACGGCTGGTGGGGCAGCTTGTGCTGCAGCGTGTACCGGTAGTAGTCGGCCCGCTCGAGCCGGGCCGCCGCGGCCTCGTCGATCACCACCGTTGCGTGCGGATGCCACTGGAGCACCGAGGCCGGGCAGCTGGCGGTCAGGGGGCCCTCGACGGCCGCCGCCACGGCCGCGGCCTTGCGCGCGCCGCTGGCGGTGAGCAGCAGGTGCTGCGCCCGCCCGATCGTGCCCAGGCCCTGCGTGATGACGTGCCGAGGCACGTCCTCCGGCCGCTCGAAGAAGCGGGCGTTGTCCCGCCGGGTCTGCTCGGTCAGCGTCTTGACGCGGGTTACCGAGGTGAGCGACGAACCCGGTTCGTTGAAGCCGATGTGGCCGTTGGCACCGATGCCCAGCACCTGCACGGCCACCGGGCCGTTCTCCAGCAGCCTCAGCTCGTACTCGCGGGCGGCCACGAGCGGGTCGGGGTGCGCGCCGTCGGGCCCGTGCACGTCGCTGTCGGCGATGTCGAGGGTGGCGGTCAGCTCCCGGCGGATGACCGACCGGTAGCTCTCCGGGTGGCCGGCGGGCAGTCCGACGTACTCGTCGAGGAGGAAGCCGCGCACGCCGGCGAAGGACAGCCCCTCCTCGCGGTGCCGGCGGATCAGCTCCCGGTACGCCAGGACGGGGGAGGACCCCGTGGCCAGGCCGAGGGTCGGGCGGTTCCCGTCCGGGCCTGCGGTGACCGCGGCCGCGATGACGTCAGCGACCACCCGTCCGCAGTCCTCGGCCGTGGGGAGGATGACGACCTCCATGTCAGTGGACCTCCGTGGGAGTGCGGGTGCCGGCGGGCGTGGCACGCTCGGTGTCCACCCGGCGACCGGTGAGCAGGACGGCGCGCGGCTCGAGGTCGGCGTCGGTGATCAGCAGGTCGGCCCGCCGACCAGGGACGACGTCGCCGACCTCGGAGTCGAGCCCGAGCAACCGGGCGGGTGTCGCCGTGGCCGCGGTGACCGCGTCGGGGAGCGGGACACCGGCGTTCCGGACCGCTCTGCGGACCACGTCCAGCAGCCGGGCCGTGCCCCCGGCGATGGCGCCGGCATCGCCAGGCTCGCCGGGGAGCCTGGCGACGCCCCCCACGACCTCCACGGTCATGGGGCCCAGCGGGTAGCGACCGTCGGGCATCCCGGCCGCGGCCATGGCGTCGGTGGTGAGTGCGATCTGCCCGGGACCTACCAGCGCGAACACCGTGGCGACGGTCTCGTCGGCGAGGTGGACGCCGTCGCCGATCAGCTCCACGACCATCGACCCCTGGGCCGCGGCGGCGAGGCAGGCCGCCACCGGGCCGGGGGCCCGGGAGTGCAGCGGCGGCATGCCGTTGAACAGGTGCGTCGCCCCGAGCCGCCGCCCGCCGACGGCGGCGATCGCCGCGCGGGTCATCCTCGCCGAGGCGTCGGTGTGGCCGAAGCTCGGGGTGACGCCGGCCGCGGCGAGGATGCCCAGCAGCTCGGTCAGCCGCGCGGTCTCGGGCGCGAGCGTCACCGACCGGATCGCCCCCTCGCCGGCGTCGACCAGCCGGCGCAGGAGGCCGGGATCGCCGGGCACGATCGAGCGGGGGTCCTGGGCTCCGCACCGCGCCGTGGAGAGGAACGGTCCCTCGAGGTGGATGCCCGCGAGCCGGCCGGAGGCCACCAGGGGCAGCAGCGCGCGGACCCGCCGCTCCAGCTGGTCGGCGGGTGCCGAGACCAGGCTGCCGATCAGCGTCGTCGTGCCGTGCCGCAGGTGGTGGTCCGCGGCGGCCCGCATGCCCTCGGCGTCGGCCTCGGGGAAGCCGTGTCCGGCCCCGCCGTGGCAGTGCACGTCGACCAGCCCGGGGAGGAGCAGCCGCCCCGGGGCGGGCGCGGGCAGGTCGCCGGCGTCCCCGGGCCAGGAAGTGGCCGGCCCGACCCAGCCGATCCGCCCCTCCTCGACCAGGACCACGGCGTCGTCCAGCCGGCGACCCGAGCTCACCAGGTCGCCCCGGACCAGGTGCCGGCCGGACGGCTCTTCGACGGGTTCGGGGCGGCTGGGCACGGTGCCTGCTCCAGGTGTCGGGATCGGGGTACGGGGTGCGACGCGGGACCGGCGGCAGGCCACCTGTCCCGCGTCGCGGGGATCAGCTGGTCGACGTCCCGCGCGGGGAGTCACCCGGCCGTGCCGCGTCGGCCGCCGGGGCGTCGCCGACGGCGGCCTCGGTGCGTGCCTCGTCGGCGAGCGCCGGCTGGCCGGCGTCGGCTGCGTCGTCCTCGCGGCCCGGCGTCCGCAGGTTCCACTTGCGGATCACGAAGCGGAACAGGACGTAGTAGACCGCGGCGTAGGCCAGCCCGATCGGGATGAGCCACAGCGGCCTCGTCGCCTGCCCGAAGTTCAGCAGGTAGTCGATGGCCCCCGCGGAGAACGAGAAGCCGTCGTGGATCCCGAGCGCGTTGGTCAGCGCCAGCGACGTGCCGGTCAGCAGGGCGTGGATGACGTAGAGCGGCCAGGCCACGAACAGGAAGGAGAACTCCAGCGGCTCGGTGATGCCGGTGAGGAACGCGGTCAGGGCGGTGGAGAGCATGATGCCGCCGACGATCTTGCGCTGCGCCGGCCGGGCCTCGTGCCAGATGGCCATCGCGGCCGCCGGGAGGGCGAACATCATGATCGGGAAGAAGCCGGTCATGAACGTGCCCGCCTCGGGGTCGCCGGCGAAGAACCGGTTGAGGTCGCCCTGGACGCCCTCGTAGTCGCCGAGGATGAACCACACGACCGAGTTGATGATGTGGTGCAGCCCGAGCGGGATGAGCAGGCGGTTGACGACGCCGAAGATGCCGCCGCCGATGACCGTGTTGGCGTTCACGGCCTCACCGAGCCCGGTGAGCGCCAGGTCGAACAACGGGTAGACGAAGCTCATGACGACGCCGACGAGCATCATGACGACGGCGGTGATGATCGGGACGCTCCGGCGCCCGCCGAAGAAGCCGAGGTAGTCGGGCAGCTTCAGCCGGTAGTAGCGCTGCCACAGCATCGCGGAGACCAGGCCGGTGACGATGCCGCCCAGCACGCCGAAGTTGATCAGCTCCTGCTCCGCGCCCTCCTCGGGGGTGCCCAGGACGACGGGGCTCATGGCCTCGAACACGCCGGCGAGCACCAGGTAGCCGACGACGGCGGCCAGTGCGGTCGAGCCGTCGGCCTTCTTCGCCCACCCGATCGCGATGCCGACGGCGAAGATGAGCGGCAGGTTGCTGAACAGCGCCCCGCCGGCCGCGGCGATCACGTCGGCGACCGTCTCCAGGGGCGAGAAGCGGCCGAGCATGTCGTCCTGCCCCAGCCGGAGCAGGAGGCCGGCGGCCGGCAGGGCCGCGATCGGCAGCATCAGGCTGCGCCCGAGCCGCTGCAGGCCGGCGAGGCCCACGCGCCTCTTCGCGGCGCCGGCGGAGGCGTCGGCGGTCGGGTTGACGGTCGAACTCATGGGCGGGACCTGCCTCGTCGGGTCGGGGACGCGGGACGGTGGAGCGACCGGTCCGACCTGGCGCGCGGCGTCAGGCTCGGGAGCCACACCGTTGCCGGGCGCTGTGCTGGACCGGTATGGTCCTGTCATGACCAGTGGTGTGATGCTGGTCTCATTCATGAGAAAAAGTCAACACGTCCACACCGCGTCGTGACATCCGCGAGGCCGGCCGCACCGGCCGCCGGGAGAGGGAGATCCATGTCCAAGGCGAGCGACATCGTGGCCGGCCTCGGCGGGGCCGGGAACATCGTCGAGGTGGAGGGGTGCATCACCCGGCTGCGGACCGAGGTGGCCGATCCCGCCAAGGTCGACGAGGCGGCGCTCAAGCGCGTCGGCGCGCACGGGGTGATCGTGGCCGGGAGCGTCGTCCAGATCGTCGTCGGCCCGGAGGCGGACTCGCTGGCCGACGACGTCCAGGACCTCCTGTGACGGAGGTGCTCGCTCCGCTGCCGGGGCGGGCGGTCCCGCTCGCCGACGTGCCGGACCCGGTCTTCGCCGGCCTGGTCGTCGGAGCCGGCCTGGCCGTCGAACCGGAGGACGGCGCGACCGAGGTGGAGGCGGTCTCGCCGGTCGCCGGCCGCGTCATGAAGGTCCACCCGCACGCCTTCGTCGTCCTCGACGAGGGCGGTGCCGGGGTCCTCGTGCACCTCGGCATCGACACGGTCCGCATGGACGGACGGGGCTTCACCGTGCACGTGGCCGACGGTGACGAGGTCGAGCGGGGCGCCCGCATGATCACCTTCGACCCCACCGCCGTCCGCAGTGCCGGCTACTCGGCGGTCTGCCCGGTGGTCGTGATGCAGTCGACGGCCGACAGCATCGGGTCCGCGGTCCCGGCCGGCAGCACGGTCGCGCCCGGGCGGCCGCTGTTCACCTGGTCCCCGCCCGCCGCTCCGTGACCGCTCCATGACCGCGCCGTCCGGTCGGCCCGCCGGTCTCCTGCTCGACCTCGACGGGACCCTCGTGCTCAGCGAGCGGGTGCACCGGCTGACCTGGGGGCACTTCTTCGACCGGTGGGGCGCCCAGGTCGACGACCGCGAGTACGAGCAGACCTTCATGGGCCGCCGGGCCAGCGACGTGCTCGCCGCGGTGCCGGGGCCGTGGACCGGGCGCGACCTGCGCGCGATCCAGGCGGAGATGATGGCGCACGCCCAGACGCTGGGGGATGCCGTGGAGGCCGTCCCCGGCGCGGCCGCCCTGATCCGGCGGGTGAGCGACGCCGGCCTGCCGGTCGCCGTCGTCACCAGCGCCGGCCCGGTGTGGGCGGAGGAGGTCCTGGGGCCGGTCCTCGGCGTGCGCGACCGCGTGCAGGTGCTGGTCACCGCGGACGACGTCACCACGGGCAAGCCCGACCCCGCCGGTTACCTGTGCGCCTGCGAGCGGCTGGGGGTCGACGCGGCCGGCTGCACCGGCGTGGAGGACTCGCCCTCCGGCATCAAGGCGTTGCTGGCCGCCGGCGTCGGCGCGGCGGTCGGTGTCACGACCACGTCGTCCGCCGCCGACCTGCTCGCCGCCGGCGCGCACCGGACGGTCGCCGACCTGCGGGACCCCTGGCTGGGCGGCCTGGTCGCGGATCGGTGAGGATCGCGGCCATGGCCTACCGCGCAGCCGACGACCGCTACGACTCGATGACCTACCGGCGCACCGGCCGGAGCGGCCTGGACCTCCCCGTGATCAGCCTGGGTCTCTGGCACAACTTCGGCGACGACGTGCCGTTCGAGCGGCAGCGCGCCGTCCTGCGCCGCGCCTTCGACCTGGGCATCACCCACTTCGACCTCGCCAACAACTACGGCCCGCCCTACGGATCGGCCGAGACCAACTTCGGCCGGCACCTGGCCGACGACTTCGCCGCCTACCGCGACGAGCTGGTCATCTCGACCAAGGCGGGCTGGGACATGTGGCCCGGCCCCTACGGCCAGGGCGGCGGGTCGCGCAAGTACGTGCTGGCCAGCCTCGACCAGTCGCTGCGGCGGATGGGGCTCGACTACGTGGACATCTTCTACAGCCACCGGCCCGACCCGACCACACCGCTCGAGGAGACGATGGGCGCGCTCGACAGCGCCGTCCGGTCGGGCAAGGCCCTCTACGCCGGCATCTCCTCCTACTCGCCGCAGGACACCGCCCGCGCGGCGGCGATCCTCGCCGACCTCGGGACGCCGCTGCTGATCCACCAGCCCTCGTACTCCATGCTCAACCGCTGGATCGAGACCGAGGGCCTGCTCGACACCCTCGAGCAGGTCGGCGCCGGCTGCATCGCCTTCTCGCCGCTGGCCCAGGGGATGCTCACCACGAAGTACCTGGACGGCATCCCCGAGGGATCCCGGGCCAGCCAGGGCAAGTCGCTGTCGACCGAGCTGCTCACCGACGAGGCCCTCGGCCACATCCGCGCGCTGAACGACATCGCGAAGGCGCGCGGGCAGTCCCTGGCGCAGATGGCGCTGGCCTGGGCGCTGCGCGACCCACGGGTCACCACGGTCCTCATCGGGGCCAGCAGCGTCGCGCAGCTGGAGCAGAACGTCGGCGCGCTGGACGGCCTGAGCTTCGACGACGACGAGCTGTCGGCCATCGACGAGCACGCGGTCGACAGCGGGATCGACCTCTGGGCGCGGGCACGGGCCGCGGAGCGCTGACCGTCGGGGACGGGGGGCCGCCGCCGTCGCCTGCCGTCGACTGCACGCCCTGGCCGTCGGCTCGCCGCTCGTGACCGGATCCGGCATCCGCAGCACCACGGTCCGGGCTGACTCCACGGCGAGCTGTCGCGCCGGCCGCCGCCGGGCCGCTCGTGGACGTCCGGCGACCGCGGGAGCAGGCTGACCCCATGACAGCGGGCCCGACGACGGACGACGCCACCGCACGCCGGTGGATCGAGGAGCACCGGGCCGGCGTGCCGGCGGCCGAGGCGCTCGCCTTCTTCGACGGTCTGCCGGCGGTGCCGGCCGACGCCATGCTCGGCCGCTGGCGGGGCAGCGAGCTGCGCACCGGCTCCGCGCTCGACGGGCTCCTCGAGGCCTACGGCTGGTACGGCAAGGAGTTCCTCGACACCGAGTCGGTGCATCCGCTGCTGTTCCGCGACTCCGCAGGGCGGCCGCGGCCGGTCGCCCCCGCGCTCGTGCCGATGGGCCTGCTGCGCGCGCGTCCGGACCTGGTGCAGCGCCGCCCGGTCGTCTCGGCGTTCGCCGCCCTCCGCCCGGCGCTGTTCACCAGCCGGCCCAAGGCCCGGCTGCGGGCGGTGGAGCACCGCGGGGTGGTGACCGCGGCGATGGTCTACGACGCGCTGCCGATCATCGACGTGTTCCGGCGGATCGACGGGGACCGCGTGCTGGGCCTCATGGACATGCGCGGCCTGCCGGACCCGTTCCTCTTCCTCCTGGAGCGGGACGCCGGCTGATCGACGTCAGGAGGTGGGGACCTCCAGCTCGGCCAGCAGCCCCCGTACGCGGCCCTCGATCTCGTCGCGGATCGGCCGCACCGATTCCACGCCCTTGCCGGCCGGGTCCTCGAGCTGCCAGTCGAGGTAGCGCTTGCCCGGGAAGACCGGGCAGGCATCGCCGCACCCCATCGTGATCACGACGTCGGAGGCCTCGACCGCGTCGGTGGTGAGCACCGTGGGCCGCTGCGCGGAGATGTCGATGCCCACCTCCGCCATCGCCTCGACCGCCGCGGGGTTGACCTGGTCGCCGGGGAGGGAGCCGGCCGAGCGCACCTCGACCGCGTCGCCGGCCAGGGCGCGCAGCCAGCCGGCGGCCATCTGGGAGCGGCCGGCGTTGTGCACGCAGACGAAGAGCACGCTGGGCTTGTCGGACATCAGGACTCCTCCTGGCCGGGTCGGTGTGCCGGGGTGCCGGTGCCGGCGTGCGGAACCACGACCTCGTCCGCCGTGATCGCGGCCTCGGGGTGGAGCAGCGACACGACGACGACCGCCGCCGCACCTCCGGCGAGCTGCATGAGAAGGAACATCGGCACCGACGACGGGGCGATGCCGGCGAAGGTGTCGGACAGGGTCCGGGCGAGATCGATCATCGGGTTGGCGAAGCTGGTCGACGACGACCACCAGTAGGCGCCGGTGATGTACGCGCCGACCGCGAACGGTGCCCTCGCGGAGCCGCCCGCTCGGACCAGGGCGAAGATCAGCACGACCAGGCCGAACGTCGCCATCGCCTCGGACAGCCACAGGCCCCCGGCCGACCGCTCGGTCCCGGAGATCGACACCGCGGGCAGGTCGAACATCAGGTTGGCCACGACCGCGCCGACGACCCCGCCGGCCAGCTGGGCGGGCAGGTAGACCGCCACCTGATGGTTGGTCACGCCGCCGAAGAACCGGTCGGCCAGCGTCACCACCGGGTTGAAGTGGCCGCCGGACACGGGTCCGAAGGCCAGGATCAGCGCGACGAGCCCCGCCCCGGTGGCCAGTGCGCTCTCCAGCAGCTGCAGCCCGACGTCGTCGGGCGAGAGCCGCTGCGCCGCGATGCCGGAGCCGATGACGACCGTCACCAGACCCGCCGAGCCGAGGAACTCGGCCAGCGCCTGACGGCCCAGGACGGTCGACGCCTGGGGCCTGCTCACGCCGGCGCGAGGGCGGCCGTGTCGAACAGGTTGGCGACGGCGGCCAGGGCCTGGGGCCGGACCGCGTAGTAGACCCAGACCCCGCGCTTGTCGCGGTCGAGCAGCCCGGCGGAGTGCAGCACCTTCAGGTGATGGCTGATGGTCGCCTGGGTGAGGTCGAACGCCTCGTTGAGGTCGCAGACGCAGGCCTCGCCGCCCTCGCTCGCGGCGATGAGGCTGACCAGGCGCAGCCGCACCGGGTCGGCGAGCGCCTTCAGCAGTGGCGCCGCCTGCTCTGCCTGCTCCGCGGACATCGGGGTGCCGGTCAGCGGAGTGCAGCAGGCCAGCCCTGGGTCGCTCATCGACGGTCTCCTCGTGTGGACATCGACGCCCATCGTAACGATTGAGCTCGTATTGACAATCATCGATGTCTTGTGCTCCTCTCTGGCGCAGACATCGACGTCCATCGATGCAGTTCCCCGGAAGGACGAAACCCATGTCCCGCGTCCAGCTGGCTCTCCGTGTCGCCGACCTCGACGCCGCGATCGACTTCTACTCGCGCCTCTTCGGCGCCGCGCCGGCCAAGCGCCGGCCCGGATACGCCAACTTCGCCATCGCCGAGCCGCCGCTGAAGCTGGTGCTGCTCGAGGGGCAGCCGGGGGAGGCGACCCGCATGGACCACCTCGGGGTGGAGGTGGCCACGTCCGAGGAGGTGGCCGCGGCGACGGCCCGGCTGGCCGACGCGGGCCTGGCGACCCGTGCCGAGGAGAACACGACCTGCTGCTACGCCGTGCAGGACAAGGTCTGGGTGACCGGGCCCGGCGGTGAGCCGTGGGAGGTCTACACCGTCACCGCCGACGCGCGCCCCGACCTGGAGGGGCGCACCGAGGCCGAGCTGTCCGCGGTGGCCGGCGACGGCGGCTGCTGCACGTCGACGAGGGCCGCCGACACCGGCGCCCGCCTCGCGGCCGCCTGCTGCTGAAGGAGAGAGCCGATGCATCCACATCTCAGCGACCTCGCGTCCACCGCCCACCGGACCGGCCTGCGGGCCGAGGGCGCCCTGTGGGCCGAGACCTCCCGGCGCGGCGGCTGGGCCGGACCGCCTCGCCTCGCGGACCGGTGGGGCGCCGCGGTGCGACGTGCCGCGGCCTGGGCGGAGCGGGCGCACGCGGTGCGAGACGCCGGTGTCTGCTGCCCCGCCTGAGCGGGAGTGCTACGAACGCGTGGTGGTCGGTCACTGATCGCCACGGGTTCGTAGCACTCGGCGGAGGGCGCTGATGGATCTCGACGAGGTGGCCGACGAGCTGTACGCGGCGCCGCCGGAGGAGTTCATCGCGCTCCGCACCACCCGGCAGCACGAGGCCAGGGCCGACGGCGACACGGCGCTGGCCAAGCGGATCGGCGCGCTCCCCAAGCCGTCGACCGCGGCGTGGGCCTGCAACGTCCTCGTGCGCGAGCAGCGCGCGGAGATCGAGGGGCTGGTCGAACTGGGAGGCCTTCTCCGGGAGGCGCAGGAGTCGCTGGCCGGTGACCAGCTCAAGGCGCTCAACCGGCAGCGCTCGCAGCTGCTCGCCGCGCTCACGCGGCAGGCGTCGGCGCTCGCCCGCGAGCGCGGCCGGCCGATCAGCACCTCCGTCGCCGACCAGGTCGAGGAGACCCTCCGGGCGGCCATGACCGAGCCCGACGCCGGCGAGGCCCTGCTGTCGGGGCGGCTCACCTCGGCCATGTCGTACAGCGGGATGGGCACCCTGACCGGCCGCCCCGATCTCCGCCTGGTGCGGCCGCCGACGCCCGAGCCGGTGCGGGAGAGGCCGTCCACCGGGAAGCGGGCGTCCGACGCCGCCGAACGGCGCCGGGCGCGGGAGGAGGAGGCGCGGCGGGTCGCCGAGGAACGTCGGCGCAAGGAGCTGGCCGACGCGCGGCGGGCCGTGGAGGAGGCCACCGCGCTGGCCGAGGAGGCGGCGGCCGCGGTGGAGGAGGACCGGCGCACCGCCGAGGCGCTCGACGCCCGCCAGCAGGAACTGCAGGCCCGTGTGGCCGAGCTGTCGGGCCAGCTGGCCCGCGCCGAGCACGACGCGGCCCAGGTGGGTGCGGAGTTCAAACGGGCCGAGCGCCACCTGCGGACGGCCGAGCGCCAGGCCGCCGACGCCGCCGCGGCGCGCGACCGGGCGCTCGCCCATCTGGCCGATCTCGAGGACGGCGACGGCTGACCGGTCCCTTGTCGCGGCGCCGCACGCGGGTCGACACTGCCTGGCACCGAGCAGCCTTCCCGACGACGTGGAGGATCCGTGAGCTCACCCCAGGAACCCGCGACCGGCGACACCGCGCCCGACCACTCGCGCAGCGGGGACGACGTCGCCGAGGCGATCGGAGTCGCCGAACGCGGCTCCGCCGTCCGGGAGGTGCACGACCGGGGCGCCGGCAACACGACCGCGCAGGCGCCGGTGGAGCAGACGGCGGGCGATCCCGCGATGACGGAGGGACAGGTCGTCGGGGAGGGCGAAGGAGGCCGGTCCGCGTCGTCGGGCCCGGCACCGTCGCAGGAGACGTCCGGCGCCGCCCAGTCGGTCGTCGGCGCCCGCACCCCCGACCGGATCGCCGCGGGCGAGGAGCCGCCCGCCGATCCGGCGGCTCGCTGACCGTCAGCTCCACAGCTCCACGCGCACCGTCGGATGCGCCCGGTCCGGGCGGCGGGGCCGGGCCAGCAGCGCGCTGGTGGCGTCCGGCGTGGTGAGGAAGCGCTGCAGTGCCCGGGCCGCGCCGGTTCCCGCGCCGCCGGACGGCACGCCGGCCCACCACAGGCCGGTCACCGGCGTGCCGTCGACGGGCAGCCGGACGACGACCCCGCGCCGGACGTCGTCCCGGACGGCGTGTCCCAGCGCCAGCATCAGTCCCGCGCCCGCCCGGACGGCGGCCAGCGCGTCGGCCTCGCTGTCCCGGCGCTCCACCTGCGGTGGCCCGGGCGTCCCGTCCATCCAGCGGGCCTCCTCGCTGCCGGCCTCGATCCCGGCGGGCCCGGCCAGCCACCGGTGCCCGGCGAGATCGGCCGGTCGCAGACGACCGTGCCCCGCCAGCGGGTGGGCCGCCGTGGCCACGACCACCCGCTCGTAGCGGAGGAAGGGCACCGCGTCGACCGCTCGCCCCGTGGCCGGTGACGGCCGCACGCCGAGCACGATGTCCGCGAGGCCGTCGGCGAGGGCGGCCGCAGCACAGTCGGTCGACCCGACGGTCAGGTCGACGGCGGCCCGCGGCATCCGCCGGGTGAACGCCCTGACCACCGCCCCCACCACGTGCTCGGCACATGCAGCGGTCGCCAGCACCCGCAGCCGGCCGGACGACGTCGCGTGCGCCACCTCCCGGTGGGTGCGTTCGGCCAGCCGCACCATCTCCCGTGCCCGGCCGGCCAGCACCCGGCCACCGGGCGTGAGCGTGATCCCCGACCCGGTGCGGCGGAACAGCGGGTCACCGAGGTCCTTGCGCAGCGCCGCGACCGCTGCCGAGACGGCGGGCTCGCTGACTCCGAGGGCGGCGGCCGCGGCGCGCAGGGAACCGAGTTCGGCGACCAGCGCGAAGGTCCGGAGCTGGGTGAACGTCATGCGAGGCACCCGTCATAAGCCATCGGTTATGGGCATGTTGACAGTCACCTGGGTCACCGCCAAGCTCCTCCGCCACCAGGGCTCCAGCGTCGGGTCCCTGGGGAGGGGTGGCCCCGTGCAGGTACCGGCTCCGTTCGAGTACGTGCGAGCGACCAGCGTCGAGCACGCACTCGAACTGCTCGAACGCCACGGCCCCGAGGCCCGCGTCATCGCCGGCGGGCACAGCCTGCTGCCGATGATGAAACTCCGGCTGGCCCGCCCGGAGTGGCTCGTCGACATCAACGACGTCGCCGAGCTCGACCACCTCACCGAGGACGGCGACCAGCTGCGCATCGGCGCGCTCACCCGGCACGCGGCACTGCTCGCGTCGGAGCGCGTCGGCCGCCTGTTCCCGATCGTCCACGACGCCGAACGGGTCATCGCCGACCCCGTGGTACGCAACCGCGGCACGATCGGCGGCTCCCTCGGCCAGGCCGATCCCGCCGAGGACCTCACCACCGTCTGCGACGTCCTCCGCGCCCAGGTGGTGATCGCCGGGAGGGGCGGCGAACGGGTCGTCGACATGGCCGACTTCCACCGCGGGCCGTACGAGACCGCCTGCGAGCAGCACGAGCTGATCACCGAGATCCGGCTGCCCGTCCAGGGCCGCTCGGGCAGCGCCTACGAGAAGGTCGAGCGCCGCGTCGGCGACTGGGCCGTCGCCGCCGCCGGTGGGGTCCTCGTACTCTCCCCGGACGGCGTCATCGAGGACGCCGCGATCGGGCTGACCGCCGTCGGGCTGGAGGGGCTGGCCGTGGACGCCGCGGCGGTGCTCGTCGGGCAGCGGCCGTCCGAGGAGGTCTTCGCCCAGGCCGGCCGGCTGGCTGCCGAGGCGAGCTCACCGACCGAGGATCAACGCGGCCCCGTCGACTACAAGCGGCACCTCGCCGACGAACTCACCCGCCGGGTCCTGCGCAGCGCCGCCGCGCGCGCGGGTGCCCTTGCCGACGTCTCGGGAGGCTGACGATGCAGGTCACCATGACCGTCAACGGGACCGAGGTGACTCGGGACGTCGAACCGCGGCTGCTGCTCGTGCACTACCTGCGCGAGACGCTCGGGCTCACCGGCACCCACTGGGGCTGCGACACCAGCAACTGCGGCACCTGCGTCGTCCTGGTCGACGGCGAGCCCGTGAAGTCGTGCACCCAGCTGGCCGCGATGACCGACGGGCACGACGTCCGGACGGTGGAGGGCCTCGCCGACGGCCAGCGGCTGGACCCGGTGCAGCAGGGCTTCATGGAGGAGCACGGCCTGCAGTGCGGGTTCTGCACCCCCGGGATGATGCTGACCGCCCGCGCGCTGCTCGACCGCAATCCCGACCCGGACGAGCAGGAGATCCGCGAGGCCATCTCCGGCCAGATCTGCCGCTGCACCGGCTACGCGACGATCGTCCGCTCCATCCGGTGGGCCGCCGAGCACCCGGCCGAGCACGGCGCCAACGTGGTCGCCCCCACGGAGGCCGAGGAAGTGCCTGCGTGAGCGAGCTCGCCGAGGAGCAGAGCACGACTGCGCATGGCGCCGACGGGCGCCGGCGAGGAGGAGTCATGACGACGGTCCAGGAACGCTCCGCGATGCCCCAGGAGCGCGAGCCCAACCCGGCGATGACCGCGTCCGACCGGCCGATCGGCTTCGGCCGGGTCCAGCGCAAGGAGGACCCCCGCTTCATCCGCGGCAAGGGCCGCTACCTCGACGACATCGTGCTGCCCGGGATGCTGCACGGCGCGATGCTGCGCTCCCCGGTGGCGCACGCGCGGCTGGTCTCCATCGACACGACCGAGGCGCTCGCCCACCCCAAGGTGCTCGCCGTCATCACCGGCAAGGACCTCGAGGGGCTCAACCTCGCCTGGGCGCCGACGCTGTCGGCCGACGTCATGGCCATCCTGGCCACCGACAAGGTGCGGTTCCAGGGCCAGGAGGTGGCGTTCGTCGTCGCCGAGGACCGCTACTCCGCACGCGACGCGCTGGAGCTCATCGACGTCGAGTACGAGGACCTGCCCCCCGTGGTCGATGCCCGTCGCGCCCTTGACCCCGGCGCCCCGGTCATCCGGGACGACAAGGAGGGGCAGACCGACAACCACATCTTCGACTGGGAGGCCGGCGACAAGGCCGAGACCGACGCCGTCTTCGCCCGCGCGGACGTCGTCGTCCGGCAGGAGATGGTCTACCCCCGCGTGCACCCGGCGCCGATGGAGACCTGCGGCGCGATCGCCGACTACGACCCGGTCGACGGCAAGCTCACCCTCTACGAGACCACGCAGGCGCCGCACGCGCACCGGACGCTCTACGCCATGGTCGCCGGCATCCCCGAGCACAAGATCCGGGTCATCGCGCCGGACATCGGGGGCGGCTTCGGCAACAAGGTCGGCATCTACCCCGGCTACGTCTGCGCCGTCGTCGGCTCGATCCTCACGGGGCGGCCGGTCAAGTGGGTCGAGGACCGGTCGGAGAACCTGATGTCGACGGCGTTCGCCCGGGACTACACGATGACCGGCGAGATCGCCGCGACCCGCGACGGGAGGATCCTCGCCGTCCGCACGCACGTGCTGGCCGACCACGGGGCCTTCAACGCCACCGCGCAGCCCACCAAGTACCCGGCCGGCTTCTTCTCCATCTTCACCGGCAGCTACGACCTGCAGGCCGCGCACTGCTCCGTCACCGGCGTCTACACGAACAAGGCGCCGGGCGGGGTGGCCTACGCCTGCTCGTTCCGGGTGACCGAGGCGGTCTACCTGGTCGAGCGGATGGTCGACGTCCTGGCCAAGGAACTGGAGATGGACCCGGCCGAGCTGCGCCTGCGCAACTTCATCCGGCCCGAGCAGTTCCCGTACAAGAACAAGACCGGCTGGGAGTACGACTCCGGCGACTACGAACCGGCCCTGCGCATGGCGATGGAGCTCATCGACTACGAGGGGCTGCGCCGCGAGCAGGCCGAGAAGCGCGCCCGCGGCGAGCTGATGGGCATCGGCGTCTCCTTCTTCACCGAGACCGTCGGTGCCGGACCCCGCAAGCACATGGACATCGTCGGCCTCGGCATGGCCGACGGCGCCGAGGTGCGCGTCCACCCGACCGGCAAGGCCGTCGTCCGGCTGTCGGTGCAGACCCAGGGGCAGGGCCACGAGACGACGTTCGCGCAGATCGTCGCCGAGGAGCTGGGCATCCCACCCGAGGACATCGAGGTCGTGCACGGCGACACCGACCAGACGCCGTTCGGCCTGGGTACCTACGGCAGCCGCTCCACGCCGGTCAGCGGGGGAGCGGTGGCGCTTGCCGCGCGCAAGGTGCAGGAGAAGGCGCGGCTGATCGCCGCGGCGATGCTGGAGACCCGGCCCGAGGACCTGGAGTGGGAGAAGGGCCGCTGGTACGTGAAGGGCGATCCCAGCGCCGGGAAGACGATCGCCGAGATCGCCCTGGGCGCGCACGGCACAGTCGCGCTGCCCGAGGGCGTCGACGGCAACCTCGACGCGGAGGTCACCTACGACCCGCCCAACCTGACGTTCCCGTTCGGCGCCTACATCTGCGCGGTGGACGTCGATCCGGGCACCGGCAAGGTGCACGTCCGGAGGTTCACCGCCGTCGACGACTGCGGCACCCGCATCAACCCGATGATCGTCGAGGGGCAGATCCACGGGGGCCTCGCCGACGGCGTCGGGATGGCGCTCATGGAGTTCATCGGCTTCGACGAGCAGGGCAACTGCCTCGGCGGCTCGTTCATGGACTACCTGATCCCCACCGCCATGGAGGTCCCGGACTGGGAGACCGGCTACACCGTGACGCCGTCCCCCCACCACCCGATCGGCGCCAAGGGCATCGGGGAGTCCGCGACCGTGGGTTCGCCGCCGGCCGTGGTCAACGCCGTCGTCGACGCGCTGGCGCCGTTCGGCGTCACCCACATGGACATGCCGTGCACGCCGGCGCGCGTGTGGGAGGCCATGCAGGGCCGGCCCACGCCACCGATCTGAGGAGGGCACCGTGTCGGTGACCGACACCGCGGCGGAGCTGACGCGCACCCGGGAGCCGTTCGTCCAGGCCACCGTCGTCCGCGCGCAGAAGCCGACCAGCGCGCACGCCGGTGACACCGCGCTGGTGCGGGCCGACGGGAGCATCGACGGCTTCGTCGGCGGTACCTGCGCCGAGGCGTCGGTGCGGGAGTACGGGCTGATGACCCTGTCGACCAACCAGCCGCTGCTGCTGCGCATCGTGCCAGGCGAGGTGACCGCCGGCGCCGGTGAGGAGGGCGCGGTCACCGTCGCGAACCCCTGCCTGTCCGGGGGAGCGGTGGAGATCTTCCTCGAGCCGCGGGTGCCCGCGCCGCGGATGCTCGTCGTGGGGGACAGCCCGGTGGCGGAGGCCCTCGCGACCCTGGGCCGGCCGCTCGGCTTCGACGTCCAGCTCGTCGCGGGCGAGCAGGCCGTACCCGCCGTAGGGGACGCCGCGCTGGTCGTCGCCTCGCACGGGCGGGAGGAGGAGCCCGCGCTCACCGCGGCGCTGAGGCTCGGCGTCCCCTACGTCGGCCTGGTCGCCAGCCGGATCCGCGGTGCCGGCGTGCTGGCGTCCCTCGACGTCACCGACGAGCAGCGCAGCCGGGTGCACAGCCCGGCGGGTCTCGACATCGGCGGCCGGACGGCGGCCGAGATCGCCCTGTCGGTGCTCGCGGAGATCGTCGCCGAACGGCGGGCGCGGGAGCGGACCGCCCCCGCACCGGCGCCGGCGAGCGCGGTGGACCCCGTGTGCGGGATGACGGTGGCCGCCGTCGACAGCACTCCGCACGTCGAGCTCGACGGGACGACGACCTGGTTCTGCTGCGAGGGCTGCCGGAAGGCCTTCCTCGCCGAGCCTGCCCGGTATGCCGCGGCCTCCTGATCAGCTTTCCGTACCGGAAGCTGGCCGGACCCGCCCAGCTTCCGGTACGGAAAGCGGGGAGGGGTCGTGACGGCGGCAGCGCGGATGGGGGCGGAGGAGGCGGTCCAGGAGCGCGTGCCGGACGTCGAGACCCTGGCCGCTGCCCTGGACGACGTCGACTACCTCGCCGACCCGGGCCTGGCGACCGCCCTGTTCCTCGCCGTCCGGCTGCCCCAACCGCTGCTGCTGGAGGGCGAGCCCGGCGTCGGCAAGACCGAGGCGGCCAAGGCGCTCGCCCGCGTCCTGGACACCCCGCTGTACCGGCTGCAGTGCTTCGAGGGGATCGACGCCGCCGAGGCCCTCTACGAGTGGAACCACCCGCGCCAGCTGCTCGGCATCCGGCTGGCGGAGGCCCGCGGCGCCGCGCTGGCCGAGGACGACCTCTTCGGCGCCGACTACCTGCTCCGGCGGCCACTGCTCCAGGCGATCGAGCATCCCGGTCCCCGGCCGGCGGTCCTGCTGCTCGACGAGATCGACCGCGCCGACGCGGAGTTCGAGGCGTTCACCTTCGAGGTGCTCGCCGAGGCCGCGGTCACCGTGCCCGAGCTGGGCACCATCCGAGCCGCCCACCCCCCGGTGGTCGTCCTCACCTCGAACCGGACGCGCGACCTGCACGACGCGCTGACCCGCCGCTGCCTGTACCACTGGATCGACTATCCGCCGCCGGAGCGGGTCGCCGAGATCGTGCGACGGCGCGTGCCCGGCAGCGCCGAACCGCTGGCGGTGTCGGCGGCCGCCGCAGTGGCCCGGCTGCGCTCGCTGGAGATGGTCAAGCCGCCGGGCATCGCCGAGGTCGTCGACTGGGTCGCGGCGCTGAACCTGCTCGGACTGGACCGGCTCGACCCGGCCGCCGTGGAGCGCACCTGGGGCACGGTGCTCAAGAACCGCGACGACCAAGAGCTGGCCCGTGCACGGGGCGCGGCCTGGCTGGCCGGTGCCTGACCTGCCGGTCGTGGGCCCCGGCCCCCTCGCGGTCGGCCTGACGACGGCGCTGCACCGGGCCGGGCTGCCGGCGCCACCCGAGCGGGCGGCCGGGCTGGCGCGCGCCCTCCAGCTGGTGCCGCCGCTCGACCGCAGCGCCCTGTACTGGACGTGCCGCATCGTGCTGGTCACCGACCGGGCTCAGCTCCCGGTCTTCGACGCCGTCTTCTCCGCGGTCTTCGACGGGCGGCTGGATCCCGCCGACAGCCGCGGCGACCCGGCCGCCCCGCCGCCGGTCGGCAGCGAACCGCGCACCCGGCCGGCGCCGCGCGACTCCCGCCCGGCCGATATCGGCCCCTCGTCGGGTGCGACCGCCCGCGCCGGCGGGGACGACGGGGGAACCGAGGGCGAGCGGGATGCGCTGGTCGCCGCGGCTTCCTCCGAGGAACGGCTGCGGCACACGTCCTTCGCCGACCTGGGCGCCGAGGAGCTCGACACGGTCCGGGAGCTGGTGCGGCGGCTGGTGCTGAGCACGCCGGTGCGGCGCAGCCGTCGGAGCCGGGTGACCCGCAGGTCGGGGGACCGGCTGGACCTGCGCCGCACGGTACGCGGCGCGCAGCGCACCGGTGGCGACCCGGCCCGCCTCGTGCACGCGGCCCGGCGGACGACACCGCGCCGGCTGGTGCTGCTGTGCGACGTGTCCGGGTCGATGGAGCCCTACACGCGGGTCTACCTGGCCCTGCTGCAGGGGGCGGTCGCCGGGGCGCGGGCGGAGGCATTCGTCTTCGCCACCCGGCTCACCCGGCTGACCCGCCAGCTGGGAACCCGGGACCACGACCAGGCCTTGGCCCGCGCCGGTGCGACGTCGTCCGACTGGGCGGGGGGTACCCGGCTGGCGGAGGGCATCGGCCGGTTCGTCACCGACCACGGGCGCCGAGGCCTGGCGCGCGGCGCGGTCGTGGTCGTGCTCTCGGACGGGTGGGCGCTGGACGACCCCGAGGAGGTGGCCGAGGCGATGCGGCGGCTGCGCCGGCTGGCGCACCGGATCGTCTGGGTGAACCCGCGCCGGGCGGCACCGGGGTACGCGCCGCTGGTCGGCGGCATGGCGGCCGCGCTGCCGTACTGCGACGCCTTCGTCAGCGGGCACAGCCTCGCGGCGCTGGAGCAGGTGGTCGCCGCCGTCCGCGAGTGAGCGGACCCCCGAAGGACCCGTCCTCCTCACCGCTCGTGGAAGGACCCCGTCCCCCGATCCCTCGCGAGCCCGGGGCGGGCCCGGGCGGCGACAAGCCCCCGGACGGGGCCGACATGCCCTCGCAGGCTCGGGCGAGCCTCCCGACGGGGCCTAGCCCATCGTCTTCTGACCGTCGAGCGACTCCCGCAGGATGTCTGCGTGGCCGGCGTGCTGGGCGGTCTCGGCGACGATGTGCAGGAACACCCGGCGGGCGGAGCGGACGGCGCCCGGCGGGAACCACGGGGCCTCCGGCAGCGGGTGGGACGCGTCGAGGTCGGGCAGCGTCCGGACCAGCTCGTCGGTGCGGCGCGCGATCTCCTCGTACTCGGCCAGGACCCCCGCCAGCGTCTCGCCGGGCAGCAGCCGGAACTCCTCCGCCCACTTCTCGAACCCGGCCGCGTCGGTCGGCGTCGCCATCGCCTGCGTGCCCTCGAGGACGAAGCGGGCCCAGTTGGCCTCCTGATGGGCGACGTGCTTGAGCAGCCCGCCGAGGGTCAGCTCGCTCGCCGTCGTCCGCAGCCGCGCCTGCTCGTCGTCGAGCCCCCGGACCGTGTGTCGGAGGAACTGCCGGTGTGCCGCGAGGGTCTCGAGCAGGTCGGCCCGCTCGGCGGTCAGGGTGGTGCCGGTCATGCCTGCCTCCCGGATGCGTGTGCGCTGTGCTCCGGACGCTAGGGGGAGGCACTGACACCCCGGACCGATCGGCATCCGGCGATGACCTCCGCGGCGAAGGACGGTCATACCTGCGACCTACCGTGCAGCTCGCAGACGCCGATTCGCCAGGAGGCCGTCATGAGCCCGACCGTCACCCGTCTCGACCGGCTGGACCGGGACATCTCGGTCGCCCATGTCGCCCTCGGCGTCGCCCGCGCGGCGTACACCCGCTGCCCGTCGGCGGAGAACGCACGGCTCGTGGAGGAGGCGTGGGCCGCCGTGGACCGCCTGCTCGACGAGCGGCTCGCGGCGCAGCGGTGATCCGCGCCGGTCTGCGGGTCCGGCGGGCCTTTCCTAGCGTGGCCTCATGACAGGGGCTCCCCGACGCGTCGCGATCATCACCGGCTCGGAGTCGGGCATCGGCCGCTCGATCGCCGTCGCGCTCGCCCGGCAGGGGTGCGACATCGGCATCACCTGGTACCGCGACGAGGCGGCCGGCGAGGCGACCGCCGAGGAGGTCCGGTCGCTGGGCCGGCGGGCGGAGGTCCGTCCGGTCGACCTGACCCGGCTGCCGGAGGCCGGGGACGTCGTCGACGAGCTGGCGGAGACCCTCGGCGGGGTCGACGTCCTGGTCAACGACGCGGGAACCGGTCACATGACCCCACTGCTGGATCTCGACCTGGCCACGTGGCGGGAGGTCCTCGCGACCGACCTGGACGGTGCCTTCCTCTGCCTCCAGCGTGCGGCCCGCCGCATGGTGGCCGCCGGCCGGGGCGGCCGGATCGTCAACATCACGAGCGTGCACGAGCACCAGCCGCGCGTCGGTGCCGCCGCCTACTGCGCCGCGAAGGGCGGCCTCGGCCTGCTCACCCGGGTTGCCGCCCTGGAGCTCGCCGAGCACGGCATCACCGTCAACGCGGTCGCGCCGGGCGAGATCGCGACCGCGATGACCGGGCAGGAGGACGAGGACCCCACCACGCCGGGCCACCGGCGCCCGGGCGTGCCGCTGGGCCGCCCGGGGCACGCGGCCGAGGTGGCCGCCGTCGTGGCCTTCCTGGTCTCCCCGGACGCCGGCTACGTGACCGGCGCGTCCTGGGCCGTGGACGGCGGCATGCTGCAGATGGGCCCCATGGCCGGGTCGCACCTGGAGAGCGAGGACTGGCGCCGAGGGTGACTCAGACGGCCCGGCCGCTGCGCTTCTGCAGGTAGAGGTCGGCGTCCGCGCGGGCCAGGACGGTGGCCAGCGTGTCGCCGGGCCGTGCGGTGGCGACACCGGCCGACCAGGCGAACGCGTGGGTGGCGTCCAGCTGCCGGAGGATCCGCCGGGCACCGTGCTCGTCGGTGGCCGGCAGGCACAGGACGAATTCGTCGCCGCCGTAGCGGCCGAGCAGGTCTGCCCGCCGCAGCCGCGCCGCCCAGCCGGTGGCGAGGTCGCGCAGCAGGGTGTCGCCGGCGCCGTGCCCCTCGCGGTCGTTGAGCCCCTTGAAGTCGTCGAGGTCGAGGATGGCGACGCTGAGCGGTTCGCCCGTGCGCGCCGCCCGGGACAGGTGTCGCGCCGCCTCGGCCTCCCACGCGCGGCGGTTGGCCACCCCGGTCAGCGGATCGGTGGTCGCGGCGGTGCGGAGGGTGCGGGCGAGGCGGCCCTGCACCTCGGTGAACGCCACGACCGAGACGACGACCGCCGCCCAGGGGACCGCGAACCCGGTGGGCTCGGCGGCGATCGCCCCCGCGGTGGTCAGCAGGACGAGGGCGGCGGCGTGCAGCCGGGCGGCGGTCAGGTCGAAGAAGTGCGCGGCGTACAGGCCGACGGCGATCAGGGCCGGGCCCAGACCCACGATGCCCACGGCTCTCGCCGACTGCCAGGCGAAGACGGCGATCAGCATGCCGGCGAGGGCCACGGCGGCGTGCGCCACCCAGCCGTGGAAGCGGGAGCGGAACGTCCAGATCGCGAAGCCGCCGCCGATCCCGGCGGCCGCGAGCGCTCCCCAGAGCGCGACGGGGGTCTCCGGATGGGCCGGCCAGATCGCCGCCGCCAGGCACAGGAGCCCGCAGACGACGTACAGCGCCGCGAGGAGCAGCGCTGGGGTGTGCCGGTCGGCCTGCATGGTGTCCATCCTCCATGGGAGACGACCGGTTCTCGGTTCGGATGCCCGATGGGGTGGCGCCGTGTCACCTCCCTGTGAGCTCCGCCGGCACGGTGATCACGTCGACCATCGCCCCGCGCCGGTACACGGTCATCGGCAGGGGCCGCCCGATGGCGTCGGCGAAGAGCAGCCGTTGCAGGCTCTGCGCGTCGGCGACCGGGCGCCGGCCGGCCTCCAGCACCAGGTCACCGGCCTTGAGCCCCGACCGGTCCGCCGGAGCGCCGGGGACGACGTCGACGATCCGCAGCCCCCGTCGGCGGCCGGTGCGCTCGGCCAGCGTGGCCGGGAGCGGCGCGGGGGTGCTCACCAGGCCCAGGTAGGCCCGGCGCACCCGCCCGTCGGCCACCAGCGCGCCGATGATCCGCCGGCTGGTGTCGTTCATCGGGACAGCGAGCCCCAGGCCCCATCCCGCGACCGCGGTGTTGATGCCGACGACGCGCGAGGAGGAGTCGGCCAGCGCTCCGCCGCTGTTGCCGGGGTTGAGCGCGGCGTCGGTCTGGATCACGTCCTCCACCACGCGCGCGGTGCGCCCGTCCCGGGTGGGCAGCGAGCGGCCGAGGCCGCTCACGACACCGGCGGTGACCGAGCCGGACAGGCCCAGCGGGTTGCCGACAGCCACCACGAGCTGGCCGACGCGCAGCGTGCCGGCGTCGCCCAGCTCGGCCGGCGGTGGAGTCCGGCCGCGGGCCCGCACGACGGCGAGGTCGGAGAGCGGGTCGGCGCCGACCACGTCGACGTCGGTCTCGGTCCCGTCGCTGAACACCGCCAGCCCGCGGGCGGCCCGCGCGACCACGTGCGCGTTGGTGAGCAGCAGGCCGTCGTCGCTGACGACGACGGCCGAGCCCGCCCCGCCCCGGCCGTCGCGGCCGGTGACCTGCAGGGCGGCGACGTGGGGGGTCAGGTCTGCCGCCACCGCGGTGACGATCCGCGAGTAGGCGTCCAGCGGGGACTCGGTCGCGGGATCCGGTGCCAGGCTCATCGCGCCCTCCCGATTACTGGCTTACAGCGCCCAGTGAACGCCTTCCGCCGGGCCGGTGGTACAGGTCATGCCGTGGGCGAACAGGCCCCCGATACTGGGCCGGTGACCTGCGGACGGAACTCGTGATCGCATCGCGGGCCGACCGGCGGCGGGCGGCCGACCTGGCGTGGCGGGCGCTGCGGCCCCGGCTGGCCGTCGACGCCGCCCACGCGCTCGGCGCGGAGGAGGCCGACGCCTTCCTCACCCGCATCGACGTGGCGCTCGTCGACATCCACGAGCCGCTGGCCGTCCTCTACGGCGAGCGGGCCGACGTGGACACCCTCTTCGAGCGGGCCCTGCGGACGGCGCTGGCCGCCGCCGCGGAGCGCCCCGGCGACCTCCGGCGGCTCGACCGGCGCCGGGAGATCGATCCGGCCTGGTTCCAGCGGGCGCGGATGCAGGGCTACGTCTGCTACGTCGACCGCTTCTGCGGAACGCTGCGTGACCTGCCGTCGACGCTGGACTACCTCGCCGAGCTCGGCACCACGTACCTGCACCTGATGCCGCTGCTGCAGCCTCGGCCGGGGGAGAACGACGGCGGCTACGCCGTCGCCGACTACCGCGCCGTCGACCCGCGGCTCGGCACGATGGCCGACCTGGAGGAGGCCGCCCGTGCCCTGCACGAGCGGGGCATGAGCCTGTGCATCGACCTGGTGCTCAACCACACCGCACGTGAGCACGCCTGGGCGCAGGGGTGGCTCGCCGGCGACCCGGCGTTCGCCGACTTCTACACCGCCTTCCCCGACCGGACGATGCCCGACGCCTACGACGCCACGATCCCGGAGGTCTTCCCCGACCGGGCGCCCGGCTCGTTCAGCTGGGTGCCGGAGGCCTGCGGCGACGCCGGCGGTTGGGTCTGGACGACGTTCTGGCCGTATCAGTGGGACCTCGACTACACCAACCCCGCGGTCACCCTGGCGATGCTCGGCGAGATCACCTGGCTGGCCAACCGCGGGGTGGACGTGTTCCGCATGGACGCCGTCCCGTTCATGTGGAAGCGGCTGGGCACCACCTGCCAGAACCAGCCGGAGGGGCACACCCTCCTGCAGCTGCTGCACGCGCTGACCCGGCTGGCGGCTCCCGGCGTCGTGTTCAAGGCGGAGGCGATCGTCTCCCCGGAGGATCTCGTGCCCTACCTGGGCGGGCACGACCGCTACCGCCCCGAGTGCGAGCTGGCCTACCACAACCAGCTCATGGTGGTGGGCTGGAGCAGCCTGGCCACCGGCGACGCCCGGCTGGCCGCCTCCGCCCTGCGGCGCATGCGGCCGATCCCCCCGGGCTCGTCCTGGGTGACCTACGTGCGGGGTCACGACGACATCGGCTGGGCGATCAGTGACGTGGACGCGGCGGCGGTCGGCGTCAGCGGCTTCGGGCACCGGCGTTTTCTGAACGACTTCTTCAGCGGCCGCTTCCCGGGCTCCTGGGCGCGCGGGGCGCTGTTCCAGGAGAACGAGGCCACCGGCGACGCCCGGATCTCCGGGTCGGCGGCGTCCCTCTGCGGCATCGAGGACGCCCTCGAGCGGGGGGACCCCGCCGCCCTGGACGCCGGGGTCCGGCGACTGGTCCTGCTGTACTCCGTCGCCTTCGCTTGGGGCGGCATCCCGTTGCTGTACATGGGTGACGAGCTGGCGCTGCGCAACGACGCCGGCTACCTCGCCGACCCCGAGCGGGCGCCGGACAACCGGTGGATGCACCGCCCGCCGATGGACTGGGCGGCGGCGGCCCGGCGGTCGGACCCCGTGAGCCTGGAGGGCCGGGTGTTCGCCTGGCTGCGCCGGCTGGGGGAGGTGCGGCGGTCGCTGATCGCGCTGCGGGGTGGCGGCGAGTCGGAGGTCCTGGACGTCGGCAACGACGCGGTCCTGGCCTGGCGGCGCCGGCATCCGCGCGGCGGGGCGTTCATCGGGCTGGCCAACTTCGGTTCAGCGACGGAGGGCGTCCTGGCCGACACGGTCACCGGCTTCGGCACGTTCGAGCCGGTGCTCTCCAGCGACGGCCGGCCGGACCTGCGCGCGGACCGGTTGCTCGTGCCCGGGCTCGGGTTCGTCTGGTTCGCCGAGCCCTGAGCCCTGACCGCTGGGCGGGGTGCGGGCACGCCCGCCAGGCCCTACCGTCAGAGCACGGCTGGCCCTCAGTCGCCCCTCGTCCGGGGAGGCCGGCGACCACGGCGTCGCCTCGCTGCACAGGAGGGCGCGTGGAGGTCGAGCGCGCGGGGGCACCGGCCGCCGCACCGCCGCCCGCGACGACGGCGAGCCCGGCCGGCACCACCTTCGGGGTCGAGGAGGAGTTCCACCTCGTCGACCCCGTCACCTACCGGCTGACGCCGAGCCCCGCGCTGGCCGCCGCCGTGCTGCGCCACGAGTCCGGCCGGCACCTGCACGCGGAGATCACCACGACGCAGCTGGAGTCGGTGACCGACGTCTGCACCGGCCTCGCGCAACTGCGGGCCGAGCTGGTCACCACCCGCGCCGAGGCGGCCGGCGCCGCGGCGCGTGCGGGGGTGCGCATCCTCGCCGCCTCGACCCACCCCTTCGACAGCTGGCAGCAGCAGGACATCACGCCGGCACCCCGCTACGAGGCGATGGTGGACCGGTGGGCCGGCCTGGCGCTGCAGCAGGACATCTGCGGCTGCCACGTCCACGTCGGTGTGCCGGACCTGGACACCGCGGTCGCCGTGATGGACCGCGCGCGGCCCTACCTCTCCGTGCTCCTGGCCATGACCGGCAGCTCGCCGTTCCACGACGGTGTCGACACCGGCCACCACAGCTACCGCACCGTCTGGTGGTCGCGGTGGCCCACCACCGGGCCCCCGGAGTACCTCGGCAGCTCCGAGCGGTTCCGCGAGGTGGTCGCCGGCCTGGTGACCTCCGGCGTGATCGCCGACGCCTCTCACCTCTACTGGGACCTGCGCCCGTCCAGTCACCTGCCCACTCTGGAGTTCCGGCTGGCGGACGTGTGCACCGAGGTCGACGACGTCGTGCTGCACGCCGCCCTGGTGCGGTCACTGGTCCGCGTGCTGGCGGCCCGGGCCGAGCGGGGGGAGCCCTGCCCGCAGCCTCGTCCGGAGCTCCTGCGGGCGGCACGGTGGCGGGCCGCCCGGCACGGCCTCGACGGCGGGCTGTTCGACCCGGTGGCGTGCGAGCTGGTGCCGGCGCGGGTGGCCGTGCGCCGGCTCCTCACGGAGCTGCGGGAGGACCTGCGGGACCACGGTGAGTGGAACGTCGTCGTCGACATGGTGGAACGACTGTTCGAGCGGGGTACGTCCGCCTCGCGGCAGCGGAGGACCTGGCTGCGCACGGGCGAGTGGCGCGAGGTCGCGGCCGGGATCGTCCGGGAGGGCACCGCGCTGGAGAACCGCTGAGGAGGAGTCGCGAGTGAGCACCGACCACGACGACGTGCGCGCCCTGGCGCGACCACTGCGCGACGAGGCCGACCTGGACCCGCTGCTCGAACGGATCGAGGACGCCCGGATCGTGGCGATCGGGGAGGCGAGCCACGGGACGCACGAGTACTACGCCTGGCGGGCCGCCCTGACCCGCCGGCTGGTCGCGGAGCGCGGGTTCCGCTTCGTCGCGGTCGAGGGGGACTGGCCCGACTGCTACCGGGTCAACCGCAGCGTGCGGCTGCGCGAGGGCGCCGACGAGGACCCGCGCGACGCCCTCGACGCGTTCGCCCGCTGGCCGACGTGGATGTGGGCCAACGACGACGTCGTGCAGTTCTGCCGGTGGCTTCGCGCGTTCAACGCGGCGCGCCCGGAGCCGGACCGGATCGGTTTCTACGGCATCGACGTGTACAGCCTGTGGGACTCGATGCAGGGTCTGGTCGAGTGGCTGCGAGAGCACGAGCCGCAGCACGTCGACACGGCGATGCAGGCCCTGCGGTGCTTCGAGCCCTTCGGTGAGGACGGCGCCGAGTACGCGTTCGCCAGCCGCTTCGCCCCCACGTCGTGCGAGCAGGCCGCCGTCGACCTGCTCCGCTCGATGTGCCAGGGACGCGGCCGGGAAGAGCTCGAGGGCGACCCGGAGTCGAGGTTCTCCGCCGAGCAGAACGCGGCCGTCGTCGTCGACGCCGAGCGCTACTACCGGGCGATGATCCGGGGGTCGGCCGAGTCGTGGAACGTCCGGGACGTGCACATGGTCGACACGCTCGACCGCCTGCTGACCCACGCCGGCGACAAGGCGGTCGTGTGGGAGCACAACACGCACATCGGGGACGCCCGGGCCACCGACATGGCCGGCGCCGGCATGACCAACGTCGGCCAGCTGCTCCGCGAGCGGCACGGCGGCGACGACGTCGTGCTGGTGGGCTTCGGCGGCCACCGCGGCGGCGTCGTCGCCGGGGAGAGCTGGGGTGCGCAGATGGAGCGGATGCCCGTGCCGCCGGCCCGGGGGGGCAGCCTGGAGGCGCTCCTGCACGACGCCGTGGGGGCCGACGCCCTGTTCGTCGTCCCGCGCGGCGAGCGGCCGGCGTGGCTGGACCGCAGGCTCGACCACCGCGCCATCGGCGTCGTCTACCGGCCCGAGCGGGAGAGATGGGGCAACTACGTGCCCACCGTCCTGGGCGAGCGCTACGACGCCTTCCTGTACCTCGACGACACCTCGCCGCTGCAGCCGCTGCACCTCGAGCGCGCCGACGAGCACGTGCCCCTCGTCTCCGAGGCGGTCTAGGGCGTGGCCGCCCCGCGTCGCGCCGCCGAGGGGCGCCTCGAGAACCGGCCGTCCCCCGTCGTGCCCGGCCCGCCGCTGCCCGCCGGTGTGCACGAGGTCGACCTGGGCCCGGGAGCGGAGGCGCTCCTGGCGGTTCCGCCCGGCGAGCCGGTGCCCCGGCCGCTGCTGGTCTTCTTCCACGGCGCGGGCGGGAAGGCGGAACAGAGCCTGGCCGCGGTGGGGGAGGCCGTCACCGGCCGGGGGGGACTCGTGCTCGCTCCGACGTCGGTCGGTTCCACCTGGGACCTCATCGCCGGCGGCCTCGGTCGGGACGTCGCCGTCATGGACGCCGCCCTGGGGGAGGTCTTCGGCCGCGCCGCGGTCGACCGGATCGCGGTCGGCGGGTTCTCCGACGGAGCCTCGTACGCGCTGTCGCTCGGTCTGGCCAACGGCGACCTCTTCGACGCCGTGCTCGCCTTCGCCCCGGGCTTCGTGGCGCCGCCGACGCAGGAGGGCGAACCGCGCATCTGGATCACCCACGGGGCGCAGGACCGCGTCCTCCCGGTGGACCGGTGCGGCCGGCGGGTGTCGCGCCAGCTGTCGGCGGCCGGTTACGACGTGACGTACGAGGAGTTCGACGGCGGCCACGCGGTGCGGCGCGAGGACGTTCCGGCCGCTCTGGACTGGTGGCTGCGACCTGGCTGAGTCGGTCTCACATGGAGCGCACCTGGCCGTTGGAGTCGGTGAAGGCCTCCTCGACCCGCCCCTCCAGGGCGGCCGATACCCGGTCGTGGTGGTCCTTGATCGCGGCTGTGTCCACCTCGTTGAGCTCCCGGGAGAGCTCGCCGGCCACCAGGTCGGCGGCCCGGGCGACCTCCGCGCGCTGCCCGTCGTCGCGACAGGAGATCGCGACGTCGCGGAGCATCCGCAGCAACGCCATGAGCACGGTCGGCTCCGAGCTGCCGAAGCGCGCCAGCTGACCGCAAGCCAGGTCGATGTAGTAGCGGAAGTCCCGGTCCGGCAGGACCACCCGGCCGACGCCGTCCTCGTCGGTGTGCACGGCGGGGCCGAGGTGCCGCCCGGCCAACCTCACGAGCAGGTCGGCCATGTGGCCCACCGCGGTGGCGGCGGTGGTCGGGTCGTTGATGGCCGGCGACATGGCCTTCACGGCGATGTCCTCGAGCTGGCGCAGGCCGAACGCCGCGTCCTGGTCGATCGTGCGCTCGTTGTTGAGCACCACCGCGCCCCGGATCGCGTCGGTGAACTCGTCGTCCAGCGGTCTCCCGCCCCGGGTCCACGCCGAGGCGACGGGTGTTCCGTGCGTCACGTGGTCGCCGGGCCGGACGACCACGCGGACGATCGCGTCGTGCCGTCGTGCCGCGGCCACCAGGGCGTCGGTGTCCAGGAACTGGACGAAGCCACTGGAATCGGCCATCACCCGACGTCCCTCGGACGTGTCCAGGTGCAGGTCGTCGGGCGTGAGGTCGGGCTGTTCGTCGTAAGCGGGGTAGAAGTCGCGGATCGCCCGGTCGGTGACGTCGTGGACCCGGGTCATCATCGTGTCGACCCGGAGCAAGGACACCATGTGGGTGATGAACCCCAGCAGGGCGCCGAGCGAGGCCATGCCCAGCAGTGCGGCGGTCAGGCAGACCAGGGTGGGCACCGGCTGGGAGGAGTTGACGCCGCGCAGGCCGCTGAGGGCGAAGACGAAGGTCCCGGTCAGGATCGACAGCACGGACTTGGTGGTCCGGTCACGGACGAACTCCTGCAGCAGCCGCGGCGAGAACTGCTGGGAGGCCAGTTGCAGGGCCACCACGGTGATGCTGAACGTCAGGGTGGCGATGGTGACCGCGCCGGTCGCGACGATCTGCAGGAGGCTGCCGGCGGCGCTGGTGTCCGCCGGCCACAGCGCCGTGAGGAACCCCGACCTGGGCTCGACCTGGCCGAGCAGCCAGCCGGCGATCGCCGCGACGACGCCCCACAGGGCCGGCCACACCCACATGGGGGCGCGCGACCGTGCCGCGGTTCCCTTCTTCCCGACGAGTGCCATGACCGCCCGCTACCCGTTCCGGGACGAATGGGCACCGACGGGCGACAGCATCACCCGTACCAGGGACGGCGCGGCTGCCGCCTGCGTCAGGCCGACTCGCGCCCGGTGAGGTCCTCGCCGTGGGGGACGGTCTTGGGGCCACCGGTCTTCGAGGCCTCGAACTCCGGTCCCAGGTTCTCCAGGGCCAGGCGGCCGAATACCTGCTGCTGGGTGGCCACCCGCTGGGAGCGTCCCCGGCCGAGGAAGCTGACCAGCCAGTGCAGCACGGTCGTCACCCGGCTCTTGAACCCGACGATGTAGAACAGGTGGACGACCAGCCACATCATCCACGCGATGAAGCCCTCGAACTTCAGCTTCCCGAGGTCGGTGACCGCGTGGAACCGCGAGATCGTCGCCATCGACCCCTTGTCGTGGTACTGGAACGGGGGCAGCGGCTCCCGGCCGGCGAGCTTGCGCTTGATCTGATCGGCGGCGTAGCGCCCGCCCTGGATGGCCACCTGCGCCACGCCGGGCAGCCTGTCCAGCGCCATCATGTCGCCGACGACGTGCACCTCGGGGTGGCCCGGCAGGGTGAGGTCGGGCAGCACCGCGACGCGGCCGGCCCGGTCCACCTGGGCGCCGGACTGCTCACCGAGAAGCCGGGCCAGCGGGCTGGCCTGTACGCCTGCGGCCCAGATCTTGGTGGCGGCGTTGATGCGGCGCACCTGCCCGTCGGCGTCCTTGATCTCGATGCCGTCGGCGTCGACGTCGGTCACCATCGCGCCGAGCTGCACCTCGACGCCGATCTCGTTGAGCTGCCGGCGGGCACGGTCGCCGAGCTTCTCGCCGAACGACGGCAGCACCTTCGGAGCGGCGTCGAGCAGGACCACGCGGGCGGTGGTGGGGTCGATGCGGCGGAAGTCCTTGCGCAGCGTGCGGTGCGCCAGCTCGGCGATCTGGCCGGCCATCTCCACACCGGTGGGACCGGCGCCGACGACGACGAAGGTCATCAGCCGGTCGACCTCGGCCGGGTCCTCGGCCAGCTCGGCGAGCTCGAAGGCGCCGAAGATCCGGCCGCGCAGCTCCAGGGCGTCGTCGATGCTCTTCATCCCGGGCGCGAACTCGGCGAAGCGGTCGTTGCCGAAGTAGGACTGTCCCGCCCCCGCCGCGACGATCAGCTCGTCGTAGGGGTGGACGGTGGTGCGGCCCAGGACCGTGGAGGTGACCGTGCGGGCGCCGAGGTCGATGTCGGTGACCTCGCCGAGCACCACGCGCACGTTCTCCTGGCGCCGGAGCACCTCGCGCGTGGCCGGGGCGATCTCGCCCTCGGAGAGGATGCCGGTCGCCACCTGGTAGAGCAGCGGCTGGAACAGGTGGTGGCTCGTCTTGCCGATCAGGGTGATGTCGACGTCGGCCTTGCGCAGCCGCTGGGCGGCGAACAGGCCACCGAAGCCGGAGCCGATGATGACGACCCGCGGACGGCCGCCGTGCGAGGGAGCGGCTGGTTCACGCACTGGTGATGTCGTCATGATGATTCATCCTCCCACTCCGTCCGTCGCCGGCCCCGAGCGACCCGCAGCGATCCAGCCCACACTCTGCCCGTTCCGCCCTCGGCTCGCGGCCCGTGCGGGGGACCGGTAGACCCGTCGGGATGGTCGACACACCCGAACGGTCCCCCGGGCGCTGCGCGTGACGCCCCCCGTCCGGTTCGTCCTCGTACCCGGGCTCGGGCTGGACGAACGCTCCTCGCGGCGCATCCGGAGCCGTCTCCCGGCCACGGTCGTGCACCTGCCCGGCATGGGGGTGCCGGCGCCGGTGCCGCCGCTGGAGGTGCTGGCCGACCGGCTGCTCGACCGGCTGGGGGAGGGGCCGGTCGTGCTGGTCGGGCACTCGCAGAGCTGCCAGGTGGTGGCCATCGCCGCGGCCCGGGACAGCCGGATCGCCGCCGCCGTCCTGCTCGGGCCGACCACCGATCCCCGGCTGCGCAGGGCGTGGGGCCTGGTCCGGCGCTGGGTGGCGACGGCGTGCGGCGAGCCGTGGTGGCAGGTGCCGCTGATCCTGGCCCAGTGGTGGCACACCGGGCCGCGCGCGATGGCCGCGCTCTGGCGGGTCGCCGCCCCTGACGACAGCGATCGGCGGCTGCGCGACGTGCGGGTGCCGGTCACGGTGGTCCGCGGCACCCGTGACCGGCTCTGCGCCCACGACTGGGCGTCCCGGCTGGTGGCGGCGGCTCCCCGCGGCCGGCTGGTCGAGGTGCCGGGCGCGGCGCACATGACGCCGCAGAGCCATCCCGACGACGTGGTCGCGGTGATGCGCGCGGCCGCCGGCTGAGCCTCACCGGGCACGGATGCCCCGCATCGGTGGGCGGGGGGCGACCTTGACCGGCCCCCGGCGGCCCCCTAATTTGTTGGTACAGCCTACTAATGGTCCGAGGCCTTTCGGAGGGAGGTGGGCGCTGCCGTGTTCGACTCCCGCCGTCTCTACGACGGTGCCCCCGCCGCGCGCCACGTTCCCGCCGACCAGGCCGCGGTGCGCCGCAGCAACCTCGGACTGGTGCTGCGTCACCTCCGGGACGCCGGCCCGCGGTCGCGCGCCCGCATCGCCCAGGACACCGGTTTGAACAAGGCCACGGTGTCCAGCCTGGTCGCCGAGCTCTCCGATCGACGGCTGGTCACCGCTGGGGACGTCGACCGCGCGGGCTCGGTCGGCCGGCCCGGCGTGCTGGTGCACCTCGACGGCCGTGGGGTGTGCGGCATCGGGGTGGAGCTGAACGTCGACTACGTCGCCGTCCTGGTGGTGGACCTGCGCGGCGAGGCGCTGCTCGAGCGGCGGGTGGCGTGCGACGTCCCCGGGCTCGGCCCGGAGGGCACGCTCGACGCGGTGGCCGGCCTGGTCGGCGAGGGCGTCGCGGCGGCCGCGGCGCGCGGTGCGGTGCCGGTGGGAATCACCGTCGCCGTCCCGGGACTGGTGCGCAGCCCCGGCGGTGTCGCGACCCACGCGCCCAACCTCGGCTGGCGGGACGTGCCGGTGCTCGACGGGCTGCGCGCCCGGGTCGCCGGCGACTGCCCGATCCGGGTGGAGAACGACGCGAACCTGGCCGTGATCGCCGAGTGGGCGACGGGCCCCGAGGCCCGCACTCCCGACCTGGTCCACCTCACCGGCGAGGTCGGTGTCGGGTGCGGTGTCATCGTCGACGGCCGGCTGCTGCGCGGGGCGGGCGGCCTCTCCGGCGAGGTCGGGCACACACCGCTGGGGGACCCGGACCTGCTGTGCGGCTGCGGCCGGCGTGGCTGCTGGGAGACGGTCGTCGGGCTGACCGCGCTGCTGCGGGCCGCCGCCGATCCCGAGGACCCGGTGCACGACCACGGGCGCGACCTCGAGACCCGGCTGGCCGAGATCGCCGCCCGCGCCGACGCCGGGCACCGGCGCACCCTCGACGCGCTGGCCCGGGTGGGCTCCGCCCTGGGCACCGGTGCCGCAGTGCTCATCAACGTCCTGAACCCGCGGGTCGTGCTGCTGGGGGGCTACTTCGCCGTCCTCGGGCGGTTCCTCGTCGAGCCGATGACCGCCGAGCTGCGCGCCCGGGTGCTGGCCCCCGACCTGGGCGGGGCACGCGTGGTCCTGTCGACGCTGGGCTTCAGCGCCGCCGTCCGGGGCGGCGCGCACGTCGCCCTCGAGTCGGTCTTCGACGATCCGACGCTGGTGCCGGCGGACGGGACCGCGGCCGGACCGTGACCCTCCGCCGGGCTGGGGCCGCGGTTCCGAGCGGGAGGGTGTGCGCCCCGGATCAGCCGCCCAGCCCGCTGACCTACCGGCACCAACCGACCACGGTGCCGAGCACCTCCTGGTCCACCGGTTGGCGCAGTTCCTTCCGGTAGGCGCCCATCGACGGCGGTCCCGGCTGCCGCCGGAGGGCGTGCGTCACGTCGGGGAGCAGCGCCGTCCATGCGCCCCCGGGCACCGTTGCCGCGACGACCTGCAGGTGCGCCGGGTCGACCTGCAGATCCTTGCCGCCGGTCACGGCCAGCACCGGCGCCCCGATGCGCCGCAGGTCGTCCCGGGGATCGTGGGACATGAACTCCCGGTGCCAGCGCGCGTTGACCTTCGCCCCGCCGATCCGCGCCACGTCTGTGGTGGTGGCCCGGACGCGGTCGTGGTTGGCCAGGACCTTCTTCTCGAGGTCGACGCGGAACAGCCCCAGCAGCCCCCGGACCGGCGCGGGCAGCGTCGGCGGGATGCGGCGGGCCTGCCAGCGGAGCACGTCCTCGCCCGGGGCGCCGCTCATCGACAGCAGGACGACCCCCGACGTCGGCACGCCCCGCGCGGCCAGCGCCGCCGCCAGGATCGCGCCCTCGCTGTGCCCGGCGAGCAGGATCCGGTCGGGGTCCACCTCCGGCCGGGCGGCCAGGGCCTCGCGGGCCCGGCCGAGGTCGTCGACGTTGTCGTGCAGGCCGGCCGTGCGCCAGTGCCCGGGGCTGTCCCCGATCCCGCGCTTGTCGTAGCGCAGGGAGGCCAGGCCGCCGGCGGCCAGGGCGTGCGCCAGCTGCCGCGCCACGCCGAACCGGGCCCGGCGGTGGTTGGAGTTCCGGTCCAGCGGGCCGGAACCGGACGCGATGAGCACGGCCGGGTGCGATCCCGCGCCGTCGGGCAGCGTGAGGGTGCCGCCCAGCGGGTGCTCGCCCGGGACGCGCAGGGGGAGTTCCCGCACGGTCAGGGAACCGGGTGCAGGGCGGCGGCCAGGGCGGCGGCCAGGGCGGCGGCGTCGTCCGCCCCGATCAGCAGGGTGTCGTACCGGGCGCCGTCGAGTCGTAGCCGGACGGCCGGCTGCCCCCTGCGCACGCAGACGAGGGTGCGCTCCCCGGGGCGCCGCCAGGTACCCACCTTGCGCAGGCCCGGCAGAGCGAGGCCGGGGGCACGCAGGCCGCGGACGCCGCTGAGCGGCTCGGTCACCACCTCGGCGCTCCGGACGGCGTCCCGGGGCAGCTCGACGTCGCGCAGGAGGCCGGCGAGCTGCTCGGTCCGGGTGAAGCGGACGGACAGGGTCGTGGGCGTCAGTTGCACGGTGGCCATGACCCCACTATTCTCACAGCTGAGATCGTTGTCAAGCATGAGAATGGTGGCCCTGTGGCGAGCGCCGACCTGCTGCTGCACCCGGTGCGCCTGCGCGTGGTCATGGCCTTCCTCGGCGACCGCACGCTGACCACCGCCGACCTGCGTGCCGAGCTTCCCGACGTGCCGGTGGCGACGCTCTACCGGCACGTCTCGGCGCTCGCCGACGCCGGCGTCCTCGCGGTGGTGGGGGAGCGGAAGGTGCGTGGCGCGGCGGAGCGGTCCTTCCGGCTCGAGCTGGAGGCGGCCGCGGTGGGCCCCGGCGAGGCCGCCACCATGACGCCCGACGAGCACCGGCGCGCGTTCACCGCTTTCGCCGCAGCGCTCGTCAGCGCCTTCGACCGCTACCTGGACCGGGCCGCGGCGGACGGCGGGTCGCCGGATCTCGCGGCGGACCGGGTCGGCTACCGGCAGGCCGCGGTGTGGGTGACCGACGAGGAGTTCGACGAGATGCACGCCGAGCTGGCCGCCGCCCTGCGGGCCCGCATGGCGCACCGCCCCGGTGGCGGGCGCCGCCGCCGGCTGGTGAGCACCGTGCACCTCCCGGCGGACTGAGCCGCCCGCGGGGAGGTGCCCGGCTGTCGCGCCGTCAGCTCACCTCGCGGCGCGGCGGGCGTCGCGAGCCGCCTGCTTGGCCTGCTTCTTCGCCAGCTTGTTCGCCTTCTTCACCGTGACGCGGGGCTTGCGGTCCATCAGGCCCCGGGTGAACAGGCCGATCCCGATGCCGAGCAGCCAGCTGTCCTTGGCGATGGACAGCCCCTGCTCGGTGGGGGCGAGGCTGCCCGGCTTCCGCATGCCCGGCGTCTTCACGTACAGCCCGAGCAGCCCGCCGGAGAAGGCGGTGAGGGCGGCCCCGGCGACGGCGGTCGGCACGAAGGGGGTGAGCAGCAGGGCGCCGAGCGCGATCTCGGCGTTGGCCAGGCCCTGCACGAACTGCTGCGGCGGAACCGACTTCAGGAACGGGTAGGTACCGGCGGCGAAGCCGTGCATGCCCGCCGCGGTCTCGGCGTCGGCACCCCGCTTGCCGAGCCCGCTGTTGAGGATGAACGCGCCCGCGGAGATGCGCGGGGCGATCTCGGACAGGGTGATGGGCAGACCCATGGGAACCTCGCTCGTCGTCGGGAAGGAGCTCGCCCAGAGCTCAACCAGGTCGTCGGTGCCCCGTCAGTGCCCATCGGCCCACGGGTCAACCGTCGCGCCGGCCCCGCGCACCTCGGACCGGTGATCCGCGCCCCGGGAGGACCGGCGGGTGATCGGCAGCGTGTCACTATGGCGGCGTGGCGCACACCTCTGCCTCGGCCGGCGCGCTGCTGCGTCACGTGCGCACCGGCCGGGCGCGCAGCCGGGCCGACCTGGTGGCCCTGACCGGTGCCTCGCGCAACACGGTGAGCGCGCGGGTGGACCAGCTGATCGCGGCCAACCTCCTGGAGGAGGGCGGGCGGGGGTGGAGCACCGGAGGCCGGCCGCCCACGTTGCTGCGGTTCAACAGCCGCGCCGGGTGCGTGCTCGCCGTCGACCTCGGCGTGACCAGTGTCGACGTCGCGGTCACCGACCTCTCCGCCCAGATCCTCGCCACCGTCGGGCATCCCATCGACATCGCCGACGGGCCCGGTGTGGTGCTCGCCGAGGTCGACCGGCTGGCCCAGAAGGTGCTCGCCGAGGCCGGCCTCACGCCCGGCGACGTGTGCGCCGTGGGCGTCGGTGTGCCCGGCCCCGTCGAGTTCTCGACCGGTCGGCCCTCTCACCCGCCGATCATGCCGGGCTGGCACGACTACCCGATCCCCAGCGCCTTCGGCCGGTACGAGTGCCCCGTCTACGTCGACAACGACGTCAACGTGATGGCCCTGGGGGAGATCGGGGCCGGCGGCTCGGTCCAAGACCTGCTCGTCGTCAAGGTCGGTACGGGCATCGGCTGCGGCGTCATCGTCGACGGGCGGGTGTACCGCGGAGCCCAGGGCAGCGCCGGCGACATCGGGCACATCTACGTGGCGCAGCCCGCGGGCCGGACCGTCATCTGCCGCTGCGGTAACGAGAACTGCCTCGAGGCCATCGCCGGTGGTGGCGCCCTGCTGCGCGACGCCGTCGCGGCGGGGTTGCCGGTCACCAGCACCCGGGACGTCGTCGAACGGGCAGCGCAGGGCGACGGGCCGGCGCTGGAGCTGGTGCGCAACGCCGGTCGGACCATCGGCACGGTTCTCGCCGCGCTGGTCAACTTCTTCAACCCGCACCGCATCGTCATGACGGGTGGGGTCGCCCAGGCGGGTGCCCCGCTGCTGGCCGGCATCCGCGAGGCGGTCTACGGCCGGTCGATGCCGCTGGCCGCCCGGGCGCTGGAGATCACGGTGAGCGATGCCCCCGATCTCTCCGGCCGGGTGGGCGCCGCACTGATGGCGATCGAAGGGTTCCTCGACGAGGACTCCGTCCACGAGACCCTCGCCCGCTGACCTCGCCGGCCGGCCCACCCGCGGGCCGACCTCGTCTTTCCTCCTCACGGACCGACACATCCCCCTGACCGTGCCGGCTGCCCTCGCCGGCTGAGCCGGCGGCAGCTCACCGCCGGCGACGACCGCCCAGCCCGCGATGGGGGGTCCGGCCACGGGCCTGCCGCCGCGACCCCCGCAGCCGCACCGCGCGGTTGATCGCCGGTCGTGCCGTAGATCTCGGTTCGGTAACCCGGCGGCGCGACCTTGACCACACTCGCACCCGGGCTTACGTTGTCGCGGCTACCGACTAATGGTCAACGATGAGCAAAAGTCTGGGTGATGGCGTGGAGAACCCCGTGACACCGCACCGCAGTGCCCGGCCTGCCGGTACGGCGACCGCGTGGACCGTGCCGGGCAGGGGCAGCCGGTGACCGCCCCGCTGCTGGAGATGCACGGGATCGTCAAGACCTTCCCGGGCGTCCGGGCCCTCGACGGCGTCGACCTCGACGTCCGGTCCGGTGAGGTGCACTGCCTGCTCGGCCAGAACGGCGCCGGCAAGTCGACCCTCATCAAGGTGCTGGCCGGGGCGCACCAGCCCGACGAGGGCCGCATCAGCTGGCGCGGTGAGCCGGTGTCGCCCGCCGATCCCCAGGCCGCGATGAACCTCGGCATCGCCACGATCTACCAGGAGCTGGACCTGGTGGACGGGCTGTCGGTCGCCGACAACATCTTCTTGGGCCGGGAGAGCGCGCGCTTCGGCATCACCCGCCCCGCGGCCGCCAACCGAGCGGCGGCGCAGCTGCTGACCCGCCTCGGCCACCCGGAGATCCGGCCCACGGCGGAGGTCGGCGCCCTCTCGGCGGCGCAGCAGCAGATGGTCAGCATGGCGCGGGCGCTGTCGCAGGACGCGAAGCTGATCATCATGGACGAGCCCTCGGCCGTCCTGGACAACGAGGAGGTCGAGCGGCTCTTCGGCGTCATCCGCGACCTCACCGCCCACGACGTCGCCGTCGTCTACATCTCCCACCGCCTCGAGGAGATCCGTGAGATCGGCGACCGGATCACCGTCCTCAAGGACGGGCGGACCGTCGCCACCGGTCTCCCGGCGCGCGAGACCCCGACCCGCGAGGTCATCACGCTCATGACCGGCCGGACCATCGAGTACGTCTTCCCGCCCCGGGGCACCGCCCCGCACACCGGGGAGGCACCGCTCCTGGAGGTCGAGGACCTGGAGCTGCGCGGTCACTTCGACGGCGTGGGCTTCACCGTCCGTCCCGGCGAGATCGTCGGCCTGGCCGGCCTCGTGGGATCGGGCCGCTCGGAGATCCTGGAGACGATCTACGGCGCCCGCCGTCCCACCTCGGGAACGGTCCGGCTGGCCGGCCGGCGGCTGCGCCCGGGGGACGTCGGATCAGCGGTCGCGGCCGGCATCGGGCTGGCCCCCGAGGAGCGCAAGAGCCAGGCGCTGCTGCTCGACGACTCCGTCTACCGCAACATCACCGTCTCGAGCCTCGGCCGCTTCGCCCGCGGTGGATTTCTCTCCGGCGGCGCCGAGAAGGCGGCCGCGCGGCAGCAGGTCGAGGCGCTCGACGTCCGGCCGGCCGACGTCTCCCGGGTCGTGCGCACGCTGTCCGGAGGCAACCAGCAGAAGGTCGTCCTGGCCCGTTGGCTGCTCCGTGACTGCCGGGTGCTGCTGCTCGACGAGCCCACCCGCGGCGTCGACGTCGGCGCCCGGTCGGAGATCTACGCGCTGGTCCGCGACCTCGCCGACCGCGGGGTGGCGGTCGTCGTCGTCTCCAGCGAGATCCCGGAGGTGCTCGGCCTGGCCGACCGCGTCCTGGTGATCGCCGACGGCGCCGTCGTCGCCGAGGCGCCGGCCGACGAACTCGACGAGCACCGGGTCCTCGACCTGGTCATGCAGGGCACGCCGCACACGGGTGCACCGATCGCCTCCGAATCGACGACCAGGCAGCACGAAGGGGACGTGGCATGAGCACGAACGCGACCGCGACGGAGGGGAGCACCGCGACGGCGGCGAGCCGGACGGCCAACGGGTCGGGCGGGTTCATGTCCGGCCCGGTCGGCCGCAATCTCGGCCTGGTCATCGCGCTGGCGATCCTGTGCGTCGTCGGCGTCGCCACGGCTGGCGACCGCTTCGCCGACGTCGACAACGTCCTGACGATCCTCCGGCTGGCCGCGGTCATCGGCGTGGTGAGCGTCGGCATGACGTTCGTGATCATCGGCGGCGGCATCGACCTGTCGGTCGGCGCGATCGCGGCGCTGTCCTCGGTCTGGGCGACGACGCTGGCGACCCAGGCGATGGCCGAGGACTTCCACTGGATCGTCATGGTGTTCACGGCGCTCGCCGTCGGCGCCGGCTGCGGGCTGGTCAACGGCGTGGTGATCGCCTACGGCAAGCTCGTCGCGTTCATCGCGACGCTGGCGATGCTGGCCGCCGCCCGGGGCCTCGCGGAGATCATCGCCAACCGCCGCACCCAGATCATCCAGGACCGCGACTTCCTCGAGTTCTTCTCCGGTGACGTGCTGGGCATCCCGACGCTGGTCATCATCTTCGCGCTGGTCGCCGTCGCGGGCTGGGTGCTGCTGAACCGGACGACGTTCGGCCGGCGCACCTTCGCGGTCGGCGGCAACGCCGAGGCCGCGCGGCTGGCCGGCATCCGGGTGCAGCGCCACACCGTGAAGCTCTACGTCCTGTCGGGCATCACCTGCGGCATCGCGGCCGTGATGATCATGGCGCGGACGACGACCGGCAGCTCGACGCACGGCACGCTCTGGGAGCTCGACGCGATCGCGGCGGTCGTCATCGGCGGCACGCTGCTCATCGGCGGCCGGGGCACGATCGTCGGCACCGTCCTCGGTGTCCTGATCTTCACCACGCTGGGCAACGTCTTCACGCTGAACAACCTGTCGAGCTCCGCGCAGGCCGTCGCCCGCGGCGTGATCATCGTGCTCGCCGTCCTCCTGCAGATGCGGCTGGCCGGCGGCGAGGGCCGCGGCCGGAAGCCGCGCTCGCTCCCGGGCGGCCCCGGAGGCGTGACCGGTGGCGGCAGCACCGTGCCCGGTGCCCCCGCCGGCACCCGCCAGGGCGGCGCGACCGCCGCCCCCACGACCTGACCCGCAGCCGGGTCAGCACCACCCCGGCGGGCCGCCCGGCCCCCGGTCGCACCACTCGAACGGCAGCACCGACCACCCGGCGACGGCGCCGGGTGAGGCAGAGCGAGGAGAGAGCATTGTCTGCAACGAGGCAGCGCGGGTACCGCCGCGTCACGTCCACCGCGGTCGCGTTCATCGGCGCCGGCGTCCTTCTCGCCGGCTGCACCGGGAACACGCCCGAGAGCTCCGGGGGCGGGGGTGGCGGGGGCAACGACGCCGCCAGCGACAACGACGAGCAGGGTGAGACCGTCCGCATCGGCTTCTCCGCACCGGCGGCCGACCACGGCTGGATGGCCGGCATCACCGAGGCCGCGCGGGCCGTGGACGAGGAGTACGACGACGTCGAGCTCGTCGTCGCCGAGGGCACCAACGACGTCAGCACGCAGATCAGCCAGGTCGAGACCTTCATCAACGAGGGCGTCGACGCGATCGTGCTGCTGCCCTTCGACGGCGCCGCCCTGACCCCGGTCGCGCTGGAGGCCATGGAGGCCGGCATCCCGGTGATCAACGTCGACCGTGAGTTCGACAGCCCGTTCGCCGCCCGTGCCACGATCCTGGGCGACAACTACGGCATGGGGGTCTCCGCCGGCACCTACATCTGCGAGGAGCTGGGCGACCAGCCCGACGCCGTGGTCGCCGAGATCGCCGGCATCGACTCGCTGCCGCTGACCCAGGACCGCAGTCAGGGCTTCGCCGACGCGCTGGCCGAGTGCGGCCTCGAGGTGAGCAACCGGGTGGCTGCCGACTTCACCGTCGAGGGTGGCGAGGAGGCCGCGTCCAACCTGCTCCAGGCCGCCCCGCGGATCGACGCCCTGTGGAACCACGACGACGACCAGGGCGTCGGTGTCCTGGCCGCGATCGAGGCCGCCGGCCGCGACGAGTTCCTCATGGTCGGCGGCGCCGGCTCGGCCAACGCCATGCGGGCGATCCAGGAGGGCAACTCGGTTCTCCAGGCGACGGTCATCTACCCGCACACGCAGGCCGCGGACGGCATCCGTCTCGCCCGCCTGGTCGCCCAGGACAAGAACGTGTCCGACCTGGTCTCGCCGGAGGTGCCGCGTCGGATCACGCTCAACGCCCCCGTCGTGACGGCCGACAACGTCGACCAGTACATCGACCGGGCCTTCGAGTCCTGACCGACCGACCCGGAGCCGCCGGGCGCGACGTGCGCCCGGCGGCTCCGCCCTCCCGAGGAGCTCGCATGACCACCCCCGACCGCCCCTCGCTCGGTGTCGGCCTGATCGGCTACGCCTTCATGGGCGCCGCCCACTCCCACGCGTGGCGCACCGCCCCGCACTTCTTCGACCTCCCGCTCCGGCCCGAACTGGCCGTGCTGGCCGGCCGCAATCGGGCGGCGGTCACCGAGGCCGCCGCCCGGCTCGGGTGGGCGAGCACCGAGACCGACTGGCGCCGGGTCCTCGAGCGCGACGACGTCGAGCTCGTCGACGTCTGCACGCCCGGCGACACCCACGCCGAGATCGCCATCGCGGCCCTCGAGGCCGGCAAGCACGTGCTGTGCGAGAAGCCGCTGGCCAACACCGTCGCCGAGGCCGAGGCGATGGCCGAGGCCGCCGCCCGTGCCGCCGCGAACGGCGTCCGGTCGATGGTCGGCTTCACCTACCGCCGTGTCCCGGCGATCGGCCTGGCCCGGCAGCTCGTCGCCCAGGGGCGGCTGGGCGAGATCCGGCACGTGCGCGCGCAGTACCTGCAGGACTGGATCGCCGACCCGGCCGTTCCGATGTCCTGGCGTCTGGAGAAGGACAAGGCCGGCTCGGGCGCGCTCGGCGACATCGGCGCGCACATCGTCGACCTCACGCAGTACATCACCGGGCAGACCCTCACCGGGGTGAGCGCGATGCTGGAGACCTTCGTCGCGGAGCGGCCGCTGCCGACGTCCACCGGCAAGCTGGGCGGGGTCGGGGGCACGGAGACGGGGCAGGTGACCGTCGACGACGCGGCGATCTTCCTGGGCCGGTTCACCGGCGGGGCGCTGGCGACCTTCGAGGCGACCCGCTTCGCCCTCGGCCGCAAGAACGCCATCCGGATCGAGGTCAACGGCTCGGCGGGCAGCCTTGCGTTCGACTTCGAGGACATGAACGTCCTGCACTTCTTCGACGGCACCGAGCCCGCCGCGGTCGCGGGGTTCCGCCGGATCATCGTGACCGAGCCGGAGCACCCGTACGTCGCCGCCTGGTGGCCGGCCGGCCACGGGCTGGGCTACGAGCACGGCTTCACCCACCAGGTCGTCGACCTGGTGACCGCCATCGGGAAGGGGGAGGACCCCACGCCGTCGTTCGCCGACGGCCTGCAGGTGCAGCGCGTGCTCGATGCGGTCGAGCGCAGCGCCGCCGCGAACTCCACCTGGACCGAGATCCCTGCCTGAACCGACTCTCCGGACTTTCGGCGCCGAAAGTCCCCCGTCCTGGGAGGACCCCACCATGCCCCGCCCGATCACCCTGTTCACCGGCCAGTGGGCCGACCTGCCGTTCGAGGAGGTGGCCCGGCTGGCCTCCGAGTGGGGGTACGACGGCCTGGAGATCGCCTGCTGGGGCGACCACCTCGACGTCGAGCGCGCCGCGAACGACGACTCCTACGTGCAGGAGCGCCTCGCCCTGCTCGACAAGTACGGCCTCAAGGTCTGGGCCATCTCCAACCACCTCCACGGCCAGGCGGTGTGCGACGACCCCATCGACGAGCGGCACAAGGGCATGGTCAACGCCCGCGTGTGGGGCGACGGCGAGCCCGAGGGCGTGCGGCAGCGGGCCGCCGAGGAGATGAAGATGACCGCCCGCGCGGCCCGCAAGCTCGGTGTCGACGTCGTCGTCGGGTTCACCGGGTCGAAGATATGGAAGACCGTGGCGATGTTCCCGCCGGTGCCCGAGTCGATGATCGAGGACGGTTACGCCGACTTCGCCGCGCGCTGGAACCCGATCCTCGATGTCTTCGACGAGGTCGGCGTGAAGTTCGCGCACGAGGTGCACCCGTCGGAGATCGCCTACGACTACTGGACCACCGTGCGCACGCTGGAAGCGATCGGCCAGAGGGAGGCCTTCGGGCTGAACTGGGACCCGAGCCACTTCGTGTGGCAGGACCTCGACCCGGTCTCGTTCATCTGGGACTTCAAGGACCGGATCTACCACGTCGACTGCAAGGACGCGAAGAAGCAGGTCGGCAACGGGCGCAACGGCCGGATGAGCTCGCACCTGCCCTGGGCCGACCCGCGGCGCGGCTGGGACTTCGTGTCCACCGGGCACGGCGACGTCCCCTGGGAGGCGTGCTTCCGGATGCTCAACACCATCGGTTACGACGGGCCGATCTCGGTGGAGTGGGAGGACGCCGGCATGGACCGCCTGGTCGGCGCCCCGGAGGCGCTGGAGTTCGTCCGCCGGCTGGCGTTCGACCCGCCGGCGGCCGCGTTCGACGCCGCCTTCGCCAGCGGCAACTGAGGCCGGTCGGAGTGGGAGGGCGCGGCGACAGCCCTCCCACTCCGGTCAGGGTTGCCGTCCCCGTGCCGCGAGGACGGCGAGGGTGGGAAGGACGACGGCGGCCGCAGCTTCCACCCAGAACGACGGCCACCACAGCGTCGCCGTCGTCGACTCCACGAAGCCGAAGAGCCCCACGGTCGTCGAGAGGATGAGAGCGGCCAGGGACCCGGCGGCGAAGGCGGCCCCGAGCGCAGCAGCCCACGGCAGCAGGCGCAGCGGCGCCACGAGCACGAGCACGGCGGCGCCGACACCGAGCGCCGCCTGCAGCAGGAAGGCCGGCCCGATGACGTCGATCGAGCGGTAGCCCTGCTGCCAGAGGTAGGCGTGGACAGCTGCGATACCGATGAGCAGCGCGGCGCCGAGCACGCGCAGGAGCCACGGCGCCGCCGCCGGCCGGCGGCGGGCCTCCACCGGCGCGGGCGAGGTCATGACACCGTCACCGGGATCTTCATGCCCATGGAGCGGTGGTTGCTGATCGAGCAGTAGAAGACGTACTCACCCGGCTCCAGCGTCACCTCGACCGTCCCCGACTCGCCCGGCGCGAGCGGCTCGGAGGCGGCCACGTCCTCGCCGTCCCGCTCGACGACGAGGTCGTGGGACGCCCGCCCGTCGTTGACGACCTCGATCTCGTACGTGCCGGCGGTCAAGGTGTCCTGGTCGAGGGAGATCGTGTAGTCGTCCTCGGTGGCGGTGAGGGTGACGACCTCGCGGGCCTCCGACGGTGCGGCCTCGGATGTCGGAGCCGCGGTGCTCGTCGAGGCCGGTGCGTCCGCACCGGCCGTGCCTGCTGCGTCCGTTCCGCCGCTGCACGCGGTGAGCACACCCAGGGTCAGGGCCAGGGCGGCGACCGCACGACCGCGCGGGTGGACAGGAGCGAGCGAGCGGATGGAACGGGACACGGGGACCTCCTCCGAGGCCGACGCCCAGGGGGCCGGAGCGGCGGCGGGGCCGGTCGTCCTCGGTGACGACCGTCGGATGCATTCGTCCGCCGTGCCGGAATCGGATGTCCGATCCCGTGGCGACGTTCCACGAGCCGTGGAGCGGCGTCCGGAGACGCCGGCGGAGCTCCGCCCAGGAGCTCCGCCGGCGCGCCGTCAGCGACCTCGGCGAGAGCGGGCGCTGAAGGAGGCGGCCGACGACGTGCCGGCGCGGGCGGCGAGCTCCGCGCGAGTACGCGCCGGACCGCTGGACCGGCCGGAGCCGTTGCCGCGTGAGCCGGCCGGCGACCCGCTCGCCGCACCGCTGCCGGACCCGCCGCGGCGGCGACGGCCACCACCGACGGGGTTCTGCGGCTGCGGCTCGGGGGCGGGGGCCGGCTCCACGCACGGCGCGGCCGGGCCGGTCAGCGCCTCGATCTCCGGCGCGCCGGGACGCACGACGCTCACCCTCGGCGTGATGCCCGCCTGACGGGCCAGCGTGCGCACCTCGCCGGCCTGGTCGGGGGTGGAGACGGTGACCACGGCGCCCTCGGCACCGGCCCGCGCCGTCCGGCCCGAGCGGTGCAGGTAGGCCTTGTGCTCGGCCGGCGGGTCGACGTGGACGACCAGCGCCACCTCGTCGACGTGGATGCCGCGGGCGGCGATGTCGGTCGCGCACAGGACCCGGCTCGCGCCGCTGCTGAACGCCTCGAGGTTGCGCTCGCGCGCGTTCTGGCTGAGGTTGCCGTGCAGGTCGACGGCGGGGATGCCCTGGGCGGTCAGCTGCTTGGCGAGCTTCTTGGCCTGGTGCTTGGTCCGGGTGAACAGCACGCTGCGGCCCAGGCCGGAGGCGAGCTGGCGCACGACCTCGGCCTTGTCCGCGCTCTGCACCTGCAGGACGTGGTGCGTCATGGTGCTGACCGGGGCGACGGCCGGGTCGACCGAGTGCGTGATCGGGTTGCTCAGGTAGCGCTTGACGAGGACGTCGACGCCGTTGTCCAGCGTTGCCGAGAAGAGCAGCCGCTGGCCGACCTCGGGCGTGCGGTCCATCAGGCGCTTCACGCCGGGCAGGAAGCCCAGGTCGGCCATGTGGTCGGCCTCGTCGAGGATCGTGATCTCCACGCCGCCGAGGTCGCAGTGCCCCTGCCCGATGAGGTCCTCGAGCCGGCCGGGGCAGGCGATCAGCACGTCGATACCGCCGGCGAGGGCCTGGACCTGCGGGTTCTGGCCGACGCCGCCGAAGATCGTGGTGGTCCTCATGCCGAGGGCGCGGGCCAGCGGGTCGACGACGGCCGCGACCTGGTTGGCCAGCTCGCGGGTCGGCACCAGCACCAGCGACCGCGGGCGCTTGGGCTGGCGCCTGCTGTCGGAGGCGGCCAGGCGCGCGACCAGCGGGATGCTGAAGGCCAGCGTCTTGCCCGAGCCGGTGCGGCCGCGGCCGAGGACGTCCCGGCCGGCGAGGCTGTCGGGCAGCGTCGCGACCTGGATGGGGAACGGCGCGGTGATCCCGCTGGCCGACAGCGCCTCGACCATCGGGGCGGGGACGCCGAGGGCGTCGAACGTGGTGTCGGTGGGCAGCACCGTGGCGGGGGCCTGGACGGGCACGGCGGGCGCGGGGGCCGGGGTCTGCGGATGGTTCTGCTGCTCGCCGGCCGGACGGGTGCCCCGGCCGCGACCGCCACGACGGCGGTGGGTGCTCGGGGGGGTGGGGGAGTTGCCGGAGGTGGCAGGGGAGTTGCTGATGGAGGTCACTGGAGTCCTTCGACGCTCGAGTGGCCGCACGACACCCTCGGCGGACGCGAGCACCCGCGCACCTGCGCGGGGCAGGGCGGGCTCACGTCGTCGGCGAGACGTCGGTCAGCCGGGCGCACCTCGGTGGCGCAGCCTCAGCCCGACGTCGATTCCTGCCGCTCCGGATGAGCGAGGGCGGCGCCGGTACGTCTCACTCAACCAGACCCGCCCCGTCCGTGGTCCCACCGCAGGGGAGTCTCCGGTCACATCGGGTGAGCGATCGGTCCCCGGTAGTTGCGCCGGTAGGCGAGTGGCGCGATCCCGATCGTCGCGTGCAGGTGCTGGCGCATCGAGGCCGTGGTGCCGAACCCTGCCTGGACGGCCACCTGCTCGACGGGCACGTCGGTCGACTCGAGCAGCCGGCGGGCCAGCGCCACCCGCTGCTGGACCAGCCAGCGGTTGGCCGAGGACCCGGTCTCCTCGCGGAAGCGCCGGGTGAAGGTCCGCACGCTCATCCGCGCGTGGGCGGCGAGGTCGGCGAGGGTGAGCGGGTCCCCCAGCCGTTCGAGGGCCCACGCCCGGGTGGCCGCCGTCCCGGAGTCGCCGGGCTCGGGCACCGGGCGCTCGATGAACTGCGACTGGCCACCCTCCCGCCACGGGGCGACGACGCTGCGGCGGGCGACCCGGCTGGCGACCTCGCTGCCGTGGTCGCGGCGGACGACGTGGAGGAGCAGATCGATGCCGGCCGCGTTGCCGGCGGAGGTCAGGACGTCGCCGTCGTCGACGAACAGCACGTCGGGGTCGAGCCGCACCCGGGGGAAGAGCCGGGCGAAGGCGGCGCTGTGCACCCAGTGGGTCGTCGCGGGGCGTCCGTCGAGCAGGCCCGCCGCCGCGAGGACGAAGGCGCCCGTGCAGATGGAGACCAGCCGCGCCGAGCCGGCCGCCGTCCGCAGCAGGCCGGCGACGTCGTCGGGCACGGTTCCCTCGGTCATGGCCGAGGTGCCCTGGACCCCGGGGATCACCACCGTCTGCGCCGTGGCCAGGATCGACGCATCGTGCTCGGGGAGGACCGAGTAGCCCGCCGACGTCCGCACCGGGCCGCCGTCGAGGCTGGCCACCCGGACGCGGTACAGCCTGCGGCCGTCGGGGCCCGCGGCGCCGCCGAGGAACTGGTGCGGGAGCCCGATCTCGTAGGCCATGGTCCCGGGCAGCGCGAGAACGACGACCTCGTGCCGCGGCGCGGCAGGCGGAGCACCGGCATCCATGGCCGGATCCCTGCACATGTTGGCCGCCGGGCCACTCGCTCCGCCGGATCGCCGTCCGCCATGCTGTCCGGCGTGACGACGACCGCCGGCCGCCCGCGCACGTACCGCGTCCACCCCGCCTGGTGGGTCGCCGCGGTGACCTTCCTGGCCCTGGTCGGCGCGGCCGCGTTCCGCGCGGTGCCGGGCGTGCTGATCGATCCCCTGCGCGACGAGTTCGGCTGGTCGGTCTCGACCATCTCGGCCGCGGTCGCGGTCAACATGGCGCTGTACGGGCTGACCGCGCCGTTCGCCGCGGCCCTGATGGAGCGCTTCGGCATCCGCCGGGTCGTCGTGGGCGCGCTCCTGCTCACCGCCGTGGGCAGCGGGCTGACGGTCTTCATGACGGCGAGCTGGCAGCTGGTCCTGCTGTGGGGCTTCCTCGTCGGGCTGGGCACCGGCTCGATGGCGCTGTCGCTGGTGGCGACGGTGACCGGCCGCTGGTTCGTCGCCCGCCGCGGGCTGGTCTCGGGCATCCTCACCGCGGGCGGGGCGACCGGGCAGCTGGTGTTCCTCCCGCTGGTCGCCTGGGCCGACGCGCAGTGGGGCTGGCGGTCGGCCTCGCTGGGGACGACCGCGGCCGCCCTCGCCGTCGTCCCCCTGGTGCTGTGGCTGCTGCGTGACCGGCCGCGCGACCTCGGCGTCGCGCCCTACGGGGGCACGGCGGCCGACGACGTCGATCCGGTGCGCGCCGGTGCCGCCCGGGCGGCGGTCCGGGGGCTGGTGGAGGCGGCGCGCAGCCGGCCGTTCTGGCTGCTGGCCCTCGGGTTCTTCATCTGCGGCATGTCGACCAACGGGCTGGTGCAGCCGCACTTCATCCCGGCCGCGCACGACCACGGGATGCCGGTGACGACGGCGGCGGGGTTGCTGGCCGTGGTCGGCGTCTTCGACATCGCCGGGACGGTGTTCTCCGGCTGGCTCACCGACCGGGTCGACCCCCGGGTGCTGCTGCTGGCCTACTACGGGCTGCGCGGCTTCTCGCTGTTCCTGTTGCCGCCCCTGTTCGGGCCGGACCTGCACGTCAGCATGATCGCGTTCATCGTGTTCTACGGCCTGGACTGGGTCGCCACCGTGCCGCCCACCCTCGCGCTGTGCCGGGAGCACTTCGGCGCCCGTGCGCCGGTGGTCTTCGGCTGGGTCTTCGCCTCCCACCAGCTGGGCTCCGCGGTCGCCGCGTTCGGCGGCGGCGTGATCCGCGACGTCACCGGCTCCTACGACCTGGCCTGGTCCCTCGCCGGCGGACTGTGCATGGTGGCCGCGGCGGCGTCCATCTCGATCCGCCGCAGCGCGCCGCCACCCGCCGAGACGGCGCTGCCGACGAACCCCGAGGAGGCCGCGGCCGCCCAGGCCCACGGCTGAACCCGCTTTCGGTACCGGAAGCTGCGGTGCCGAGCGCAGCTTCCGGTACGGAAAGCGGGGGAGAAGGGGTCAGGCGGCGGCCAGGGCGGGGTCGACGGTGCGGCCCAGGATCAGGTCGGCCGCGCGCTCGGCGATCATGATCGTGGGCGCGTTCGTGTTGCCCCGCACCAGCGTCGGCATCACCGAGGCGTCGACCACCCGCAGGCCCTCGATGCCGCGCACCCGCAGCTGGGAGTCCACGACCGCCTGCTCGTCCGAACCGTCAGCAGGGCCCATCCGGCAGGAGGAGACCGGGTGGTAGAGCGACTCGAGCGTGTTCCGCACCGTCGCGCGGAGCGCCTCGCGGCCCTGCACGGAGGCGCCGGGTGACCACTCCTCGGTCAGCACCGCCGACAGCGGTGCCGTCGCGCCGATCTCGCGGGCCTGCTCCACGCCGCTGACCAGCGCCTCGAGATCACGCTCGTCGGTGAGGTAGCCGGCGTCGATCGCCGGTGCCCACGTCGGGTCGGCCGACCGCAGCCGCACCGAGCCCCGCGACCGGACGTGCACCAGCACGACGGCCGCGGTGAAGGCGTCGACGTCGGGGTCGACCTCGGCCTGCTTCCAGAACTTCACCGGCAGGAAATGCATCTGCAGGTCGACCTCGGACAGCTCCGGGTTCGACCGGGTGAAGAGGCCCGCCTCGGCCAGGTTGGAGGTGAGCGGCCCGCGGCGGGCGCCGAACCACCGGGCGTAGCCCGACGGCGACTCGGCGCGGAACAGCGACCGGCCCGACCGCACGTGCCACACGACCGGCACGAGCGGGTGGTCCTGCAGCCCGCCGCCGACGCCCGGGAGGTCGTGGACGACGTCGACGCCGACCTCGCGCAGGTGGTCGGCCGGGCCGATGCCCGAGAGCAGGAGGAGCTGGGGGGAGTTCACCGCGCCGCCGGAGAGCACGACCTCGCGGGTGGCGTGCGCGGTGTGCACCCGTCCGCCGCAGCGGTACTCGACCCCCGTCGCGCGGCCGCCGGAGACGAGCACCCGGGTGGTCAGGGCCCCGGTCCGCACGGTCAGGTTGGGACGGCGCTCCGCGGGGTGCAGGTAGGCGTCGGCCGACGACCACCGGCGCCCGCGCCGCTGGGTCACCTGGTACTGGCCGACGCCCTCGAGCGTGGCGCCGTTGAAGTCGTCGTTGCGCGGGTGGCCGGCGGCCACCGCCGACCGGACGACGGCGCGGGTCCACGGGTGCGGCGAGCGGAGGTCCTCCACCCGCAGCGGGCCGCCGACACCGTGGAAGCGGTCCGCGCCGCGGGCGTTGTCCTCCATGCGGCGGAACAGCGGCAGCACCGAGTCGTAGGACCAGGACGGGTCGCCGGTGAGCTCGGCCCACTCGTCGTAGTCGCACCGCGCGCCGCGCATGTAGATCATCGCGTTGATCGACGACGACCCGCCCAGCAGCTTCCCGCGTGGCCAGAACAGCTTCCGCCCGCCGAGGCCGGGCTGCGGCTCGGTCGTGTAGTTCCAGTCGAGCCGGGTGCGCCAGGTCTTGTAGAGCCCGGCCGGGACCTGCACCTCCAGGACGTCGTCCGAGCCGCCGGCCTCGAGCAGCAGCACCCGCAGCGTCGGGTCCTCCGAGAGCCGCCCGGCCAGGGCGCAGCCGGCCGACCCGGCACCCACGACGACGACGTCGAACTCCTCCCGCTGCTCGCTCACCGGTGCCGCCCGTGGATCATGCCCATGACCCGGGCCAGCGCGTCGGTGGCCGAGGCCGGCCGGCTGAAGCTCATCAGGTTCACCGGCAGCGCGACCCGCCGGCGGGTGATCGCCTTGGCGCGGGTGAACTCCTTGAGCCCGTCCTCGCCGTGGATCCGGCCGAAGCCGCTCTCGCCGACGCCGCCGAAGGGCAGCGCCGGGATCGAGGCGAAGGTGAGCACCGAGTTCACCGAGGTCATGCCGCTGCGCATCCGGCGGGCGAGGTCCATGGCGCGCGACCTGGAGCGGGAGAAGACCGCGCCCGCGAGCCCGTAGGAGGTGGCGTTGGCCCGCTCGAGCGCCTCCTCGGCGTCCTTCACCTTGGTGATGGCCAGCGTCGGGCCGAAGGTCTCCTCGCGGATGGCGGGGGAGGACTCCGGCAGGTCGAGCAGCACGGCCGGGGCCAGGAAGTGCTCGTTCGGGAACAGGGCCGGGTCGGCCTCGCCCCGGACCACCCGCCCGGCGGCCTCGGCGTCGGAGACGTGCCGGCGCACGACGTCGCCCTGCGACGGCATGGTCATCGGGCCGTAGGCCGCCTCGTCGTCCGATCCGGGGCGCAGGGTGCGCACCTGGGCGGTGACCTCGGCGACGAACCGGTCGTAGACCCGCTCCGTCGCGTACACCCGCTCGATGCCGATGCAGGTCTGGCCGGCGTTGCTCATCGCGCCCCATACGGCGGCGTCGGCGGCGGCGACCACGTCGGCGTCGTCGTCGACGATCATCGCGTCCTTGCCGCCGAGCTCCAGGAGCACCGGCACCAGGTTCTCCGCGCAGGCGGCCATGACCTTCTTGCCTGTCGGCGCCGAGCCGGTGAACGCCAGCTTGTCCACCCCCGCCCGGCACAGCGCGGCGCCGGTCTCCCCGAAGCCGGTGACGACCTGGAAGGCGTCGGCGGCATCGGGGACGGCGGCCCGCCACGCGGCGGCCAGCCACGCGCCGACGGCCGGGGTGTACTCGGAGGGCTTGAAGACGACGGCGTTGCCGGCGGCGAGCGCGTAGGCGATCGACCCCATCGGCGTGAGCACCGGGTAGTTCCACGGCCCGATGACGCCGATGACGCCCAGCGGCTGGTACTCGAGGTAGGCGGCGTGGTCGGCCGCCAGCATCCCGGCCCGGACCCGGCGCGGCCCCAGCGTCCCGCGGGCGTGCGCCCCCGCCCAGGCGAGGTGGTCGATGGTCAGCGTGATCTCGAGGATCGCGTCGCCGTGCGGCTTGCCGTTCTCGCGGTGGACCAGGTCGGCGAGCTCGTTCATCCGCCGGGCGAGGTAGCCCCGGTAGGCGGCCAGCCGCTGCCGTCGCCCGTCGAACCCGAGCTCGGCCCAGTGGGTGGCGGCCGCGCGGGCCCGCGCCACCGTCTCGGCCACGGCGCCCGCGTCGTGCACCGGGAAGACGCCGACGACGGCGCCCGAGGCGGGGTTCGTGGACTCGAAGGTCTGCGTGGTGGCGTGGCGGTCGACGGTGCCCGCAGAGGCGTCGGTGACCGTGTCCATCTGCTCGACGAGCGACATGGGAACGGAGGTTACCCGCGGGTCACTTGCCCGACAGGCGGAGTGCCGGAGCGCGACCCGACCGGGCGATGCCCCTGGTCAGGCGATGCCCCTGGTCAGGCGATGCCCCTGGTCAGGCGATGCCCCTGGTCAGGCGATGCCCCTGGTCAGGCGATGCCCCTGGTCAGGCGATGCCCCTGGTCAGTCGTCGGCCGCGACCACCGCCCAGACGATCTTGGCATGCCGGTGGCGGGTCCACCCGTGGCGGACCGAGAGGTCGGCGACCAGGTAGAGGCCGAAGCCACCGAGCCCCGGGTCGCGCCCCTGTGCCGGCGCGGGAGGCACCTCGAGGGAGGAGTCGCTGACCGCCAGCAGCCACTCGTTCCCGGCCGAGCCGAGCGTCGTCGCCACGGGTGCGCCGCCGTGACGGAGGGCGTTGGAGGCCAGCTCGTCGGCGATCAGCACGAGCCGCTCCGACCAGTGCTCCCGCTCGGGGCGGGTCACGGTCGGGCTGCCGGTCAGCGTGGCCCGCAGGCGGGCGCGCAGCTGGCCCAGTTCCGCCAGGGAGTGCAGCTCCTGGCACCAGTGCTCGCGGAAGCCGGAGGGGAGCGGCGCGGAGTGCCAGAGCGCCACTGCCACCGCCTCGTCGCCGAGCCCCGTCCTCAGGCTGCTTGCCACGCCGCTGTCCGGTCGTGGTCGTGCACGGCTGCGGTGCCCGCTCCCGGCGGCCGCGAACCCTGAGGTCACCCCATAGTTGGAGACGGCGGCGGACGGCGGCGCACTACTGTCGCCGGCGAGGAGCCCGACGGCCCCGTCCAGGGAAGGCCCGAGCATGCACACCGCGATCTCCGGCGCCCCGGCAGATCCCTTCGGCACCGATGCGATCCGGCGGCGGGTGCTCGGCGCGTGGACGGCGGATCCGGCCCGCTTCCGGGAGGACGCCAACGCCGAGGAGGATCTCGTCCGCGGCGGCTACCGCGACCGGCTGCTGGTCGAGCTGGCGCAGAACGCCGCCGACGCCGCCGTCCGTGCCGGGGTGCCCGGCCGGCTCCGGCTGGAGCTGACCGGGACGACGCTGCGCGCGGCCAACACCGGCGCCCCCCTCGACGCCGGAGGCGTCCAGGGGCTGGCCACGCTGCGCGCCTCGGCCAAGCGGGAGGAGGCCGGCAGCGTCGGGCGGTTCGGAGTGGGTTTCGCGGCGGTGCTGGCCGTCAGCGACGAGCCCGCCGTCGTGTCGGAGGGCGGCGGGGTGCGCTTCAGCGTGGCCGCGACCCGGGAGGCGGTCACCGCGGTTCCCGCACTCGCCGACGAGGTGGCCCGCCGGGACGGCGCGGTGCCCGTGCTGCGCCTGCCCTGGCCGGTCGACGAGCCGCCCCCCGACGGGTTCGCCACCGAGGTCGTCCTGCCCCTGCGGAGCGGCTCCCGTCCCGGGGTCGCGGCCGCGCTGGAAGCGCTCCGCGCCGACCTGCTGCTGGCGCTGCCGGGGCTGACCCGGATCGACGTCGTCGTCGACGGCGCCGAGCGCCGCCTCACCGTCGAGCGGACCGGCGCGACCGCCCGGATCTCCGACGGCGACGCGACGACGACCTGGGCCGTCGCCGAGAGCTCGGGGGAGCTGGCGGCGGAGCTGCTGGCCGACCGGCCCGTGGAGGAGCGGTCCCGCCGCGCCTGGACGGTGACGGTCGCCGTGCCCCTCGACGACGACGCCCGACCGCGGCCGCTGCCCCCGGGACAGGTCGTGCACGCGCCCACGCCCAGCGACGAGCCCCTGTCGCTCCCCCTGCGCCTGATCGCCCCCTTCCCGCTGGGGCCCGACCGGCGGCACGTGGCACCGGGCGCGGTCACCGACGCACTGGTCGCCGCGGCGGCCGGCACCTGCGCCGCCCTCCTCACCGCCCTCCCCGCCGATCCCGCGCTGCTGGCCCTGGTGCCCCGCGCCGGCCTGGCCGGGGCCGCGCTCGACGCCGCGCTCTGCGCCGCGGTCCTCGACCGGCTGCGCTCCGCGGCCTGGCTCCCGGTCGCCGACGACCCGGGGGCCCGCCAGTCGCCCGACCGCGCCGCCGCCCTGGACGACCCGACCGAGGAGCGGGTCGCGGCGCTCGCCGGAGTGGTGCCCGGCCTGCTCCCGGCCGGCTGGTCACGGCGCTCGGACGGCCCGGCGCTGACCGCCCTGGGCGTGCGGCGGGTCGGCACGGCCGAGGCGGTGGAGGCGGTCCGGGGCGTGCAACGGCCGCCGTCCTGGTGGGCCGGCCTGTACGCGGCCCTGGACGGGGCGGACCGGGAGGAGCTGGCCGCGCTGCCCGTGCCGCTCGCCGACGGGCGGACCGCCCACGGTCCGGCGGGCGTGCTGCTGCCCGACGCCGGCCTGCCCGTGCACCGGCTCGGCCCGCTCGGTCTGCGGCTGGCCGAGCCGGACGCGGTCGCGCCGGCTGCGGCCCGCCGGCTGCTCGAGCGGCTCGGTGCCCGGCCGGCGACCGCCGCGGCCGTCCTGGCCGACCCGGCGGTGCGCGCCGCCGTCGAGACCTCGATGGACGCGGTGGAGGACGCCTTCGGCGCAAGGCCCCGGCCGGAGGAGCTGGCCGAGGCCGTGCTGGCCCTCGTCGCGGTGGCCCGCCCGCCGGTTGAGGAGCTGCCGTGGCTGGCCGAGCTCGCCCTTCCCGACGCCGACGGCGGATGGGCGCCGGCCGGTGAGCTGGTGCTGCCGGGATCGCCGCTGGCCGCCGTCCTGGCCGAGGGCTCGCTGGGGATGCTGGACGGCGACATGGCGGCCACCGCCGATCCGGCGGCGCTGCGCGCCGTCGGGGTGCTCGACACCTTCGCCCTGGTGCGAGGGGAGGACCCCGACGCGCTGGACGTCGACGCCGCGGAGCACTGGGCCGACGCCGTCCTCGACCGCCTGCCGCCCGACGCGCCTCCGCCGGAGTGGCCGGAGGTGACCGCCGTCCGTGACCTGGAACTGGTCGCCGACTGGGCCGGTGCCCTCCCGCTGCTGGCTGCCCTGCCGGCCGAGGCCCGGGCGGACGTCGTCCTCGGCGGCGTGCCCGTGCCGGGCTACCTGCGCTGGTGGCTGGCGACCCACCCGGTGCTGGACGGCCGGCGTCCCGACCGCCTCCGCCACCCGGACGGCGCGGAGTTACAGGGACTGTACGAACCCGCGACGGCTTCCGCCGAGGTGCTCGCGCTGCTGCGGCCGCCGGCCGCGGTCGGCGACGTGCTGGCCGACGTCGACGACGCGCTCCACCTGCTCGACCGCCTCGGCGACCCGGTGCGGACGGTGCGTCCGGAGGTGCTGCGCACGGTCTACGCGCGGCTCGCCGCGGCGCTCGACGGGGTCGACGTCGAGCCGCCCGACCGGGTGCGCGTGGCCCCGGACCGGGTGGTGACCGACGCGGTGGTGCTCGACGTGCCGTACGTACAGCCACTGGTGCGAGTGCCCGTGGTCCCGGCCGGGGGCGCCCCGGGCGCGGTCGCGGACCTGCTCGACCTGCCCCTGGCCACCGAGCTGGTCCGCGGCACCGTGCGCGGAGCCGGGGAACGGCGGCGGTGGGCGGACCTCCCCGGCGCCGGCCTGGCGGCCGCGCGCCTCGGCCTGGAGGAACTGCCGGGGGACGTCGTCGTGCACGACCGGCTCGAGGTCGACGGCGCAACGGTGCCCTGGTGGCCGGGCGGGGACGCCGACCACGTCGACGGGGCGCCCGGGAGCCTGGGCCGGGCGCTCGCGTGGCGGACCGGTGCCTGGTCGCGCCGGCAGGCCCTGGCCGAGGCGTTCGCCTTCCCCGACCGTGGCGCCGACCTGGCCGCCGAGGACGCGGTCGGGGAGTAGGCGCGGGCGGACGTCAGGCGGGGTGGACCCGCGGTGGCCGCTGGATCACCGGTCCGGCCGGGCGGCCTTCTTCGCCTCCTGGCGGGCCCGGTGGGCCTCCCACCGGGCGCGGTCGCGCTCGCGGGCCTCCTTGCCGCGCTCCCACTTCTCGGCCCGGCGGCGGGCGCGCTCGAGCTCCCGCTCCTCGAACGTCGCGTGCCGGTCCCAGTCGCGGGCGGCGACGGCGATGACCAGCACGGTCGCCAGCATGATGACCACGAACGAGGCGAGGATCGGGTCGAGGTACAGGAACGCGGCCGCGGACCCGATGACCGCCACTGCACCGCACGCCATCCACCGACTCGACACGCCCCCAGTATCCGCCGTGCGTCGCGGGAACCGGCAGGGCGGGCGGGACGCGCGGAAGTGACGGGTGGGGCGGGAGTGACCGATCGGGCCTTGCGGTGCGGGACCGAGGTCCCTACGTTGTGGGACAGCGGTTCAACAGTCAGCCGTCTCGCCGGCTCCTGTGTCCACCGAGGGCGCTCGACCGGTTCGGTTCACGCCACGAGAGGCACCACCGTGACCGCAGCCTCGCTCGATTCCTCGACCAGCAACCTGGTCTCCGTCACCGTCTCGGGCAGTGGTCCCGCCGTCCACGTGAGCGCTGTCGGGGAGGTCGACTCCACCTCCGCTCCCGTGCTCCGGGAGCGCCTCGAGGCCCTCCTGGACGGTGACGTCCGGGACCTCACCGTCGATCTGGGCCAGGTGACCTTCCTCGACTCCGCCGGCCTCTGCGTCCTGGCCGCGGCCCACCGCCGGGCGACGCGCCAGGACGTGACCATGCGCGTGCTGGCATCCTCGAGGGCGGTGATCCGCCCGCTGCAGATCACCGGTCTGTGGGAGCTCCTGGGCGCCCAGCAGGTCGACGGCACGGCGGCGGGCTCCGCGGGCCGGCACGGCGCCGCCTGACCCTCCCCCCGGGCCCCGCGCCCACGGGCAGCCACCGTTGCCCCGGACCCCTCGCGCGCGCCGATCCGCGCGGGAGGAGACTCGGTGCCGCCCGTCCCGCCTGACGGCGCTGGGCTCCGGAGTCGAGAACAGGGAGGACCACCGTGCGAGATGCGGTCATCTGCGAGCCGTTGCGGACCCCGGTGGGGGGCTTCGGTGGATCGCTGCGGGACGTACCGGTCCAGGAGCTCGCGGCGACGGTGATCCGCGCGCTCATGGACCGCACCGGTCTCCCGCCCGAGGACGTCGAGGACGTGGTCCTGGGGCACTGCTACCCGACGATGGACGCGCCGGCGCTCGGGCGGGTCGCCGCACTCGACGCCGGTCTGCCCGTCACGGCCTCCGGCATCCAGGTCGACCGCCGCTGCGGGTCGGGCCTGCAGGCGGTTCTCTACGCGGCGATGCAGGTGCAGTCGGGCGTCTCGGACGTCGTCCTGGCCGGTGGGGCGGAGTCGATGAGCAACGCGCCCTTCTACTCGACCGCGATGCGCTGGGGCGTCAAGGCGGGGCCCGGCGTCCTGCTGCAGGACGGCCTGGCGCGCGGCCGGGTCACCGCCGGCGGGCAGCACCACCCGGTGCCCGGCGGGATGCTGGAGACGGCCGAGAACCTGCGTCGCGAGTACAAGATCTCGCGCGAGGAGCAGGACGAGTACTCCGTCCGCAGCCACCAGCGCGCCGCCGCCGCCACCGAGGCCGGCCGCTTCGCCGACGAGATCGTCCCCGTCACGGTGAAGGGACGGAAGAGCGAGACCGTCGTCGACCGCGACGAGCACATCCGCCCCGACTCGAACGTCGAGACCCTGGCCAAGCTCCGCCCGATCATGGGCAAGGACGACCCCGAGGCGACCGTGACCGCGGGAAACGCGAGCGGGCAGAACGACGGCGCCGCGGTGTGCGTGGTCACGCACCCCGACAAGGCGGCCGAGCTCGGGCTGCGCCCGCTGGCCCGGGTGGTCTCCTGGGGCGTTGCCGGCGTCCCGCCCAGGACCATGGGCATCGGTCCCGTGCCCGCCACAGCGAAGGCGCTGGCCCAGGCCGACGTGAAGCTCTCCGACGTCGACCTCATCGAGCTCAACGAGGCCTTCGCCAGCCAGGTCCTCGCGGTGACCCGCGAGTGGGGCTTCACCGAGACCGACTTCGAGCGGACGAACGTCAACGGTTCCGGCATCTCCCTCGGACACCCGGTGGGCGCGACCGGCGGGCGGATCCTCGCCACGCTGCTGCGTGAGATGCAGCGCCGTGACGCACGCTACGGCCTGGAGACGATGTGCATCGGTGGTGGCCAGGGGCTGGCCGCGCTGTTCGAGCGCGTCTGAGCGAGGACCCCCGACCCCCGTAGCGGGACCCCGGGAGGACCCCGTCCTGCCCGCCCCGGCATGCTCGGGCGGGACCCGGGCGGGGTCACCGGAACCGCTCGCAACCGACCCCCGGACCGGGCCGGCCCCGTCATCCCCGGACAGAAGGAGTTCCGCATGACAGCGTCCCCCAGCGCCCGTGTCGCGATCGTCACCGGCGGCGCCCGCGGAATCGGCGCGGCCACCGCCCGCCGGCTGGCCGCGGACGGGTTCGCCGTCGCCGTCGTCGACCTCGCCGAGGCCGACGCGCGGGGCACCGTGGGCGACATCGAGTCCGCGGGGGGACGGGCGCTCGCCGTGGGGGCCGACGTCGGGAACGCCGAGCAGGTGCAGGCCGCCGTCGACCGGGTGGTCGCCGAGCTGGGTCCGCCGGTCGTGCTGGTGAACAACGCCGGCGTCACCCGCGACAACCTGCTGTTCAAGATGACCGAGGACGACTGGGACCTGGTCATGCACGTGCACCTGCGCGGCTCGTTCCTGATGACGCGGGCCGTGCAGCAGCACATGGTCGAGGCGAAGTGGGGTCGGATCGTCAACCTGTCGAGCACGTCGGCGCTGGGCAACCGCGGGCAGGCCAACTACGCCACGGCGAAGGCCGGGCTGCAGGGCTTCACCAAGACCCTCGCGATCGAGCTGGGCAAGTTCGGCGTCACCGCGAACGCGATCGCGCCCGGGTTCATCGTGACCGAGATGACCAAGGCCACCGCGGCGCGGATCGGCCAGGCGTGGGAGCCCTACGTCGAGGCCCGGGCCGCCCAGATCCCGGTGCTGCGCGCCGGGCAGCCCGAGGACATCGCGCACACCGTCTCGTTCCTCGTGAGCGAGGGCGCCGGGTTCATCTCCGGGCAGGTCATCTACGTCGCCGGCGGTCCGCGCGCCTAGCGGCCCTGGCAGCGGCCCGCGGCGAGCGTGCGAGCGCCGGGGGCAGGGGGTTCTCGCTCAGGACGAGGGGTCGCGGTCGGGATACCGCGCACGGGCCAGCGCGTAGATGCCGAACGCCGCGAAGCCGGCGGCGACGGCCGTGAGCAGCCACGGCCCGGCGGTCACCTGGGCGATCGCCGTCATGGCGCCGTCGAGACCGGTGGCGGTCGAGACGTCGGCCGAGGCTGCGGCCCGCCCCAGGAGGACGCCGACCAGCGCGAACGCGATGCCCTTGGCGACGTACCCGACCCGGCCGATGGCCTCGATCAGCGGCTCCCAGCGGTCGGGCGCGGTGGGCAGGTCGATGTCGCGCATGAAGCCGCCGGTGAACCCGCGTACCAGCGTGTACAGGCCGACGGCCACGACGCCCGCCGCGACCAGCGCGACCAGCCCGCTCCCGCCGGGGATCGCCAGGGCGTCGTCGGTGAGGTCGCGCAGCCGCTCGTCGGCCTCGTAGCCGGCGCCGACGGCGAACAGCACGGCGGTGACCCCGAGCAGGGCGTAGACGAACGCCTTGGCCAGGCACTTGGCGCAGACGACGGCGGTACGCAGCCGGCGTGCGCCGTCCAGCAGCCCGCGCCACCACAGCAGCACCTCTCCGGCCTGCCAGAGGGCGAGGGCGAGCATCCCGAGCCCGATTGCCCACAGCAGCACGGAGCCACCGGGACCCCCGGCCACCGTCTGCAGCGCACCGGTCTGGTCGGCGTCGGCGCCACGCAGGTGCCATGCCACCCGAACCGCCAGGTAGCCGATGAGCAGGTGCATGGCGCCGTAGGCGACGAGTCCGGCCCGCGCGAGGTGGGTGAGCAGCGGGTGGTCGGTGACCGCCCGGGCCCGCTCCACCAGGTCGTGCACCACGTCGTGCACCCGATCGCGCAACGGGCGGGGAGACGGCACGGGCTGATCGTGCGGGACGGGCGCGCCGCGAGCGACCGGGGGCGTTCCGGGGGACCGTTGCGGAGCGACGGTCCCCCGGAGGGATCAGGTGCGCTCGGGGTACCGGGCCCGGACGAAGCAGAACGCGCCGAACGCGGCGATCCCGACAGCGACGAGGGTGAGCAGGATCTGGCCGAACGGCAGGTCCAGGAGGGTCCTGAGCGCGCCGTCGAGGCCCCGCGCCTTCGAAGGGTCGAAGGTGATCGCGGCGTAGGCCAGCAGCCCGCCCACCACCGCCAGGGCGATGCCCTTGCCGGGGAACCCGACCTGACCCAGTCGCGTCACGAGCCGGATGGCGGCCCGAGAGCAGTCGGTGGTGTCGATCTCCTTGAGGAAGCGCTTCGTCACGCCCTTGTAGACGTGGTAGGCGCCGACCGCGATGAGGGCGAGCCCCGCGGCACCGACCAGCCACCGTCCGGCGGGCCACGCGAAGACGCCGGCCGTGGTCTGCTGCTGCTGCTGGGAGCTGGACTGCCCGCCACCGGTGGCGAAGCGGACGGCGAGCACGGCCAGTGCGACGTAGATGACCGCCTTGACGATGGCCTTGCCGGACTTCTCGACGGCCGTCGTGCGGGCCTTGCCGGTGGCCGACCAGCCTCTCCGCCAGCGCAGCACCTCGGCGGCCTGCCAGGCGGCGAGCGCGATCAGCCCGACCGCGAGCACCCACAGCAGGGGTGTGCCGAGGGGCGACTCGGCCAGCGTTTCCATCGCGCCGGACTGGTCGGCGGACTCGCCGCCACCGCCCCAGGCCAGTTGCAGCGCGAGCCACGCCACGAGCACGTGCACCACGCCGTACGCCACCAGCCCGACGCGGGCGAGGTGCTCGAGGCCGTCGCTGTCGCCCGCCTGGCGGGCGGTCCGCAGCGCCGAACCGGCCGCTCCCTGTGCGCTCATGACCGGCTCCTCCGACGGCGGTGCGCCAACGGCTCAGCGTGACACGGCCGGCGCGTGGCCGCCCGTTCCGAAGCCGGGATACCACCGCCCGGATCCGGGTGCCCGTCGATCCTGCCGTGCCCGTCGATCCGGCCGTGCCCGCCGATCCGGCCGTGCCCGCCGATCCGGCCGAGCGGTGAGGGACACTGGGCCCGTGGCGAACGGCGGAACCGGCATCCTGACCGGCAGCACCGAGTCGATGGCTCCCGAGGTCGCCCGGCGCACGTGGCCGCGGTTGGTCGGGCTGGGCGTCCTCATGGTCGTCGTGGCCGTCGCCGCGCTCCTCTGGGAGGCCGCCGGCGCGCGGCTGCTGCTCGGGGCGCTGGGCCTCTTCCTCGTCGTCCGCGGTGGGACCCTGCTGCGCGGGGTGCGGTCGGGGACGGCGGACGCCGAGCTGGCCGGCCGGGCGCGCGTGCTCGGCACTGCGGCGCTCGGCTGGGGCGCGGCGGGCCTGGTCGCCGCGCTCGTGTCCGAAGCCGTGGCGGGCACCGTGCTGCTGATCGCCGTACCCGTGGCCCTGCTCGCCGCCGGGGTCGCGCTGACCGGGCGCGGCGGCGCCGCTCGGCGGGGTGGGCAGGGACTGGTCCTCTGGGCCCTGCTCATGACCGGGCTCCTGGTCGCCACGGTGCTGGGGCAGAGCTGGGAGCGGGCCGCCGATGTCGCGACCGTGGTCAGCGCCCTGGCGCTCGCCGTCCTCGCCGTGCCGGTGCTCGTCGGCGCCGTGGGCGTGCGCGCCGTCGCGGTCCGCCCCGCGCCGACCGTCCGTGCCGGTTGCGCCGGCTGCGCCTGCGGCGCGGGCGGGTGCGGCGCCTGACCGCACCGGCCCGGCCCCCTTCCGTCGCGATCCGTCCGGTTCCCGGCCGGAGTCTGGGTAAGGGTCCCGGCGTGAGTGGTCACGTCTTCGTCGTCGGCGCGGACCTGACGCGGCTGTCCTGCGACGACGTCCTGGTCCCGACCGACCGGACACTGCGCGTCGCGCCGAGCTGGTGCTCGCTGCTGCCCCCCGACGTCGTCACCGAGACCGACGCCGGGGGGGCCTGCGTCGGCCTGGAGTGGTCCGGCGCGGAGCGGGTGCTGGAGGTGCCCGGCGACGGCGACCGGCGGGTGTGGCTGGTCGACACGGTCGACGACCGCGGGCACGAGGGGGAGAGCAGCCTCCCGTGGCTGCTCGACGGCGCGCGGCAGGCGCTGGCCGCCGTCGCCCGGCGGGAGGTGGCGCACCCCGCGCACGGCCGCGCCCGCCGGCTGGTCGGCCTGCCGGCGCTCGGCACCGGCTGGGGCGGCGCGGCCGGGCAGCGCGGCGCGCTCCTGCAGCAGCTGCTGCCGGTGCTGCGCGAGGCGGCCGGGGAGCACGGCTTCGACGTCGCCCTGGTGCTGCGCGGGCCCAGCGACCTGGCCGCGGCCCAGCGGGTCCGGCGGGGGGAGGACGGCGGGTGGGACCTGCCCGACGACCTGCGGGCACTGGCCCAGCAGCTCGGGGACAAGGCGCGCCGCGGCCAGCTGGCCGTCTTCTTCGGCGCCGGGGTGAGCGCGGCGGCCGGCCTGCCCACCTGGGAGGAGCTCGTCGACGAGCTGGCCGAGGCGTCGGGGCTGGCCGGCGAGCTCCGCGAGGGCCTGTCCCGGCTGCCTCCGCAGGACTCCGCGGCCCTGCTGGCCCGGGAGCTGGGCCGCGAACGGCTGGAGACCTTCGTCAAGGAGCGGTTCGGCCCCGGCTCCTACGCGCTCGCGCACGCGCTGATCGCCGACCTGCCGGTGCAGGAGTTCGTCACCACGAACTACGACCCGCTGGTGGAGCAGGCCGCCGCCGACATCGGCCGCCAGGTGCGGGTGCTGCCGTTCGAGGAGGCCGCCCCGGGCGCGCCCTGGCTGCTCAAGCTGCACGGCGACGCCGCGCATCCGGAGAGCGTCGTCCTGACCCGGGAGGAGTACCTCCAGTTCGGCGACACCCGGGCGGCGCTGGCCGGGGTCCTGCACTCGCTCCTGCTCACCCGGCACGTGCTCTTCGTCGGCACGTCGATGCTCGACGACGACCTCATCCGCATCGCCCACCAGGTGCGCAGCGCGCTGCAGATGCAGGGATCGGCGACCGGCCGCCGGAACGGCACCGTCCTCGCCCTGCGGGAGGACCTGGCCCGCGCGCGGCTGTGGGAGCAGGACGTCGAGACCGTCGCGATGGGCCCGGCCGAGATCCCGCCCGCCGAGGCGGCCCGGCGGCTGGAGGTGCTCCTCGACCTGATCGGCTGCCTCTCGACGCCGCCCACGGGTTACCTCCTGGACCCGGCCTACCGCGGCCTGCTCGACGAGGAGGAGTGCGCGCTGGCCGACGCACTGCAGAGCGTGGCCGGGGCGGTGCGGGAGGACTCGGGGTCGACGGCCGCCCAGGAGGTGGTCGCGCTGCTGCGCCGGCTCGGGCACGGCGGCTCGGCCTCGGACGGGGACGATCCCCCGCCGGACGCGCCGACCGCGGAGCGCGACGACCGGATGCAGGAGCAGCGGCCCGGCTGAGCCGCGCGGTTGCCCGGTGATCTTCGTGGGCACCGACGCCGCATGCCTCGACTCGAGAACAGCCTGCAGTTGTTCGCCAAGGGGTACGGCTGGCTGCCCGACAAGCGGCGGGCGCTGGGCCGGCGCACGGTGCCCACCCGGCTCGGCGGCCTGCCGGCGTACGGCATCGAGGGGCCCGAGGCCGCGCGTTTCCTCTACGACGAGGACCACGTCGTGCGGTCGCACGCGATCCCGGAGCCGGTGCGGGGCACCCTGTTCGGCAAGGGCGCCGTGCACACGCTCGACGGCGAGAAGCACCGGGTCCGCAAGGCGATGTTCGTCGCCCTGCTCATGCGCGAGGACGGGATCGCGTCGCTGGTCCAGCGGATGACCGCCGCGTGGGACGACGCCGTGGAGGAGTGGGCGCGGCGGCCGCAGATCGTGCTGTTCGAGGAGTCGGCGAACGTGATCGCCGGTGCCGTGGCGCGGTGGGCCGGCGTCCCGGTCACCGACGGCGAGGTGCCGGCGCTCGCCCGCGACCTGCAGGCCATGGTCGACGGCTTCGCCACCGGGGGGCCGCGGCACGTCCGCGCCCGCCGTGCCCGCGGCCGGCGGGAGGCCTGGCTGGGCCGGCTGGTGCGCGACGTCCGCAGCGGGACGATTTCGGTGGAGCCCGGCTCGGCGGTCGAGGTGGTGGCGCAGCACCGCGAGGTCGACGGCGAGCAGCTGGACTCGCACGTGGCGGCGGTGGAGCTGCTGAACATCATCCGGCCGACCACCGCGATCAGCTGGTTCGTCGCCTTCTCGGCGCACGCCCTCATCCGCTGGCCGGAGAACCGCAAGCGGCTGGCGGACGGCGACGCGGCGTTCGCGGAGGCGTTCGCCCACGAGGTGCGGCGGTTCTACCCGTTCGCGCCCTTCATCGGTGGTCGCGCGCCGCGGGCGGTCGAGTGGGACGGCGAGCGGATCCCGGAGAACGCCATGGTGCTGCTCGACCTGTACGGCCAGAACCACGACGCCGACCTGTGGGGCGATCCGTACGCGTTCCGGCCCGAGCGGTTCCTGGGTCGCGAGATCGGCGCCTTCGAGCTGGTGCCGCAGGGGGCCGGTGACCCGCGTGCCGACCACCGCTGCCCGGGCGAGCAGATCACCGTCGCCGTGCTGTCGGCCCTCGCCGTCCGGCTGGCCTGCCTGCAGGTCGACGTCCCCGAGCAGGACCTCTCCATCTCGCTGCGGCGGATCCCGGCCAGGCCGAGGAGCGGCGTCGTCCTGCAGGTGCGCGGCAGCGCCGCCTAGCCTCGGACCTCCAGTCCCGACAGCATCGCGGGCACCTCGTCCGGGTGGACGACGCCGAGTCGCTGGGTCGCGCGGGTGAGGGCGACGTAGAGGTCGTTGAGCCCCCGCACGCCGTCGGCGACGATGCCCGCCGGGTCGACGACGAGCACCGAGTCGAACTCCAGGCCCTTGACGGCGTCGGGTGGCAGGACCGCCGGCCCGCTGGTCAGGTCACCCTCGGTGCTGGTCTCCGGCAACCGGGCGCGGACGGCCCCGGCCACCTCGGGCAGCCGGCGCCGGGGGACGACGACGGCGAGGGTGCCCTCCTCCTTGTCGAACCCGGCGGCGGCCTCGGCGACCGCGTCCGCGAGCTCGTCGTCGGCCACCCGCCACGACCACGGGGCCACGCCGGTGGAGCGCACCGCCTGCGCGGCCGTACCGCCGGAGCCGCCGGCCGCGAGCACCCGGTCGGCGACCGCCATGATCTCGGCGGGGGTGCGGTAGTTGACGGTCAGCTCCTCCAGCCGCCAGTGCGACCCGAGGTGCGGGGTGAGCACCTGCTCCCAGCTCGCGGCCCCCGCCGCCGACCCGGTCTGCGCCACGTCGCCGACCAGGGTCATCGACCGGGTCGGGCAGCGGCGCAGGAGCACGCGCCACGCCATGGCGGACAACTCCTGGGCCTCGTCGACGATCACGTGCCCGTAGGTCCAGCTGCGGTCGGCGGCGGCCCGCTCCGCCGTCGTCCGGGTGTCGGTCTCCTCCTGGCGCTCGGCGAGGCCCTCGGCGTCGAGCAGGTCGCCCGCGCTCAGCTCCTCGGACTCCTCCTCGGTCTCGTTGTCCACCGAGCGCGAGCCGTGCAGCAGGTCGAGGGTCTCCTGCGCGTGCCGCAGCCGCCGTTGCGCCGCCCGCCGGTCGGCGGCCCGCTGCGCGGAGTCGTCGGCACCGAGCAGCTCGTCGGCCTCCTCCAGCAGCGGGACGTCCGCCGCGGTCCACGGGGAGGAGGCGGGCCGGTGCAGCAGCGCCCGCTCGGTCTCGCTCCACCCCGGCGTGGCGGCGGTGAGCTCGTCCGGGGAGGAGAGGAGCCGGGCCACGACCCCTTCGGCGGTGAGCCGGGGCCACAACCGGTCGATCAGGCGGGCGACGGCCGGTTCGACGGCGACCTCGCGGCGCAGGGCCGCGACGTCGCCCTCGCCCAGCAGGTTGGCGCCGCCGACGACGTTCGCGCCCAGCTCGTCCGCGTACCTGCGGGTCACGAGCTCGACCACGGCGCGGGCCGCCGCCGGCCTGGCCTCGTTGTGCAGCCGGGAAGAGGCGCGGGCGCGGGACCGGACGCGGACGGCGTCGGCCTTGGTGAACCGCAGGGGCGTGCCGTCGATCTCGAGCTCCACCGGCGCGTCCAGGACGGCCTGCCGGATGCGGACGGCGGCGGCGACGACGTCGGCCATGGCCAGGCGGCCCTTGACCTCGGCGACTTCCGGCCGCTCGGGTGCCCGTGCCTGCAGCCCGGGCCGCAGCCCGCCGAGGTCGGCGAGCACCACGCCGGTCTCGCCGAGGGAGGGCAGCACGTCGGCGATGTAGCGGAGGAAGGTCGGGGAGGGGCCCACGACGAGCAGGCCGCTGCGGGCCAGCCGCTCGCGGTGGGTGTAGAGCAGGTACGCCGCGCGGTGCAGGGCGACGGCGGTCTTGCCGGTGCCCGGCCCGCCCTGCACCACCAGGACGCCGCGCGCGTCGGCGCGGATGATCCGGTCCTGCTCGGCCTGGATGGTGCGGACGATGTCGGTCATCCGCCCGGTCCGGGTGGCGTTCAGCGCCGCGAGCAGCACCGACTCGCCGGCGGGCCCGGGGCGCTCGGCGAGCTCCGGATCGGACAGGTCCAGCGTCTCGTCGGCGATGGACTCGACCGTGCGGCCGCGGGTGCGGATGTGCCGGCGTCGCCGGACCCCGAGGTCGTGCAGCGGCGTCGCGGTGTAGAACGGCTGGGCGGCGGGGGCCCGCCAGTCGACCAGCAGGGGCTCGTCGTCGCCGTCCTCGGCGGAGAGGCCGATCCGGCCCACGTAGCGCGGCACGTCGGCGTCGTGGCGGTCGAGCCGGCCGAAGCACAGCCCGCTCTCGGCCGCGTCGAGGGCGACCAGTCGCTGGGTGTGCAGCTCCACCTGCGCCTCCCGCTCCCCGATGGCCTGCGGGTTGTGCGGCACGGTGGCCAGCTGCTCCTCGAGCCGGTGCACCGTGCGCGCGCGGAGCTCGTCGAGGCGCGCGTAGAGCCCGCTCACGTACGTCTGCTCCGCGGCGAGCTCGGCGGCGTGGCCGGCGGACCGGCCGGTCCCCGGTCGAACGGTGGTCACGGGCGTCCGTTCTCCTCTGCACCGCCCAGCGGTGCGCACTCGTCAGCGGAAGGTCGTCGGCCCCCCGAGCAGCAGCGGTCGTGGGATCCGTGCGGGGGAGCCGGGCGGCGTTCCACCGTACGGCCCGGGCGGCGTCCGAGCAGGAACCGCGGACGGCTCAGCGTGTGACCTCGGCCGTCGGGCCCGGCCGCACCGTCCCCGAGGTGCAACCCGGGGGACACCTCGCCGACACAGCGGCTGCCTAGCGTGCGTGGTGAGCCCGGCCGGGGAGCTCGGGCGAGGGGGAGGACGACGATGACCACGACCACGACCACGACCGAGCGGAGCACCTGGGTCTGCGAGAACTGCCAGGGCGTCACGCCGGCGGCGCGCAAGCGCTGCCGCGACTGCGGGACGTCCCGCTACTGACCCGTCCGGTCCGACGCTCAGGCTGCGGGCGGGGCGCCGCGCAGCCGGACGACGGCGGCCCGGTAGCGCCGGGCGCCGTAGACCCGCCAGGCCGTGCGGACCGACCAGGGCAGACCCTCGAGCAGACGGGCCCGGTCGGCGGCGCAGGAGTCCTCCAGCGCCAGGCCCAGCACGAGCAGTTGCTCGGGGCCGGACAGCCGGCAGCGGGACGACGCAGCGATGGCGGCCCAGTCCTCGGCGGCCAGGTGCGCGGCGACCAGGGGCAGCAGCGAACGCTCCTCGTCGGCGGTCTGGTCCTCCACGGCGTCGGCCAGGACCCGGCAGGCGGTCGCGAACGCGGTCCGGGCCGGGGTGGTGCCGGCGACCTGCCACTGCCGGGCGGCGGTGGCGACGTCGCGCAGCATGTGGTCGATCCGCGCACAGCGACGGGTCCAGTCCTCCACCACCGGGCGGGCGGAGGGGACGGCGCGCAGCAGCGCCGGCCACACCGACTCCCGCTCGACGGTGTGGTGGTGCAGCAGGACCCGGCTGATCAGCTCGGCGTGCCGGGTGAGCGCGCCGATGCGCTCCTGATCGTCGGCCGGCGCCCAGGCGGACAGATCGGCCAGCAGTCGCAGCTCGCGCCGCACCAGCTGGTGCAGGACCCGCTGGTAGGCGACGGCCCGGGACGCGGACGGGCCGGGCCGCGGGCTCGGCGGGGACGCGTCGTCGGCGGCGGCACGGGGGGGCGGGAGCACACCGGTCGGTCGGACCGCGGTAGCGGTCATCGAGCACCTCGTTCAGCGGTCGTGCCTGCGTCCGGCGACGCTTGCCGGAGCGGTCGCGGGCAGGCTAGGACCGCCGGTGCAGGTCCGACAGAGCATTCCGGTCATGGACCGTGGTCCGCGCGGCCGCCGGACCGGCGCGTCGTCCCGCGGCGTGTCCGTCCGGTGCGTGACCGTTCCGGCGACGGCCGACGGCGACACCCGGCGTCGCCATCGCTACTGTCGAACGATGGGATCGGTCCTGGTACGCAACTGCGTCCGGGTCAGCGGTGTGCCCGACGGGCGGCCGATCGTGTTCGTCCACGGCTTCGGCTGCGACCAGGCGATGTGGCGGTTCGTGGCACCCGACTTCGAGGTCGACCACCGCGTCGTGCTGCTCGACCTGGTGGGCTCGGGGAACTCCGACCTCAGCGCCTACGACTTCGAGAAGTACTCGTCCCTGCGGGGATACGCCGGCGACCTGGTGGAGATCTGCCGCGAGCTGCAGCTGCGCGACGTCGTCCTCGTCGGGCACTCGGTCAGCGCGATGATCGGCGTCCTGGCCTGGCAGCAGGCGCCCGAGCTCTTCGGCGCGCTGGTCATGGTCGGACCCAGCCCGCGGTACATCGACAACGGCGACTACGTCGGCGGGTTCAGCCGCACCGACATCATGGGCCTGCTCGACGCGCTCGACGCCAACCACCTGGGGTGGTCGGCCCAGATGGCGCCGGTGATCATGGGCAACCCCGGGCATCCGGAGCTGGCGGACGAGCTGACCAACAGCTTCTGCCGCACCGACCCCGACATCATGCGGCAGTTCGCCCGTGTCACCTTCCTCTCCGACAACCGGGCCGACCTGCCCGGCGTCACCGTCCCGACCCTGGTGCTGCAGTGCAGCGACGACGTCATCGCGCCGGAGGTGGTGGGCCGGTACGTGCACGCCAGCATCCCCGGGAGCGCCTTCACGCAGCTGAAGGCGACCGGGCACGTGCCGCACCTGAGCGCGCCGGAGGAGACGACGGCCGCGATCCGGGCCTTCCTGACGGGGTGAGCGCCACGGACCCCATCGGCAGCCAGGGCCACGATCCACGGGCGCAGCTGGGGCGCCTGCTCGAGGAGGACCCGGCCGACCTCTACGAGAACGCGCCGATGGGCTACCTGTCCACGCTGCCCGACGGCCGGATCGTCAAGGTCAACCGGACGTTCTGCGCGTGGACCGGCCGCCCGGCCGAGCAGCTGATCGGCACCCGCTTCCAGGAGCTGCTCAGCGTCGGCGGGCGGGTCTTCTACGAGACCCACCTGGCCCCGCTGCTGCGCATGCAGGGCGCGGTGCGGGAGATCGCGCTGGACGTCGTCCGGGTGGACGGCTCCCTGCTGCCGTGCCTGCTCAATGCCGTGGAACTGCGGGACGAGTCCGGGGCGCCGGTCCTGGTGCGCGCGACACTGTTCGAGGCGACGGCCCGACGGCGGTACGAGCGCGAGCTGCTGGCCGCACAGCGGGCGGCGGAGGAGTCCGAGGCTCGCTCGCGGACCCTGCAGAAGGTGGTCTCCGACCTCGCCGCGGCCACGACGGTGGAGGACGTCGCGACGGTGATCGTCGAGCGCAGCCGGGCGGCGATGTCGGCGCGCGGCGCGGCACTCGTGCTCATCGACGAGCAGTCCGGGACCGAGCCGGGAGCCCTGCCCACCCTGCGACTGCTGCGCGTGGAGGGGCTGCCGCCGACGTTGCTCGGGGAGCTGCGCGACGCGGCCGGCGGTCAGCTGGCGCTGGAGCTGGCCCAGGGGGTCCGGTCGATCCCGCTGGACGCGCGGTTGAGGTCGGCGCAGCCGGGTCTGGCCACCGCGATGGCGGAGGGCGAGATCTCCGACCTGGTGATCGTGCCCGTGTCGGCCGACAGCCGGCGGCTCGGCGTGCTGGTGCTCGGCCTCGGGGCGAGGTCCGGCGACCTGATCAGGCTGGAGGATCCCGACGAGCGCCGTGCCCTCACGCCGGGGGAGACCGACCTGCTGTGGACCCTGGGCCGGCAGGCCGGGCAGGCGCTGGAGCGGGCGCGCCTGCACGAGCAGACCGCCCGGCAGGCCGAGCGGGCGGCGTTCCTCCTCGACGCCGCCCGGCTGCTGGCCGGCGCGGCCGACGTGACGGAGACGGTGGACCGGCTGGCGGCGCTCGCCGTGAAACGGCTGGCCGATCTGTGCGTCATCGACCTCGTCACCGAGCAGGGACTCACCCGGCCCGCGGTCCGGCACCGCGATCCGCGGTCCCAGCCACTGGCCGACGAGCTGCGCGACCGCCCGCTGACCACGCGCCGGGACAGCCATCCGAGCGTGCGGGCACTGCGGGAGGGGCGCACGCAGTGGGTGCGGTCGATGGATCCTGAGCTCATCGCGTCGATCGCCTCCGACGAGCGGCACGTCGAGGTGGCCCAGGTCCTCGACATCGCCAGCGTCGTGGCCGTTCCGCTGGTGGCCGACGGGCGACGGCTGGGGGTGGTCACCCTCTGCGCCGACCGGGCCCGCGGCGCCTTCACGCCGGCCGACGTGGAGGTCGCCGAGCAGCTGGGGCTGCAGGTCGCCCTCGTCGTGGCCAAGGCCCAGCGGTACGAGGTCGACGTCGCCACCTCGCACACCCTGCAGGAGAACCTGCTCCCTCCGCAGCCCCCGGAGCTGCCCGGGCTGGCGACGGCCGTCCGCTACCTGGCGGCGACGCAGGGCGTGGCGGTGGGCGGCGACTTCTACGACGTCGTCCGGCTGCCCGGCGACCAAGTGGCCCTCGCCGTCGGTGACGTGGTGGGTCACGACATCACGGCGGCGGCCACCATGGGGCAGCTCAACTCGGTCTACCGGGCGCTGCTGGTCGACCGGCCGTCACCCAGCGCGATCATCGACCGGCTGCAGGCCAGCTGGTCGCTGCTGGGCCTGCAGCGCATGGCGACCGCGCTCTTCGCGACGCTCGACCCGACCACCGGTCAGCTGCGGATCGCCTCGGCCGGCCACCTGCCGCCGATGCTGATCACCGCCGGGCAGGCGGAGTTCCTGCCGGTGGCCCCGAGCCGGATGCTGGGGGCGCCGCCGGCGCCCGCCCCGGCCCTCGAGTGGGCGGGGGTGCTGCCGGTGGGCGCCACGCTGGTGCTGTTCACCGACGGGCTGGTGGAGAGCCGGTCGGCCGACATCGACGAGGGCCTGGCGCACCTGCTGGCGGCGGCCGTCGACGCGGGCACCTCGGACCCGGACGAGCTGTGCGACCGGTTGCTGGCCGACCTCACCGGAGCACACCGTGCCGACGACATCGCGCTGCTGGCGCTGACCCGCCGGAGCTGACCCGCGGCCCTTCCCCCGTGCCGGGGTCGGGGTCACCATGGTGTGGAGCACTCCACCAGGGGGCGGCCATGCACTCAGGAGCGGATCCCGGCGCGCAGGTCGACCGGGCGGTTCCCAATCCGGTCGCGCAGGCGATCGACGGCGCCACCGGTGACTGGTCCATGTCCGGTGACGCGATGCGCTGGTCACCGGAGCTCGCCGAGCGGGACGGCCCGGCCGGGGAGCTGCGCGGGAGGGACGTCGCGGCGGGTCTCGGCGCCGGCCTCGGGCTGGACATCACCGGGGTGCGCCGGCTGGTCACCGGGGCGCTGAACTCGCTCGGGACCGTCGCGACCGACGTGGTCAGCGAGTTCCGCCAGCTCACCCGCGGCCCGGCCCAGGACGACGATCCGGAGCGCTGACGCTCAGCCGGCCGCGCCCAGCCCGCGGTCGACGTCCATGAGGTGGTGGATCACCTCGTGCAGGGTGTGCCGGGCGATCCAGTCGACGTCCCGGACGGCGGCGGTGGGGTAGTTGTAGACGCCGGTGCGCGCCCACCCGGAGCCGTCGAGGCCGTCGAGCAGCGCAGCGATCGCGGCTCCGGCCGAGCGCAGCTCGCCGGCGACCCGGGCCGGGTCCTGGCCGTTGTAGTCCTCGTCGACCGCGCGACGGTCGCGGTCCATCGGCACGAACTGCGGCTGCTCCTCGGCCTGGGTACGCAGGACCCGGTCGCGCTGGACGCGGAGCACGTCTCGGACGTGGCAGGCGTACTCCAGGGGCGACCACACCCCGGGGGCCGGCCGGTGGCGGAGCGCGGCGTCGGCGGCGGTCAACCGGGCGGCGTGCTGCGCGGCGCCGAGTGCGAGCGACGGCGCCAGGGCAGGGCGGGGGAGGGCCGCGTAGTCGTAGCCGCAGGCGGCGCAGGCGTCCATGGGCCGCAGTATGTCGGGGCCCACTGCACGGGGCGGGACGGGCGACGGGTAGAACCGACTCCGGCAGCAGCCACACCGACGTGGGGAGTCGCATGAGCAACACCTCGTTGACGCTGGCGCCCGCGCCGCGGTCCGAGGCGGCCGAGCAGGTGCGGGCGGAGGTGCGCGAGTTCCTCGCCGCCGAGCTGGCCGCCGGCACCTTCCGGACCCACGTGGACACCTGGCTGTCCGGCGTCGACCCGGCCTTCTCGAGGAAGCTGGGGCAGCGCGGCTGGCTCGGCATGACGTGGCCCAGGAAGTACGGCGGCCACGAGCGCTCGGCGATGGAGCGCTACGCCGTCACCGAGGAGCTGCTCGCCGCCGGTGCCCCGGTCGCGGCGCACTGGATCGCCGACCGGCAGTCGGGCCCGAACCTGCTGCGCTACGGCACCGAGGAGCAGCGGCGGACGATCCTGCCGCGCATCGCCGCGGGGGAGTGCTACTTCGTCATCGGGATGAGCGAGCCGGACTCCGGCTCCGACCTGGCCTCGATCCGCACGAAGGCCAGCCGCAACGGCGACGGCGACTGGGTGGTCAACGGCGCCAAGGTCTGGACGTCGAACGCGCACGCGTCGCACTACGGGATCGTGCTGGTGCGCACCTCGCCGCCCGGTGAGGGCCCGCGCGGGCGGCACCAGGGGCTGTCGCAGCTGCTGGTCGACCTGTCGCTGCCGGGCATCACGGTGAACCCCATCCGGATCCTCGACGGCGGCCACCACTTCAACGAGGTCGTGTTCGAGGACGTCGTCGTCCCCGGCGACATGCTGCTCGGCGAGGAGGGCAACGGCTGGCACCAGGTGACCGCCGAGCTGGCCTTCGAGCGGTCGGGGCCGGAACGGTTCCTGTCGACGTATCCGCTCGTCGCCGAGTTCGCGCGTCGCGTCGCCGGCTCGCCGGACCCGGCCGCGCTGGCGACGCTCGGGCGGTTGTCGGCCCGGCTGCTCGCGCTGCGGCAGATGTCGCTGCGGATCGCCGCCGCGCTGGACCGCGGCGAGCTGCCCGACATCCCGGCCGCCCTGGTCAAGGACGTGGGGACGACGTTCGAGGGGGACGTGATCGAGGAGATCCGCCGGGTGGTCGACGTGACGCCGTCGCTGGACTCACCCGATCCGCTGGGCCGGGCGCTGGCCGAGGCGCAGCTGCACGCGCCCGGCTACACGCTGCGCGGCGGGACCAACGAGATCCTCAAGGGGATCGTGGCGCGTGGGCTGGGCCTGCGGTGACCACGGACCAGGACCTGGTGGTCGAGACCGTCCGCGACATCCTGAGCGGTTTCCCGCCGTTCGTGCTCACTCCTGACCGCCGGTGGGACGCCGGGCTCTGGGGCGCCCTGGCCGACGCCGGCCTGACCGGCGTGGGGCTACCCGAGGAGGCCGGCGGCTCGGGCGGCGAGCTCGCCGACGCCGTGGCCATCGTGGCCACCGTGGCCAAGGGGGCCGGCGCCGTGCCGGTCGCCGAGCAGCTGCTGGTCGCCGGTCCGGCGCTTCTCGCGGCCGACCTGGAGCTCCCGTCGCCGGAGCGGCCGACCACGTTCGCGGTGGCCGACGCGGTGACCGTGCACCCGGTCGACGACGGCGACGGGCCGGGGCGGTTCACGCTCAACGGCACCGTCACCGACATCGCGTGGTCCGGGGTGGCGCAGCACGTCGCCGTCCTCGCGCCCGCGCCGGCCGGGATCGGCGGCGCCGTCCTGGCGCTGGTCGACGCCTCCGGGCTGCCGGCCACCGACGCCTCCAACCTGGCCGGTGAGCCCCGCGGCTCGCTGGTGCTCGACGAGGCGCCGGCGTCGGGTGCCCTGCTGACCGAGGCGCAGGCGGGCGGGGTGCGGGCGCGCTTCGCCCTCGCGCGGGCGGTGCAGCTGGCAGCGGCGTTGGAGCAGGTGCTGGCGTGGACCGTGCAGTACGCGGGGGAGCGGCACCAGTTCGGCCGGCCGCTGGGCCGGTTCCAGGCGATCCAGATGGAGCTCGCGGAGATGGCCGGGCAGGTGACCGCGGTGACGGCGCTGACCGACGCCGCGGTGCAGTCGCTGGCACACGATGACCCGGGCTTCCACCTGGCCGCGGCGGCGGCGAAGGTGCGGGCGGGGGCGGCCGTCGAGGTGGTGGCCCGGCTGGCGCACCAGGTGCACGGCGCGATCGGGTTCACCCAGGAGCACAAGCTGCACCACCTGACCCGGCGGCTGTGGTCGTGGCGCGACGAGGCGGGCAGCGACCTGGCGTGGGGGAGGGTGCTGGGCGCCGGGCTGCTGGCCGAGGGTCCCGACGGGCTCTGGCCGGCGCTGACCCGGGTGGTGTGACCCGCGCGGTGTGACCCGCGTGGTGTGACAGCCGCAGCCAGGCGTCACCGAGGCGACCCACGGCGGCCACGTCCCGGACATCGGCGCCTGGTGGCATGGAGCCATGACCGCGACCCCGGAAGTGCCGCACCCGTCCGAGGCGAACGTCGTGGAGGTGTACGGGTCGAGGTTCCTGCTGGAGTGGCTCGACCGCGAGGTGCTCGCCTCGGCGGCGGCGCTGCACCTGGCCGACCGCGCGCCGGTCGGGCCCAGCCGGCGGGTGCCCGCCGCCCGGGACCGCGAGCCGGCACCCACGGCCGGGTGACCGTGGGTACCGGCCGGCTCCTCAGACGGTCTCGGGCACCCGCAGGTGGGCGAGCACGAGTTCGAACTCGGCCATGTCGGTGACCTCCAGGCCGAGCTGCTGGGTGAACTCGTCCCGCATCGCGGCGACCGTCTCCCGCGATGCCCGCATGGCCTCCCGGCTCTCGTAGGTCGCGGCCACCGCGCACATGCCGTTCACCCGGTTGATCATGACGCTGACGCTGCAGAAGCCGGGGATGTCCTCCAGCCGCGGCAGCAGGGCCAACCGGAAGGTGTCGATCACCCGGTCCATCTGCGCCGGATCGCTCCGGGTCCAGGTCACGCGGGTACACGCGCCGTCGGGGGCCTCCCGCATGCGGTGCAGGACCGAGATCTCCCACTGGTTGACCTCGATGTCGCCGTCGAACATCTCGGCGACGCGCTCGCGCATCGCGCGGACCGTCTCCTCCGTGGCCCGCATCGCGGTGTCGTCGGCCCAGGCGCTGGTCACGATGCAGCGGCCGGAATCGCGGTCGCAGAGCATCGACAGACCGACGCAGCCGCTCATCCCCTGCAGGGCCGGCATGACCTCGTCGCGCACGTAGGCGATGCCGTCGTCGACCCTTCGCGGGTCGCCTCGGACGGTGGTCGATCGGGCGTACATGCCACCACTCCTCTCCGGTGCCGGCGACGCCCCTGCGGCATCGCCGCACGCCCGAGGGTCCTCGCCGCCGATCGCGACGGTCAACGCCTCGGGCGGATCGGGCCGGCACTCCGGCGCGGGGCGGTCAGGCCGGTGCGGCCACCTCCTCCTCGGCGCGTGCCCGGTCGATGAAGCTCCGCAGGACCGGATAGACCTCGGCCTCCCAGCGTGAGCCGCTGAAGACGCCGTAGTGGCCGACGCCCGGCTGCAGGTGGTGCTGCTTGCGCTCCTCGGGGATCCCGGTGCACAGGGCGTGGGCGGCCTCGGTCTGCCCCGGGGAGCAGATGTCGTCGTTGGCGCCCTCGACGGTGAGCAGCGCCGTCCGGGTGATGGCGCCGGGATCGACCGGACGGTCGCGCCAGGTGAGCCGGCCGGTGGCCAGGTGGTGCTCCTGGAAGATGCGGCCGACCGTCTCGAGGTAGAACTCGGCGGGCACGTCCATCACCGCGCCGTACTCGTCGTAGAAGGCGCGGGTGGCCGCGGCGCTCTCGACGTTGCCGGACACCAGGTCGCGGTACAGCCGGGCGTGCGCGCTGAGGTGCCGGCGCGGGTTCATCGACATGAACGCGGTCAGCTGCACGACGCCCGGGTAGACGCGCCGGCCGGCGCCGGGGTAGCGCGCGGGCACGGTGTCGATCACCCGGCGCTCGAAGTGGTCGAGCGGCTTGGTGGCGGCCATCGTGTTCACCCGGTTGGGGTTCACCCGGGTGTCGACCGGCCCGGCCATGAGCGTGACGCTGCGCGGCTGGGCGGGATCGTCGTCGGCGGCGAGCAGCGCGACGGCCGCCAGGACGGGGACGGCGGGCTGGCAGACGGCGACGACGTGGGTGTCGGGCCCCAGGTAGCGCAGCGCGTCCATGACGTGCTCGATGTACTCGTCGAGCCCGAACCGTCCGTCCTCGACCGGGATGTCGCGGGCGTTGTGCCAGTCGAGGACGTGCACGTCGTGGTCGGAGAGCAGCGTGCGGATGGCCGGCCGGATCAGGGTGGTGAAGTGCCCCGACATCGGGCCGACGACGAGGACCCGCGGCTGACCCGTGACCGACGGCTTCGCGAAGTGCAGCAGGGTCGCGAACGGCGTGCGGCTCAGCGGGTTCTCGTGCACGTCGGCCATCCGGTCGCCCACCTGCACGGCGTCGATGCCGAAGGCCGGCCGCTCGTGGGTGGGCCGGACCCGGGCGACGATGTCGCAGGCCGCCCGCAGATGACGGACGGCGGGGACACGGGCCCAGGGCGCCGGCAGCGCGTGCAGTGCCCGGGCGGTCAGCTCGGAGGCAGCGGCGACGGGCGCCCCTGCTCGGCGCTGCAATTCGTAAGCGGTGTAGAGCACGCGAACCTGCCTGTCGGATCCGGAGACGGCGACGTGACCGCCGTCACTCCCCGGCAACGTAACCGGCGATCGGGCCGGGCGCGCGGTAAGCGGTGCTGTCCGGACGTCGTGTCGAGAGCCGCGATCAGCTCCGGAGCCGGTCGGGTGGCGCCTCTTCGTCGAGCCAGGGCGGGTCGGGCTCCGGGTCGTAGCACCAGCCAGGCGGCGTGGTAATCCGTGAGACCCCGCTCGGCGTTCGGACGATCAGCCGTCCGTCGGCGAGGAGCTCGAAGTGCCATCCGCGGGCGAACGTCTTGATCCGGTGGTGGCGACGGCACAGGCAGCAGAGGTTCCAGCAGTCGGTCGGGCCGCCGTCGCCGTAGGCGGTGCCGTGGTCGATGTCGCACCGGCCGGGGGCCCGGCAGCAGCCCGGCATGCGGCAATGCCGGTCGCGTATCCGGACGAAGCGCCGCTGCGGCGCGGTCGGGCGGTATCTGCGCGTGGGCGGTGGCGGCCGGAGTCCGGGCCCATCGGCTGCGGCGCTGTCGGCCGGCGGGCTCGCGCTCATCGGTCTCCAGGACGGGCGCACCGCCGTCACCGTCAGGCCGTGGCCCCGGCGGCGGGTCCTGCGTGTGCCGAAGGCTCCACGGCGCAGCTCGCTGCGGGTGGCGACCGCCAGCAGTCGGCCGGTCACCGGGTCGCCCATGGCCACCTGGACGCAGCCGCCGGACGGCGAGGAGCGGACACCGAGCATGTCGAGCTGCTCGAGCAACTCCCGGCACTCCGCGGCGGTGACGACCTGACCGGCGATCTCGGCGGCGGGCCGGGCGCTCCCGCCCTCGGCCGCGAGCGCCGCGAGGGGCGCGTGCACCACGAGCTGAGCCGTGACGGAGGGACGCGACGTGTCCCACGGACGGAGGATCAGATCGGCCACGACAGCGGATCGGATGACGCCGATCGGCCGTCGGTCGCCGTCCGCTCGAAGATGCTCGGCGTGCTGCCGGATGGCGCTCTCGCACGCCGCGGCCGTCGCAACCGGCAGGTCGACGACCAGCCGGCTCATGCCGTCCCCGGTGGGCTGAGTGCGGGCGTCCGCCCTCCGCGCCGCCTCGGCGCGACGCTCGTCCAGCGCCTTCGCGTCGAGTCGGGCGAGCAGCCGGCGGATCCGGTGTCGCAGCTGGGCGACGGTGAGCCGGCCCGCGTCGGGCAGGACGCGCTGCTCGATCGCGGCGGCTACCTGCGGCTTCGCCGAGCCCAGCAGGTCGACGACGGCACGCATCTTGCGGACGTCGAGGCGGCCCTCGTACAGCGCCGCCCAGGTGCCGGTCAGCGTGGTCGTCAGGAGGATCGACTCGACCGCGAGCGCTTCGGCCTCCATCTCCGAGCACCCACGGATCAGTGCCAGCTCGGACACGAACGTCTCCGAGACGTCGGTGAGCACCGGTGACCGGCGCAGCCGGGAGTCGGGACCGGGGCCTCCGAGCGGGCCGAACTCGCGGTCGCGCTCGACGCCGCGGCGGCGCGCCAGGGCTGCGATGGAGGCGGCACGGCAGGCGGCATGGCGGGCCTCGCGGGCGTCGTCGGCCCAGATGTCGGCCACCAGCTCGAGGTCGGACAGGTCGGCCGCCACGGTGTCGGGGACGGGGAGGACCGGGACGCCGTCGTCCGCGGTTCGTGGCGGCTGGTCGAGCACACCTGCACGTTAGGTGGGGGTACCGACAGTTTTCGGTCCACTCGGAGGGGGAGGCCCTGTCGCCGTCCGTTCCCGCACGGGCAGCATGCCGACGTGACCACAGCGACCGACCACCACCACGGGCACACGCACCGACTCGACCTCGCCGACGCCACCGTCCGGGAGTGGGACGCGACGGTGCTCTCGTCCGACCCCGAGCAGGGCATCGTGCTCGACCGGTCGGCCTTCTACCCGGGCGGCGGCGGCCAGCCGCCGGACGAGGGCGTGCTGCTGTGGGGCGGGGTCCGGACCCGTATCGCCGGCACCCGCAAGGGCGACGAGCTGTACCTCATCCCGGTCGAGGGCGACCCCCTGCCACCGGTGGGGACGGCGGTCCGCGGCGCGCTCGACGACGAGCGGCGCACCCAGCTGATGCGCACCCACTCCGGGCTGCACGTGCTCACCGGCGTGGTCTTCCGCGACTTCGGCGCGCTGGTGACCGGCGGCAACATGGAGCCGCTGACCGCGCGGATGGACTTCGACCTGGCCGAGGTGCCGGCCGACTTCAAGGAGCGCATCGCCGAGTCGGTGAACGCCGAGATCGCACGGGACCGCCCGATCGAGGTGAAGACGCTGCCGCGCGAGGAGGCGTTCGCGATCCCCGACATCATCCGGACCGCGACCAACCTGCTGCCGCCGGACATCGAGGAGGTGCGGATCGTCGACATCGTCGGCCTCGACACGCAGGCGGACGGCGGCACCCACGTCGCCTCGACGTCGATGGTCGGCCGGGTCGAGGTGGTCAAGATGGAGAACAAGGGCCGCGGGTTCCGCCGGCTGCGGATCCGGATCCTCTGAGCCTCGCGGCGGGTCGCGACCGACACGCCGGGGGCGAAATCGAACGGGTACCGTTCCGCATTCGCTGGCTCTACGGTGACCGGACCCATCCGGTCGGTAGTCACCGAGGAGCACCGATGCTTCCGTCCCTGACACAGCGGCTGTGGCAGCTGGTCCTGGTCCTGCTAGCGGTCATCGGTTTGGTGGCGGTGACCAACCCGGCGCTGGCGGTGCCAGCGGGGGAGCGCCCGTCCCACGGCGCGACGGCGCCCGGGGGCACCTACCTGGCCCTGGGCGACTCGGTGCCGTTCGGTTACGTCGGGAACCGACCCGATCTGTACCCGGACCCGGACAACTTCGTCGGCTATCCCGAGCTGGTCGCCCGCGACCTGGGGCTGCGCCTGCTGAACGCCAGCTGCCCGGGCGAGACGACGGCCAGTTTCATCGACGCCACCGCGCAGAGCAACGGCTGCCAGAACTCCTTCGGCTCGGACCTGGGTTACCGGGACCGCTTCCCGCTGCACGTCGACTACGAGGGCTCGCAGCTCGACTACGCGCTGCAGGTCCTCGAAGAGGAACCGCACGTGCGGCTCGTCACCCTGCAGCTCGGGGCGAACGACGGATTCCTCTGCCAGCGCACCGGGGAGTGCTCGACGCCGGAGGGGCTGGCGGCCCTGGCCGAACGGGTGCGGGTGAACCTCGACCACATCCTGTGCACGCTGCGGGAGGAGGGGGACTACCGCGGGCGGCTCGTCGTCGTCACGTACTACGCCCTCGACTACGCCGACCCGGTGGGTGTGGCCAGCACCCGGATCCTCAACGCGGCCATCACCGCAGCGGCGGCCGAGAACCGCGCGGTCGTCGCGGACGGGTTCACGGCGTTCCAGTCGCGGGCGCTGCAGGCCGGGGGCAGTTCCATCGCCGCGGGGCTGGTGCACCCGAACGACGTCCACCCGACGGCGGAGGGTCAGCGACTCCTGGCGGACGCGGTGGAGCGGGCCGTCGGGCACTGACCGATCCGAGGGCAGGACGTCGGCGCCGAAGGCGTTGCGCCATGCCTGGGAGGAATGCTCCGGGTCCCGGCGCGGGTCAGGCGGCCGGGGCGGGGCCCGGCGCCCGTGCCATCAGCGCGGCCGGGTCGGGGAACGGCCGGAAGCCGTGGCGGGCGTAGAGCGCGTGGGCGTCGGCGGTGAGCAGGAGCTGGAACGAGGCGTCGGCGACCGCGGGATGGGTGAGCGCCGCCTCGATCAGCGCGCCGGCGAGCCCCTGGCGGCGGTGCTCCGGGAGGACGAAGACGTCGTCGAGCCAGGCGTGGGTGACGGTGTCGGTGACGACGCGGGCGAACCCCACCATGGTCGGCTCCGTCGTCAGCAGGTGGACCGAGAGCGGCAGTGACATGCGCACCGACGTGGCCACGCGCGCGCGGGCGACGCCCTTGCGCCAGTAGGAGACCTGGGACAGGAAGGCATGGACCACGTCGACGTCGACGCGGTCGGGATCGTCGGTGATCTCGTACGGGCCGATCCGCCGCAGCGTCGATCGGGTGCTCAACAGGGCTGCGACGTCTCCGCGGGTCGGCATGGTGCAGTCTCCCGCGGGATCCGGGCACAACAGGAGGCCTCGGGCTCCGCCTCCCCGGATCCGCCGATGGATTGGTGGCATACCGTGGCGGTCGCCGCATCGACCACCGCCCGGGGGCTGCGGACTCAGGGGGTACTGCACGTGCGGAGTCGCCTGGCGGGCCGGATGACACGGGCCGCGATCGCCCTGGCGGCGTCCGTCGTCACCTCTTCGTGCTCGTCGGCTGGGTCGACGCCGGAGTCGTCTGATACCAGCACGTCCGCCGTGCCCGGCACCTCCGCCGAATCCAGCGGCGACGCCGGTTCGGGCACGTACCTGGCGCTCGGTGACTCGGTGCCGTTCGGCTTCCGCGGCGGCGCGATCACCGGGTTCTCCGACGCCGCCAACTTCGCCGGCTACCCCGAGCTGGTCGGCGCGGAGCTGGGACTGGAGGTGGTCAACGCGTCCTGCCCGGGCGAGACGACGGCGAGCTTCCTGGACACCACGGCGCAGAGCAACGGCTGCCAGAACTCGCTGCAGTCGGGCTTCGGCTACCGGACGGCGTACCCGCTGCACGTGCGCTACGAGTCGGTCGACCAGTCACAGCTGGACTTCGCGCTGGACGCTCTCACCGAGAACGGGGACGTGGAGCTGGTGACGCTGCAGCTCGGCGCAAACGACGGCTTCCTCTGCCAGCAGACGACGGCGAACCGGTGCTCGACCCCCGAGGAGCTGGCCGGGGTGATCCGAACAGTCCGGGCCAACCTCGGCACGATCCTGTCCACGCTGCGCGACGGAGGCGGCTACGAGGGCCAGATCGTCGTCGTGACGTACTACGCGCTCGACTACGCGAACGCCCAGGGAAGCGCGACGGCGGAGCTGGACGCGGCGATCGGCGAGGTGGCGGAGGCCAACGGCGCCGATGTCGCGAACGGGTACGAGGCGTTCGAGTCGGAGGCGAGGCAGGCCGGTGGCGACTCGGTCGCGGCGGGGCTGGTGCTGCCGAACGACGTGCATCCCACCGAGGAGGGGCAGCGGCTGCTGGCCGAGGCGGTGCTCGAGGTGGTCGACGACTGAGGTGACACCACGGCGGACGACGTCGGTCTGCTCATGGACTCGGGTGGCGGGCTTGGCGCTGAGCGGCCCGAACGCCGGCACCGTCGAGGCTCCAGCGTCCATGCCGACGCGGTCATCCCCGGCCGATGTACGGCATCGTGGTGGCGTGAACGGTCAGGTTCGCGACGTTCGCGCCGAGCGGCAGGCTCGCCATGTAGACGACCGCGCGAGCCACATCGTCAACCGCCATCCGGGGCTCGGGTCGAACACTGCCGTCGGCCTGCCGGACCCCCTTCGCCATGGCCTCCGTCATCTCGGTCGACGCATTGCCCACGTCGATCTGCCCGCACGCGATGTCGTACGGCCGACCGTCGAGGGACGTCGACTTCGTCAGGCCGGTGATCGCATGCTTCGTCGCGGTATAGGCCGCGGATCTCGGGCGCGGGACCTGGGCGGAGATGGATCCGTTGTTGATGATGCGGCCGCCCTGTGGCCGTTGCGAGCGCATGATCCGGAAAGCTTCCCGGGTGCAGAGGAAGACGCCGGTGAGGTTCACCGCCACCACCTCCTGCCATTCGGTCAGGGGCACGGCGTCGATCTCCAGCGCAGGACCGAACTGACCGGCATTGTTGAAGAGCAGGTCGAGCCGCCCGTAGGCGTTGACGGCCTCGTCGAACAGCGCCCGCACCGACGCCTCGTCGGTCACGTCGGTCGCCACCGGATGCAGCCGTCCGCCGCCTTCCTGATCGGCCACGGCCTGCAGCGCCTCCCGTCGGCGGCCGGCCACGACCACGCGCCAGCCATCGGCGGCCAGGGCCAGGGCAGTGGCCGATCCGATTCCGCTGCCCGCGCCCGTCACGATGGCGACCTTTCCGTGCACGTTCACTCCTCGCTCCTGGCGCCCATCCAGGGCGGCGGTTGCCTGGCGGGGTTCTAGTCGTACGGGTTGGTGAGGACCGGCCGGGCCTGGAGGACGTCGAAGGTGACCGGCGGGCCGTCGGTGGTCGTGGTGCCGGGGACGTCGGCCGGCGCGCTGCCGTTGACGGTGAACGTCGCGCCCCAGGTGACGGTGAGGTAGGCGGTGTAGGTGCCGGACCGGTAGGAGTGCTCGACGGTCTGGTTCGGATAGGGAGCGCCGGGGTCGGTGCTGACGATCTGACCGGTGGCGTCGCCGGTGTGCCAAATGAACTGCTCGGCGGTGGCCTCGATGACGACGGTGAAGCCGCGGATGTCGACGGTGAAGGTCTGCGTCGTGGGGGAGTCGGTGTAGAAGATCACCGGCAGTCCGGTCAGGCCGTCGCCCGGCGGCTGGTGCTGGGTCGTCAGCTGGGGGAGCGGCAACCGCTGGAAGTAGCTGAACACCTCCGCGCCGGACGGCGGCGGGTTCAGCGGAGTGATGTCGTAGCAGCCCTCCGACTGATTGCGCCAATCCCCGACCGAATCTCCAGGTGCGAGGCCGGTCGGCGAAGGGAGTACCTCCGCCGGATCGTCGGGATTGACGTAGGTGAGGTCCGGGCGAACGATCGGTCGTCGTTGTACGACGAAGAAGCCCACCACTCGTCCAAGCTCTGCGGGCGGACATGCCCGCACGTCAGTCGGCGAGCAATACCCCGTGGTCTCTGCTGCCGAGAGGCAGCGGTCGAACAGCCGCCATTCGAAGGCGACAGCTTCAGCATCTGGTGCGCCCACGACTCCGGCTACAGCAGGCCCCTCGTACGCAATAGTCACGGAGCCGTCCTCGACTCCAGATGAGCATCCTCGTATCGAGTTGCACGCGTGAGCAGTGCCGACCTGGAGGGTTGGCGCGACAGCCAGGCCCACGAGAAGCAACAACCGCGCTACGGCTCGGTTCATCCGATTGTGAGTCCTGCTACGAGCCATGAATGATGCTCGGACGACCACCTCAGCGTCATGCCGCTTCCGGCGTTGGGTGAGAGGTCCTCTTGCCCGTCGGGAATGGGCGTCCCCGCAGAGTCCCGAATAGAAAGCACCTCCACGCGGGCTCCGAAGACCAACGAGGCGGTATCACCATTCAGCTGTGGCTCAGTGACGTCATTGAGGGAGACCTCGCCGCCTTGGTACGTCCAACCCGCAGCTGCCGCATCGTCGAAGGCACGTGCGATGCGGAGGCACGTCTCGCACTCAGGGCTCAGCTCGCGGAGAGGCTCACCTAGCGGAATGGCCTGTAAGCGATTGAGGAGTTCGATGTAGTAGCGGAGGAACGCCTCCGCACCAGCCGCGTCCTTGGTGCGGGCCTCGTCGGGAACCGGGAAGTCCTCCGGCCCCAAGGGCGGCAGTGCCTCGGTCGTCTCGGCAGCGCTCGGCGACGGCAGCGTCTCGCTGGCCTCCTGCTTCTCGGAGCAGCCGGTGAGCAGCGCCGTCCCGACCAGTACACCGATCACCGTGCGTCCGAGCCGACCCAACCCCCGAAGATCACGCACAGGCGGAGACTACGCAGTTCGAGACCGGGGCTTCTCGCTCACTGTGGACAGGGCGGCGGCCCACCGCCGGATCGGGTGAACGGCCACCTCAGCCTCGCCAGCGCCACTCGGGAGCCGCGACCAGCGGGACCACCGAGCCGCTCGCGGCCACGTGCAGCGACCACGAGCCGTCGATCTGCCCGTCGTCCAGCGCCGACCGCAGCGCCTCTGCCCACTCGTCGTCGTCCCCGGTGATCTGCGGCTGACCCGGCCGGCAGAGCGCCAGCGCCAGGTGACCGTCGCCGCCCAGCTGCTCGTCCAGCATCGAGTCGTGGATCTGGCGCAGGCCCATCACCAGCGCCGGGTCGGGGAGGAGTGGCAGGTCGTCGACCGGCACGACCACCGGCAGCATGCGGCCGGTCGTGTCGAGCCAGCACAGCCAGAGGCTGCGCGTGCCGAAGACCGGCGGGTCGAGCAGCGCAGTCCAGCGGCGGGTCAGGTCGTCGGCGGAGCGGATCGGCAGGTCAGCGAGCGGGGGCGTCGTCGTCATGCCGCCCACCGTGGCAGCTCCCGCGGACGCGGGAGAGCGTTGTCCACAGCCCGCTCAGCGGTGCGGAACGCCTCCCGGACCGTGGTCGGCCGGCACCTCCTCGCCCGGGAACACCGGCCCGGGCGGGGTGCCGTCGCCGAAGGGACGGTCGCTCAGCTGCTCGCGGCCGTGCGGCAGCAGCCAGTTGGAGGTGTCGGGCCCCGACGGGATGACCTGCGTCGGATTGATGTCGGTGTGGACGACGTAGTAGTGCTCCTTGATCTGCGGGAAGTCGATGGTGTCGCCGAACCCCGGCAGCTGGAACAGGTCGCGCGCGTAGGCCCACAGCACCGGCATCTCGGCCAGCTTCTGCCGGTTGCACTTGAAGTGGCCGTGGTAGACGGCGTCGAAGCGGGCCAGCGTGGTGAACAGCCGGACGTCGGCCTCGGTGATCTGCCCGCCCATCAGGAAGCGCCGGTGCTCCAGGCGCTCCTCCAGCCAGTCCAGCGCCGCGAACAGCCGCTGGTAGGCCTTGTCGTAGGCGTCCTGCGTGCCGGCGAAGCCGCAGCGGTACACCCCGTTGTTGACCTCGGTGTAGACGCGCTCCATGACCTCGTCCATCTCGTCCCGCAGGTGCTCGGGGTAGAGGTCGGGCGCGCCCTCGCGGTGGTAGGCGGTCCACTCGGTGGAGAAGTCGAGAGTCATCTGCGCGAAGTCGTTGGTGACGACGGCGCCGCTCGGGATGTCGACCATCGCCGGCACCGTGATGCCACGCGGGTACTCGGGGTCGCGGGCGAAGAAGGCCTCCTGCAGCCGCTCGTAGCCCAGCACCGGGTCGCGGCCGCCGGGGTCGAGGTCGAAGGTCCAGCTGCGCTCGTCGTGCGTGGGGCCGCACATGCCCATCGAGATGACCGGCTCCAGACCGAGCAGCCGGCGGACGATGACCGCACGGTTGGCCCACGGGCAGGCGCGGGCGACGACCAGCCGGTAGCGGCCCGGCTCGACCGGCCAGCCGCTGGACCCGTCGGCGGTGATCCGGTCCTCGATGTAGTTCGAGTCGCGCTTGTACTCGGCCTCGACGTAGCCCGATCCGCTGTTCTCCTCGCTCACTCCCTCAGCCTGCGTGAGACGCGCTGATCCCGCCGCGTGAAGGGCCGGATTCACACCGTGGCGCCGGTGGGGGCGTGCGGTGTCGATGGACAGCGCTCGCCGACAGGCTCGATGCGCACCTCCACCCGCCCCACCGACGTCCATGACGGAGTGGGCGTGCACCGTGCCCTCGGCCGCCACCGACCTCAGGGCTCGAGCTGGGGACCACCACCGCTGTCTGCCTCGACGCGGTGCTGAGCGATCGCCGCGGACGTCCTCGTGCATCCCCTTGCGCCGCGACAGCGATCGCCGCTAACTTGCACATGAAAAAGACCGCTTACAGGTGAAGGAGGGGCGTGACAGCGAACCGGCCGACCGGCGACGAACTGGTGGAGATGCTGGCCGCCCTGGCCAACCCCCTGCGGCTGCGGATCGTGGCGACCCTCGCCGGTGGCCGCGACTACGTCAGCCACCTGGCGCGCGAGATCGGCATCAGCCGACCGCTGCTGCACATGCACCTGCAGCGCCTGGAGGCCGCCGGCCTCGTGGTCGGCAGCCTCGAGCTGTCCGACGACGGCAAGGCCATGAAGTACTTCGAGGTCGCCGACCTCGACCTGCACCTCACCGTCGAGTCGCTGGCCCGGGCGGCCGCGACCCTCACCCGCCCGGACCCGGCCACGGGTCCCGGAGAGAAGGAGAAGCGCTCATGACCGTCGCTGCCGAAAGCGGCACCACGTGGCCGGACACGATCCTGATCCTGGGGATCATCGTCGCGGCCCTGGTGTTCGTCCTGGGTCTGGGAGCGACCTTCCTGGAGTCCCGCAAGCTCAAGGTCGCCGCGCAGCAGGACGCCGATCTGCGGCAGCTGATCAGCCGCTACGAGCAGCTGGCCGAGAAGACCCTGGACGCGCAGCAGCGGGCGGCCGCCGATGTCTCCGAGCTGCGCTCCCGGACGTCGTCCATCGAGCAGATCCTGCGCACGGTCGACTGATGAAGGCCATCGTGCAGGAGACCTACGGTCCGCCCGGGCAGCTGCGGCTCGCCGACGTCGAGGAGCCGGTCGTGGGGGACGACGACGTGCTGGTCCGGGTGGTCGCGGCGGGCGTCGACCAGGGCGTGTGGCACGTGATCACCGGACGACCGCACCTCATCCGGCTCGCGGGCTTCGGGGTCCGCCGGCCGAAGAACCCCGTGCCGGGCATGGACGTCGCCGGCACGGTGACGGCGGTCGGCGCGAACGTGACCCGGTTCCGCCCGGGTGACGAGGTGTTCGGGACGGGGCAGGGGACCTACGCCGAGTACGCGTCCGTCCCGGCGAAGAACCTCGTGCCCAAGCCCGCCAACGTGTCGTTCGAGGAGGCCGCCGCCGTCGCGAACTCGGGGCTCGCCGCCCTGCAAGGGCTGCGGAAGGGCGACCTCCGGGCCGGCCAGCGGGTCCTGGTGATCGGTGCCGGCGGGGGTGTCGGGTCGTACGCGGTGCAGCTGGCCGTCGCGGCCGGCGCCGAGGTCACCGGCATCTGCAGCACGGCGAAGGTGGACTTCGTCCGGTCCCTCGGCGCCGACGACGTCCTCGACTACACGCGCGAGCAGATCACCGACGGCGGACGCCGCTACGACGTCATCCTCGACACCGGCGGCAACCGAAGGCTGCGCGAGCTCCGGCGGGCGCTGACCCCCGACGGCACCCTGGTCATCACCGGGGCGGAGGTGGGGGGATTGCGGCAGGGCATCGAGCGGCAGCTCCTCGCGATGCTGCTCAGCCCGTTCATCCGGCAGAACCTGCGCAGTTACATGTCGGGGCCGACGGAGGCAGACCTCCAGACCCTCGCCGACCACCTGGCCGCTGGAACGCTGCGGGCGCCGGTCGACCGCACCTTCCCGCTTGCCGACGCCGGTGCGGCCATCGAACACCTCCGCGCAGGCAGGGTCCGCGGAAAGGTGGTCATCATCGTGTGAGCGTCAGGCCGCCGGCGGGGCGCCGCGCAGGCGGACGACGGCGGCGCGGTAGGTGCGGCGGCCGATCACCCGCCAGGCGGTGCGGGTGGCGGGGGAGAGGCCGGCCATGAGGCGGGCCCGGTCGATGGCGGAGGCGTCCTCGAGAGCGAGACCCAGGACCAGCAGCTGCTCGCGGCCGGTGAGCGTCGTGGTGGCCGCCCGGCTGACCGCCCGCCACTCGCTGGTCGGCAGGTACCGCGACAGCAGCGGCAGCAGGTCGCGCTCCTCCGCGGCGAGGTGCGCCTCGACGGTGTCCGCGACCCGCGTGCACGCCCGGGCGAAGGCGTTGCGGGCGGGGAGCGTGCCGGCGACCGCCCACTGCCGGGCGACGGTGGAGAGATCGCGCAGCATGTGGTCGAGGAGTGCGGCCCGGCTGGTCCAGTAGCCGATGGCGTCCCGGGCGGCGTCCTGCTCGCGCGCCGGCAGGTTGCGGAACAGTGCCGGCCAGAGCAGCTCCCGCTCGGTGGCGTGGTGCTGGAGCAGGACCCGCGACAGCAGGTCGGCGTGCCCGGTGAGGTCGGCGGTGCGGGCGGTGTCGTCGGCCGGTGCCCAGCTCGCGAGGTCGGCCAGCATCCGGAACTCGCGGCGCACGGCCTGGTGCAGCACCCGCTGGTAGGCGACGGCGGGCGTGCTGCGGGTGGTCGGCTCTGAGGAGGCCCGGGGCGTCGGGACGAGCGGGCGGGGGAGGACGGCGGTCATCGGGCACCTCGGACTTCGGCTGGCGGACGCGTTCGACGCCAGTAAGAGGCGCGTCCCGGCCGACAGGTACAGCCGTCCCGAATTCCGCGGGAGTTCACTCCCGGGTTCGGAGGGGCCCGATCGCGGTGGCCTCGGTCAGAACCGCCAGCGGGTGGCTCCGCCGGGGGGAACCGCGAGCAGGGCCGTGGCCCGCCGGGGCGGGAGCCGGTAGATCCGCCATGGCGGCGGTCCTGCGGACGGCGCGCTGAACTCCGCCGTCAGGCCGACGCCGGTGTCGTCGACGGATGCCGGCCAGCCGTCGGCGGCCCAGCGGGCGGCCAGGTCCGCTACGACGTCCGGTTCGTCGACCAGGGATGCCTCCCCCTCCACCACCAGGTCGAATTCGTCGGTCGCGACGCTCAGTGCGCACCGTGGATCCCGGGCCAGGTTTCGTCCCTTGCGGGTCCGCTCCCCCGTCTCGAAGTAGAAGATGCCGGACACCCACAGTGCTCCGATGCCTGTCACGTGCGGGCTGCCGTCGGTATTGATCGTCGCGAGCCAGCACGTGTGGCGACCCGGGCCCGCGGTCCCGGGTGCCTGCTCAAGACCTCGGTCCAGACGGTTCTCCACCCGTTGCCAGTCGAGCAGCGGAGTTCCGTACAGGTCTGCGAGATTGGTGGCGTCCATGTGCTGTTCGACCGTCCCGAGCGCCCGGACTCATCGGCTCACCGGACTGCCGACGAGCTCAGAGCCGGGCGAGTGCGGCGGGAGCGGATGGCCGGCCCGTGGCTCGGATGGACCTCGTGGGCCGCCTCCGCAGCGCCCACTCCACCACGGCGAGGTTGATCACCCAGCCGGCGAGCATGAGCACGACACGGGGAGTTCCGGTCGGCTGTCCGGCCAGCACCATCCAGGGCAGATGGGTGAGCACCTGGGTGCCCGCGCCGAGGCCGATCGCGTAGGCCCGCGCCATCCAGGCCCGGTGGGCGGCGACGTCCCGGCGCCGGATCGCGGCGACGCCGAGGACGATGCAGCCGACCATCGCCGCACCGAAGAACAGCCGCATGGGGGTCAGGAGCACGTCGTCGATCGGCGGGCGGGGGTAGAACAGCGTCATCCAGAGGCCCGACAGGGCCGCGGCCAGGCCCAGGGGGACCAGTGCCCGCCCAGCCATGCGGTGCAAGGCGGGCCGGCGGCGGCGCAGGCCCGGGTGGAACTGGAACGCCCCGAGGAGGCAGTACAGGCTCGCGCCGACGATGTGCACCAGCACCGGAGCCGGTGAGTCGAAGAAGCGGGCGTTGTCCGCGGTCACCTCGGCCCCGCCGGCGAGCTCCGACACCCGCGCCGCGCCCGCGAGGATCGGCACGGCGCTGAGCAGGACCAGGCCGGCGGGGACGAGCCACGGTCGCGTGGGGGAGGAACTCACGGGACACCCCTTCGAGGACGTAAGTGTACGGCGTACACCCATGTAGGAAACCGTAGGTGTACGGTGTACACGTGTCAAGCCCCGAGACGGCGTCGCGACGGGCGCTGAACCGGGACCGCGTGCTGCGCGCCGCGGTGGCCCTCGCGGACGACGTCGGCATCGAGGCGCTGAGCATGCGCACGCTGGCCGAACGCCTCGGCGTGGTGCCGATGGCCCTCTACAAGCACGTGGCGAACAAGGAGCAGCTGCTCGACGGCATGGTCGAGGTGATCGTCGCCGAGATCGAGCCACCCGCCGCCGGCGCGGACTGGAAGGACGCCGTCCGGCAGCGGATCCTCGCGGCCCGCCGGTCGTTGCTGCGCCACCGCTGGGCGTCGCAGGTGATCGAGTCACGCACGCACGCCTCACCGGTCGTGCTCGACCACATGGAGTCGCTGATCGCGACCTTCCGGGCGGGCGGCTTCTCCATCGACCTCACCCACCACGTGATGCACGCCCTCGGCACCCGGATGTGGGGCTTCACCCAGGAGGTGTTCCCCACGCCGGCGCCACCCGCCGACCCGGACGCGCGGGCGGCCATGTTCGAGCAGTTCGCCGCGCGCTATCCGCGGATCATCGAGATGGCCACGGCCGGCGCCCACGAGGAGGAGTCGACCGTGGGCGGCGGCTGCGACGACCAGTTCGAGTTCGAGTTCGCGCTCGACCTGCTGCTCGACGGGTTCGAGCGGCTCCACGAGCAGGGGTGGACGTCATTCAGAGCCGGCTGATCGTCGCGTCGTCCTCGGCGCCGTCGAAGTAGTGGTCGAGAACGGCCCGGAACACGGGCTGATCGGGCGCGGCGTGCGCGAAGAGGGTCATCGACGAGCACAGCTTCTGGGCGTCGACCGGGCCGAGGATCTGCACCGGGTCGGCGGTGTCGAGGTCGGTGAGCGCCGTCGCGCACTCGACCAGCCGCCGGCCCAGCGTCGGGTGCGCCAGGTAGGCGCGGGCCTCGTCGAGCCCCGAGACCGCGAACCGCTGCGCCATCCCGCTGCGGCCGAGCCCGGCGATCTGCGGGAAGACGAACCACATCCAGTGGGTGCGCTTCTGGCCGGCGCGCAGCTCGGCCACCGCCTGGTCGTAGGTGTGGGCCTGGGCGTCGAGGAACCGCCGGAGGTCGAAGGCATCGCTCACCCAACGAGGCTCCCACCCCTGTGCAGGCGGGCGACCGGTCGGCCAGGATGGGCCCGTTCCGCGAGGGGGAGGACGGCGTCATGAGGTCACTGCGATCGCTGACCGTCGCTGTCCTGGCCGTGATCAGCCTGGGCGGCGCGGCCGCCGGCCTGGCGCTGGTCACCGATCCCTCCGGCGGCAGCGTGGGCCTGACCGTCGACGAGCTGCCCGGCTGGCCGCTGCTGGGCGACTACCGGGTGCCGGGGCTCCTGCTGTTCGTGCTGTTCGGGCTCCTGCCCGTGGTGGCGGCCCTGCACCTGCGGCGGCGTTCGGCCCGCGGCTGGACGGCGGCGACGGCGGTCGGCGTGCTGCTGGTGCTGTGGTCGATCGGGCAGGTCGTCGTGATCGGGCTCCGGTTCCCGCTGGTGCAGACCGGCTTCCTGATCCTCGGGATGGTGCTCACCGGGCTGGGGCTGGACGGCGGGGCGACCGTCGGCACCCGCGATGAGTTCCGCCCCGCCGGCCGGTCGTACGGGCATGCAGACGACCACTCTCGACCTCGGCCCCCCGACCGCCGAGGTGAGCCGCGTGGTGGCCGGCGTCCGGGACGACCAGCTGACCGGTCCCACGCCCTGTGAGGGGATGCCGGTCGCGGCGCTGCTCGACCACCTGGTCGGGCTGACGGTCGCGTTCCGGCTGGCCGCGGAGAAGGCGGATCTCCCGGGCGGCCCGTCGGCCGACGCCTCGCACCTGGCGCCGGACTGGCGCACCCGGCTGCCCGCGCAGCTGGCGGCGCTCGCCGCGGCCTGGCGCGAGCCGAGCGCCTGGGTGGGGACGGCGGAGGTCGCCGGGGTGCGGATGCCGGCACCGGCGATGGCCGCGGTGGCGGTCGACGAGGTGCTGGTGCACGGCTGGGACCTCGCCGCCGCCACCGGCCAGGACTACCGGCCGGATCCGGCGAGCGTGCAGGCGTGCCTGGAGATGGTCGGTGACCGCGGCGATGCCACCGACGAGCCCGCCGGGCTGTTCGGGCCGGTGGTGCCCGTGCCCGAGGACGCGCCGCCGTTCGAGCGGCTGCTCGGTCGGACCGGCCGCGACCCGCGCTGGAGCCCGCCGTCCCGCTGACGGCGCACGCGGCGTACCGCGTGCGCCGTGGGGCGCACGATCAGACCGTCTCCGGTACCCGCAGGTGGGCGAGCGCGAGGTCGAACTCGGCGATGTCGGTGATCTCCGTGGCCATCTGCCGGCTGAAGTCCTCGCGTAGTGCCTTGCCCATCTCCGTGGCGCGCAGCATGGCGTCGCGGCTCTCGTAGACCACCGCCGATACCGAGCGTCCGCTCTCGCGGTCGACCAGCAAGCTCACGCTGCAGAAGCCGGGCAGGTCCTCCATGCGTGGCAGCAGAGCCATGCGATAGGCGTCCAGCACCCGTTCGATGTTCGCCGGATCGGTCCGCCCCCAGATGACCCGGCAGCAGGCGCCCTCCGGTGCCGGGTGCACGCGGTGCAGGATGCCGATCTCCCACTCCTGCACCTCCGGCCGGCCGCCGCCCATCATCTCCGCGTAGCGCTGACGCATGTCGTGGACACGTCCCTCGCTGTTGTGCATCGCCTCCTCGGTCTCCCACGCGGTCGTGGCGATACACCGCCCGCTGTCGCGGTCGCACAGCATCGAGAGGCCGATGCAGCCGTCCATCTCCTGGACGGCGGGCATGACCTCGTCGCGCAGGTAGGCGATCGCGTCGTCGAGGGACTGCGGGTTGCCACGCACGGTGGTGGATCGGGCGTACATGCCACCACTCCTCTCGGGATCGGCGGCGACGCCCCTGCGGCATCGCCGCGCGGCCCACTGTCCTCGCCGCGGCGCGCGCAGGGAACGGCGTCGCGCGCGTTCACCCGGGCCGCGCGTCCTTGGCCAGCGCGACGGCATGCGTCAACCGGAGGGTGCCGCTGAGCCACAGCAGGACGTCGTGCAGCCGGAGCCTCGACAGCCCGAGCGCTGACTCCTGCTCCAGCCGGACGAAGGCCGCCTCGTTGGCGCGCAGCTCGCGGTGCACGACCGCCTCCACCCCGCTGTCGCCCTCGCGGACGTGGGGGAGCAGCTGCCACCTGGTGGCGCGGACGACGAGCGGGAACAGGTCGGGATGGCGGTGGTGCAGGGCGGCCGCCACGTGCGGCGGCGACACCTCCGGCGTCACCTCGCAGTGCTGCCAGATGCGGCGGAGCTCCGCTCCCACGGTGCCCGGCTCGGCGAGCACGGAGAATTCGTCGTCGGGGAGATCCCAGAACGGCCGGCCGATGGCGCGGTCGGTGGCGGCGTCGGCGAGGGGGGCGACCTCGTCCAGGACGGCCTTCATGGCCGTCCACCCGGCCGGGTCGAGCCGGCCGTGCAGGCCCTCGGCGGTGAGGATGTCCTGCTCGCCGAGCGGCCCGGCGGGGACCGGCTGCCGGTCGAACCGCTCGTAGCCGAAGGCCGGGACGGTGACCCACCGGCCTGCGGGGTTGCTGGGGGAGCGGAAGTGCAGCGGCCGCCGTCCCCGCGCGTACCCGAGGACGGCGGCCAGCGCGGTGTCGAAGGAGATCGCGTCGGGGCCGGCGCTCGGCAGGACCAGTTCGCCGTCGTCCACCGGTTTCCCCTCCGCGTCACACCACCGCTGTACTCGCAATCTGCCACTCGGGAGGTGATTGACCGGTCTTCTCCGTCGGATGGAGACTTGCTCCCTCGCGGAGGGGGCGGCCATGTCGTGGAACCTCAAGGGCAGCTACGTCGAGACCTGCTCGTGCGAGCTGATGTGCCCCTGCAACCTGTCGTTCGACCACGGCGCCACCTACGACTTCTGCCGCGCCACCCTGGCCTTCGACATCCGCGAGGGGGAGGTCGACGGCACCGACGTCGGGGGCCGCCGGGTGGTGACGATCATCGACACGCCGAAGGTCATGACCGACGGCAACTGGCGGCTCGGGATGTACGTCGACGACCAGGCCACCGACGAGCAGTTCGACAAGCTCGTCCAGGTCTTCGGCGGGCAGCTCGGCGGCCCCATGGCCGCCCTCGCTCCACTCGTGGGCGAGATCGTCGGCGTCGAGCGGGCGGCGATCGAGATGCACGACCGCGGGCTGCGGCACCGCGTCCAGGTCGGGGACACGATCGAGTTCGAGGTCGAGGACATCGTGCCGTTCGGGAGCGAGGACGGTCGGCCGGTCCGGTTCGACGGCATGTTCCACCCGGCCGGTTCGAACCTGACGATGGCCGAGGCGCGGCGCTCGCGGATCAACGCCTTCGGCATCCAGTACGAGGGCAAGACGGGTCTCTCCACCTCCGAGTTCTCCTGGGCCGCCTGAGCCGATGAGCGCCCCGGCGCAGGAACGTCCGACCGCCGGTGGCGGTCTCGCGCCGGCCTTCGCCGCCGTCCGCGCCCGGCTCGGGCTGGTCGCCGCGCTCTTCGCGCTCGCCGGCCTCGCCTGGTGGTGGACGGTCCAACAGATGCGGGGCATGGACGAGGGGCCGTGGACCGCCCTCGGAACGCTGGGCTGGTTCCTCGGCGTCTGGGTCGTGATGATGGCCGCGATGATGTTCCCGTCGGTCGCACCGACGGTCGCGCTGTACTCGCGCATGACCAGGCAGCGGTCTCCGCTGTCGCCGCTGCTGTTCGCCGGCGGCTATCTGATCACCTGGGTCGGCGCGGGGCTGGTCGCCTTCGCCCTCGTGGCAGCCGTGGATCGGATGTCCGGCGGCGTGCTCGCCTGGGACCGCGCGGGCCGGTGGGTGGCGGGCGCCACGCTCGTCGTCGCGGCGGTCTACGAGCTGACCCCGCTCAAGGACGTGTGCCTCGGCAAGTGCCGCAGCCCACTCGGCTTCCTGCTCGGCTCGTGGCGGGACGGCCGCTGGGGTGCAGTGCGGATGGGCGCCATGCACGGCGCCTGGTGCGTCGGCTGCTGCTGGGCGCTCATGGCCGCGCTGTTCGCCCTCGGGGTCATGAGTGTGGCCTGGATGGCCTTGGTCGCCGGGCTGATCGCCCTCGAGAAGACGCTGCCGTGGCGCCGGGCGGCTACCTACGCGACGGCGGCGCTGCTGCTCGCTCTCGGCGGGCTGGTGTTCGCGGCCCCGGACGCGGTCCCGGCTCTCACGGTCCCGGGCACCGGCCAGATGGACGAGATGGGGCCGATGGGCTCCTAGCGCGGCCGGCGTCGACGGCTCGGCCCGAGGCACGGTCTCAGCGCAGCAGCTCGGCGTAGACCTCGGCCGTCTGCTGCGCCATCCGCTCGCTGGTGAACTCGTGCTGCACGCGCGCCAGGCCGGCCCTGCCCCAGGCCGACGCGAGCTCGGGGTCCTCCAGCGGCTGCAGGATGGCAGTGGCAAGGGCGTCGATGTCTCCCGTGCCGTCCAGCCTTCCCCGCTCGACCAGCCGTCCGGTGACGCCGTCCACCACGACCTCGCTGGTTCCGGGCACCCGGGTGGCGACGACGGGAAGGGCTGCGGCCATCGCCTCCAGGACGACGAGCGGAAGCCCCTCCACGGCCGAGGCTAGGAGGAAGACGTCGGCGGCGGCCATGAGGTCGGGGACGTCCGAGCGCTCTCCGGCGAACCACACCCAGTCCTCGAGGCCCATCAACCGCACCCGTTCGCGCAGTTCCCTTTCGAGCGGTCCGCTGCCGACCCACACGAACGCCGCCTCCGGTCGGCTCCGGACCACCTTGTCCACCGCCCCCAGCACGAAGCGGTGACCCTTCACGTCGACCATCCGGCCGACGCTCAGCACGATCCGTCGCTCCGGGGGCAGGTGCAGGCGCGCGCGGACGTCCTGGGGGGTCGCCGCGCCGCGCGTCGGCCGGATCCCGTTGCGCACGACGCGGAGCTTGGCCTGGTCGACGCCGACCCTCAGATAGCTGTCGCGCACGCCTTCCGACACGCAGATCACGCGGTCGACGAGCTCGACGACGTCCAGGTACTCCTTCTGGAAGCCCGTGACCAGCGCCGCCAGTTCCGCGTCGGACAGCCGCCGGTCGGGGCGGTGGTACGGCGAGTGCACCAGGTCGGGCAGCTCCTCGACGGGGAACACGGTCGAGGGCTCGGCCAGGTGCTCGGTGCGCACCACCGCGGGGACGCCGGCCCCCCGGGCTGCACGCACGCCGGCGTACCCCTCGATCATCACTCCGGCGTGGCAGTGGAAGAGCTCCACGTGCGCGTCCCTCAGGAAGGCGGCCAGCAGCGCGTCGCTGTCGGCACGGCCCACGGGGATCTCCGCGGTCCGGATCCCCAGCGCACGGGCGCGGCCCAGCAGCCGCGATCCCGTCGGGCTGGGCGGACAGACGAGGGAGAGCGTGAAACCGTCCTGCAGCTCCTCCGCGAGGGTCAGCATGTGCTGGCCGACGCCGGACGGGGCCGTGCTGTCGGTGTACAGGCAGATCCTCGGCTTCACGACACCCCCTGGCGGACGCGACGGATTGCGCCTCGTGCCGTCGACGAGGGAGTGGGCAGATCACCACCAGGTGGTGTGAGTTGTCCAGTAGGGGTGGCACGCGGGGCACCGGCGGCGCGGCGCCTGCCCCCGGGCCGAAGCGGCCCACGCCGGCCTCGGCGGTCACTGACGGACGCGGCGGTGGATGCGGTCCGTCACACCGTCTCGGGCACCCGCAGGTGGGCGAGGGCGACGTCGAACTCGGCGACCTCGGTGATGTGCATGCCCAGGTGCGTGGTGAACTCCTCGCGCATCGCCTGGGCCTGCCCCTTCGCGCGGTTCATCGTCTGGCGGTCCTCGTACACGGAGGTGATCGCGCAGCGCCCGGTGTCCCGGTTGACGAAGAGGCTGACGCTGCAGAAGCCCGCGAGGGTGTGGATGCGGGGGACGATGTTCGTGCGGAAGCCGTCGATGATGCGGTCGGCCGCGCCGAGCGGCCCCTTCGTGAAGATCACGCGGGCGGCGGCGTTCTCGTGGGTCTCGTGGACGCGGTGCAGGATGGCGACCTCCCACTCGGCGACCTCGGTCTCGCCGGCGACGCCTTGGAAGGTCCGCAGTGCTGTCTCGCGGATCACGGCCATCGCCTCGGCGCTGCGGTGCATGGCGTCGGCGTCCGCCCAGGACGTCGTCACGATGCACCGCCCGGTGTGGCGGTCGACGAGCATCGAGAGGCCGACGCAGCCCTCCATCTGCTGGACGGCGGGCTGGACGTGGTCGCGGACGTAGGCGACGCCGTCGGCGATGGCGCCTGGTTCACCGCGGAAAGTGGTCGATCGGGCATACATGCCGGTGCTCCCCCTTGAGCCGGCGCGCCCTGGAGGCGTCGCCGTGGCCGCTCACTGTCCTCGACGCGGGGTCCGCTGGGAACGGGTTTCGGCACGACGCCGCACCGGAGAAGCCGCGCGAGGGCGATCACGGTCCGGGTGCCGCCGGGGACTGCCGATGACAGCAGGGCAGGCGACGGACCTCCCACGATCCCCGTCGCCGGGGGTGTGCGCTGCATGAGGTTCCGACGAGGGCGGATCGGCAACGGCATGGCGGAGTTGGCCGGCGCGCGTCCCGACGTGCTGGCCGCGGCGCCCGGTGCCCGGGCCCGCTTCGTGGCGCTGGGTGGCGTGCTGCTCAGCACCGGTGGTCTGGCCGCCGTCTCGGCCGCGTTCGCGGTGCACATGGCGCTGGGCGTGTGGTGGCCGTTCGCGTTGCTCGTCGGGCTGGGCTGGGGCGCCGTCGTCGTCAACCTCGACCGGATGCTGCTGGTCGGGATGGCGCACGACTCGTCGCTGAAGCGCAACCTCGTGATGGCCGTCCCGCGGGTCGGGCTGGCGCTGGTGCTGGGGATCGTCGTCGCGACGCCGCTGACCCTGCAGGTCTTCCACAAGGAGATCGACGCCGAGATCGTGGTGATGCAGGCCGAGGCGGCCGACGCCCACCGCACGTCGCTGGAGCAGGACGAGCGGTTCGCGCACCTGCCGGAGCTGGAGGAGCGGATCGCCGTCTCGGAATCGATCGTGGCCAGCGGGGGAGTGGCCGACACCGGCCTCGCGGTGGTGCGGGCCGAGGTGACGGCGAAGCAGGCCGTGCTCGACCAGGCGGTGGAGGTGTCGCGGGCGCTCGAGGCCAAGGCGCAGTGCGAGCTCGACGGCACCTGCGGCACCGGTGAGGCCGGGACCGGCACCGCCTACGTCGAGGCCCGGGCCGCGGCCGACGCGCAGGCGGCGGTCGTCGACACGGCGCGCTCCGAGCTCGACGCCGCCGTCGATGCCGCGTCGGCCGCCGAGTCGCGCAGCGCCTCGCTGGCCGCCTCGTCGCTGGAGACCGACCGGGCCGAGCTGACCCGGTTGACCGCGGAGCTGGACCGGCTGCAGGGCGCCTTCGACGCGCAGAACGAGGGGTCGGGCGGCATCCTGCTGCGGCTCGAGGCGCTGGACCGGCTCGGGGACAAGAACGCCACCCTGGCCGCTGCCCAGTTCATGCTCTCGCTGCTGTTCATGTGCGTCGAGGTCCTGCCCGTGCTCATGAAGCTGCTGCTCAACTTCAGCCCGCCCAGCGCCTACGACAAGCTCGCCGCCCTGCGCGACACCGGCGACGTGGAGATCGAGGAGCTGGCGCAGGAGTCGCGGAAGACCGTCGCGATCGCGAAGGAAGAGCTGCTGGTGCTCGCCGAGAAGGAGCGGGTCGACCGGCAGAAGGAGGCGATCCTGGCCCGCCGTCGGGCGGCTCTGGCCGAGGTCGCGGCCCGGACCCAGGCTCCGCAGCAGACGCCCGCCGCGCCGGCTCAGGTCGAGGAGCCGTCCCGGGCGATGTGGGACACCGGTCCCATCCGCGAGCTCGCCCGCAACGCGGCGCTGCGGACGGTGCGCACGGTGCGCCGCCGGCCGGAGGACCGGGTGCCGGTCTGATGGTCGCCTCCCCGGCGCCCAGCGGCATCGGTTAGACAGTCCCCATGACGGAGCTGACGACGGCGACCGGTGGCGGCCTGCTCTCCCGCGAGGAGATGGACGCTGCGCGGGAGCGGCTGCCCATCGTGTACGTCGACGTGGTGCCGGTGCGGGTGGACGACGACGGCACGGTGATCGCCGTCGGTCTGCTGCTGCGGGTCGGTGAGGACGGGCAGATCAAGCGGGCGCTCGTCTCGGGGCGGGTGCTGTACCACGAGCGGATCCGTGCGGCCCTGCTGCGGCACATGGAGAAGGACCTCGGGCCTTTGGCGCTGCCGCGGGTGCCGCCCGCGCCGCAGCCGTTCACCGTCGCCGAGTACTTCCCGACGCCGGGCGTCACGCCGTTCCACGACCCGCGGCAGCACGCGGTGTCGCTGGCCTACGTCGTGCCGGTGGAGGGGGACTGCGCGCCGCAGCAGGACGCGCTCGAGCTGACCTGGTTCTCGCCCATCGAGGCGCGCGATCCGGTGGTGCTGGCGGAGCTGGCGAACGGGCAGAGCACGCTGCTGCTGCAGGCCCTGGCGCACCTCGGCGTCTGAGGATCGTCCCGCCGGACGCTCTCCGCCCTGCCGGGGGCCGGCGCGCGCTCGGACGCCCGCGCCGGCCGCCGTCCGTCAGGCCATCTCTGGGACGCGCAGGTGGTGGATCGCCAGCTCGAACTCGGCCATGTCCGTGATCTCCAGGCCCATCTCCCGGGCGAACTGCTCGCGCATCCCCCGCGCCGTCTCGGCGGAACGCTCCAGGGACGCACGGTCGTCGTACGTGGCGGTGACGACGCCCATGCCGGACTGCCGGTCTCCCATCATGCTGACGCTGCAGAAGCCCGGGATGTCGTCCAGCCGCGGGATCAGGCCGGTACGGAACGTCTCGGTCACGTCGTCCATGCGGGCGGGATCGCCGCGGGTCCACGTGACGCGGCAGCAGGCGCCCTCGGGTGCCTGGTGCGCGCGGTGCAGGACCGCGATCTCCCATTCCTGGACGTCGAAGTGGCCACCCATCACCTCGGTGGCCCGCTCGCGCATGGGCATGACCGCCTCCCTGCTGGCGCTCATCGACTCCTCGGAGTCCCAGCTGGTCGTGACGATGCACCGGCCGGAGTCGCGGTCGCAGAGCATGGACAGGCCCATGCAGCCGGGCATGCTCTGCACCGCGGGCATGACCTCGTCGCGTACGTAGGCGATGCCGTCGTCGATGCGCTGCGGGTCGGCGTGGACGGTGGTGGAACGGGCGTACATGCCGCCCTCCTCTCGGGATGGTGGGCGACGCCCCGGCGGCGTCGCCGCGGGGGAGATGCTGCTCCCCTCCGCGGTCGGTCGACAGACCGCCGCGCGCGCCGCCCGCGATGTGCCGCGCGGCGCGCACGCACTGCCTCGACCGCGACGACGGAACCGTGCGGGAGCCGCTGCGGTCGCCCGTCCGGGTGACGCCGGTGCGCCCGCAGCCTGAGCCCGCCGATTCGTGTCAGGGGCGTCCGCTACGCCTGCGGCGCGGCAGGGTCGTCCACCCGGCTGCCGGACGACGGCGATCGGGAGGCACGCAGGCGATGCAGCGACTCGACGGGCGGCTGGTGCTCAGCCCGACCGACCTGACCTCCCACCAGAAGTGCCGGCACCTGACGTTCCTCGACCTCGGCGTCGCGACCGGTCGGTGGGCCGCGCCGGACGTCGAGGTGTCGGACGAGCTCCAGTTCGTCCTCGACCGCGGCATGGCGCACGAGGAGAGGTACCTCGCGTCGCTGGAGGCCTCCGGGAGGACGGTCGCGCGGATCGACACTTCCTTCGACTTGGCGGGGCGACGCCGGGCCGAGGTGCAGACCGTCGAGGCGATGCGGCGCGGCGTCGACGTCGTCTACCAGGGGACGTTCTTCGACGGCGCCTGGGGCGGGCAGGCCGACTTCCTGCTCCGGGTCGAGACCCCGTCCCCGGCCTTCGGCGACTGGTCGTACGAGATCGCCGACACGAAGCTCGCGCGGAAGCTGAAGGTCGCCGCGCTCCTGCAGATGGCCACCTACGCCGAGCGGCTCACGGTGCTGCAGGGTGTCGCGCCGGAGTTCGTGCACGTCGTCACCGGGAACGGGGAGTCGCGGCCGTGGCGGCTGATCGACGTCGCCGCCTACGCCCGACGGGCGCGGGCCCGGTTGGAGATCTTCGTCGATGCGCCGCCGTCGACAGGCCCAGTGCCGATCGGCTACTGCCAGCAGTGCCGCTGGGCGGTGCGGTGCGACACGGAGCTGAGGGAGGCCGACGACCTGGGGCTGGTCGCCGGCATGCGCGGCGACCACCGGGACGCGCTGCGTGCCGCCGGCATCCTGACCCTGGCGGCCCTGGCTTCGGCCTCACCGGAGCAGCTGAAGGCGTCCGGCATCGGCGCCGACGCGCGGGGCCGGCTGCAGCAGCAGGCGGCCGAGCAGCTGCGCGAGCGGATGACGGGTCAGCCTTCGCGGACGCTGCTTCCTCCTGTTCCGGGACTCGGGCTGCTGCGGTTGCCGCCGCCTAGCGCCGGCGACCTCTACCTCGACTTCGAGGGCGATCCCTGGTTCGAGGACGGCGCCGGCATCGAGTACCTCGCCGGCCTGGGCGACCGGTCGGGCGGCTTCACGCCGCTGTGGGCCCACGACCGCGACGCCGAGAAGGGGATGGTCGCCGACCTGATCGACCGGATCGTCGCCGCGGCGGAGGCAGATTCGTCGATGCACGTCTACCACTACGCGCCAGGTGGCCAGCGGGCTCGGCAGCGTGCTCGTGTACGAGCAGTGGCTGGTCGACGGCGACGCCGCGAAGCTGGCCGCGATCGAGTCGTACAACAAGGAGGACGTCGACTCGACCCGCGAGCTGCACGACTGGCTGGAGCAGCAGCGCGCCGAGCTGGAGGCGCTGCACGGGTCGCTGCCGCGGCCCGTCGTCGAGGTGCAGGCGCCGGACGCCAAGGTGACGCAGGCGCAGGCCGCCGAGCTGGAGCTGGCTTCCCGCCTGCACGAGGCCGGGCACGGGCTGCTCGGCGACCTCGTCGGGTGGCACCGCCGCGAGGACCGCCCGGCCTGGTGGGAGGTCTACCGGCTGCAGGACCTGGACGCGGAGGAGCTGGAGCGGGACGGCACCGCGCTGGGCGGGCTGTCCTTCGAGCGGTACCTCGGGCCGGAGAAGCGGAGCCACCTCTACGAGTACTCGTTCCCGGTGCAGGACACGAAGGTGTCCGCCGGGGAGGACGCGCTCGACGTGGACACCGCGAAGAAGGCGGGCACGGTCTTCGATCTGGACGTCACCGCCGGGCGGCTGGTGCTGAAGGCGACGGCCGCCGAGGCGCCGCGGCCGCGCGGGCTCGGGCCGGCCGGGCCGCTGAACACCGGGAGCCTGCGCGAGGCGATCCAGGCGACGGGGGAGGACGTGCTGGCCGGCCGCGACTGTCTCGGTCAGGCGCTGGTCGAGCGGCGCGTTCCCGCGGGAACGCAGCTGCGCGAGGGCGAGACGACGACCGACGCGATCGTGCGGCTCGGCCGGGCGCTGGACGGCGAGGTCCTGGCGATCCAGGGCCCGCCGGGGAGCGGCAAGACGACGGCGGCCGCGGCGTTGATCCGGGAGCTGCTGGACGCGGGGAAGAAGGTCGGCGTCACGGCCACCTCGCACGCGGTCATTGGCAACCTGCTGAAGGCGGTCGGGCGGCCGGCGCTGCAGAAGTGTGACGAGAGCCAGCACTGCGGCTCCGACGACGTGGCGTGGTCCTCGGACAACGGGTTCGTGGCGTCGGCGTTGGTGAGCGGCGACGTGAACCTGGTCGGTGGGACGGCGTGGTTCTGGACGCGGGCCGACGTGGTCGAGGCCGTCGACGTGCTGGTGGTCGACGAGGCCGGGCAGTTCTCGCTGGCCAACGCGGTCGCGGTGGCGCGAGGTGCGCGGTCGATTGTGCTGCTGGGCGACCCGCAGCAGCTGGCCCAACCGAGCCAGGCGGTGCACCCGGGGGAGTCAGGGGCGTCGGCGCTGGAGCACCTGCTCGACGGGCACGCCACCATCCCGGCGAAGCGCGGGGTGTTCCTCGACCGCTCGTACCGGATGCACCCGGACCTGACGCGGTTCGTCTCCGATCTGGCGTACGAGGGCCGGCTGGAGGCGGCGGACGGCCGGGACCGGGTGGCGGTGCTGGGGGAGGGGCCGCTGGCGGGGAGTGGCCTGCGGGTGCTGCCGCTCGAGCACGAGCTGACGTGCGCGGACAGGAGCCCGCAGGAGGCCGACGCCGTCGCGCGGCTGTGGCAGTCGGTGCAGGGCTCGACGTGGCGGAACCACCTGGGGGCGGAGGCGCCGATCGGGCCTGCGGATGTGCTGGTGGTGGCGCCGTACAACGTGCAGGTCGCGCTGATCAAGGCGTCGCTGCCCGACGGTGCGCGGGTCGGCACCGTGGACAAGTTCCAGGGGCAGGAGGCCCCGGTCGTGATCTACTCGATGACCAGCACGAGCGCCGACGAGGCGCCGCGGGGTGTGTCGTTCCTGTACGACCTGAACCGGCTGAACGTGGCGGTGTCACGAGCACAGGCGCTGGCCGTCGTGGTGCTGAGCCCAGAGCTGCTGGACGCGCCGGTGCGGACGCCGGACGAGCTGCGCAAGGTGAACGCGCTGTGCCGGCTGGTGGAGTCGGCGACGCTCGTCGCGTAGTCCCGACCGCGTGCGCGGTCGGGTCCGCGCGCGTGGTCTGATGCCTGTCAGACAGTGGTGACCGGCGTCGTGGCCGGTCCGCTCGACAGGAAGGGTGGGCTCGTGGCCGGATCCGGTGAGGTGCTGCTCGAGGTGGAGGGCGGCGTCGCGATCGTGACGCTGAACGCCCCGGACCGGCGCAACGCGTTGACGCCGACGATGGCCGACGAGCTGATCGCGACGTTCGACGAGGTGGACGCCAAGCCGGCGGTAGGCGCGTTGGTGATCCGGGCGGTGGGGAAGTCGTTCTGCGCGGGCGGGGACATCCAGACGCTCACCTCGGCCGGCAAGGATCCGGCGGCACCCGAGGCCTACGAAGGCATGGGCAAGATCTACGACTCCTTCTACCGACTGGGCCAGGTGAAGGTGCCGACGGTGGCTGCCGTGCGTGGTTCCGCTGTCGGTGCCGGAATGAACATGCTCCTCGCGGCGGACCTGCGGATCGTCGCGCGCGATGCCCGTCTGCTGGCCGGTTTCTTGAAGCGCGGAATGCACCCGGGCGGGGGGCACTTCGTCATCCTCTCTCGGCTGATCGGCCGCGAAGCTGCGGCTGCGATGGCGCTGTTCGGTGAGGAGATCAACGGGGACAAGGCCGTCGAGCTCGGGCTTGCCTGGGAGTCGGTCGAGGATGCAGCCGTCGAGGACCGCGCAATCGAGTTGGCGACTCGTGTCGCCGCCGACCCGGAGCTCGCCCGAGTGGCGGTGGGGAACTTTCGCAAGGAGGTCGTCAACGGCGCGGTGAGCTGGGACGTCGCCATGCAGTACGAGCGCCCGGCTCAGATGTGGTCGATGCGGCGGTCCGCCGGCTAACCTCCCCGACGTCTCCCGCAGGGGTCACCCGGGGAGCGGCGGGACCCATGCGCGTTCGGCGATCGACGGGTACCAGGCGTCGGGCGCCTCCAGACGAAGCTGCGCGCACCGGGGACGCTGCGGAACCGGCCGTCCCTCGCGCGCGTTCAGCTCGCGGGCCGCGCTCGGTGCCAAGCGGTCGCGGTCGCCGTGAAGGACGAGGCCCTGGTCGGGGAACCCGCTCGACGGTTTCCTCGAGGCGGTCCTGAGGTGGACGACGAGGGCGACGGACCCGGCGTAGCCCTGCGCGCTGCTGGACGTCGAGCATGCTGCAACGCGTTCCGTTAACCCGTCCGGGAGCTGGCCGCAGCAAGCCGCGTGTCCCGCTATCTCGTCGAGGCCGGCCTCCGAGTGCGCGCGCTCTCGAAGGTTGCGACGACCTGGCGCACGACGTCCTCGGGATCTTCGTGTTCCCAGAACCGCAGGACAGTCCACCCAAGACCGGCCAGCTGCCCGTTGGCCGCCGCATCACGAGCCTGGTTCATGGCGATCTTCCGGGTCCACCAGCCGGCATTGACCTTCGGGAGGTGGGCGTGTTCGGGGCAGCCATGCCAGAAGCAGCCGTCGATGTAGACAGCCAACCGCGCCCCGACGAAGGCAATGTCGATCGTCCTGCGCCGTTGGCCGGGCACTCGGAAGCAGACGCGGTACCGCAAGCCTCGCGCGTACAGCAATCTGCGGACCGCCATTTCCGGCTTGCTGTCGCGTCGACGCAGCTTGCTCACGCCGCGCGACCTCGGCGCTGCTGGCGCCGGGATGCGGTCCGGGATCCAGGCTTGCTGGGTCAACCTTCGCCACGGGGGAACTTCACGGCGGAACTCCACGGCGGAACTCCACGGCCATGAGGTACCAGCAGCCGCCGACGGTTTCCCGGTCAGGGTGAGCGCTTCACCATGGATCACCCAGTTGCGAGGAACTCGTCGTACCGCTGCTCTAGGCGCTCGGAGTCGGGGCGTGCCGCGGGGTGGCGCGGCACCGTCAGTCGGACGCCGTGCATCGCCTGGATGCCGTGCTTGAGCATCGGTCCGTCGATCTCGATGAGCACGTCGCGCCGTACCTGGACGACGAGATCCGGACGTACGCCGATGATGTTCCGGTCGTAGGCCGCGTGATGGATCTTGCAGAGGCTTAGCCCGTTCGGCACCACCGGTAGGCCGCCTTCGTCCGAGTCCCGGATGATGTGCGCGGCGTCGAGCAGGTCCGTGTGCTGCAAGCGGCACATCGCGCACTGCTTCTCGTAAGCCTGCAGCACCCGGGCGCGGAACACCGGCTGGTGCAGACGGGCGCGAACCAAGCGCTCGAAGTAGGACCGCCCGTCCTCGGGCAACGACCCGAAGGAATCAGGGTCCATGAGGCGCTGTGCTTGGTCAATCGCGATGAGGAACGCGCGTTCCTCGGGGTGCTCGGCCACAACGTAGACGGGGAACTGCGCTTGGTAGACGCTCTTCGCCACGCCGATGAAGTACGCCAGCGGCCGCCGCTGCTGCATCGCCGTCCGAAGCGCCCGGTTGTCGGAGTGGTTCGAATCCGTCCCGCGGTAGGCGTACTTCACAAGCCCGCCCGGAGCGATGGCGTCCTCGTAGGGAGGCGGCTGGTTCGGGGCCGTGTAGGTCGTCCGGATTGTCAGCGCGGCCTCAAGAGAAGCTGGCTTCCAGATGCCCGGCTGGACGACCAGTTTCAGCGGCTGTCCCGCAACGCTGAAGTGGTTGATCGCCGCGGACGTTGCGCCCTCCGGGTGCAGCGCAGTGAGTCGCTCCAGATGGGTGAACATCGCCGTCCGCACCTGTGCGTCGTCCAGCATGTCGCCCCCCGCTTCCGGACAGCCGGGCTGTGTCCGGTACGAGACAACGTAGCTGAGGGGCTAAGCGACCCTGTCGCGCATCGCGGCGGCCCCCAGGCCACGCGAGGGAGGCGGTACGACGTCGGATCGACCCGGCGCATGTCGAGAAGTCGACATATCAACCACATTGGCCTCTCCGGCCCCATCTGTCCGGGACGCCTCGGCACGTGCACCACTGGACCCGTTCTGCTTCGTACCGTGGGGCCGTGGCCAAGCACTTCACCGACGAGACCGCCGAGTTCGCGATGCCCCGGATCGGGCGGCACGCCGCTCCCGACACCGGCGAGCTGGAGCCGACGCAGCGTTTCGTCCCCGACTTCGCGCCGGCCCGACCCGGGACGCCGGCAGTTCCGCCCCGAAGCACCCAGGCCCGCTGACGCGCGTCAGCCCTCCGCGGGACGCAGCCGCTCCAGAGCGGCGGTGAAGCTGGCGTTCCACAGGCCGAGGTGCGGCCAGCGCTCGGCGACGTGAGCCGTCGCTTCCTCCACCGACATCCCCTTCTCGCGCACCAGCCAGCCGCGCAGCACGAGTCCGGTGCGCGAGGCGCCGCCGTGGCAGTGCACAAGTACGCGGCGCCCATCGGCCCGTAGCGCGGCCAGGTCGTCGAGGACGTCGGCCAGCACGGCGTCGAGGTCGTGGTTCCACTCGTTGTCCGCCACGTAGGCCATGCGGTGCACCTCGTGCGGGAACGGGTCGCCGAGCCGGCACAGCGAGATCACCGCGAAGTCCTCCGCGCTGTACCGGGCGCCGTCGAGGTTGCCCGCCCAGATGCCCGGCAGCACCTCCGTCGGACCGATCCGCGAGATCACCCCGGGCTCGTACTTCACCAGCGGCTTGCCGTCGAGCGCGGCCGCCAGCTCCTGCAGGTCGGCCAGCCCCCAGCGCTGGTCGCCGAAGCCGGGCACCCGCCCGTGCACCGCGGACGACCAGCGCATCGGGATGCCGCCCATCCCGTACACCGCACCGGCCAGACCGCCGGCGACGCACGCCACGGTGTCGGTGTCCCCTCCCAGATCGATGATCAGCCGCATCACCTCGGCGAAGTCGCGCCCGCGCCGCAGCCCCCACACCGCCTGGCCGAGCGTCGGCCACACCGCGCGGTTCGACTCCGTCGCGTCCGCCGGCGTCCACGACGGCGCCAGCACTGTCGCCCACCGCTCCCGGCGCTCGTCAGCGACCAACGCAAGAGCCGAAGGAACAGCCTCCAGCGGGTCCCCGCCGTCCAGCGCCACACGCATCAGCTCGGAGAAGATCGCGCAGCCCTCGCCAGCCGCCGGGTCGCCGTGGGTCAGCGCCGAGATCCGCCGGGCGGCGTCCATCGTCGCCTCGGTGCCGAACCGGGAGAACCAGATCGCGGCCGGCGTCGCCCGCATCAGCGAGCCGTTGCCCGCCGCACGACCCGTCGTCGCGAAGTGCTCGGCCGCGGCGACGGCCCCGCAGCGGAGAACGGCGCGGGTCTGTGCGCCGATGTCCGGCGGCTCCGCCTCCGCCCAGCGCACGAACCGGTCGAACAGATCCGCCTCGTCCAGTCCGTCGTTCGCGAGCAGCGACTGCGCCACGAGCAATGCCATCTGCGTGTCGTCGGTGAACTCGCCCGGCTCGCGGTCCACCGGCCCGCCGCTGCACATCTCCGTCTTCGCGCCGCGCGCGGGCACCGGGAAGCGGGCGGAGAACTGTCCGGGCGGGCCGAACTCGAACGGCGCCCCGAGCGCGTCTCCGACGGCCGAGCCGACCAGCGCGCCGGCCACGCGGTGGGAGCGATGCATGCCCGCCACAGTGCCAGGAGTGCCAGCCGTCAGGCGGTGCCTTCCGCCGCGATCAGCTCCGCGACCTCCTCAGGACGGGTCGAGCAGTCGTCGTCCGACGGCTCCTGCTCGGACGCGAGTCCCTCGATGCCGACGTCCTCGACCGGCTTGAAACCGAGCCGGTCGATCCAGGCGGGCACCCGGTTCTGCGCGTTGATCACGTGCGAGCGGGACAGCCAGCCCAGGCCGTCGTCCACCTCGAAGTCCATGCCGCCGCCGGGCGCGCGCTGGACGTGCCCGGGGGAGGGGAGCAGGCCCACCAGCTGCACGGCCTCCGCCTCGGACAGCTCGGCCGGCGGGGAGTCGAAGTAGTACCAGCCGGCCGCGCAGACCCCGTAGATGGTCGGCCCGAACTGCGCGTAGTTGACGTAGAGCTCGAGCATGCGGCGGTCGTCGATCAGCGCGGCCATCTCCATGGCGATCCCCGCCTCGACCGCCTTGCGCCCGGCGCTCAGCTCCTGGTTGAGGAACAGGTTCTTGGCCATCTGCTGCGGGATCGTGGACCCGGAGGGATCCTCCTCGCCGATCATGTGGGCGTACGCGCGGCCCCACAGCACGTCCCAGTCGAAGGCGCCGGGTCGGTACGGGAGCTGCGAGTCCTCGTGCGCGATGACCGCGGCGAGGAAGTTGCGGGAGACGTGCTCGACCGGCACCGACTGCTGGATGGCGCCGTCGGGGTTGGCCGCCATGAAGGCCGTCGTCGGCGGGTCGACCCAGCGCAGAGACAGCACGACCAGCGCCTGGACGACGCCGAGCGCGGCCAGCACCGTGACCACGCGGCGGAGCAGTCGACGACGGGGCCGCCGACCCATACGGTCGCGACGGCGGAGCCGACCGCGCCGAGCCGGCGGGACGGGCCGCTCGGGCGGCACCGGCGGGAAGGGACCCCGAGGCGCCGCCGGGGGCCACGGGTAGCGGGGCCTCTCCTCCACCGGCGGACGGGCTGAGTCCGGCGGGGCGCCGTACCAGTCGTTGCCGGCGGGCGGGGGCCGGTCGAACCGGGGACGGTCGAACGGCTCGTGGCGCGGCTGAGGCTGCGTGTCCGCCGGCCGACGGCGGAACCGGCGGGTCGTCCGGGCGTCCGGGTCGAAGGAGGCCATGCGGCGGTTGCTCCCGTGATCGGCGTCGGAACGGGCAAGGGTACGGCGACTTCCTGTGAGCCCCCTGAGGATCAGGCGTCGAGCCAGGCCTCCACCCGGTCCAGCTCGGCGTGGGTCAGCCCCCTGACGAGGTCCGGGGCCACCACCAGCACCTGCCCGTTGGCGGCCAGCCACTCGCTGGTGTCCTCGGCCTGCACGGCGAGGTCGTCGTCGATCCACACGATGCGCCGGCCGGGTTCGGCCTCGGCGACCGCCCGGGCGGCGGCCAGCTTCCACCACCCCGACACACCCCGCCACTCCCCGCCGAAGCCGGTGGGCAGCATGCCTTCCCGGCGGTGGGTCCGCAGGCCCCGGGGGAGTCCCATCGGCTCGGCCAGCAGCTGGTCGGCCCGCTCCGTCCACGTCGTCAGCCACTGCAGCTCCACCCGGCCCGACTCGTGCCACTCGCGCAGCCGGGCGGTCACCGTCGGGTCCCACGACAGCACGTAGCCGTTGAAGGTCCCGCGCCGCCAGCCCTCCGGCAGCTCGCGGCAGACGGCGTTGAGCACGCCGTCGACGTCCAGCAGCAGGACCGGTGGGGGAGTGGCCACGACGTCGTCCTACCCGCCGGCACCGGTTCCTCGCTCCGGCCGACGCAATCGCAGTCGCTCAACCGGTCGGCAGCAGCGTCACGACCAGCTCGTACACGGTCGCATCGGGAGGCGCCTCGGTGAACCCGAGCTCCGCGCACCGGGCGGCGGCACGGCGTGCCGCCTCGCCGACGACGTCCGTCCCGTCGACCAGCAGCACGCACGCCTCGTCCACCTCCTCGGCCGCGTCCCGCCCCTCGGCCGTCGCCGACTTCGCGGCCGTGGCACCGGCGTCCACCACCGCGAGGTGCAGGCCGTAGACGTCGGGGTGGGTCAGCACCGTGGGAGCGAGGTCGTCCTCGACCCAGCGGTGCAACTGCGCCGGGTCGGCCGCGGGCAGCTGGAGCATGGCCAGGCGGCGTCCCGTCGTCGCCCCGTGGGAGAACAGGACCGAAAGCACCGCGCGGTGCGGACGGCGGAAGGTCCGCACCACCTCGCGGGTCAGCGGGGTGGGGTCGTCCAGTCGAGCGAGGTACTCCGGGGACGAGAAGACCGCCGTGTCGCGGGCGTCGTAGAGGGTGAGGTGCTGCTGCCCCGGCCCATCGATCCGCACGTAACGCCGACCGCGCAGGAACCCCGGCACGGCCACCCGCTCCGGCAGGTGCTCGTGCACGTACCAGACGGCGAACCGGGCGGTGTCCTCCGGAGCGACGTCCACCGCGTAGAGCATCAGTGCCTGCCCCAGCAGACCCGGTCGCCGTCCCGAGGTCCAGGCGCTGGGGCCTGCTTCGCTCACGATGGCCACTCTCCTCGGCAGGGGGCGCCGCGCGGTCAGTCGGCGGCGGACCGCACGTACGAGGTCAGGTCCGCCTCGACGACGCGGTTGCGCAGCTCGCCGAGTCCTGTCGCGGCCACGACCACCTCGTCCCCAGCGGTCAGGAAGGCCGGTGGCTTGCGCGCGTACCCAACACCCGACGGTGTGCCGGTGAGGACGACGTCGCCGGAGCGCAGTGTCATGCCGGCCGACAGCTCGCTCAGGATCCGCGGGATCGGGAAGGCCATCTGGCCGAGGGTCGCGCTCTGGCGGAGCTCGCCGTTGACGGTGCAGGTGATCTTCACCTGCGACAGGTCGCCCACCTCGTCGAGCGTGACGATCTCCGGCCCGAGCGGACAGGTGCCGTCGATGCTCTTGCCCTTCGACCACTGGTTGCCGTGCCGGCGCTGGATGTCCCGCACGGTCACGTCGTTCGCCAGGGTGAGCCCGAGCACGTGCTCCCACGCGCGGTCCTCGGGGACGTTGCGCCCGCCACGGCCGATCACCACCGCGATCTCGGCCTCGTAGTCGAGCTGCGGCGACAGGCGGGGGTCGATCGGGATGTCCTCGCCCGGACCGACCACCGTGGCCGGTGCGCGGAAGAAGAAGGTCGGGTGCGCCGGCATCTCCTCCACCTTGTGGCCACCCGCCGCGTGGCCCTCCGCGAAGTGGTCGAGGTAGTTCCAGCCCACGCAGTACACACACCCGCTCGGCCGGACCGGAGCGAGGAGTTCGACCGACCCGGCGGGCACGCCCCCGCCGTCGCCCTCCGCCAGTCGCCGCAGTGCAGCGACGTCGCCGAGGGGGAGGTCGGTCAGCGAGGTCCCGGCCGCACCGAGCGGCACGACCTCGCCGTCCCGCCGCACGCCCACGCGGCTGCCGGTTCCGTCGGAGTACGTCACGAGGCGCATTGCCAGCTCCTGTCGATCGAAGTGTGGCCCTTGCCACACCGACAATCAGATCATATATTTCGGGACATGGCGCTGCGATCCTCGGAGATCTATCAAGAGCTGCGCCGGCGGATCCTCGCCGGCGAGCTGGCACCCGGGCACCGGCTTGTCGTACGTCGGCTCTCGGAGGAGTTCGGCTGCAGCGACATCCCGGTGCGCGAGGCCCTGCGCAGCCTCGAGGGCGACGACCTCATCGAGATCGCCCCGTACCGCGGCGCCCAGGTGCGCATCTACCGGCCCGACGAGGTGCGCGAGGCCTACCTGATCCGCGCCAACCTCGAGGGTGCCGCCACCGGCGCGGCGGCCGACTTCGTCGACGACGAGACGCTGGCCCAGCTCGAGCAGCTGATCGAGCAGATGGACGACGTGCTGAGCACCGAGGACGTCACCGGCTTCAGCGCGCTCAACCGCGAGTTCCACGAGCTGGTCTTCTCCGCCTGCCCGTACCGGCGGCTGCAGGACCTGATCTCCAACGTCTGGGACGGCCACGTCGGCATGGTCACCGTCATGCGGCTGCACCCCGAGCGGCTGCACCGCTCCAACGAGGAGCACCGCGCCATCCTGGCCGCCCTCCGCGCCCGTGACGGCGAGCTCGCCTCGCGCCTGGCCTGCCAGCACAAGCTCCGCGTCGGCGACGACCTGGTCGCAGCGCTCATGGAAGACGACGAACGCGCCGCCCGGACGGCGACGACCGACGCGGTGGCCCTGCCGTGACGCAGCCCTTGACCCTGCCCGACGGCAAGACCACCGTCGTCCTGCTCAACATCGCCTACGAGGCGTGGTCCGAGGGGGCCGCTCCCGGCCTCGGCCCGATGGGCAACCCGCTGCCGGCCGGCGTCTTCGACACCAACGCCGCCTCGTTCGGTGAGTACGGCTGGCGGGTCGGCATCTGGCGACTGCTGGAGAGCCTCGACCGGCAGGGCGTGCAGGCCACGTTGTTCACCAGCGGCCGGATCGCCGAGCTGAACCCGGAGTCGCTGAAGGCCGCCCAGGGCGCCGGGCACGAGATCGCCCCGCACTCCTACGCGCAGAACATCATCCCGGCGCTGCTCAGCGCCGAGGAGGAGAAGGCCAACCTCGACAAGACGCTCGATCGTCTCGGTGACGTCGTCGGGCGGGATGCGCTGCACGGCTGGCTCAGCCCGCGCTGCACGCCGAGCGAGAACACCGGGAGGTTGCTCGCCGAGTCCGGCCTCCAGTGGTTCTCCGACGTCTTCGACCGCGACCAGCCCTACCTGCGCGACGACACCGGCGACCTGGTCTGGCTGCCGTTCACCATGGACGTCAACGACCTGCCGGTGTACATGAAGCACGGGCAGCAGCCGCGGCGCCTCCTCGAGACATTCGCCGACACCCTCGCCTGGACCGAGCGCCACGAGCAGGGCGTCGCGCACCTCGACGTCACGGTCCACGCGCATGTCTTCGGCCGTCCCTACGGCGCCTGGGTCTTCGACGAGATCTGCGCCGAGGTGGCTCGTCGTCCCGAGATCTGGGCCCCCACCCGCCGCGAGTACGCGGAGTGGTTCCGCACCAATGGGAAGCAGACCCGCTGAGCGGTTCCGCAGCAGGTAGCAGCGGCCCCGCACCCGCGGCCGGCCGTCCACCGCGTGCGACGACGGCGTCCACGCTGCAAGGAGGTAAGCGCGTGAGCACTTCCACGGAGTTGCAGGGTCAGGCGCCGTCCGGCCGCCTGGCCCGGTACGGCTACTACTTCAAAGAGTCCGGTCCGGCCTGGCTCGCCGGCGGGCTGAACATCGGCGGCGCGTCGGTGACCAACGCGGTCATCCTGGCCGCCGCCACCGGCTTCGTCTTCGGTTGGGTGATCATCCCGGCCGTCATCGCGATCTGGGCCGCCGGCTACGCCTGCGTCAAGATCTCGGTCGTCTCGGGCCGGAATCCCATCGCGGTGATGCGGGACGAGGTCCACCCCGTGATCGCCTGGGCCAACGGTGTGGCGATCCTGCTGGTCAACCTGGTCTTCCACACCGTCCAGGTCGTGCTCGGCGCCGCCGCGCTGCAGCTGCTCTTCCCGGCGCTGGGTGTCCGCGCGTGGGGCGTGGCGTTCGTCATCGTCGTGGCGCTCATGGCGCTGCTGCCCGGCCGCAGCCGCGTGATCGAGAAGCTGCTGCAGTTCTTCCTCTACATCCTCGCCGCCACCTACCTGGTGGCCCTGTTCGTCGTCCCGATCGACTGGGGCGGCGTCGGCGAGATGTTCACCTTCACCCTCCCGTCCGACGCGACCTCCGTGCTGCTTTTCACCGCCGTGCTGGGGTCCGCGCTGGCCATCAACGTCCCGACCATCCAGGGCTACGGGAGCATCGCCCGCGGGTGGGGTGTCGAGCGGCTGCCGCTCATCCGGTTCGAGACCGGGTTAATCAACGTCATGCTGACCTTCGTCTCCTTCGCGGTGATCATCGTGGTCGGCTCGACGCTGTACGCGCAGGGCATCCCGGCGACGAGCGCGGTCGCGGCAGCGGAGTCCCTCCGGCCGGTGACCGGTGACCTCAGCGCCGTGCTGTTCGCGGTGGGACTGCTCGGCGCCGTCCTGACCACGGCCGTCGTGCAGACCAGCGTGGCCGGCTACGTCGTCAGCGACCTCGTGCGCTGGCCGGTCCGGATGACCGAGACGCGCTTCAAGCTCGTCCAGGCCGTCGTCCTGGCGGTCGGCATCTCGATCCCGTTCTTCGGGTGGGATCCCTTCGTCTGGGTCTCCTGGGGCGCGGCCTTCAACAGCACCTTCATGCCGATCGGCATCGCCACCTGGTGGTACCTGGCGAACAAGAAGTCGCTGATGGGCGAGCACAAGGCCGGCCCGCTGCTGAACGCCGGCCTGGCGTTCAGCCTGCTGGTGGCCATCGCCGCCGCCGTCCGCTTCTGGTACGTCACGCTCTGAGAGGAGCAGACCCGTGCTCGTTCCCCGGGGGTGCACGTACACCCGACCCGCGCAGGTGGCCGACGCCGTGGCCGTCCTCGTCGACGACGAGGACGCCCGGCCGGTCGCCGGCGGGATCGCCCTGACCCTGCTGCTCCGCTCCGGTTTCGCCCCGCCCGGCCCCCTCGTCGACCTGGGCGGGCTCCGGGAGGAGCTGGGCGGGATCCAGCGGACGGCGGACGGCGGACTGCGCCTCGGTGCCCTGGCCACGCTGCGCGACCTGGAGACCTCCGCGCTCGTGGCGGAGCAGGCCCCGGTGCTGGTGTCGGCCCTGGGTCGGGTGGCCAGCGTCCGCATCCGCAACACCGCCACCATCGGCGGGCACCTCGCCCACGCCGACCCGCACCAGGACCTGCCGCCGGTCCTGCTGGCGCTCGACGCGCAGATCGAGGGCACCGGACCGGACGGCGACTTCGTGCGGCCGCTCGACGACGTGCTCAGCGGCTACTACGAGACCACGCTCCGCGCCGGTGAGCTCATCACCGCGGTACGCATCCCTCCCCGAGCGCCCGGGGTGGTCGGGGGCTACACGAAGACCACCGCGCGCACTGTGGAGGACTGGCCGGCGGCGGGGGTCGCCGTGTCGATCAGCACGCAGGACGGCGTCGTCCGGACGGCGGCCGTGGCGGTCGGGGCGGTCACCGACCGCGCCGAGCGACGTACGGACGCCGAAAGCATGCTGGTGGGCGCGCGGCCCACCGCGGAGCATCTCGCCCACTGCGCCGAGGCCGCCGCCGACGGGCTGGACTACGCGTCCGACCAGTTCGGCAGCGCCGACTACAAGCAGACCGTCGTGCGCGTGAGCACCCGGCGGCTGCTGGAGAGGGCACTGAACCCGTCATGAAGACCCACGTGGGACAGTCCGCGACGCGGATCGAGGGACGCGCCAAGACCACCGGGCGCGTGTCGTACGTCCACAACATGAGCGTGCCCGGGATGCTCGAGGCACGGGTGGTGCGCAGTCTCGTCGCGCACGCGACCATCACCGGCATCGACGTCGAGGCGGCCCGGGCGGTGCCCGGCGTCCACGCCGTGATCACCGGCGAGGACATCCGGAAGGTCCTGCCGCACCCGTACTTCGGCCCGGCGTTCCACGATCAGCCGGTGCTGGCGCTGGACAAGGTGCGGTTCATCGGCGAGCCGGTGGTCGCCGTCCTGGCCCGCGACGCGCGCACGGCGGAGGAGGCGGCGGCCCTCGTCGACGTGAGCTACGAGGAGCTGCCCGCGGTCTTCGACGCCGTGGAAGCGTGCGCGCCGGATGCGCCCCTCGTGCACGACGAGCTGCGCCCGGGCGGCACGTTCGCCGACCTCAAGCACCTGTCCGGCCGGCGCGCCACCAACGTGGCGCTGGAGTACCGGCTGCGCCGAGGGGACGTCGACGCGGCGTTCGCCGCGCTCCCGCACGTCTTCACCCACACCTTCACCACGCCGGCGATCGCGCACGCCCCGCTGGAGCCGGTCGTGGCGATCGGCCGGGTGGCCGACGACGGCGGCCTCATCATCGACTCCGCGACGCAGAACCCCTCGATCGTGCGGCTCGAGGTCGCCCGGCTCTTCGAGCTGCCGGAGGCCATGGTGCAGATCCGCACGACGTTCCTCGGGGGCGGCTTCGGGGCCAAGCTCTACCCCAAGCTCGAGCCGCTGGTCGCTGCCTGCGCGGTGATCACCGGCCGGCCGGTGCGGCTGGCCCTGTCCATGGAAGAGACCTTCCTGACGATCACCCGGCACGCCAGCACGATCAGAGTGACCAGCGGCGTGGACGCCGACGGCGTCATCCGCGCCCGCAAGGTGGAGGCGTGGTGGAACGGCGGCGCGTACGCCGACATCGGTCCGCGGGTGACGCAGAAGTCGGGCCTCACCGCAGCCGGTCCGTACGACATCGACAACGTGTGGATCGACTCCCGAGCCGTCTACACGAACCTCCCGCCGGCCGGCGCGATGCGTGGGTTCGGCGTGCCGCAGGTGGCCTGGGCGTACGAACGGCACACCGACCTCATGGCGCGCGAGCTCGGCATGGACCCCGTGGACTTCCGCCGCCGCAACCTGCTGCGGCGCGGAGGGGTGCACCACACCGGCACGGTGCTCCAGGACACCGCGAACGAGGAGGTGCTCGAGGAGCTGGCCCGCGCGATGGAGTGGGACCGCCCCCTCGACCCCGGTAGCGGGCCCGTCCGCCGGGGTCGCGGCGTCGGCATCGCCATGAAGGCCGTGGTGACGCCGTCGACGTCCGGCGCCGTGGTGCGTCTCAACGCCGACGGCAGCGCGTCGGTCATGTGCCCGACCGTGGACGTCGGCCAAGGGTCTGCGACGGTGATGGCGCAGCTGACCGCCGAAGCCCTCGGGCTGCCCGACGGGCGGGTGCGGGTCAGCCACGCCGACACCGACACCACGCCCTACGACACCGGGACCCTCGGGTCGCGGTCGACCTTCCACGTCGGCAACGCGGTCGTCGCCGCGGCAAGGGCCGTGCGCGCCCGCCTGCTCGAGGCGGCGGCGCAGATGCTCGACGTCCCGGTCGACGACCTCGACATCCATGCGGGCGAGGTGCTGGTCCGCGGCGGAGGACCGCGGGTGTCCTTCCGCGACGTGATGGTGTCCCGGCTCGGCATCCAGGCAGGCCACATCACCGAGGCCAGCGAGTTCACGCCGGACTACGACCCGCCGAACCTGGACACCGGTCAGAGCGAGCGAGCGGCGGCGTTCTGGATGTCGGGCGCCGCCGGTGCCGACGTCGAGGTGGACACGGAGACCGGACGGGTCACGGTGAACCGGCTCGTCATCGTCGGTGACGCCGGGCGCGCGCTGAACCCCGAACTCGTGCGGACCCAGCTCACCGGCGGTGCCGTGATGCAGTTCGGCATGACCATGTCGGAGGAGCTGCGCTACGACGAGGGGCAGTCGACCTCGCCGGGACTCGGCTTCTACAAGGTGCCGGGCATCCTCGACGTCCCTCCCATGGAGGCCGTCATCGTCGAGGTGCCGCAGCGCGACGGCCCGTACGGCGCGAAGGGCGTGGGCGAGACCGGCACCTTCGCGGTGTCACCGGCCATCGCCAACGCCATCCAGGACGCCACCGGCGCCGATCTCACCGCCCTTCCCCTGACCGCCGAGCGGGTCCTGTCCGCGATCCGCGCCGCCGGAGGTTCCTCATGACCAGTGCCGAACAGCGCCTGTCCCTGACCGTCAACGGCACGGAGCAGGAGTTCCGCGTCGACCCGGGGGAGACCCTGCTCGAGGTCCTCCGCGAGCGGCTGGCCCTGAACGGCGCCCGGGAGAGCTGCGGGCAGGGGGTGTGCGGGACCTGCACCGTGCTCGTCGACGGGCGGGCCGTGGCGACGTGCGTCCGGCTCGCGGTGCTCAGCGACGGCGCGACCGTCGAGACCGTGGAAGGGCTCGAGGACGGCGGTCTGCACCCGTTGCAGGAGGCGTTCGTCCAGCACTTCGCGTTCCAGTGCGGCTTCTGCACCCCGGGCATGATCATGACCGCCAAGGAGCTGCTCGACCGCAACCCGCAGCCCAGCCGCGAAGAGATCCGAGAGCAGCTCGCCGGCAACATCTGCCGGTGCGGGGCCTACGGCGAGATCGTGGACGCGGTGGAAGCGGCGGCCCAGCGGCTCCGTCAGGGGTAGGGCTCCCGGCCGGCGGCCGTCCGCGTCCGCGGTGGGTCGGCCGGTCTGGACCGGCCGCGGCGCATGTTGGGGACGGGGGCTCCCACGGCGTTCGTCCGCACCCGGTAGAGCGAGGTGGAGGCGGTCAGGAAGAGGGTCGACCAGCCGGGCCCGCCCCAGTTGAGGTTCGCGACCACCTCCGGGACCTCCAGCGTGCCCAGATGCTTCCCGGAAGGATCGAGCACCCACACCCCGCCCGGCCCGGTCACGTAGAGGTTGCCCTCCGAGTCGGCCTTCATCCCGTCGGCGACACCGTCGTCCCCGCCGCCGAGGCCCTCGGCCAGCACGGGACCGTCGCCGCTCGGCCCCTCCGTCCGACGCGGAAGGCGCGCACGTGGAAGCGGGCGGTGTCGTCCACGTAGAGCACCGACTCGTCCGGCGACATGCAGAGGCCGTTGGGCTGGTCGAAGTCGGCGGCCACCAGCTCCAGCCGGTGGGTGCCCGCGGGGATGCGGTACACGCACTGGAAGTCCAGCTCCTGCTCCCGGGCGACGCCGAACCCCTCCGTCCGGCCGAAGGTGGGGTCGGTGAAGTAGACGTCGCCGGTCAGCGTCACGATGACGTCGTTGGGGCTGTTGAGCTCCCGGCCCTCCCAGTGCGACGCCAGGACGGTGGTCGACCCGTCCGGCTCCTCGCGGACCAGCCGGCTCGTCGAGTGCTCGCACACCAGCAGGCCGCCGCGGGCGTCGTAGGCCATCCCGTTGCCCTTGTTGCTGGGGCGCCGGACCTCGCGGACGCCGTCGTCCTCGCTCCACCGCCGCCGGACGTCGCCGGGCATGTCGCTGAAGTAGAGGGCGTCCTCCACCGGGTTCCAGACCGGCCCTTCGGTGAAGTCGAAACCGGAGCCGATCCGCTCCAGGAGGGGGCTGTCGCCGAACAGCTCGGCGAAGCTGCGGCCGGCGGGTCGCTGGGTGGTCATCGTGCTCCTGGTCCGAAGGGTGAAGGCAGCCGGGCGTCGGCGCGTCCTTCGATACCAGGACGGCCCCGCGCACCGGCGTCCGGGTGCGCGACGACCCGACGGCACGACGCCCCCCGCTCTCGGGACCGCACCGCGGCGCGATACTCCACCGGTGGAAGCGCGGCTCTCCACCCGGCGGCCGGCGCCACGGCGGCTGGTCGGACGCCGCGTGGCGCTGCTCGCGCTCGAGCGCGCCGTGGAGGACGCCGTCGCGGGGCACGGCGGACTGGTCATGCTCACCGGCGACCCCGGGATCGGCAAGACCGCGCTCGCCACCGTGGCCGCCGACCAGGCTGCGCACCGGGCCGCGCGCGTCGCCTGGGGCACCTGCTGGGACGGCGAGGGCGCGCCCGGGTTCTGGCCCTGGATCCAGGTCCTCCGCGACCTCGGCTCCGGAGCCCGGCTCCTGGAGGACGGCCCCGTCGAGCACACCGACGGGACCCCCGTCCGGGACGAGCAGGCCGAGCGGTTCCGCCTCTTCGACGCGGTCGCCCAGCACCTCGACGTGGCCGCCCGGGACCGGCCGCTGATGGTCGTCCTCGACGACCTCCACTGGGCGGATGCCTCCTCCGTCAGGCTGCTCGCCTTCCTCGCCCGCCGGCTGCGCGCCCTCCCGGTCCTCGTGGTCGGCACCTACCGCGACCTCGACGTCGCCGCGCCCGGTCACCCGCTGCACCAGCTCCTCCCGCCGCTCGCCGAGCAGGCCCGCCTCCTGCCGTTGACCGGACTGGAACCGGCCGACGTGTCCGCGCTGGCGCGCACCCTGCTGGGCACCGACGTCCCCGACGACCTCGTCGCCGACCTCCACCGCCGCAGCGGCGGCAACCCCTTCCTCGTCGAGCAGCTGACCTCCCTCCTGGAGTCGGGCAGCGCCTCGGACCTGCCTCCGGTGCTGGGTGACGTCGTCGCGCGCCGGCTGGACCGGCTGCCCGCCCCGACCCGTCGACTGCTCGACGCCGCCGCCGTCGTCGGGACCGAGTTCGACGTCGACGTCGCCGCCACGGCCGCGGGGCTGCGCGCCGAGCCCGCCCTCGACGTCGTGCACGAGGCCGAGCGCGCCCGCGTCGTCACCGCGGCAGCACCCGGACGCGCGCGCTTCGGTCACGACCTGTTCCGCGAGGTCCTCTACGCCCGGCTGCCGGCACGACAGCGGTGCGCGCTGCACCTCGCCGTCGCCGAGGAGCTGGAGCGGCAGCGGGCCGCAGGCCGGCCCGTGCCGCCCCAGGAGCCCGCCCACCACCGCGCCGCTGCGCTGCCGCTGGGCGACCCGGAGCGCGCCGTCGCCGCCCTGCTCGAGGCCGGCCGCGACGCCACCGGCCGCCGCGCCTTCGACGAGGCGGTGAACTACCACCGGCGGGCGACCGACCTCCACCCGTCCCCGCCGCCGGCGCAGCTCGTCGAGTACGCGCACGCCCTCCGGCGCGCCGGGCGGCCCGACGCCGCCTACGACCGGTTCCTCGCGGCGGCCGAGCGGGCCAGGGACGAGGGGGACGCCGGGGTGCTGGCGGCCGCCGCGCTCGGCGCGCACCGCGTGGCCACCGCCACCGACGTCGTGCACGCCGACGTCGTCGCCCTCCTCGAGGAGGCCCTCGCCCACGACGACGTCCCGGTCGACCGGTGCCTCCTGCTGGCCGCCCTCGCCCGCGAGCTGGCCGACGGCCCCGCCCGGGACGAGCCCCGCGCCGACGCGCTCGCGCGGGAGGCGATCCGGGCGGCGCAGCACCTGGGGGACACGAGCGTCCTGGCGCACGCCCTGTGGGCACAGCTCGACGTCCGGTGGCGGCCGGGCACCGCCCGCGAGCGCCTGCCGCTCACCGACGAGCTCGAGGAGGTCGCGCGGCGGGCAGACGAGCAGGAGCTCGTGCTCGAGGCCTGGTTCACCCGGATGGTCGCGCTGCTGGAGCTGGCCGACCCGGCCTGGTCGGGCGCGCTGGACGAGTTCGTCCGGCTGGCCGACGAGCTGCGGGTGCCGCACTTCCGGTACCTGGCGCTGTCCCGGCGCGCCTCGCGTGCCTGCCTCACCGGTCCCGTGGAGCGGGCCGACGCACTGATCGGCGAGGCGATCGAGTACGGCGAGCACGTCGGTGAACCGGACGCCTGGGGCGTCGGGTCCAGCCAGTGGGTCGGGCTGGGCCTGCTGCGGGGGGACTGGTCCCGCCTGATGGGGATCGCCGAGGAGCGGGGCCGCCCCCTGGCGCCGCCCGGGTTCGCTTTCGTCCTGCGCGCCTTCCTGCACCTCGAGCGCGGGGAGACCGCCGCGGCCGCCGCGCTCGTCGCCGGACTCGGGCGGCCGGACGAGCTCGGCTACCGATGGCGCCGGACGGCGTCGTTCGCGCTGCTGGCCGAGCTCGCCGCTGCGCTGGGTGACCAGGAGTCGAGCGCCCGGTGGTACGACGAGCTCCTCCCGGAAGGGGACACGGTCGGAGTGCTCGGCGGCGCCGTCTTCACCACCGGGCCGGTGGCGCTCCAGCTCGGGCTGCTCGCCGCCACCCTGGGCCGCACGGACGAGGCGATCGCGCACCTCGAGAGGGCCACCGAGCTCGCCGACCGGATCGCCGCCCGGCTCCACGCCGTCCGCTGCCGGGTCGAGCTGGCGGCCGTCCTCGCGCACGGCACGGGGATCCAGCGGGACAGGGCGCGGCCGCTGCTCGGGGTCGCCGCCGAGGAGGCGGACCGGCTCGGCCTGGACCGGCTGGGCGAGCGGGCCCGGCAGCTGCTCACCGGCCTCGACCGCCCACCGGAGAACGTCTTCCGCCGCGACGGCGACGTCTGGGACCTGACCTACGCCGGCCGCACGGTCCGGCTGCGCGACGCCAAGGGGCTGCAGGACCTCGCCCGGCTGCTCGCCGCCCCGGGCCGCGAGATCCCCGCCGCCGACCTCCTGGGTGCGCCGCACCTGGCCACCGTCGGCGCCGACCCGGTGCTGGACGACCGCGCCCGGACGGCCTACAGGCAGCGCATCGCCGAGCTCGACGCCCGGCTCGCCGAGGCCGACGCCGCCGGGGACGCCCGACGAGGCGCGCGCCTCACCGAGGAGCGCGCCGCCGTCGTCCACGAGCTGGTGGCGGCCAGCGGCCTCGGCGGCCGGCGCCGCCGCCTCGGCGATGCGGGGGAGCGGGCGCGCAGCACCGTCACGGCCCGCATCCGGGACGCCCTCCGGCACATCGAGCAGGCGCATCCGGAACTGGGCGGGCACCTCCGCACGTCGGTCGCCACCGGCACCCGCTGTTCCTACCGCCCGACCGAGGCCGTCCACTGGCGGCTGTGAGGCCGGTTCCTCCCAGGTCGTGAGGTCCGGTCTTCCGCCCTCCCGGTATCCGCACCGACCGAGAGGAGCCAGGCATGAGCATCGACCAGAGCAGGCTGGAGCAGGCGGTCGGCACCGTGTTCAGCGACATCGGCGTGTCGTTGGGCGGACCGCTCGTCGTGCTCGGCGACCGGCTCGGGCTGTGGGCGGCCATGGCCGGCGCCGGGCCGGTCACCCCCCGGGACGTGGCCGCCCGCACCGGGACCGCCGAGCGCTACGTCCGGGAGTGGCTGTGCGCCATGGCCGTGGCCCGCTACGTCGAGTACGACGCCGCCTCCGGAGCCTTCACGCTGACCGACGAGATGGCGCAGGTCCTCGCGACCCACGACGGGCCGACGTCGCTGATCGGTGTCTTCCCCGGACTGATCGCGCTGTGGCACGACGTCGACCTGGTGGAGAGGCTGTTCCGCACCGGCGGCGGGGTCGGCTGGGGTGACCACCACCCGGCGCTGAACGACGCGCAGGAGAACTTCACCCGGCCGATGTACCGCGCCGCGTTCGAGAGCTGGATCGAGGCACTGGACGGCGTGGCCGACCGGTTGCGCCGGGGGGCCCGTGTGGCCGACGTCGGCGCCGGCCGCGGCGTCTCGACGATCGTGCTGGCCGAGGCGTACCCGGCGTCGGCGTTCGTCGGCTTCGACATCGACGCGCCGTCGGTCACCGCGGCCCGCAAGGCCGCCGCGGAGACCGGTCTCACCGAGCGGGTGAGCTTCGAGGTCGCCGACGCCACGGCGTTCCCGGGGGCGGGCTACGACCTCATCAGCTTCACCGACTGCCTGCACGACCTGGGCGACCCGGTCGCGGCCGCTGCGCACGCCCGCTCCGCCCTGGCGCCCGACGGCACCGTGCTCGTCGTCGAGCCGCTGGCCGCGGACCGGCTCGAGGACGACTTCGCCAACCCCTACGCCCGCATCGGCTACGCGATCTCGACGCTGGTCTGCACGCCGTCGTCCCTGGCGCAGCCGGGGGCCCGCGCGCTGGGGACCATGGCCGGTGAGGCGCGGGTGCGCCGGGTGCTCACCGATGCCGGCTACGGCCGGGTGCGGCGGGTGGGAACCGACGCGGCGCCGCTCAACATCCTGCTCGAGGCCCGGCCGTGACCGCCCTGGCCGCGGACCTGGCGACCCTGGACGCCACCGCACAGGCCGACCTCGTCCGGCGGGGGGAGGTGACGGCCGAGGAGGTGACCGGGGCCGCGATCGAGCGGATCGAGCGGCTGGACCCCGCGCTGAACGCCGTCGTCACGCCGCTGTTCGACTCCGCTCTGGAGGAGGGCCGCCGCCTGGGCGGCGGGCCTCCCGCTCCCGTGCCGTTCCCCGGCGTGCCGTACCTGGTCAAGGACCTGTTCGTCGAGATCGCCGGCGTGCGGACGACGAACGGCTCGCGGTTCCTGCGCGACTCCGTCGGCCGCGTCGACGCCGAGCTGGTGACCCGGCTGCGGTGCGCCGGCCTGACCGTCGTCGGCCGGTCCAACACCTGCGAGTTCGGCCTGCTGCCGGCCTGCGAGCCGGTGCTGCACCGGCCGACGCGCAACCCGTGGGACCTCACGCGGTCGACCAGCGGGTCCAGCGGCGGGTCGGCCGCCGCGGTCGCTGCCGGCCTGGTGCCCATGGCGCACGCCAACGACCTCGGCGGGTCCATCCGCTTCCCCGCCTCGGCCTGCGGGGTGTTCGGGCTCAAGCCGACCCGTGGCCGCAACCCCCTCGGACCCACCTGCGGCGACGCGGTGAGCGGCTTCATGGCCGAGCACGCGGTCACCCGGTCGGTCCGGGACAGCGCCGCCCTCCTCGACGCGACGAGCGGCCCGGCGCTCGGCGATCCGTACCCGGCGCCGACGCCGACACGGCCGTTCGTGTCGGAGGTGGCCGCCGATCCGGGGCGCCTGCGGATCGCCTTCACCTCGCGGACGCCGACCGGCCACCCCGGCCATCCCGACTGCGTGGCTGCGGTCGAGGACGCGGCCGGACTGCTCAGCGACCTCGGGCACGAGCTGGTCGAGGCCCAGCTGCCCGGGCTGACGCCTGAGGTCGGCCGGGCGATCGCGACCGGCTACTACGCCGCGGTGGCATGGTTCCTCCGGCTCGCGGCCGGTGCGACCGGGCGGGAACCCGGGGACGGCGAACTCGAGCCGGGCACCCGCGCCTTCCTGGAGCGGGGCCGGGAGGTGTCCGCCGCGGACTACCTGCTCGCCGTCCAGGAGTTGCAGGCCTTCGCGCGCACGGTCGCCGGTTTCCTGACCGGTTTCGACGCGTGGCTGACGCCCACGCTGTCGACGCCACCGGTACCGCTCGGCGAGATCGTCTCGACGCCGGACGACCCGCTGCGTGCCCTCCGCCGCGGGGGGCCGACGGTCGAGTACCCCGCCGTGGTCGCCAACGTGACCGGCAACCCGGCGATGTCGGTGCCGCTCTGGTGGAACGGGGACGGCCTGCCCGTCGGCGTGCACGTCCTCGGCCGGTTCGGCGACGAGGCCACCCTCTTCCGGTTGGCCGGCCAGCTCGAGCGGGCACGGCCGTGGGCCGATAACCGTCCCCCGGTGAGCGCGACCGCCGCCCCCTCCCCGGAGCTCGCCCTGGCGGCGCCGTGACGGTGGGTCCGATCGCCGGGCGACGGCCGACCGAGGCGCCGGCGACCCGGCGGCAGCGGTCGGGTCAGGGCAGCCCGGCGTGCGGGACCGCGACCTCCTTCGACACCAGCACTGCGTCCCGTGCCGGCGCGCGCGTGTGCTCGTAGAAGTCCGGTGCGCAGCAGAGCAGCAGGGTCCGGCCGTCGTCCCCGCCCAGGGCGCAGGCGTAGACACCCATCCCGCCGGGCGCGGCGATCTCGTCGACGATCGCGCCGCCGGGTGCGACGCGGAGGACCCGCGACCCGAACCCGTCGGCGACCCAGACGTGCCCCTCGGCGTCCAGCGTGCAGCCGTCCGGGGCGACGACGATCTGGCCCAGCAGTTCCTCGATCGAGCCGCCCACCGGCTCGGGGCCGCATTCCGCCCACACCCGCCGGTTGCCCAGCGAGCCGTCCGCGGCGATGTCGAAGGCGGTGAAGCGGTTGCCCCACGTCTCGCCGACGATCAGCGTGCCGCCGTCCGCAGTGATCACCGAGCCGTTCGGGAAGCGCAGGTCCTCGGCCACCACGGTGACCGTGCCGTCGGGATCCACCCGCTTCAGCGAGGCCGACCGCGGGGCGCCGCCGCCCATGAGGTCGAAGCCGAAGTCGCCGACGAACGCCCGGCCGGACGAGTCGACCACCATGTCGTTGAGCAGACCGCCGCAGACGGCGGAGAGGTCGGCGTGCGTCGACACCTGGCCATCGGCGAGGCGCAGCAGACGGTGGTCCTTCATCGAGACGACGAGCAGCGAGCCGTCCGGCAGCCAGCCCAGCCCCGAGGGCTGGTTCTCGACCTCGAGGACGACGGTCTCCGGGGCGCCGGGGACCACCCGGCTCACCGTGTGCCGATAGAAGTCCGAGACCCACCAGGCGCCGTCGTGCCACCGCGGGCCCTCGAAGTACGAACCGCCTTCCAGCACCGTCCGGAACTGCCGATCTGCCATGGCTCCGGAGGCTACGGGGTGCGCTGCGCCAGGATGAGATCGGGCGTGTGCATAGGCGTTTGACCTGGGGATTCGTACTGCGGCAGGGGCTCTCGGGCGGTAGTATTCGTACATCTGTTCGAGTGGTTGAGGAGGTGGCGGTGAGCGAGCTGCGGTCGGCCCTCGAGGCCCTGGCCGCCGAGGACGTCGGCAACCTGGGGCCGCGGCAGCAGCTGGAGCGGATCACCGAGCTGCTGGAGGCGCGCAACCGGCTGGATGCCCAGCTGGCCCGGTCGGTGCGCGCGGCGGAGCTGCAGCAGGCACCGGAGGACGACGGTGTGACGTCGATGCGGTCGTGGCTGCGCGGCCACGGCCGGCTCAGCCCGGGTGCGGCCGGGCAGCTGGTCCGCAACGGCAGGGCGCTGGAGCACCTGCCCGCGCTCGCCTCCGCGTTCGCCGACGGCGCGGTCACCGCCGAGCAGGTCGCCGTCATCGCCCCGGTGGCGACGGAGGACCGCCGGCGGGCGGCGCGGGCGCAGGGCGTCGACCTGGCCGAGGTCGACGCGATCCTCACCGCCGTCGCCGCCGAGCGGCCCCTGCAGCAGCTGGCCCGGGTGGTGCACCACTACCTGGCCTGCCTGGACCCCGACGGCCCCGAACCGGACCCCACCGAGGAACGGTCGCTGACCCTGGCGACGTTCGCCGACGGCACGGTCGTCCTGCGCGGACAGCTGGACGCGGTGGGTGGAGAGAAGCTGCAAGCGGCCCTGGAGGCGATCACCCAGGCCGACCGGCCCCGGGGCGATCGGCGCACCCGCGCCCAGCAGCTGGCCGACGCACTGGTGCAGCTGGCCGACAACGCCCTGGCCGCCGGCGACCTGCCGCTGCTGCGCACGGTCAAGCCGCACGTGATCGTGCGCATCGACCTGGCCGACCTGGTCGACCCCGCCACCGGCCCGGGCGCCGCCGAGACCGGGTTCGGCGCCGGCATCTCCGCGGCCCGGGCCCGCTGGCTGGCCTGCGACGGGAACATCAGCCGAGTGGTGTTCGGCCCCGAGGGCACCCCGCTGGACCTGGGCCGCACCCACCGCGTCGTCCCGCCCCACCTCCGGCGGGCGACGGAACTGCGCGACCGAGGCTGCGTGTTCGCCGGCTGCGCCGCCCCGACCCACTGGTGCGACGTCCACCACCTGCAGCACTGGATCGACGGCGGCGACACCTCGCTGGAGAACTCGGCGCTGCTGTGCGAACGCCACCACACCAAGGTCCACCACGGCTTCCGCGTCCAGCGAGATCCCGGCGGACGATGGCGAACCTTCCGCCCCGACCACAGCGAGATCGTCATCGGCACGCCCCTCCTGGTCTGATCCACGAGGCGGCGCCCAGGCCGTCGAGCTGGGCTGGTTCTGACGCGTCCGCCGCCCCGTTCCCGCCCGATCGGCTGAGAGCGGGCACCCCTGCGGTTGGCCGACCGTTCGTCGGGGCACGGAGGAAGTCAGTCGGACTACGAGGAGGCGAAACATGGCAGGCATGATCCGGAAGCTCATCGCGTCGGGTGTCGCGGCGAAGGTGCTGCAGGAGGCCCGCAAGCCGCACAACCAGGCCAAGATCAAGAAGATGATCGCGGACTTCCAGAACAAGAACAAGGGTGGCACCGGCCGCACCCGCGGCTACTGACCCCCACGGCACACCGGCCCTCGCCCGCCCCCCGCGGGCGGGGGCCGTCGTCTGTCGCGCGCCGGCCGCACGTGCGCTAGACCGAACCCGTGCACCGCATCGCCGTCCTCGACGACTACCAATCCGTGGCCCACACCTTCACCGACTGGTCGCAGCTGCCCGAACCCGCCGAGGTCGTCGAGTTCCACGACTCCGTCGCCGACCCCGACGCCCTCGTCGCCCGCCTGCGCACCTTCGACGTCGTCATCGCCATGCGCGAGCGCACCAGGTTCGGCCGGGACGTCCTCGAGCGGCTGCCCGACCTGAAGCTGCTCGTCACCACCGGCATGCGGAACAAGTCCATCGACGTCGAGGCCGCCACCGAGCGGGGCATCACCGTGTGCGGCACCGCGTCCCACCCCACGGCCACGCCCGAGCTCAGCTGGGGCCTGATCCTCGCCACCCTCCGCCACATCCCGCAGGAGGACGCCTCCGTGCGCGCCGGCGGCTGGCAGCAGACCATCGGCGGCGACCTCGCCGGCCACACCCTCGGCGTGATCGGCCTCGGCCGGATCGGCAGCCAGGTCGCCCGGGTCGGCCAGGCCTTCGGCATGGACGTCATCGCCTGGAGCCAGAACCTCACCGACGAGCGCGCCGCCGAGCACGGCGCCCGCCGCGTCGAGAAGGACGAGCTGTTCGCCACAGCCGACGTCGTCACCGTGCACCTGCTCTGGTCCAAGCGCACCCGCGGCCTCATCACCGCCGACGACTTCGCGCTGATGAAGCACACCGCCGTATTCGTCAACACCAGCCGCGGCCCGATCGTCGACGAGAAGGCGCTCATCGACGTCCTCCGCACCGACCGGATCGCCGGCGCCGGCATCGACGTCTACGACCAGGAGCCGCTGCCGCGCGACCACCCGCTGCGGGAGCTGCGCCGCGCCGTCCTCACCCCGCACCTGGGCTACGTCACCCGCGGCACCTACGAGGTCTTCTACCGGGAGGCGGTCGAGGACGTCGCCGCCTTCCTCGCCGGTGCACCGATCCGGGTCCTCACGTGAGCCACGTCTTCGTCAGCCGGCAGCTCACCCACCCGCGACGGCGGCGGTGACGCGCGGGAGCCGGCACCGGGGGAGTCCCGGTGCCGGCTCCGGTGGGGTCACTCGGAGCGGGACAACCACCCTGCGACCGCCATGCCGATCCCGAAGAGGACCGTGCCCGGGATGATCCCGTAGCCCTCCTTCGGCAGCACCGGGTAGAGCAGCGCCCCCACCGTGATGCCGCTGAACGACAGGCTCACCCACAGCGGCAGCAGCCGGTTGCGGATCGCCGCGATCGTGATCAGCGCCGGCCCGATCAGGTTGGAGAAGCCGGCGATCATCGTGAACGCGAGCGTCGCCTCCTCGACCGCGGCGAAGCCGTGGTGGTCGAACAGCGGCCGCACGAACGCCTCCATGACCGCGCCGCCGGGGATAAGCACCATGCCGAGCCAGGTGATGCCCAGCCCGGCGAGGCCGGTCCGGGAGGCCGCGAAGCGCCGGGTGAGCACGGGCATCGAGGCGGCCAGCAGCACCGCGCCGATGCCGAACACGACGTGCGCGGCGACCCAGGTCGGCGACTCGTGGGCGGTGTCGTCGTGCGTCAGCGGGTGCAGCAGGTTGCCGACGGCGAACAGCGAGCCCCCGGCGACCATGGTCAGGGCCCGGAACCGGTGGCCCGGGCGGTGGTCACGGACGGACGCCGGAGCAGTGGGAACCGGCCCGGCGGAGAGCGTGGTGGTCACTTCGTTCCCTCGTTCTGAGTCGCGCCGGTCGGGATGACCGGTCCGGCGACGACACTGGCCGCGCCCGGTTACCGGTCACTTGTCGTCGACTTGTCGGCCGGGCATGACCGGCGACAACTCGGCGGAAAGACGGGCCGCGCACCGTCCCCGGCGTCAGCACGCCGTCCGGGAGGAACCCGATGAGCACCGTCACCCCGCGCACCGAGGGCGACCCGCGCCCCGACACCCTCGGCATGCGCCTCGCCCACCGCGCCATGCTGCGCGACGCCCGCCGCCTCACCGCGCTCGCCGAGGCCCTGGCCGCCGGAACCGCGACCGCCGACCCCGCCCGCGGCACCGCGATCGGCCGGTACGTCGCCGACTTCTGCGACTCGATCCACTCCCACCACTCCGCGGAGGACGACGTCCTGTGGCCGGTGCTCGCCGCCTCCGCCGGAACCCACGTCGACCTCGCCGAGCTCAGCGACGACCACGCCGCGCTCGACCCGCTGCTGGCCCGGCTCCGCGCCGCCGCTCGCGCCTTCGCCGCCCGCCCCGCGTCTGAGGACGCCGCCACCGCCCTGGCCGTCGAGCTGGCCGAGCTCCGCGACGTCCTCGACGAGCACATCGCCGACGAGGAGGCCACCGTCCTCCCGGCCGTCGAGGAGTACGTGTCGGTCGGCGACTGGACCGCCGTCGAGGCGCGGATCCGCACGCGCGCGAGGCTGTCGTTCGAGGCGCCCCGCGTCGCCGCCGTCACCACGCCGGACGAGTACCGGAGGATCGCCGCCGAGGGCGGGCTCGCGCTGCGGCTGCTGCTCGCCGTCCTCGTGCCGCCGTTCCGCCGGCGGGAGCGCCGGGTCTTCGGTGCCTGGGTCTCTTCGGTGCCTGAGTCCTAGAGGCCGACGGCGGCCAGCTGCTCGGCCAGCCGGCGGCGCACGGCCGCCGCACCCGCACGGTGCTCCGCGGCGGCGGGGCCGTCTCCCAGCAGGTCCGCGACGGCGGCGAGCGCGTCGTCGACCGGGCCGACGACGAGGGTGCCGGAGTCGAGCCCGGCGATCCGCCCGGCCCAGGGGAGCAGCTGGGCCCGCGCCTCCGTCGCCGCCGGGACGTCCCCCAGCCGGGCGGCCGCGTGCGCCCGCAGTGTCGTGGTGGTCAGCCAGTAGTAGTCGCGGGCGATGGGCCGGCGGGTCGCCCACGCGGCCCGCGCGTCGGACGTCCGGCCGGCGTCCAGGAAGGTCAGGACGACGGCGTCCCCCAGGGCTCCTGGCATCGCGCGGTGCAGCCACTCGAAGTCACCCACCACCGACGTCAGGTCACCGCGTGCGAAGCCGGCGACGAAGCGGCCGATCACCGCCAGCAGGCCGCCGTTCATCTGCCCGGTCTCGACCAGCCGCGCCGCGATCTCCTCGTAGCGCGCCCGGCCCTCGTCGTACCGCCCGGCCAGCACCAGCAGCGCCCCGTAGTGGATGCCCAGGGCGCCGAGCACGTGCCCGAGCTGCCCGCTGCCCGACAGCGCCACGGCCCGGTCGCCGTGCCCGCGGGCCCCCGCGAGGTCGGTGCGTGCCGACGCGGCGAGGAACAGCAGCCAGTGCGCGACCGCCTGGTAGTCCGTCGCGCCCGCCGCCGTTGCCACCGCGAGCAGCTCCTCGGCCAGCTCCTCCCGCCGGTCGGCGAGGTCGGGACCGAGTGCGGCGTACGCACGCACGTTGAGCGCCGCGCAGAGCAGCCGCAGGTCTCCCGGCACCCGTCGCGCCAGCTCCAGCGCCTGTGCGCTCGCGCGCTCGGTGCGCGCGTCGTCCACGCCCTCGACCTCGCGGAACAGCGCCACCCACAACCGGCCACGGACGTCGTCGGGCAGGTCCTCCCCGGCCGGGGTCTCCAGCAGCGCGAGCAGCGGATCGAGCAGCTCCGGATCCTGGGCGCCGTCGTCGCGGACGGTCCAGACCAGGGGAGCGTCCCACTCGGCCAGCGCGGCGACGTGCAGATCGCGGCGGCCCAGCCGGGCGGCCGCGCGCACGGCCAGCCGCTGCTGCTCCCGTGCCACGACGGCGTTGCCGGCGCGCGCGTGCGCGGAGATGGACGGGAGCAGGAGCGCGAGCAGCGCCGCGTCGCCGCCGGAGCGCGGCCCGGCCAGCTCGTGCATCCGCAGCGCGGTGGCCCACTGGCGGGCGGCGTCGGCGTGCGCGCCGAGCTGCTCGGCCTCCCGCGCGGCGGCCACCACGTGCGGAACGGCGTCGGCGGCGGTCGCCGGTCCCGCCGCGGCCACCGCGTGGTGCGCCAGCGTGGTGGCGTCGGCCCCCTGGGTCGCCAGAACCTTCAGTGCGGCCGCGTGCACGCGCGCCCGGCGCATCAGCGGCAGGTCCTCGTACAGGGTGTCGCGCACGAGCGCGTGGCTGAACCGCACCCGTCCCGGCGCCGGCTCGTCCAGGAGGCCGGCCAGGACCGCGGTCTCCAACGCGTCCAGCAGCTCGTCGGGATCCCGGCCGGCGACCGCGGCGAGCAGGTCGACGTCGACGTCCCGGCCCAGCACGGCGGCCTGCCGGAGCGCGGTGACCGCGGGTCCGGGCAGCCGGTCGACCCGGCGCCGCAGGACCTCCCGGACACCGGCCGGCACGCTGGTCCGCGCGGCGGCCGTGCCCTCGGACACGATCAGCCGGGTCAGCTCCCGCACGAACAGGGGATTGCCGCCGGTCCGCTCGCGCAGCAGCGCGACGACTTCGTGCGAGACGTCGGCGAGCCCGTGGTCCCGAGCCAGGGCGGCCACCCCTGCCTCGTCGAGCCCGTCCAGCAACAGGTGCGCCGCGCTGGCCGCGGTCAGCGCGGCCCGGGCGGCCCGCAGCGCGTCACCGTCCTCGGTGGTCCGGAAGGGAGCGAGCACCAGCAGGGGCTCGCCGGCCAGCTCGCCGACCACCTGGCGCAGCAGCTGCAGGGTCAGCTCGTCCGCCCGGTGGACGTCGTCCAGCACCACGAGCAGCGGGTGCTCGCGCGCCGCCCTCGTCAGCCGGTCGGCCACCGCGCGGGCCAGCCAGAAGGCGCTGTCGGCGTCCGGGAGACCCGCGTCGCCCAGGGCGCGGACCACCTCGGTCCACGGCCAGGCCGGGGGAGCGCCCTCCACCTCGGGACAGCGGCCCCAGGCCGCCCGCCAGCCCTGCTGCCGGAGCGCCGCGGCCGCGGCCTCGACGAGCGTGGTCTTGCCCGCGCCGGCCTCGCCGCCGATCCAGACCACCCGCGCTCCGCGCCGCGCCTCGCCGGCGGCGGCGAGCAGCTGGTCGAGCTGGGCGGTCCGGCCGACGGAGGCGGCCGGCGCGAGGGGAGGAGCGGCGGGCGCCGGGGCGGCGGGCGCGGACGCCGGCCCGGCGTCGAGGGACGGGTCGTGGTCGAGCACCGCTGCCTCGAGCTCGCGCAGCTCGCGGCCCGGGTCGACCCCCAGCTCCTCGGCCAGGTGCTCGCGGGCCCGCCGGAGCACGCCGAGCGCGTCGCCCTGCCGGCCGCTCCGGTACAGCGCGAGCACCAGCAGGCGCACCGACCGCTCCCGGGCAGGGTGGTCGTGCAGGAGGCGCTCCAGCTCGGGGACGACGGCGACCGCACGACCGAGCTCGAGGTCGGCGTCCGCCCGGCTCTCCCGCGCGACCAGCCGCAGCTCCTCCAGCCGGGCGACTTCCGGGGCGGCCCACGACGTGTCGGCGACCTCGGCGTAGGCGGGCCCCGACCAGCAGGCCAGGGCGTCGTCCAGCAGGCGGCGACGGACGGCCGCCGGTTCCCCCTGGGCGCGGGCGAGGAGGTCCTCGAACCGCCAGGCGTCCACCGCCTCCCGGGGGAGCTGCAGGGCGTAGCCCGGCGGGCGGCTGACCAGCGTCGCGGCCGCGGTGCGCGTGCGGCGGCCGGGTTCGAGGGCGCGGCGCAGGTGCGACACGTGCACCTGCAGGGACGCGAGTGCCTTGGGCGGCGGCTCGCCCTCCCACAGGTCCTCGATGATCCGGTCGGTCGAGACGACGTGGCCACCGGCCACGGCGAGCCGGGCGAGGACCGAGCGCTGCCGTGGCCCACCCAGCGCGGCGGCGGCACCGCCGACGGTCACCCGCAACGGCCCCAGGACCGACACCTCGACCGGCGGGACGTCAGGGGCAGCCATGGCGCGCGAAACCTAACCCACACCCCGGGGCCGGCGGGAGCACATCCGGGTGGGCGGGTGCCCCGGCCGGGCGGCCGGGGCACCCGTGCGTCAGGCGACCCTGCGGGCCGAGACCGCGCCCGGCATGTTCGCCAGGTCCACGACCTTGACGACGTCGCCGGACGTCGGCGCGTGCACCATCTGCCCGTTCCCGATGTACATCCCGACGTGGCTGACCGGGCTGTAGAAGAACACCAGGTCACCCGGCTGCAGCGCGTCCAGCGACACCGGCGTGCCCAGCTCCGACTGCATGCGCGACGAGTGCGGCAGCTCCACGCCGGCCGCCGCGTAGGCGTACTGCGTCAGCCCCGAGCAGTCGAACGAGTCGGGGCCGCTCCCGCCCCAGACGTAGGGGTCGCCCTGCTGGGCCAGCGCCGTGTCGACGGCGACCTGCGCGGCGGGGGTCGCCGCGGCGACCGGTGCCGCCGCGACCGTGGCGGTGGTGGGAGCGCCCGAGGAGGCCTGGGCCGGCAGGGGGCTGAGCGCGACCCCCGCACCGGCGACGAGCACGACGGCGGCGCGGCGGAGCGAGCGGGACATGGGCATGGCTGTAGTCGTCATCGACGACGTTCTCCTGTTCTCCTGTGCCGCCTACCGAGTTAGCTGTCGGGTTCGGGCGGGGAACTCGCCCGGCGCGGCCGATCGGCGCGCGCTTCACCCCGGTACTTCGGTGGGTCCCCGGTCCGGCGCCCGCTGCTGCGGGAGGCCGGTTCGGCGGCGTCCGGCGGGAGTCACGAGGTGCGTGACGAGGGGGGCCCGCTCGGACGGCGAAGACGCTAGGGCGCGGCGCGGAGGTCCGCAGAGGCGCGCGAACGGGTCGGCGGAGCCCCGCTGCCGACGCGGGGAGAGCACCTTCCCGCGGCGCCGCCTCCCTGACCTGGTCCGATCCCGGTGCGCCCCGGAGCAGGGCGGGCTGTTACGCGCGGTAACGGTTGCCGTACGTAATCGGTGCCCGAGCGGCGCGGCGGAACGGTGGGTGACCGACGCCGCCAGGCAGCGCCGCCGGCACTCCCGACGGACACGCCCGGGACGCGTCGTCCCGGGTTGCGCCGGCGCCCTCGCGGCTATCACCGGGGAGCCAGTGCGCGACTCCGACGAACGGGAGTGGAGCGATGACCGAGACCGGACGTCCCTACGGCGGCGTCAACGACCCGGGCCAGGACGAGGGCCTGCCCGGGGAGCGGCCCGAGAAGGGACAGGTGACGGCGGACGACGACCAGTCGCCGCGGGCGGCGCAGGGCGGCATGTCCGGCGACGTCACCCATGTCCCGGACGGCGGCGCCGACAGCAAGGCCGCCGGCGGACCGGACCCGACCGGCCCCACGGGCTGACCCGCACCGCCCCGGAAGCTATGGCGATGACCGGGGTTCGAGGTGCTGCGACACGGGTGCGGCTCACTCGGGTCCCGTGCGGCTCGTGACCCCGTCCCGCGGGCGATCGCTCGGTGCACGACCGGGCTAGATTCGGCGACCGTGACGACGACCCCCGCTTCCGAGCAGGCGCTCCGCTGGTGGACCGAGGGGGAGCGCGTCGTGTCGCGCCTCGTCCACGAGTTCAGCGACGAGGAGCTGTCCGCGGAGTCGCACCTGCCCGGGTGGTCGCGCGCCCACGTCGTCGCGCACCTGGCCCGCAACGCCGACGCGCTGGTCAACCTGCTCACCTGGGCCCGCACCGGCGTCGAGACGCCGATGTACCCCTCCCGTGCGGCCCGCGACGCCGGCATCGAGGCGACCGCCGCGCTGCCCCCGGCCGAGCTGCGCCGCGACCACGCCGCGGCCCGCGAACGGCTCGCGCAGGCCGTCGAGGTCATGCCCGCAGGCGCCTGGACGGCAGAGGTGCGCAACGGCCAGGGCGTGACCGTGCCGGCGTCCGCGGTGCCGTGGATGCGGGCCAAGGAGGTGTGGGTGCACGGCGTCGACCTGCGCGGCGGACTCTCCTTCGCCGACGTTCCGGCCGAGTTCTGCGCAGCGCTCGTCGACGACGTCCTCGGGCTGTTCGCCGCCCGCGAGCAGGCGCCGGACGTCACGGTCGTCGCGACCGACGCCGGCCGGACGTGGGGGAGCGGCGGCCGGACGGTCGAGGGTCCGGTGGCCGCGGTCGCCGCCTGGCTGACCCGCTCCGACGCCTCCGGGCTCAGCGGCGAGGTCCCGCCGCCGCCCGCCTGGCTCTAGGTCGCCGCTGGAAGCAGCCCTCGAGGGACGTCGCTCGGTCGCGGATGCCTGACGCCGCGCGACCGGGGTACGACCGGTGCTGCGCCGAGGAGGCGAGGCGGGGAGCGCGATGGCACCGCGTCGTGTGCGACTGGTCCGGCTGGCTCTGCTGGCCGTCGTCGGGGTCACCGTCCTGCTGGTGGCCGTCCTCTCGCTGCTCCGGCCCGCGGTCGCGACGGGCCTTCTCGCAGGAGTCGCCGCTGTGGCCCTGTTCGAGGCCGGCGTCGGGAGGTGGCGGCGTGGTCCGCGGGACGACGACCGACCTCAGCGCTCCCTCCGCGGCGCGAAGCGCGTGCTCGCCGTCGCGGCTGCCGCCATCACGGCCGCGATCTCCGCCACGCAGCTGTTGAGGGATCGCGACGCTTCCCCGGGCATCGTCCCGTCGCCACCACAGGTCACCGTGCCGTACGAGGCGACGGCCCGACTCGCTCCGAGGGGCTGGGAGGTGCGCGAGGAGATCCGCGTGGACGATGCGGCGATCCAGGGACTGCACGACCACGGCGGGCTGTCGGGCGCGGACGTGGTCGAGCTGCTGCACCGCCTGCCACTGGGAACCGGGTGGCAGCTCGAGCGGATGGTCGACGGCACGCCGGTCTTCGTCCGGGGCACCGTGGTGACAGTGGAGGAACGTCGCCTCGGGGTCACGCGGGCCGTGTTCGAGGTCCCGCAGGTGCCGGTGCTCGGCGTGGAGCTGGTCCCACGCTCCGAGTCGTCGGCGATCCTGCTGGCGCCCCGTGCAGCGGTGGCGGCCACGACGCCGCCGGCGGACGAGGAGATCCTCACCGCGGACGAAGGCGGCATCGCCCGCTCGGTCGTGCCGGTCGACGACTCGACGGACGAGGTCACCGTCGCGCTGCTGGGCACCTGGCTGCGCAGCCCGTTCGGCGAGAGGCTCTACGACCTTTCCACCTGGCCGTTGCTGCCCTACGTCGTCGGTGTCATCGCGCTCGCGGTGGCCGCGCGGCTCCGGAGATGGATATTGGCGCGGTTCGTCGCCGTGAGTGGCCGACTGAGAAGGAGCAGAGGGAGCGGCGACGAGGCCCGGGCTCGCGCACCGGTGGACGCACGACGCATCCCCCGACCACGGCCAGGTCGGTCCCGTGTCGCCGGCGCACGACGACGTCAGGACCGGGGTCGTTGATCGGCCGCCGAGCCCTGGCCGCCGACCGCGACGGCGCGTGTGCTGCTTCCTCAGACCAGGAACCGGTACGCGGTCGTACCCGGGGCGACGTGCTGGATGCGCAGGGGACTCGCCTCGATCCTCGAGAGCAGCCCGGCGAGCCCCTCCGCCGAGCCCAGCTCGATGCCGGTCAGCGCGGCGCCGGTCTCGCGGTTGTCCCGCTTCACGTACTCGAACAGCACGATGTCGTCGTCGGGCCCCAGCACCTCGTCGAGGAAGCGGCGCAGCGCCCCGGGCTCCTGCGGGAACTCGACCAGGAAGTAGTGCTTGAGCCCCCGGTGCACCAGCGACCGCTCGACCACCTCGGCGTAACGCATGACGTCGTTGTTGCCACCCGACAGCACGCCCACGACGGTCTGGCCGGGCTCGACCCGCACCACCTCGCCGCTGAGCGCCGCCGACGCCAGCGCGCCCGCGGGTTCGGCGATGACCCCCTCGACCTGGTACAGGTCGAGCATCTCCGTGCAGATCTGCCCCTCCGGCACGGCGAGCAGCTCGGCGCCGCAGTCGCGCACCAGCGGATAGGTGACCGCCCCGGCCCGGCGGACGGCGGCGCCGTCGACGAACGTGTCGATCTCGGGCAGCTCGACCGGCTGCCCGGCGGCGAGGGCGGCGGCCATGCTCGCCGCGCCCGCCGGCTCCACGCCGACCAGCCGGGTGCCGGGGGAGTGGATGCGCAGCCAGGTGCCGCAGCCGGCCAGCAGCCCGCCGCCACCGACCGGCAAGACGACGACGTCGGGCGCCGACCCCAGCTGCTCGAGGATCTCCACGGCGACCGTCGCCTGCCCGGTCACGGTCGACAGCGCGTCGAAAGCCGGCACGAGGGTGGCGCCGGTCGTCGCCGCGCGCACCGACGCCGCGGCGGCCGCCTCGTCGTAGGAGTCGCCGGTGACGACCAGCTCGACCATGTCGCCGCCGAGCGCGGCGATCCGCTCCCGCTTCTGCCGCGGCGTCGTCCCCGGCACGAACACGTGCCCGCGCACCTGCAGCGCGCGGCAGGCGTAGGCCACGCCCTGCCCGTGGTTGCCGGCGCTCGCGCAGACGACGCCGGCGCTGCGCGCGGCGTCGTCCAGCCGGCTGATCGTGTTGTAGGCGCCCCGGATCTTGTACGAGCGGCCGACCTGCAAGTCCTCCCGCTTGAGCCGGACGTCGGCGCCGGTGAGCGCGGACAGCCGCGCGTTGCGCTGCAGCGGCGTGCGCTCCGCCACCCCGGCGAGCCGGTGCGCGGCCTCGCGGACGCCGGCTGGAAAGGCGTCCGTGCTGGGTGCGGTGCTCGGAGCGGTGGCGGGGACCGGAGTGCTCACGGTGACAATCCTGGGCCACGACGCGAGGCGCCCCACGGCGGGGAGTCCGGCTCTACCGTCGGCGCCCTCGGGAGTCCGGCGACGAGGCGGTGAGCGACCCATGACCCGAGCCCTGGTCGTGTACGAGTCGGTGTTCGGCGACGCCAGGCAGATCGCGCTGGCCATCGCCGAGGGGCTGGCGACCCGGCTGCCCGTCGACGTGGTCTCGGCGCGGGAGGCGCCGGCGCAGGTGCCGGCCGACGTGCGGATGCTCGTCGTCGGCGGCCCCAACCACGCCTTCGGCATGCCCCGGCCGGCCACCCGGGAGGGCGCGGTCAGGGACCACGGCGCCCGGATCCCCGACACCCGGTCGGGACTGCACGAGTGGCTCGACCGCGCCCAGGTCCCGCGCGCGCTCAACGCGGCCGCCTTCGACACCCGCATGGACCGGCCGACGCTCATCACGAAGCTCGACCACGCCGCGAGGACCGAGGAGAAGCTCCTCCGCGGTCTCGGTGCCGACCTCGCCGCCCCCGCCGAGCACTTCTTCGTCAGCGGCACGAAGGGTCCGCTCGTCGACGGCGAGGAGGACCGCGCCCGCCGGTGGGGTCGAGCGCTCGGCGAGCTCGTCGCGGCTCGCCCGGCCAACGCCCACGGCTGAACCTGCTTCCCGGGTGCCATGCATCGTGCAGGCAGCGCTGCTAGAACGCATGCGTGCCCGTGTCCATGACGATCCGCGATGTGCCGGACGAGACCCGTGACGTGCTTGCGGCGCGAGCCGCCCGCGGCGGTCAGTCGTTGCAGGAGTACGTACGCGCGCAGCTGAAGGAACTGGCGGAGCGGCCGGAGCCGGAGAAGCTCTGGGACCGCGTTCGCCATCGTCTGCGCACTACGCACACGCACGTGTCCACCGAGTTCATACTCGACGCGAAGGACCGCGACCGCGCATGACGGTCGTGATCGACTCTTCCGCGGTCGTCGCGGCGCTGGTCAGCGAGCGATCCGACGGGGAATGGTCGTGCGATGCCATGCGGGGGCAGACCTTGATGGCGCCGGCCCACATCCACGTCGAGGTGTCCAACGTTCTCCGGCGGAGTGTCCTTGCCGGACATCTCGCGCGCGACGTGGCTGCGCTCATCCATGACGAGCTCGTGCAGATGCGCATCCGGACCGTCGCCTTCGAGACGCTGGCCGGCCGGGCGTGGGCCCTGCATCCGGACGTGACGGCGTACGACGCGGCGTACGTGGCCCTCGCCGAGGAACTGGCCGCACCCCTGGTGACGCTCGACCGCCGGCTGGCGAAGGCCGACGGGCCGACCTGCTCGTTCCTGCTGCCCCCCGAGTGAGCCGCCGCGCGCACCAGCGCGGTCGGCGGCCGCGCGCGATCAGGTCGGCAGCAGGCGCAGCCGCGGTGAGGTGACCAGCTGCTTCTCCAGGACGACGCCGTGCCGGCCGTCCTCGGTCTCCCGGAAGTCGAGGCGGTCGACCAGCGCCCGCATGAGGACCAGGCCCCGGCCGCCGTCCAGCGGTGACGCGGGCCGCTCGGCCGCGACCGCCGCCGGGTCCAAGCCGCCTCCGTCGTCGAGCACGGTGATCCGGCAGACGTGGTCGTCGATGGTGACGTCGACCTGGTACTCGGCGTGCTCCGCGGCGTGCCGGACGACGTTCGCGCACGCCTCGGTGAGCGCGAGCAGGACCTCGTCGATCCAGTCGCCCGCTACGCCGAGGTACTGGAGGGCCTGCCGGACCAGACCACGGGCCAGGGGGACGCTCTGGGCGTCCACCGGCAGCCGGACGCTGAAGGCGATGTCCACGGCGGCTCATCCCCTCGCAGATCGGTGCCGTTACCCTCGCGGAGCAGGATGCCGCCGACGAGGGAGCCGTCTCGTGCTGTTCGACGTGGAGCGCACGACCGTCGCCGGGCGTCCGGCCCTCACCGTACGGGGCGAACTCGACATCGCGTCCGCCCCCGATCTCGCCGTCGCCGTGGAGACCGTGCTCGCCGCCGGACCCGCCGCCCTCGTCGTCGACCTCACCCCCACCGTGTTCATGGACTCCTCGGGCGCCCGCGAGCTGGTGCGCACCGCGCGGAAGGTCGCGGCCGCCGGCGTTCCGCTGCACGTGGTGGCTCCCGAGGCCAACCGGGCCGTGCGGCTGCCCATCGACCTGCTGGAGCTCGGCTCGGTCGTGCCGCTCGTCGGGTCCGTTTCCGACATCCCCTCCGGCCTCGAGCGGGAAGCACGCCCGTGACCTCGCGAGGGTGAGCGCCACCGAGCCCGCCGCCTCGATCGAGCAGGCCCTGCTCCGCTGCGCCGACGAGCCGATCGCGATCCCCGGGGCCGTCCAGCCGCACGGTGTCCTGCTCGCCGTCACCGAGCACGACCTCGCCGTCGTCGTGGCCTCCGCCAACGCCGCCGAGCTGTTCGGGCGGCCGGTCGCCGGCGCCTCCCTCGACGCGCTGCTCGGGGCCGCCGACACCGCCCGCCTGCGCGCCGGCCTGACCGGCGACCTCGCCGAGGTCAACCCGCTGCGCGTGCGGATGGCCGGCGCCGAGGTCGACGTCGTCCTGCACCGGGCCGACGGGCTGCTGGTCACCGAGTGGGAGCCCGTTCCCGGGGCCGAGCAGGCGGGTGCGGCCTGGCACCGGCGCCTGCCGACCGTCCTCCAGCGACTGTCGTCGTCGGCGACGCTCGACGAGCTCACCGACGTGCTGGCCTGCGACGTCCGGGCGCTGCTCGGCTTCGACCGCGTCATGGTCTACCGCTTCGACCCCGAGTGGAACGGCGAGGTGATCGCCGAGGACCGGCGTCCCGACCTCGAGCCCTTCCTCGGCCTGCGGTACCCGGCCGCCGACATCCCGGCCCAGGCGCGGGCGCTGTACGCGACGAACTGGATGCGGCTCATCCCCGACGCGGCCTACCGCCCGGTGCCGCTGGACCCGCCGACCACCCCGTCCACCGGCCGGCCGCTGGACCTCTCCGGCGCGATGCTGCGCAGCGTCTCACCGGTGCACCTGGAGTACCTGGCCAACATGGGCGTGGTCGCCTCGATGTCGATCTCGCTCATCGACCGTGGCCGGCTGTGGGGACTCGTCGCCTGCCACCACTACGCCGGTCCGCACCGCCCCTCCTACGCCGATCGCATCGCGGCGGAGTTCCTCGGCCGGACGGCGTCCCTGCTGCTGCACACCAAGGTGTCGGCGGGAGAGCAGGGCGACGTCGTCGCGGTCGCCGAGCGGCAGGCGCAGCTGGCCGCGGTCGTCGGACGGCGCCCGCGGGGGCTCGGTGCGGCGTTGACCGACGGCGAGGTGACCGCGCTGGACCTCCTGCCCGCGTCGGGCGCGGCCGTGCGCATCAACGGACGGCTGCACCTGCTCGGGACGACGCCGCCGGCCGACCGGATCGTCCCGCTGGTGGGCGCCCTGCTGGCGTCGGGCACCACCGCCACCGACGCGGTCAGCCGCGTCGTCCCCGGGGCGGCGGACCTGGCGGGCGTCGCCAGCGGCGTGCTGGCCGTCGAGGTCGGCGGGGGCACCGGGGACTTCGTCGCCTGGTTCCGCCCCGAGGTGCTGCGGGAGGTCACCTGGGGCGGCAACCCGTACCAGTCGAAGGTGGCGGAGACGGACTCCGGCCCGCGGCTGAGCCCGCGGTCGTCCTTCGCCAGCTGGAGCGAGACGGTCCGCGAGACGGCGCAGCCCTGGCGGGAGCACGAGGTCGCGGCGGCCCGGGCGCTGGCGGGCCACCTGACCGCCGCCGCGCTGAGCGCCGCGCAGGAGGACAACCGGCTCGCCACCACCCTCCAGCGCACCCTGCTGCTCGACGAGCTGCCGAAGGTGCCGGGGGTGGAGCTCGCCGCGCGGTACCGTCCCAGCGCCGAGGACGTCGTCGGTGGCGACTGGTACGACATCGTCCCGCTGCCCGGCGGGCGGGTGTCGGTCGTCGTCGGCGACGTCGCCGGCCACGGCCTCGCGGCGGCCGCCGTCACCGCGCAGCTGCGGCACGCGCTGCGGGCCCACCTGCTGCGCGCCGACGGCCCGGCCGCAGCGCTCGACGGCCTCAACGAGGTGGTGGCCGCGCTGCTGCCCGGAGAGCTCGCCACGGCCGTCGTCGCCGAGGTCGACCCGGGCACCGGCGCGGTCGTCGTCGCGAACGCCGGCCACCTGCCGGTGCTGCACGCCTCGTCGACCGCGACCGGCTACCTGACCGCGGGCCGGGGCCCGGCGCTGGGTGTGCTCGAGACCGCCCGGTACCCGGAGACCCGCGTCCGCCTGTCCGGCGCGGACCGGCTGCTGCTCTACAGCGACGGGCTGGTCGAGCGCCGGGGTCAGGACCTGGCCGCCGCCCTGGACGGCCTGCGCGACCTCGTGGCGACCGGTCCGGCCGACCCGTCCCGGCTGCTCGACGCCGTGCTGGCGGCCTTCGACCCGCCCGGGTCGGACGACGTGACGCTGGTCGGCATCGCCCGCACCTGAGCAGCCGTCAGGCGGGCACCTCGTCGCGCACGTAGCAGCCGGGCGCCGCCTCGCGCGGCGGGTGAGCGGCGCTGCCGAGGGCCGCCGGGGCGTCGACCAGGTCGCCGGAGCGCTCCACCGTCCACGGCGCCCACGACTCCCACCAGCTGCCCGAGTGCCGCTCGGCGGTGGCCCGCCAGTCCTCGGGGTCCGGTCCGGCCTCGCCGCCGGTGAAGTAGGACGCCTTCGGGTTGCCCGGCGGGTTCACCAGGCTCTGGATGTGCCCGCTGGAACTGAGCACGAAGGTGCTCGGCCCCGACAGCAGCTGCGTGGTCCGGTAGCAGCCGGTCCACGGCGTCAGGTGGTCGGTGAGCGCGCCCGTGACGTAGGTCGGCACCGTGATGCTCGCCAGGTCGACGGGTGTCCCGAGCACGGTCATCGCACCGGGCCGGACCAGCGCGTTGTCGCGGAAGATCTGCAGGAACTGGTCGTGCAGCGCCGCCGGCAGGTTGGTGCCGTCGGCGTTCCACGCGAGGATGTCGAACGCCGGCGGGGCCTCGCCCATCAGCCACTGGTTCACGACGTAGTTGAAGACCAGGTCGTCCGGGCGCATCCAGGAGAAGACCGAGCCCATCGCGCGGGCCGTGATCACGCCCCGCGCGCGGGAGGACAGCCGGGCGAGGTCCAGCAGCCGTCGGCCGGAGAAGGCGCCGAGGGGCGCCGGCGAGTCGAAGTCCAGCAGGGTGACGGCGTACGCCGCGCTGTGCACGCTCCGGTCCCCGATGGCCGCCAGGTGGTTGAGCAGCGTCGTCTGGATGATGCCGCCGGCGCAGAAGCCGAGGGTGTTGACGTCGGGAGACCCCGTGACCTCCCGTGCCACACCCACCGCCCGGCGCACCCGCTCGGCGTAGGTGTCGAGGTCCCAGCTCGCCTGCTTCCGCGTCGGGTTCCGCCAGCTGATCATGAAGACCTGCAGCCCCTGGGAGACCGCGTGCTCGACGAAGCTGCGGCCCGGCCGGAGGTCCAGGAAGTAGAAGCGGCCGATCGGCGGCGGCACGATGACCAGGGGCCGCTCCCGCACCCGCGCCGTCGCCGGCGAGTACTGGATGAGCTCGATGACGTCGTCGCGGTAGACCACCGACCCCTTGGTGGTCCCCAGGTCGCGGCCCACCGCGAAGGCCGAGCGGTCGGTCTGCGCGGGCATGCCGCCGTTGTGCCGCAGGTCCTCGAGCACGCGCCCCATGCCCCGCAGCACGCTGAGGCCGCCCGTCTCGATGGCGCGCTTGAGGGCAGCCGGGTTGCCCGGCAGCGTGTTCGTGGGGGCCATCCCGCTGGTCAGCGCCCGCACGGCGAACCGCGCCCGCTCCACGTCCCGCCAGTCCGCGCCGGCGGACTCGTACCGGTCGACCAGCCGGTCCAGCGTCGAGCCCCACGCCAGGTAGGCCTGCCCGATCCGCCGGTAGGCCGGGTTCGAGGTCCACGCCGGGTCGGCGAAGCGCGCGTCCTTCGGCGCCGGCGCGATGTGGTCGGTGCCGCGGACGATCGAGCCGAGGTCCCGGCCGAGGCGGAGGGCCTCCTCGGCGACCGCGCGGGTACCGGCGACCACGCGGGTACCGGCGATCCCGCTGCCCGCCTCGCCCACTCCGCCGCGCTCCGTGGGCGCCGGGTCGTCGGACGGGGGCGGGATGTCGGTGGGCGGTACGTCGGGCGACGTCAGCAGGGCGGTCACGCAACCTCCAAGGTCGGGTCGCGTTCCGACGCTAGGAGGGCTCTCCGCCCGTGCCCAGGGCTTTCGGCCCTGTTCATCCTGCCGACCTCGTCACAACCGGCGGGTAACCTGCCGGCGCCCATGACCGACGACGGGCGTGCGCGGGGTGGCCGGGCGACGGGCGGGCCCGACCCGCCCCGGTCAGCCGCCGGTCCCGGACAGCTGCCGCACGGCCTCGTCGATGGGCGCGCTGTGCTGCTCGACCGGCTCCACGTACAGCCGGGCCCAGGCGATCAGCCCGTCGTCGCGCACGCCCATCACGGTGACGCCCTTCATGAGGAACGGGGTCCCGTCCCGGTGCGCGCCGCGCCAGACCCATTCCGTCCACGACGTCGTGCCCTCGGTCGTCTCCTTGACGATCCCCGCCCGGAGGTCGGGCACGCCGGCGAACATCTGCGTCCAGTTGGCGGCGACCTGCGCCTTGCCGCTGAAGCCGCGGGCGGGGTGCAGCGGCTGCTCGCTGCGGTAGTCCGGAGCGAACAACGCCGCCATGGCCTCCGGGTCGTGCCGGTTGATCGCGTCCCGCAGGCGGGCGATGGTCCGGTTCATGGTCGGCCTCTGCGTCGATGAAGATATCGCCGATCAGGATGCCCGTCGATCAGGTCCGGGGACAGACACGCCTGCGTCGTGCCGCCGACACCCCCGTGCCGGGCGGCCCCGCTGCCCGCGGTGACCCGCACCGGCGCGGTCCGTGCCGGGTCACGGTTGCACCAGAGCAGCAGGAGTACGGCGGTCACGAGCACGAGCGTCCACCGCTGGTGCGCCGCCGCCCACATCGGGCCGGGGCCGACCAGCAGCGCCCACCGCTCGGGCAGCCGGACGATCACCAGCACGAGCCCCGAGGTGACCGGGGCGGCGAGAACGCCCGGCTCGCGGGTGTCGGTCCACCGCGCGATGCCCGCGGCCGCGGCGAGGGCGAGGGCGAGCATCGCCGTGAACTCGATGCTGAGGCCCGCGATCGGCAGGGACCCGGCCCTCGTGTCCACCCAGACGACCGCGAGGACCCACGGGACGCCGGCCAGCGCCGCCGCCACCACCAGGCGCGAGGACCGACGCCAGGCAAGGCTGGTCGGTGACGACGCGAGCGTGTCCGCCGCCGCGTCGTCCAGCAGGAACGCCGCCCCCAGCCCGAGCAGGACCGCCACGCCGCGCAGGACCAGCGTCCCCGTCCCCGGCTCGGCGAGGTCGTCGGCCTTCCATCCCACGAGCAGGGCGGCCAGCGCGGCGGCACCGAGCGACGGCTGCCACCGGACCGCGCGCAGGTACGGCCGGACCAGCAGGGGCAGCTGACGGATCCGGGCACCGGCCACGGCGACCTGCGGTACGGGGGCGTTCATGGCAGCTGCGCCGCTCCCGCCACCACGGCCACGAGGAAGGAGGCCACGCCCGCGACGAACGGCACGGCCGGCCGGCGTGCGTCCCGCAGCACGGCTCCGGCGGCGGCCATGCCGCAGAGGGCCGCCAGGTACACCGCGTGCCACGCCGGCGAGCCCGCGGTGTGCCCGCCCCAGGACCCGTCCGGCACGAAGACGCTGAACGTCGCGTAGGGCGACAGCAGGGCGTAGCGCCCGGACCAGCCCTCGTTGAGCGCCAAGGTCGTCGCGACGACGGCAACCATCACCAGCACCGGCGCGGTCGGGAACGGCAGCCACCGCGCGACCAGGACGCCGAGCAGCGCACCGCCCACGACGGTGAGCGGCCCGGCGGCGAGCTCGCCGGCCGACGGCCACACCGGCAGGTCCAGCCGCCCGGCCGCGTACCACGCCGAGATCAGGCCCATCAGGGCAACGCTGAGCAGGGCGGGTCCGAAGGCGGCCAGGCACAGTCCGGCGGTGCGGGCCACCGCCGGCGCCGGCATCGACGTGTGCTCGTCCTGGCAGCCGTCGCGGCGCGGGCGGGAGGCAGCCAGGTGGGCGGCGAAGTACGTGAAGACACCGATGAAGAACGTGGGACCGGTGAGGAGCCCGTCGTAGCCGCTGCCCGGCCCCTGCCCGGAGGCGACGGTCACCATCGCGCAGTACAGGCCGGCGCCGGCGAGCACGAGCGGGCCGGTCGCGATGCGGCGGGCCTCCCCGACGGCGATCCGGAGGGCGACGGCCGCCACCGGCGCCGACGGCACGGTGGCCCCCGGGGTGGAGGCGGTGGTCGTCACGGCAGCTGCGCCCATCCGGCGAGCACCGTGCACGCGGTTACGACGACACCGACCAGGAATAGCCGCCGCTTGCGGCGGACGTCGACCAGCAGCGCGCCGATGGCCGCCATGGCGCAGAGGCCGGCGAGGTACCCCACGTGCCAGGCGCGCGAGCCGTCGATGACACCGGCCCACTCGGTCGGCGTCGCGCCCCAACGGGGGAACTCCACGTAGGCGCCGAGCAACTGAGCCCGCTCGGCCACCCGCAGGTGGAAGGCCACCAGCCCGACCATGACCAGGGCTGCCGCCCCGGGCCAGGGTGCCCAGCGGGCCACCATCACCCCGAGCAGACCGCCGCCGAGCACGACGAGCGCCCCGCTGGAGACCTCGAGCACCGACGGAGCCCGTACGAGCGAGTCCGCGGCGGCGTACCAGGCCCACAGGACCAGGGCGAAGACCAGGCTGACCGCGGCCGGACCGGCACAGGCCAGCAGGAGCGCACCGGTGCGCCGGTCGCGAGCGGCCGGCAGCGAGGACAGCCACTCCTCCGCACCGTGCCGCCGATCGCGGGAGGCGAGCAGGTTGGCGGCGAAGAAGGTGAACGGCCCGAGCAGGAAGCTCAGCCCGCCCGTGGTCATGAGGTAGGCGTCCCGGGGGCCGGCGCCTCCGTCGATGCCGAACACGACCACCATGAACGCCAGGCAGCCGAGCAGGACCGGGTGCAGGAGCAGCCGGCGCAACTCGCCACGCCCGAGGACGGCCCAGACCGGCCGAGGTCCCCTCCGGACCGCCGTCCTCCCCATCGTGTCCGCCGGGGCGCTCACGCCGGCACCGCCACGGATTCGTCGCCGAGCAGGAGCAGGTAGGCGTCCTCCACCGTCGGCGGGACGAGCTGGGCTCCCGGCGGGGGAACCTCGCCGATGTTGCGGTGCTGCCCGGTCCCGGTGCGCCAGGCGAGGTGCGCGTCGGGGGAGCGGGCGTCGTCCAGCCACACGCGGCCGGCGGCCGTGGCCACGAGCTCGGCGGGCGTGCCGCTGAACAGGGTGCGCCCTGCCCGGACGACGACGATCGCGTTGCACAGCGCGGCGACGTCCTCGGTCTGGTGCGTCGACAGGATCACGCACCGGCCCTCGGCCGCCCGCGAGATCAGCTCGCGGAACCGGAGCCGCTGCTCCGGGTCCAGGCCCACCGTCGGCTCGTCGAGGACCAGCAGCTCGGGATCGCCCAGCAGCGCCTGGGCCAGGCCCACGCGGCGGCGCATGCCGCCGGAGAGGGCCCGGATCCGCTTGCCGCTGACCGACTCCAGGCCCACCTCGGCGAGCACCCGGCGGACCTCGTCGTGCCGCTCCCGCCGGTCGGTCATCTCCTTGAGGATCGCCACGTAGTCGACGAACTCGAATGCGGTGAAGCCGCGGTGGAACCCCGGCTCCTGCGGCAGGTAGCCCAGCCGCCGGCGTATCTCCAGGCGCTCCTCGGAGTCGGCGGGGTCACGGCCGAGCAGCCGGAGGCGGCCCTGGTCGGGCCCGAGGACGGTGGCCAGCATCCGGAGCAGGGTGGTCTTGCCCGCACCGTTGGGGCCGAGCAGGCCCGTCACCCCCGTGCTCGCGGTGAAGGAGACGCCGGCCAATGCCCGGGTGCGGCCGAAGGACTTCGTGACCTCGTCGACGACGACGGCGGCGGGGCCGGGGATCGGGTTCACGAGCGCTCCTGCGGGTCTGCGGCGGTACGGCCGCGGTGGACGAGGACGAGGACGGACAGGACCAGGAGGGTGGTGCAGGCCAGCTGCGCGTTCCCTCCGAAGGCGGCGTACGCACTCCCGGTGGACCGTGCGGCGGTGAGGACGGCCAGCAGCCAGGCGGCCACGACGACGCCGGCGGCGACGGCCGGCTGGACCCGCGTCGACGCCGCGAGCGTGGTCGCGGTCAGGGCCAGCGAGGGCAGCAGCCAGGCCGCCGCCAGCCAGCCGTCGACCGGGAGGAGGACGGCCCCCGTCCCGATCAGCAGCAGGCTGGAGGCAAGCACGGCGCTCGACCGCAGCAGCAGCAACCGGAACGTCGAGTACGGCGCGGCAGCGCCGACGTCGTACGTCGGGTCGACCCCCCGGCCGTAGGCGGCCGCGACCCCCGCGACGGGCAGGACGGGGGCCAGGGCGAGGAAGAGCAGGAGCCCCTTGTCGCCGGCGTCGGAGGCGAGCACGGCGAACAGCAGCGCCAGTCCGAGCGAACCGAGCCAGGAGACGGTGAGGGACGGGGCCGCGGCGATCAGTCGGGCGGTGGCCTCGTGCACTCCCAGCCGCACCAGCAGCCGCTCGACGGGGGTGGGGCGCGGGGCGTCGATCCGGTCCACCACCTCGACCCAGAGGGCGCTCAGGCGGGCCGGGTCGACCGCCGGCACCAGCGCGGCCCGGCAGCTCGCGCACCCGAGCACGTGGGTCTCGACGGAGACCGCGGCGCTGCCCCCGAGGGTTCCGCTCGCGTACCGGCCGAGCAGCGCCGGGTCGACGTGCCAGGCCCCCATCGCGTCGTGGGCGGACGTGCTCATGCCAGCGCCTCCCTCAGCTGCGCCTTCGCGCGCATCATGCGGGTCTTCACGGTGCCGCTGGGGATCCCCAGCAGGCGTGCGGCCTCGCGGGTGGTGAGGCCGTCGAGCACGGTCGCCTGGACGACCGCGCGCAGCTCGGGGGACAGCCGGTCCAGGGCGCCGCCGAGATCCCCGTACTGCACCGCGAGCAGCACCCGCTCCTCGGCCGACTCCTGCAGCTGCGTCTCGTCCTGGTGCCACTCGTCCCAGGCCGTCATCGGTGCGGGTCGGCGCCGGAGGGCGTCGAGCAGGCGGCGGATGCCGATGCCCCAGATCCACGCGGCGACCTCGCCTCGGCCGTCCCAGCGGCCCGCGCCGCGCCAGACGGCGACGAAGGTGTCCTGCACCACCTCGTCCACCAGGCTGCGGTCGGCGCAGCGCCGGGTCAGGCGGAGCACGAGCCAGGGGGCGTGCCGGGCGTAGAGCTCGGCCAGGGCCGACCGGTCACCGCCGGCGAGGGCGGTGACCAGGTCGGCGTCCTGGAGAGCGCTCGGGTCGGACGGCACGGCGGGGACCTCAGAAGGCCACGGGCAGGCAGGCCACCCGCTTGCCGTTGCGGCTGGGGTCGTGGAACGTGAGCGAGTTCGCCTCGCCCTCCCGGAAGTGCCAGTCGACGGCGGCCTTGGCGAAACCGGTACCGGCCCGGGTGGTCGTGAACCCCAGCCAGAGCTCGTTGACGTCGTCGACAGGGCCACCGACCTGGTCCTGGTAGTGGCCTTGCGAGGCCGCCGGGTCGCTGCCGCACCCGCCGGTGTGTGCGTGCACCATGAACTCCGTGCTCGCCGGGAAGCCGCGCACGTGCAGGGTCGCGATCGTGCCTCGGCTGGGGATCTCGACGGCGTGGACGGCGGCGGTCGCGCCGGAGGGGACGACGCCGTCGTAGGTCCAGGCCGGCCCGGAGGGGGAGAAGGAGCCCTTGGCCCGGACCACCTCTCCCGCGGCTGCCTGCGGGCTGCCGAGGGCGACGAGCAGGGCAGCGGCGCCCAGCGCGACGGCGGTCCGGGTGGTGCGGGACTGGCGGCGGTCCATGGTGTGTGTCTCCTCCGAGGCATGGTGGTCGGTCACCATCCCTGTCGCCAGGACCGGGCGCACCGGTTCACGGGTCGCCGCATGGACCGCGAACGCGTCGGCGAGATGCCGACGGGTCCAGCCGGACGCCGGGACTCCGCCGACCGACGTCCGGCCGGGGCCGTCGCCGACTCAGACGGTCAGCATCCCGTTGGGCTGCTCGACCAGGCGGCCCCGGTGCAGCGCCAGCTCGAGCGCGGCCTCGAGCTGGGGGGTGATGGCCGGTGTCCGCCGCTTGTAGCCGAAGACCGCCGCCGTCTGGGTGAGCAGCTCGTCGGCCATCATCCCGGCGCCGGCCCGGCACAGCGCCGCCATGGCGTTGCCGATCTCCTCCGGAGCGACGTGGTCGATCGGCCGGTCCGTGCTCGACGTCTGCCGGCGGAACCCGGTGTAGCTCTCGGGGGTGACGCCCTCGGGCCACAGGTGGTCACCGGACACCACCGACGGCGGCAGCAGCGACAGCAGCGCCTTCTTGCGGCTCTCCGACGCCCGGTTCAGCCCGAAGGCGTTCACGGTGAGCTTGGCCAGCCGGTCGACGTGGATCGGCCCCTCGGCCTTGATCCCCGCGGTCAGCACCCGGCGCACCGACCGGGCCGCCTTCGACGCCGGCAGCTCGTCGAGCACCGTCTTGTCCCCGGCGGGCTTGGGCAGCCACGGCACGAACGGGATCTCGCCGTCCATCGCGGCCGGGCCGGCCGGCTTCCTCGGGGCGGCCGGCTTCCGCGCCGGGGTGGTCACCGCCGGGACGGCGACCGACGCGGTCACCGCCGAGCGCAGCGCCGCCACACCCTTGAAGGACTCGCCCTTGAAGGACTCGCCCTTGAACGACTCGCCCTTGAACGACTCGACCGCCGCCGTCGGCAGCGGGATCGGCTCCACCGGCGCGGCGCTGGGCACGGCGTCGACCGCGGCTACCAGCTCGTCGAGCACGGCGGTCCGGTCGGCCAGCCACGAGGGGAGCCACACCCGCTCGACGACCGGCCAGCGCAGCAGGTCGCCGAGCAGCTCGCGCGGCAGGCCGTCGCGGTCGCCGACGGTGCCCCGGCGCGCCCACGCGGGCCCGTCCAGCAGCACCGCCATCACCGGCGACTCCGGGTCCTCGGGCCGGGCGACGGCCAGGTCCACCTTGAAGTCGGAGAGGCCGACGTCGCTGCGGACCACGAGCCCGCGCTCGCGCAGGGCCACCGCGATCTCCTCGCGGTGGCGGTCCACCACCGCCGACGAGCGGGCGTCGCGGGGCAGCACGTCGGTGCCCTGCGCGGCCATGTCGAGGTAGGCCCGCAGGTGCTTGATGCCGACCGACGACGTCTCCTCGCCCCGTAGCTGCTCGGGGTCGAACGACGAGAACACCACGACCTGGCGGCGGGCCCGGGTCACCGCGACGTTCAGCCGCCGCTCCCCGCCGGTCCGGTTCAGCGGCCCGAAGTTCAGCGGCAGCTCGCCGGAGGCGGTGGGGGAGAACCCGGTGGAGAAGAAGACGACGTCGCGCTCGTCGCCCTGCACGTTCTCCAGGTTCTTCACGAACAGGCCCTCGCCGTCGGTGCGGTCGAGCGCCTGGGCCAGCCGGTCGTCGTCGGCGTCGCGGAGCAGCGTCTCGATGTAGGCCCGCTGCTGGGCGTTGAAGGTGACGACGCCGATCGACGGGACGGCGTCGGCGCCCGCCCACGTCGGCACCGCGTCGAACCGCCGGCGGATCTCCGCGACGATCGCCTTGGCCTCGATCGGGTTGGTGCGCAGCAGCCGGCCGGCACCCGAGCGGTGGAAGGTCCCGGGCACCCGCACCAGCGAGACGCCGCGCCCGTCGGGCTCCGCCGAGGGCCGCCCGTGCGTGGGCGCCGGGAACGACGACAGCCGGTTGCCGTAGTACTGGGCGTTGGAGAAGGCGATCAGCGACTCGTCCTGGCTGCGGTAGTGCCACGACAGCCACTGCCGCGGCACCCGCGCCTGCACGCACTCGGAGAGGATCGACTCCTCGTCCTCCACCGCGGTCTCGGCCAGGTCACCGGCCTCGTCGGACACCGACGACGGCTCGGCGAACGAGGTCGGCGGCATCTGCCTGCTGTCGCCCACCACGACGGCGGCCTTGGCCCGGCCCAGCGCACCCACGGCGTCGGCCACCCGGATCTGCGACGCCTCGTCGAAGACCACCAGGTCGAACAGCCCGGAGACGGCGGGGAAGAAGCGCGCCACCGAGTCCGGCGAGACGAGCACGCACGGCATCACCTGGGTGATCAGCTCGCCGTACTGGGCCAGCAGCTGCCGGACGCCGAGCCCGCGGCGCTGCTTGGCGAGCTCGCGCTGCAGCGCGCCCACCTGCCCCGACCCCGACGCCGCGTCGAAGGGCCGCGCCGCCAGCACCCGCGCCGGCAGCGCCGAGGTCAGGTGGGCGCGGACCGCGCGGGAGGCGGTGATGAACCGCCGGATCGACTTCTCGTGGGCCCGCGCGTCGAACACGTCGAGGCCGGTGGCGTCCAGCCGCTCGGCCACCGACGCGGCCGCCACCCCGCGGTCGAACGCGCGGACGGCGTCGTCGGCGCGGACGGCGCCGGTGACCAGCAGCGTGCGCGCGTCGAAGAGGCCGGCGTGCCGCAGCGGTTCCAGCGTGTCGAGGAAGGAGACCCAGCGGCGCAGCGACATCAGGTTGTCCACACCGCGCTCGGGGCGGGTCATCGACCAGCGGAGCACGAGGCCGTCGTCCCCGGCCCAGTCGGCCAGCCGGTCCGAGCTCGCCCGGCACTCGCCGACCAGGGCGGTGACGGCGTCCCGCAGCCGGGCCACCGCCTCGACCGCGGCGGTGCCCGCGGGGAGCCCCGCGACGATCAGCTTGCGCAGCTGGACGTGGAAGGGGGAGGCGCCGTCGACCGCGGCCCCCGCCCCGCGCAGCCACTGCACCTGCGCGGCCAGCAGGTCGCCGTCGAGGAAGGGGTTCCAGCCCTCGGGGACCGACAGCCCGGGGATGGAGCCGGCGCGGCCGGCGATCGCCTGCACCGCGGTCTGCACCCGCCAGAGGTTCTCGACGACGGCGGGCACGTCCTTCGGCTTCACCTTCGCCTCGGGGCGCAGGTAGGGCGCGAGCCGGTCGCGGACGGCGACGAGCTTGCGCCGCCGGCCCCACCACGACGAGGCCGCGGCGGTCTGCGCGGCGACGTAGATCTCGGCCAGCGGCAGCTGCAGCGCCTCGGGGGTGCAGACGTCGAGGCCGGGGTGGCGGAAGGCGGTGAAGGCGGCGACCTCACCGAGGACCGCCGACGTCGCCGCCGTCCAGAAGTCGGTGAACGTCTCGTCGATGACGTCGAGCCCGATCCCGGGGCCGCCGAGGACGTGCACCAGCGCGTCGAGCTCGTCGGCGGTGCGCGCCCGGCGCAGCACGCCGGACAGCTCCGGGACGGCCGACACCTCGCGCACCGCGGCGTCCACCGCGGCGGCGGCGGCCAGGGTGGCGGGCAGGTCGATCGCCGGGCTGTCGACGAAGGCCCAGGGGTGCCGGGGCGAGGGCCGGGTCAGGTCGGCGATGTCGGGCAGCAGCGCGAGGGCCGCGCGCACCGACCGGAGCACCTCCGCCGAGGCGTTGGCCACGAAGGGCAGCGGCACGGGCAGCGGCTCGACGTCGGTGCCGGCGGCGAGCTCCGACGTCCGGGCCGAGTACAGCGACAGCCCCGCGGCGTTGTCGTCGTGCAGCCGGTCGGCGTAGCGGGCCAGCGTCCGCCGGGCCGACCGCAGCGTCTCGCCGTCGGTCGCCAGGCCCTGCTCGTCGACGGCGACCGCGTGCTCCAGCGCCAGCCGGATCTGCGCCCGCACCATCGACGCGCGCGAGCCCTTGTCGTGCAGGTCGAGGGCGAACATGCCCATGCCGACCGAGTCCAGCCGCCTGGCCACGACGTCCAGCGCCGCGCGCTTCTCGGCGACGAACAGCACCCGCTTGCCCTCGGCCACCGCGCGGGTGAGCAGGTTGGTGATCGTCTGCGACTTGCCGGTGCCGGGCGGGCCCTCCAGCACGAAGGTGCGGCCGGCGGCGGCCTCGGCGATCGCGCGCAGCTGCGAGGCGTCGGCGGAGGCCGGCAGCTCGGCGGCCAGCTCGTCGAGGTCGACGTAGCCGCCCAGGTCGCGCGCCGGGTCCTCGAAGGCCTCGGTCGGCTCGTGCACCAGGTGGTGCACCAGCGGGTTGTCGGTGAAGTCGGCCCAGTGCTCGTCGAGGTCCTTCCACAGACGGAACTTCGCGAACTGCAGGATCGCGAGGTCGGCGGTCGGCTCGACGCGGTAGGGCAGGCCGTGGCCGACCAGCGCCGTGCGCACCGCCTCGAAGGCGGCGTCGAGGTCGAGCGTGCCGTCGACGGCCTCGGTGAGCGTCGGGACGGTCAGCCCGTGCAGCTGGCGCAGCTTCTCCAGGAGGCAGTAGTTCGGCGTGCTGGAGCCCGACTCGTCCAGCGCCAGCCGGTAGGAGCCGGTGCGGCCCACGGGCGTGAGGACGACGGGGATGAGCACCAGCGGGCTGCGCAGCGGCCGCCCGTCGAGCTCCCACACCAGGGAGCCCAGCGCCAGGTACAGGTTGTTGGCGCCGGTCTCCTCCAGCACCGTCTTCGCCTTGTAGGCGAGGTTGCGCAGCCTCGGCAGGTAACCGCCGGTGGTGACGTCGGCGTGCACCTCCCGCCGTTCGACCAGCAGCTCCGTCAGCTGCTCCTGCGGCAGCTCGCGGGCGCTGGTCAGGCCCCGCTCCTTCTGCACCTCGGCCAGCTGGTCGGCCGGCAGCAGGGTCACCGGTGCCCCGTCGTGGACGACGTTCTCGAGGATGCCCAGCGCCGGGCCCGGCACGGTGAGCGCCAGCCCGGACCGCTCGGTGTAGTTGATCAGCCGGTTGCGCAGGCTGAGGTCGAGCAGCGCGTTCTTCCACTGCTGCACCCGCGGCGGCGCCTCGGGCCGGCTGCTCGGCACCGGGACCGGGGGCAGCGGGGGCGCCTGCGCGCTGTGCAGCGCCGGCCGGTACTCGACGACCTGGAGGACGCCGTCCTCGTCGCGGGCCCGGGCCGGCAGGGGGAAGATGCCGTCCTTGCGGGCCCGGTGGACGTCGGTGACGCCGAGGATGTGGTCCAGCCCGCCGGTCAGCCACGCGGTGTGGACGGGTGTGTGCAGGTCCGCGCCGGGCTCGCCCATGCTCGTGAGCAGCGTGGTCTCGACCAGGCGGATGAGCCCGAGGTCGACAAGGTTGACCAGGGCGGCGGCGTCGGTGGTCGCGGCGCTCTCCGCGCTGCGCTCCTCCCGCCAGTAGCCGAGGAACGCGTGTGATCCCCCCACCCTCCCGCCGACTGACTCCCCGTCCCCGCCCCCGGCGAGCCAGAGCAGCGGCCGGATGCCGGCCTGCTCCAGGGCGGCGGCCATGAGGACGACCGTGTCCAGCGGGGTGCCCACCCGCCAGGTGAGGACGTCGCCGGGCGAGCGGACCTGCTGGCCGAGGTCGGACCAGCTGACCGGCGGCTCGCTGTAGCGGATGCCGCGGCGCTGCAGGACGGCGGCGATCGCCGTGACGATCTCGTCGACCCGCTCCGGGCCCTCGGCGTAGCCCTGGATCGTGCCGCGGCCGGTCCTCTGCGCCAGCACGTCGGCCGCCTCGCCGACCACCGCGGGAACCGCCGGGTGGTTGGGCATCACGTGGGCGGCGAGCATCTCCAGCGCCAGCGGCAGGGGAGTGGCCAGCCACTGCTGGGCGGCCAGCACCTGCACGACACGGCTGGTCTCGCCGAGCACCACCGTCCCGCCGTCCGGGCCGTCGGCCAGCACCTCGACCTCGACCACGCCGGGCCGCTGCTCCTCGACGTGCAGCATCGCGCCGGGGTCCATGACCAGGCCCAGGTCGGTCAGCACCGTCGTCCGGCCCTCGTCGAGGTCCGCGAGCAGCTCGACGGTCTGCGCGATCGGGCCCTCGGCGTCGCGGATGCCCAGCCGCACCCGCGCGGCACGCACCGGGCCGCCCGGGTTGGTGATCGCCAGACGGGAGACGACCGGGACGCGGTTGTGGGCCAGCGCGTAGCTCAGCACGGGCGTGGACGTGACGTCGATGGAGACCGCCGCCCGCGGGACGACGACGTCGTCCACCTGGATGTCGGCAGTGCTCTCCATGCCACCTGTCTACCGGGTGCGAGTGAACGGTCACTCCATGGTCCCTGACGCGAGAGGCGCGTGTGACGCATGCGGCGGTTCGTTGCCCCGGATCACAGATCCGGCGGCCGCGGCCGGTGCGGTGCGGCGCGACGTCTGCCGATCGCGCGGACCCGCGCAACCGGTGTACGCCATCTCGTGTGCCTGGACCGTGCCGAGGGCCGCGGCTGGAGCGCCGGCGCCTCCTGACCCGCGACGCCCGCGACGGATGTGACTCCTGCGGCGCGTCGCGGCGGCGCCGGTGCCCGACGGTGCCGGTCGGGCCGGATGCTGCCGATGGCCCCTCTGCGAGTCGCCGGCCGGGTTCCATCCCCGGCCCGCGGAGGGTGCGCGTCACGTGGACGGAGGGTGGATGTTCGGGGTCCCGATCGAGGTCCTGGTCGGTGTGCTGGTGGCCACCGGACTGGGCCTGCTGGCCGCCCTCTTCCTCGCCGAGCGGTCGTCGAGCCGGCGGGCGGCGAGGAAGCGGGCGGCGAGGAAGCGGCAGGCCGCGGGCGCGTCCCGGACCCCCGCCGTTCCCGCCCGTCGCACGCCGGTTCCGGTCGCCGAGCCCGACGGGCCCCTGGCCTTCGCCGAGCCGGGACTGCGCGGCGGGCTGTTCCAGTACGGCGGCGACGCCTCCGGCCTCCCCGTCGAGGCGCCCTACGCCGTGCTCGCCATCGAGACGACCGGGCTCTCCCCGGCCAAGGGCGACCGGATCGTCGAGATCGCGGTCGTCCGCGTCGACGCCCGCGGCCGCGTCGAGGACGAGTACGCCACGCTGATCGATCCCGGCCGCGACGTCGGTCCGCTGTTCGTGCACGGCATCGCCAACAGCGACGTCCTCGACGCCCCGACGTTCGAGGAGGTCGCCGGCGAGGTGCTGGCGCGCATGGAGGGCGCCGTCGTCGTCGCGCACAACGCGGCCTTCGTGGAGCGGTTCCTCGCCGCCGAGCTGGCCCGGATGGACGTCGCCCTCCCGCTCAACCCCGCGCTGTGCGCGCTCTGGCTGGCCCGCCGGACCATGCGGACCCCCGACTCCCGGCTGCCCACCCTGGCGCGCGCTGCCGGCGTCCCGGCCGACGACGCGCACACCGCACGGGCCGACGCCCGGACCGTCGCCGCCCTGCTGCCCCGGCTGCTGGGCGGAATGGGCACTCCGCCCCGCTACCTCACTGGCCTGCGCGCTCTGCCGGAGCTCCACCGGGGCGCGGCACCCCGGATCCGGGCCGGGGAGCCGCGCACGGGCGGCGACGGCTGGCTGGCCTCGATGGTGGCCCGGCTGCCGCGGTCGGTCGTGGAGGCGCCGCAGGCCGACGCGCAGCGCTACCTGGACGCCCTCGTCCTGGCCCTCGCCGAGGGCCGCATCGTCGGCGGCGAGGCGCAGCACCTGCTCCGGCTGGGCGGATCGGCCGGCCTGGGGGCCGAGCAGGTGCTGGCGCTGCACCGGCGCTGCCTGGACCACCTGCGGGCGACCGCGCTCGAGGGCGTCATCCTCACCACGGCCGAGCTGCGGCAGCTGAAGACGGTCGCCAGCGGTCTCGGCCTGGCCGACTTCTTCGACGACCTGCGCCCCACCTCGCCCCAGGACCTGCTGGCCGCACGCCTGCGGTGACTTGCCGACGGCGCCCGCAGCCGTGAGGTTGCAGGTATGAGCGAGCCGATCCGCCACGAGTCCGGACTGGTCGTCGAGCGGCGCGGGCACGTCCGCGTGCTCACCCTCGACCGCCCCGAGCGCCGCAACGCGCTCTCCTCGGCCCTGCAGGCCGACCTCATCGAGGAGCTGCTCTCCAGCGCGGAGGACGGCGACGTGCGGGCGATCGTGCTGACCGGCAACGGCCCCGCGTTCTGCGCCGGATTCGACCTCAAGGAGATCCGCGAGCGCGATCAGCGCGGCGAGCGCTTCCGCCCGCCGATGAACCGGCCCACCCGCTCGCTGTTCGAGGTCGTGACCGAGACGCCGGTGCCGGTCGTCGCGGCGCTGCAGGGTGCGGCCGTCGCCGGCGGCTTCGAGCTCGCCCTGGCCTGCGACCTGCGCGTCGCCGCGCCCGGCATCAGGCTCGGGTTGCCGGAGGCGACCATCGGCATGGGCGCCAACTTCGGCTCCGTCGTCCTGCCCAAGCGCATCCCCATGGGCATCGCGATGGAGATGCTCCTGACCGGCGAGTACGTGACCAGCGAGGACGCCGAACGGTGGGGGCTGGTCAACCGGATCGTCGACGACGTCCTGCCCGCGGCGCTGGGGCTGGCCGAGCGGATCGCCGCCAACGCACCGATCAGCGTCCGCCGGATGAAGGAGACCGCCGTCAAGGGCCTGGAGCTCCCGCTCTGGCAGGCGCTGCGGCTCGACGTCGGCCCCAACCCCTACCTCAGCGAGGACCGCAGGGAGGGCATCGCCGCCTACCTGGAGAAGCGCCCGCCGCGGTGGACCGGCCGCTGAGCAGCGCGGACGGGACGGATGGGGCGCCGGTGAGGCGAGGGACGACCCGTGACGCGACTGCACCTCCGCGTCCGGACGACGGCGTAGCGGGTCCCCTACGTTCCGCTCACTCCCCGGACCGGCCGGGCCAGGAACGAGAGAGCGGGCATGACCACCACAGGCAACTACTCGGCGCCGCAGCAGGACCCGACCCGGGGCCAGCCCTACGGCCCGCCCTACGGCCAGGTCCAGCCGCCGTACGGCGTTCCGCAGCCCCAGGGCTTCCAGCCCATGCCCGGCGCCCCGGCGTACGCGCAGCACGCCCGGCCCACCGGCCCGATCGGGAAGGTCCGCGGCACCGGCGTGGCCATCCTGCTGTGCGTCGTGACCTTCGGCATCTACTCGCTGTACTACTACTTCGCCAACCACGAGGAGATGAAGCGGCACAGCGGCGAGGGCATCGGCGGCGTCCTCGGACTGGTCCTCGCGCTGTTCGTGGGCGTCGCGTCGCCGTTCCTGCTCAGCCACGAGGTCGGCGGGCTCTACGAGCGCCGGGGACAGGCCAGGCCGGTCAGCGGCCTCACCGGCCTCTGGGTGATCCCGGGCTTCCTGCTCCTCGTCGGCCCGATCGTCTGGTTCGTGAAGACCAACGGCGCCCTCAACGCCTACTGGCGCAGCCTCGGCGCCCGCTGAGCTCCGCCGGGCCGGGCCGCCGCGACCGGTCGCCCGGCCCGCCCACGGGGCGGCAACTCACGGGGCGGCAACTCACGGGGCGGCAACTCACGGGGCGGCAACTCACGGGGCGGCAACTCACGGGGCGGCAACTCATGGGGCGAGGAACCACAGCAGCTGGGTGTCCTCCCGCGGGGTGTCGCACTCGCCGATCATCAGCGCGCCGCCGGGCGCGGGATAGAGGTCGCGCACGTCCAGCCGCGGCGCACAGCCGACCGGCAGCGGCCCCCGCGTCTGGCCGGTGGTGAGGTCGACGGCGAGCGCGCCCGTCGGCGCCGGCAGCACCGCCCACACCTGCGCCGGCTCCACCGCCAGGGCGTAGCCGTAGACGCGGTCCTCCAGCTGGGCCAGCAGCGGGCCCGCGCCCCCGCCGTCCTGCACGCCGAGGATCCACGCGCCGTCGCGCACCGCCACCACGAGGAACACCGTCCCGTCGGGGGCACCGGCGACCGACTGGGTCTCCGCGCCCTCCGCCAGGTCGGTCACCCGCACCGGCTCGCCCACCGGCGCCAGGTCGGCGTCGAAGGTGAGGACGGTCGGGATGCGGTCCTCGGCGACGTCGGTCGGGGAGGCGTCGAAGACCAGCGTCGCGCCGCCGTCGGGCCGGGCGACCAGCCCCGCCAGCTGCCCGCCGACGGGGTACCGCGACGCGGCCGCGACGTCCTCGCCGACGTCCCGGACCTCGAGCACCTGCCCGGTCGCCGCGTCGACCGAGGCCAGCACGTCGCTGGTCCCGTCGTCGCGCTCGACGGAGAAGAACAGGTACAGCGTCGACGCGCCGACCAGCAGCGCCGCCCGGCCGTCCGCCGCCCGGTCGCCGTCGCCGGCGGGTGCCACGACCGTCGTCCGGACCGCGCCGGTCGCCGGGTCCACCACGCGCACGCCGTAGCCCTCGTCGCCGAGCCGCCCCGCGACCGCCACCGAGCCGCCGGCCAGCAGGTGCATGCCCCAGACGTCGTCGACGCGGGGGAGGGGCACGGTGCCCGCGACGGCGTTCCCCGCCACGCTCACCAGGGACTGCGGCGCGGCGCGGTCGGCCGGGCTCAGCAACGCGTACGCCCCGCCGTCGGGTGTCGCGACGGCGGACACCAGCCGCGCGAAGACGCCCGGTGTGGCCGGCGTCAGGTCGACGGCCGCGCGGACCCGGGTGAGCGGACCCACGCTCGCCGGCGCACCGGCCGGCGGGCCGCCGTAGGGAGGGAGGTCGGTAGAGGCGGTGGTCGGCAGCGCCGGCCGCGGCGCGGCCGAGGTCGCCGACGGCTCGGGCGGCCCGCCGTCCGCGGGGCAGCCGCTGACCGCCAGCAGGAGGCAGGCCGCCAGGGGGACGGCTGCCAGCCGCCGACCGGTCATGCGGACAGGTGTACCCCGCGGCGCGCGCACCGTCGGCGGCAGCCCGCACGATGGAGCGATGCCGAGGACGAGCGCGGGTCTCCTGCTGTACCGGCTGCGGCCCGGGGGCCCGGAGGTGCTGCTCGGTCACATGGGCGGGCCGTTCTGGGCGAGGAGGGACGACGGCGGCTGGTCGATCCCCAAGGGCGAGCACGGCCCGGACGAGGACCCGCTCTCCGTCGCGCGGCGCGAGTTCGAGGAGGAGCTGGGCTCGCCCCCTCCCGCCGGGCAACCCGCCCCGCTGGGGGAGCTGCGGGTGACCAGCGGCAAGGTGCTGGCGGTGTGGGCGGCCGAAGGGGATCTGGACGCCACGGCTGCGCGCAGCAACACCTTCGCGCTCGAGTGGCCGCCGCGCTCGGGCCGGCTGCAGGAGTTCCCCGAGATCGACCGGGCCGCCTGGTTCGGCCTGGAGGAGGCGCGGTCGAAGCTGGTCGCCGGCCAGGTGCCGTTCCTCGACCGCCTGCGCGACCAGCTCGCCCGCCGCCGGGGATGACCGCCGGACGCGACGCCGCGCAGGTTTGGTGACAGTCCGGTCACAGGTCGTCCCAACCGCGTGGAACCGGCGGGTCCACCGGCTCCCGGGCTGGGAAGGTCCGCTCGACGCGCCCACGGGGGACGTCCGAGTTCGAGGAGGCGCCATGACGTGCCAGCACTGCGACGCCGTCGAGCAGCGCGGCCGGTACTGCGTCGGCTGCGGGAAGCTCCTGCCGCCGTCCCCGCTGCCGGCCCGCCGGGTCCGCCTGGCCCCGCAGCACCTCCAGGACGACGACACCCAGCCGGTCCTCCGGTTCCGGGTGCACCCCCGGCGGTCGGCCGAGAACGGGTCCCCCGCGACGGTCTGACCGCTTCCGGTACCGGAAGCGGAGGCACCCCGCGCAGCTCTCGGTACCGAGAGCTGCGCGGGGTGGTGTCAGCGGGTGCCGGCGAGGGCCGGTTCGCGGCGCTCGGTCCCCGGCTCACCGTCGTCGGACTCACGGATGCCGTAGCGGGCGTAGAGCCGGCCGAGCGGCCCCGGTGCCCACCAGTTGGCCCGGCCCAGCAGCCGCATGGTGGCGGGCACCAGCAGGATCCGGACGACGGTGGCGTCCACGACGATCGCGATGAGCATCGCGACGCCGATCATCTTGATGAAGGTGATCCCCGACAGCGAGAACGCGCCGATCACGACGAGCAGCAGCAGGGCCGCGCTGGTGATGATGCCGCCGGTCCGCTGCAGGCCCGTGGCGACGGCGGTCGTGTTGTCGCCGGTGAGGTCGTACTGCTCCCGGATCCGCGACATGAGGAACACCTCGTAGTCCATCGAGAGCCCGAAGACGATCGCCAGCACCAGGATCGGCTGGGTGGCCTCGATGAAACCGGTCGGTGTGAAGTCGAGGAAGCCGGAGAGGTTGCCCTCCTGGAAGATCCACACGAGCGCGCCGAACGAGGCCCCGAGCGACAGCACGTTCATGACCACGGCCTTGATTGGCAGCACGAGCGAGCCGAATGCCAGGAACAGCAGCACGAACGTCGTCGCCACCACGAACACGGCCATCCAGGGCAGCAGCGCGGCGAGGCTGTCGAGCAGGTCCTTCAGCTCCGCGCTCTGCCCGCCGACCAGCGCCTGCCCGCCGTCCGGGGCGGGGACGGCGCGGACGTCGTCGACCAGTTCGCGGGCGTCGGCCGACAGCGGGTCGCCGGCGTAGGCGATGTCGACGTGTGCGGTGTTCCCGGCCGCGTCGACGACCGTCGCCCCCTCCACGCCGGGCACCGCGGCCACCGCGTCGACGTAGTCCTGCAGCGCCGCACCGCCGGCGGGCGAGTCCACCGCGCCGGGCAGCGTCACGACGGCGTCGATGGGGCCGTCCTCGCTGGTGGGGAACTCGGCCCTGATCGTCTCCGCGACCACCCGGCTCTCGGTCCCCTCGGGCAGGGCCCGCTCGTCGATCCCGCCGAACTGCACCCGCAGGAACGGCAGCGCCAGGACGACGAGGACGGCGGTGACGACGACGGTGTAGATCACCGGTCGCCGCATGACGCTGTGCGCGATCCGGGCCCAGGCGCCCTGCTCGTCGGTGGTCGCACGCGGCGCGCGGCCGAAGACCCGGCGCAGCCACGGCCGCACCGACAGCGCGTCCACCCTCGGTCCGAGCATCGCCAGCAGCGCCGGCAGCAACGTGAGGGCGGCGAGCATCGCGATCAGCACCGCGCTCATCCCGCCGAAGCCCATGGAGCGGAGGAACACCTGCGGGAAGATCAGCAGCCCGGCCAGCGAGATCGCCACGGTCATGCCGGAGACGGCGACCGTGCGCCCGGCGGTGGCCATCGTGCGGGCCAGCGCCGTCTCTGTGTCGGGCTGCCGACGGATCTCCTCGCGGAACCGGCTGACCACGAACAGGCCGTAGTCGATGGCCAGGCCCAGGCCGACGATGGTGACGATGTTGACGGCGAAGATCGACACGTCGGTGACCATCGAGAACCCGCGCAGCGCCGTGAAGGCACCCAGGATCGCGGTGACGCCGATGGCCAGCGGCAGAGCGGCCGCCGCGAGGCTGCCGAAGATGACGACGAGCAGCACCGCGAGGATCGGCATGGAGATGGTCTCGGCACGGGCGATGTCGGCGCTGACCCGCTCGTCGATGTCGCGGTTGATCGTCGTCCCGCCGCCGATCTGCGTCTCCAGGCCCTGCTCGTCCAGGTGCTGGGCGGTGAGCTCGTCCTCGATCCGCTCCAGCCCCTCGGTGCGCTGGTCGGGGTCGCCGGCCAGGGTGAGGACGGCGTAGGTCGAGCGGCGGTCCTCGCTCACCAGCTGCGGGGCGCCGGTGCCGAAGAAGGTCACCGCCTCCTCGACCACCTCGTCGGGCAGCGCGGCGAGGCTCTGCTCCACCGCGGACGCGTACGCCGGGTCGTCGACGGTGAGCTCGTCGCTGGAGTACAGGACGACGACGTCGCCGCCACCGCGGCCCAGCTCCCGCTCGGCCACCTGGAAGGCCCGCGTGCTCTCGCTGCCCGGGTCGTCGAACCCGCCACTGGTCATCGCGCCGAAGACCCCGGTGCCCCAGATCCCGGCGAAGGCCAGGAAGGCGACGGTCAGCGCCACCACCCAGCGGCGACGGCGGTACATCACTCGGCCGAGGGCCTCGAACATGGCGTCTCCAGTGCTAGCGTCGTCGCAGACGTAAACGGTGTTAGCTAACGGCGGTCACTTTGCTTACACCGTTCACCGTTGTCAAGGGGAATGCCAGGGAGCCATGAGCGAACTGCCAGCCGGACCGCTGAGCCGCCGCGACCGCGCGCGTGCCGACACCGTGCGTGAGATCAAGGCGACGGCTCGCCGGGTGCTGGTCGAGCAGGGCGTCGACGGCCTGGCGCTGCGGGCGGTCGCCCGTGAGATGGGGATGACCGCGCCGGGTCTCTACCGCTACTTCGCCAGCCGCGAGGACCTCGTCGAGCACGTCGTCGCCGACCTCTACGACGAGCTCACCGACACGCTGGAGGAGGTGCGCGACGCCGCCGATCCCGCCACCCCCGGTTTCCAGCTGCTCAGCGTGTCCCGCGCCTTCCGCCGCTGGGCGACCACCCATCACGCCGAGTTCGGGCTGCTGTTCGGCAGCGCGGGGGAGCGGGTGCTCGATCCCGCGTCCATGCACGGGGACGGCGAGCGCCCCCAGCAGGTGGCCAGCCGGCGCTTCGGCGGCGTCTTCGCGGCGCTCGTCGCGCGGATCTACCTCGAGCAGGGCTTCCCGGTCCCGGCCGACGACGAGCTGGACCCCCAGCTGCAGGTCCAGCTGCGCAACTGGTGCACGAAGCTGCCGGTCGCCCTGCCGCTGGGCGTGATGTCGGTGTTCCTCTCCTGCTGGATCCGGCTGTACGGCATGGTCTGCATGGAGGTCTTCGGCCACCTGCGCTTCGCGCTGGATGACGCCGAGCCCATGTTCGAGGCGGAGCTGCGGGCGCTCGGCGAGGTCCTGGGCGTCGCCGACGAGTACCGGCCGCCCCAGGGGGGCTGATCCCCGGGTGGCCGGCGGCTGCACTGCCCGACCGCGGGGTTGTGCACCCCTGGGGTCTCGCTGCTGTCGTGGGCCAGCCCGCGGCCGGGTGCGCGCGGCGAGAGAAGGTGACGAGGGTCACTGCTAGCAATACGCTTGCTGGAGTTAGCACCCCGCGGACGCGGGGCATGCACGAACCCGTCAGGTCATCCCCGATCTCTGGAGTTGTCCCCCGTCATGACCGACAGCAACAGCAAGCTCATCAACCAGCTGCGCGCCCTCGTCCTGCTCACGCAGACCGAGGAGCAGGTCGCACGCACCCGCGTCTCGCAGGCCCGCACCGACGCCGTCCGCCGCGAGCTCACCCAGAACGCCGACAACGCCGCCGCCCGCAGCCTCGAGATCACCGAGCAGCTGCGCGCCCTCGGTGGCGTGCCGGACGTCGTGACCCCGACGGTCGGCCGCCTGTCGGCCGTCATCAAGGCCACCTTCGAGCAGGCCGCGCCCGTCGAGGAGGCCCTGCTCACCGACCTGCAGCTCGAGCACCAGCTGCTCGACCGCGCCACCTACCTGAAGGTCCTCGCCGACCAGGCCGGCGAGATCAAGGTCCGTCAGCTCGCCGAGAAGCTCATCGACGCCCACAAGGCGACCGTCGAGTGGCTGACCGTCGTCCTCGCCGAGGAGGCCATGGGCGGTCCCGCCGCTCTCGTCCCGACCCCGGTGCAGAAGGTCGCCGGTGGCGTGGCCCGGGCGGTCAACGCCCCCGTCCGCTTCTGGGCCAACACGGTGAACAACGCCGTGAACTCGGTGAAGCACGCCGGTGAGGAGACCTCCGGCCGCTTCGCCGCCGTCACCGACCGGGCGCACGCGCTGACCGAGGCCGTCCGCGAGACGCTCACCGCCGGCCGCAGCGCCTCGCTGCGTCGCGCCGAGCAGATCGCGCAGCGCGAGGGCAACCGCGACGCCGCGCAGGCGGCCAAGTCCGCCCGTGAGGACCTCGGCGACGTCTCCGCCGACGAGCTGCCGATCAAGAACTACGACAACCTGTCCGTCAGTGACGCCGTCAAGGCCATCAAGGGCCTGCGGACGCCGCGCGACATCCAGGTGATCATCCGGTACGAGGAGACCCACAAGAACCGGTCCAACGTCGCCAGCGCGGCGCAGACCCAGCTGGCCGCCCTGGCCAAGGAAGCCGTGGGCGTCGACAGCTGAGAAAGGAGCCCCTCCTTCCCACTCCTCGCAGGCTCGGGGGCGGGCCGGGGAGGGGGCCTGACTCCTCCTACCGCCCGCAGTCTCGGGGCGGGGCGCGGAGGGGGCCGAAAGGGCCCGCACCCTGGTCGGGGTGCGGGCCCTTCCCGTGTCCGGGTCTGTCCGGTGCGTAGCGCCCCGCCCGGCCCGGGTCCGGTCGGGAACGTCACGCGGAGCGGGGGTTTGGCGGTCCGGCGCCGGCGGGGAAGTCTCGGGCCATGAGCATCACGCCCGAGGCCCTGGAGGCGGAGTTCTCCCTGACGACGGCCGCAACGCGCCTGGACTTCCTCAGCCGCCGCGACAGCGGGGACACCGCGCTGAACACCGCGCAGGTCACCGACGACGACGACTGGAGCTCCCTGATGTCCATCGACACCTCGCTGGACACCTACGAGGCGTTGGAGCTGCTGGCCCTGGGCGAGGTGGTCTCCCGCAAGGCCCACGACAGCCAGCTGATCGGCATCCGGGCGGCCCTGCGTGGCGGTGCCGACTGGGACCAGATCGGCTCGGCGCTGGGAACCAGCCCCGACGCCGCGTACGACGCCTTCCAGGACGCCATCACCCGCACGCTCGACGACGACGCCGCCGCCTCGGCGCGGGAGCTGGCCGGCGCCCGTCCCTCCCGCTGATCCGCGGCGGGATCCAGCGGTCCGGTCCGGGCGACCGGGGCCGCTCACCAGCGGAGCGGGTACATCTCCCGCGACTGCGCCGTCCGGCAGGCCCGGCAGTGCCCCCAGGTGACGATGCTCAGCGGCGACGTGGGCGCGCCGCACTCCGGGCAGTCGACGGTCTCCCGGGCATGGGCCCGGGCCTCGCTGATCTCCTTGGACCGTTCCTCGTGGATGGTCTGGTCACCCCGGCAGGGGCAGCCCAGCGGGGCTTCGGCGCAGCGTCCGGACCATGTGGCGACGGGGTGCCTCCCAGGCAGCAGAGATGGTGCCCCCTGACGCTACCCACCCGTGCCGGTTCCGCGCGTCCCCCGCACGGGGCATCGTCGGCGATTCGTGCCGTCCCGAGGTCCCGTGCCGTGGATGCGTAGCCCCCGGCTGTCGGGGCATGAGAAGCGCAGCAGCCGACGGCGGCCCCTGTCCGGGCCGACCCCCGCGGAGGAGTTCCCATGTCGACGACCGATGGCACGCCCGACCGCGACCAGCCCCGCGACCGCCAGGGCGGGCCCACCGAGGCCGGGCGCCGGCGGGGCCGCATCCTGATCCCCGCGATCATCGTGGGGATCATCCTGGTCATCTTCGCCTTCATCCTGCTGGTCAGTCAGATCGGCAGGTGAGCGCCGGTCAGCTCAGCGGCCCGCGACCGCTCACCTGACTCGGGCGCACGCGTTCGGCTGACCTCGTGGCCGTCAGCGGTGCAGCAGGGCGAACGTCGCGACGGCGTGGGCCAGGCTGCGGCCCTCCTGCTCGACGTCGGCCTCGGTGACCGTCAGGTGCTCGCCACGAGTGCGGACCCGCGCGGTGACGGTGAGCTCCCCGGGCTTGCCCGGGCGCAGGTAGGTGACGGTCAGCTGGCTGGTGGCCGGCACGTCGCCGTCGTCGACGGTGGACCGGACTGCGGTGCCCATGGCCGTGTCGACGAGGGTCGCCAGCACTCCGCCGTGCAGCGTGCCGGCCTGGTTGAGGTGCTCCTCCCGGGCGGTGAAGGACATCCGTGCCGAGCCGTCGTCGGCCACCTCCGCCCGCGCGCCCAGTCGCTCCGCGAATCCGCCCGCCGCCACGCTGCCTGCTCCGTCGTCGCTCACGCCGCCTGCCCTACCCGGCGGAGCGGAGGGCACGCACCGTGGGACCGGTGGACGCGTGGTCGTGGACCTCCGGCGCCGAACGGCCCCACCGGCCGGGCCGGAGGACGGCGCCGGAGAAAATCTTGTGGAGTGGTGTCGATCCGGGCGAGGGTCGTTCGACGGGTGAGTAGAGCGGGGTCCGCGCCGGTCCCGGACGACCGGCCTCCGTTCACCGAGCAGCACACGACAGAGGGGATCGGGAAATGCGCTTCATGGTGATCGTCAAGAGCAACGAGGACAGCGAGAAGGGCGTCATGCCCACCGAGCAGGAACTCGCCGAGATGGGCGCCTACAACGAGGAGCTGGCCAAGGCCGGCGTCATGCTCGCGGGGGAGGGCCTGCACCCGAGCTCGAAGGGTGCACGCGTCCGCTTCGACAAGGACAACCGGGCGACGGTCGTCGACGGGCCGTTCGCCGAGACCAAGGAACTGGTCGCCGGCTTCTGGATCCTCGAGGTGTCCTCCCGCGAGGAGTGCATCGAGTGGGTGAAGAAGGCGCCGTTCCGCGACGGCGAGGTCGAGATCCGGCAGGTGTTCTCGGACGACGACTTCGGCGACGCGTTCACTCCCGAGCTGCGCGAACAGGAGGCGCGGATCCGGGCGACCACCGCCGCCCAGCACGGCTCCTGATGCCGGAAGCGCCCGCCCGGACGGCGTCGGCGACCGCGGTGCACCGCGTCGTCGACGCCGTCTGGCGCATGGAGTCGGCCCGCATCGTCGGTGCCCTCACCCGGGTGACCGGTGACGTCGGGCTGGCGGAGGAGCTGGCCCAGGACGCCCTGGTGGCCGCGCTGGAGAAGTGGCCCGAGGCCGGCGTGCCCGACAAGCCGGGGGCCTGGCTCATGGCGGCGGCCAAGCACCGCGCGATCGACACCTTCCGGCGGACGGAGAACCTGCAGCGCAAGACGGCCGAGCTCGGCCGGGAGCTGGTGCAGCGGGAGCAGGAGGACCCGGACTGGGCCGCCGCCCTCGACGAGGTGGTCGAGGACGACGTCCTGCGACTGGTCCTCATCTCCTGCCACCCGGTGCTCTCACGCGAGGCGCGGGTGGCGCTGACCCTGCGGCTGGTCGGCGGCCTGACCACCGACGAGATCGCCCGCGCCTTCCTGGTCGCCGAGTCGACCGTGGCCCAGCGGATCGTCCGGGCCAAGCGCACGTTGACGGCGGCCCGCGTGCCGTTCGAGGTGCCGGCCGGCGCGGAATTCACCGCCCGCCTCGGGTCGGTGCTCGAGGTCGTCTACCTGATCTTCAACGAGGGCTATTCCGCCACCTCGGGACAGGAGTGGGTGCGCCCGGCGCTGTGCCAGGAGGCTCTCCGGCTGGGGCGCATCCTCGCCGGGCTCACCCCCGGGGAGTCGGAGGTGCACGGCCTGGTGGCGCTCATGGAGATCCAGGCCTCGCGGCTGCGGGCGCGCGTCGGGCCCTCCGGGGAGCCGGTGCTGCTGGCCGACCAGGACCGCGCCCGCTGGGACCGCACCCTCATCGGCCGGGGCCTCGCCGAGCTGGAACGGGCCGAGCGGGCCGGGGCCGGCCTCGGGCCGTACGCCCTCCAGGCCGCGATCGCCGCCTGCCACGCCCGCGCCGCCACGGTCGAGGACACCGACTGGCCCCGCATCGCCGCCCTCTACGAGGCGCTCGCGGAGCTCTCGCCCTCACCGGTCGTGGAGCTCAACCGCGCCGTCGCGGTGTCCCGCGCCTACGGCCCGGCCGCTGGGCTGGAGCTCGTCGAGGCCCTCGCCGACGTCCCGGCACTGCAGGGCTACCACCTGCTCCCGACCGTCCGCGGCGACCTGCTCGAGCAACTGGGACGGCGCGACGAGGCGCGCGCCGAGTTCCAGCGGGCGGCGACGCTCACCCGCAACGAGCGGGAGCGGGGAGTGCTGATCGGCCGCGCCGAGGCGTGCGCCCGTCAGGTCGGCGCCTGACCTCCGCTCCGGACCAGCCGCCGGGCGTGCGCCTCCTCCTCCGGGAGCACCGACGAGGCGTACGACTCCACCAGCTCCCACGTCGTACGGCTGCCGTCGGGGGAGTCGCCCCAGCCGCGGGCGAGCACTCCGTCGACCACGCTGCGGACGCGCTCCTCGTCGCCGGGCTCCGCGGCGAACAGCAGGCGGAGCGTGAGCTCCCCGCCGGCCCGGTGGACGCGGGTGTGGTGCGGCGCCAGCGGGCACGGTGGGTCGTGCGACCAGCTGCCGCACAGGGCCAGGGTGATCGCCCCACCCGGGGTGCGTTCGTCGCCGCCGTCCTCCAGGACGAGGACGGCGGTGTGGGCGAACGCCTGGCGCATCCGGTCAGCGTGCACCCGGGCCGGCGTCCGCGGAACGGCGGTGCCGCCCCGCGGTGCCGCCCGTCCAGCCATCGGCAGTCGGCCACCTCGCCGGTCACGGGAGTTCAGTCGGGCCGCGCGTTCTCGGCGAGCTGCGCCAGCAGGCGCCGGAGCTCCGCGACGTCCGCGTCGTCCAGGCCCGCCCGCAGCCGGCCGTCGAACGAGGCCGCGGCCCGTCGCAGCCGCAGGAACAGGTGTTCGCCGGATTCCGTCACAGTGACGCGCTGGACGCGGCGGTTGGCGGTCTCCCGCTCGCGGATCACGAGGCCGGCCCGCTCGAGCGTGTCGAGGTGGTGGGTGAGGGTCGGCTGGCGGACGCCGATGGCCGCGGCGAGATCCGCCTGCGTCCGGTGCTGCCCGGTGGACAGCGCGCGCAGCACCTGCCACGTCGGGGTCGACCCGCCGGCGGCGACGAGCACGTCGTCGAACGCCCGGCCCAGCTCCTTGGCGACGCGGCCGATCAGCAGGCTCAGGGACTCGTCGGAGCCGGTCATGGAGTCACCTTAGGCATCTAAGCGTTAGACGCCTCATCGTCGTACGGCTCGACGCGGCGCAGGAACGCGCGGATCGCCAGGTGGTGCGACAGCGCTTCGCGGTGCCCGTCGCAGGCGGCCCAGACCTTCTCGCGGTCGGGCGTGTGCACGCGGGGGTTGTTCCAGACCAGCCGCCACCGGGCCCGCTCCCGGCACCCCTTCGCCGAGCAGAGCGCGATGCCGTCCACCGGGTCGTCGTCCACGCGGCCGATGTTGCGCGCTCCGCCGTGGGCGCGGCGACCCCACCGCAGCTGTCGGGACGTCGACGACCACGCGTTCGCCCGCCGTGGCCCGCCGACGGAGGGGGCCCGATCACGGGGAGGGCTCAGGCCAGTCGGCGCAGGAGGGCCCGCGCCACAGCGGCCGCCGCGGGCTCGACCCGCTCGGCCCGGGCCGCGGCGCGCAGCCACTCCGCCAGCGGTGCGGCGAGAGCGGGGGAGAGGGCGGCGATCCACGCTCCCGTCCGCGCTCGGCCCTCGGCGACGTGCTCGACGCCGCCGTCGCCGGTGTGGGCCACCACCTCCGGTCGGGTGGCGAGCAGGCCGCCCAGCTGCCAGTCCCCACCGGTGGTGCGGGCGGCCAGCTGCTCGAGCCGGTCGGCCGCAGCGAGCAGCTCCGTCCGCGCGTCCACGCCCGTCATCCTCGTCCTCTCCGTGCGCGGCCCCGGTTGCGCGTCCCGACCGGGGGTAGGGCCGGTCGACCGGGCCGGGTCGCACGGGTCCGGGCCGGGTTCGCAGTCCCCTCTCGCCACGGAGCCCCCCCATGGATACCCCCACGCCCGAGTTGCAGACGATGCCCCTGGGTCTCTACGACGTCGTCCAGCTGGCGATCCTGGGCGCGGGCTTCGCCTTGTTCGCCTACTTCGTCTACTCGTGGAACAGCAAGGACGAGGTGTCGCCGCGCTACCGGCCCTCCGTCCTGGCCGGCCTCTGCCTGGCCGGCGTGGCGATGGTGGCCTATCTGATCCTCTACATCGACTGGGACACCGGCTTCCGCCTCGAGGGCGAGGTCTACGTCCCCAACGAGGAGGCGCGGACGACGCTGGGCACCCGGTACATCGACTGGTCGATCACCGTCCCCCTGCTGACCGTCGAGCTGCTCGCCGTCTGCTCCGTCGCCGGCGCCGCGGCGCGCAAGTTGCGCTTCACCACCATGGCCGCGGCCTTCCTGATGATCGTCACCGGGTACATGGGCTCGCAGGTGCTGTCCGAGGGGCGTGACGCCACGGCGCTGGTGGTGTGGGGCCTGATCAGCACGGCCTTCTTCGTCTACCTGTACGTCGCGCTCATCGGTGCCGTGCGCGCGTCGCTGCCCACCATGGGCGCCGAGGCCGCGGCCAGCCTGCGCAACGCGACCGTCCTGCTCCTGAGCAGCTTCGGGGTGTACCCGCTGGTCTACGCCATCCCGGTCTTCGTCGACGTCACCCCGGCGTGGTTCACGGCGATGCAGGTCGGCTACTCCGTCGCCGACGTGATCGCCAAGGTCGGGTTCGGCGTCCTGACGCACAAGGTCGCCAAGCTCCGCACCGCCGAGGACGTGGTCAAGGGCATCGACACCCATCCGGAGCCGGTGTGGTCCAGCCACGTCCACAAGAGCGACGCGGTGCTGCCCGAGCTGGGCCGGGTGTCGCCGTCCGTGCTCGCCGCGCTGCTGGGCGAGGACGCCGGCCGCGCCCGGCGCTGACCGTGCCGGAGCGGTCCACCGCCGCGGACGCCGGCCCGGAGGCCGTCGGCGGCGTCGGCGATCGATTCGCGGCCCCGGCCCGTGCCGCCACGCGGCTGTCCCTGGCCCTCGCCGGAGCGGTCCTGGCGGTGGAGCTCGTGGTCCCCGGCGGCTGGGGTGCCGCCTCCTGGACGGTGCTGGTCGCCGGGCTGCTCCTCGGCCTCCCGCACGGTGCGGTCGACCACCTGGTGCCCGCCTGGCGGCTGGGCTGGCGCCCGGCCCGGCTGGCGTCGTTCGGCCTCGGGTACGCCGCTCTGGCCGCCGTGGCGTATCTCGTCTTCCGGGCGGCGCCCGGCCCGTCGCTCGCGGTCTTCGTGCTCCTCTCGGTGTGGCACTTCGGCAGCGGCGAGACCGCGTTCGCCGACCTGCGTGCCGGGCGGCCGGTGCGTCCGCGGCCGGCGGCCTCGCTCATCCTCGGCGCCGTCGTCCTCCTGGTGCCGCTGCTCCGGGGGCTCGACGCCCCCGCCGGTGACGTGGCCGCGCTGACCGCCGCCGTGGCTCCGGGATGGGGCGGTCCGCCCGGCGCCGGCACCTCCGTCGTCCTGGTGGCGAGCGTCGGTGCTGCGGCGGTGCTGGCGGCCACCCGGGCCCGGCGGCGCCGGTGGCTGGAGGCCGTCGACGTCGCCGTGCTGACGGCCCTGGCCGTCGTCGTGCCGCCCCTGGCCGCGTTCGGCGTGTACTTCGGGGCCTGGCACTCCCTGCGGCACGTCGCGCGGGTCGTCGCCGAGGACCCGGCCAACGCCGCCGAGCTCGCGGCCGGAGTGCTCGGCCGGCCGATGCGCCGGTTCGCCCTGGTCGCCGCCGGCCCGACCGGCGCGGTCGGGGTCGTGCTGGTCTGCCTCTGGTCGTGGGCCGGCGGCTGGCGCGGCCTCGTGGCCACCGACCTGCCGCTCCTGGCCGCGCTCACGGTGCCGCACGTGCTCGTCGTCGCGTGGTCGGACCGGGCGACGGTCGATCAGGCGGGCTCTCGGCGCATGGGCACGTGCGGGATGCCGTCCTCGACGTAGCCAGGTCCGTTGCGCCGGAAGCCGAACTGCCCGTACCAGTTCTCCAGGTGTGCCTGCGCGCCCAACGTGATGGGGAGTCCCTCGCACATCGCGATGCCCTCGGCCATCAGCCGGGCCGCCAGGCCCCGGCCCCGGAAGGGCGCCGCGGTGGCGACCCGGCCGATGGCCCGGGTCGCCCCGTCGTCCAGGACCCGGATCGTCGCGGCCACCTCGCCGTCCGACTCCAGCCACACGTGCACGGTGGCGGGCTCGGTGTCGCGGCCGTCCAGCTCCGGATACGGGCACTCCTGCTCGACGACGAAGACGTCCACCCGCAGCCGGCACAGCGCATACACCTCGAACGGCGTCAGCTCGGCGAACCGTGCCCGGCGCAGGACGAAGGGGTCGGTGGGGGTGCTGGCGCTCATGCAGGAGTTCTAGCCCACCCCGGCCGGCGCACCGGCGGACGCCCCCTCAGTCGTCGGGCTCGTCGGGCTCGTCCTGCTGGTTCCGCGAGCGCTTCCAGAAGGGGACCAGGACCCACCACCACAACAGCAGGGCGGCGGCGGTCCCGGCCGTCACCCAGGCCTGCGTCCGCGAGAACAGCACGTCCACCACCATCAGGATGGCCGAGCAGATCGCCAGCGCCAGAGCGAGGAGCCCGGCGAAGGCGGACTGGTTGCTACGGCGGAGCAGGCCCTCCTTGTCGTGCTGCCGGAAGAGCACCCGGTGCTGGGCGGCCGGCGCGATGAGCAGGGCGGTGGCGACCGCCGCCGACAGCAGTGCGGCGTAGTACACGTCCCGCTGGAAGTCGCTGATCCGGTCGGCCGCCTGCGAGAACGGGACGATCAGCAGGAAGGCGAAGAGGAACTGCACGCCGGGCAGTGCCACGCGCAGCTCGTTGAGCAGTTCGATCAGCTCGCGGTTGATCCGCTCCTGCCGTGTCTCGCCGCCGCCCGCCCGTCCCGCAGGCCGGCCGTCCGCCTCGGGCATGGCCACCCCTCCACCCGGGCCGGGGCCGGGTGCCCCGGCGACCGAGGACGGTACGCCCCGGCCGCCGGCGCTCGCACGCGGCCGGCCGCGGACGGGTGACAGGTCGACCACTCGATCCGACGACAGGTCGACCCCCGGGCCGGGGGGAGCGGCGTCAGCCGGTGACGCCCTTGGCCACCTCACTGGGACGCTGCTGCTCACCGGCGTAGGAGCTGATGGCCACGAGCGTGCCGGTGAGGGCGGGGATGACCCACTGCAGCGTGTCCAGCTGCTGCTGGGCTGCCGCGACGTCGGCCTGGACGGCCTTGGTCCGCTTGCTCGGCTTCGTGCCCGACTTGGACGGCACGGAGCCGGCCAGCGAGACCCGCTTGCCGAGGACCCGGCTGTACGCGGTCGCGCCGAGGGCAGCGGCGGTGACCAGCGTCTTGAGGGTCGACATGCCGGCGACGCCCTCCTGGGCGGCCACGCGCTGCTTGTTGGCCCGCAGCTGGCCCACGCTGCCGACAAGGTGGGCGCCGATGGCCACGGCGTTGACCGGCGTCCATCGGTCCCAGCCGGCGTTGGCCACCCGGCCGGTCGCCGAATCGGTCCCGGCCTCGCCCGCGGCGGCGTTCAGGGCGACCGCGTTGGCGAGCGTGCCGCCGAACCATGCGGACAGACCGAGGTCGTGCAGCGTGCGGGACAGGGTGTTGCGGGCCATGGCGAACTCCTCGAAAAGGGGTGGGGTCCGCCCTCCCTACCCCGGGCGTCCGGCGTCATGCCGGTTGCCCGCAACCGCCGGCCGGCTCTCAGGTGCCGTAGCGCAGGGCCGCCCGCTGCCGGGCCTTCGCCGCCTCCACCTCGCGGTCCTTGGGCGGGGCGGTGGTCACGAGGGCGTCGAGCAGCCGCGTCGAGGCGGCGGCGACCTCGGCCACGGCCCGGTCGAACGCCTCGGCGTTGACCCGGGACGGCCGGGTCGTGCCGCTGATCTTGCGCACGTACTGGAGGGCCGCGGCCTGGATCTCGTCGTGGGTCGCCGGCGGCTCGAAGTTCGACAGCGGGCGGATGTTCCGGCACATGCCCGCAGCGTATGGAAAGGAGCCCCGGAAGGACCCCGTCCCTCTCCCCGCTCGCACGCTCGGGGCGGTGCCCTGGACGGGCAGGGGGTCCTTCCTCAGGCGTCGAAGCCGGCGCGGTCGACCTTGCGGTGGTACCGCTCGCCGGTCTTGCCGCCGATCAGCGCGCCGAGGAGCGTGACCACGAGGATGGCCACGAGCGTGACGATCGCGGCGGTGGTGGCCGTGCCCTCGTCGACCGGGATGCGCGGCAGGTTCAGCTGCTGCAGCACGTTGTACTGCGCGCCGAGGAGGGCGCCGGCCGCGGCCAGCACCAGGACGACGAGCAGCCCGATCAGCCAGACCGCCATCCCCTGGCGGGCGCCGTCGAACCGGGCCATGCGCCCGGCGACGTACCCACCGGCCAGGTAGGCGACGAACAGGACGACGAGGACGGCGATCCCGCCGCCGATGCCCAGCGTCTCCACCTGCTCGGCGGCCTCGTCGGCGCTGTCGACGCCCTGGGCCAGGCCGAGGGCGACCCCGGCCGCCGACAGGATGGCCACCAGCAGCACGGCCAGGCCGTTGGCCGACAGCCAGCCGAAGAACGCCGCCCCCCACTTGATCCCGCCGAACACGGCGCGCTGGGCGGCCACCGCCTCGCGGGCCGTGCCGCGCGGCGCCGTGGCGCCCTCGGCCGGGATGGGCGCCGTGGCGCCCTCGGCCGGGATGGGCGCCGTGGCCTCGCGCCGGATCTCACGCGTCGGGTCGTGCTGGCTGCCGTCATGCTTGGTGTGGTCGGTGCCGGCCATCTGGATCTCCTTCGTGCCGGTGCGTCTGTGTGGAACCCCTGCGATCCGGATGCCGGTTGCCGCCGGGAGCCGGGAGCAAACGACGAGGGAGCGCGGTCGCCCGTCCGGGTGATCAACGCCACCCGGACGGAGGACGGACGTGACCGTGCTGCTGGTCGACGCGGCCAACGTCGTCGGTGCGCGTCCGGACGGCTGGTGGCGCGACCGCGTCGGCGCGGCCGGACGGCTTCTCGACCGTCTCGCCGGGCTGCCCGGTCGCCGCATCGCGGGACCGGACGGGGAAGGGGTCGTCTGCGACGGCGTGGTCGCGGTCGTCGAGGGCGCGGCCCGGGACGTGCCGGCACCCGCCGGCGTGCGGGTGGAGAGGGCGACCGGCAGCGGCGACGACGCCCTCGCCGCGTGCGCCGCGCGGCTGGTGGCCGACGCCGTCGCGCTGCTCGTCGTCACCGCCGACCGCGGGCTGCGCGCGCGCCTGCCGGCGGGTACCGCGGTGGCCGGGCCGACGTGGCTCCTGGCGCTGCTCGACGAGATCGGTCGTGCGCCGTCGGCATGACGGGGCGGGCACCGGGGTAGCGGCCCGGGAACGCCGAGCCGAGGCGGGCGGGTCGATCGCCCCCCGTCCGGCCCCGAGGAGCTGAGCCCGTGCCCACACCGACGGATCCCGAGCGCCCGCAGACGGTTCTCGTCACCGGTGCCTCCAGCGGTATCGGGCGCGCGACGGCCGTCCAGCTGGCCGGCCGGGGGGCGCGCCTGGTCCTGGTCGCCCGCGCCCGCGAGTCCCTGGAGGAAGCAGCGGCAGAGGCGCTGGCCGCCGGGGCGGGGGCCGCGCTGGTCCGGCCCGCGGACGTCACCGACCCGGACGCGGTCCAGGCCGCCGTCGACGACGCGGTCACCGAGTTCGGCGGCCTGGACGTCGTCGTCCACTCGGCGCAGGTGATGGCCTACGGCCGCATCGAGGACCTGCCGTGTGAGGTGTACGAGCAGGTCGTCGACGTGTCCCTGCACGGCACGGCGAACGTGGCGCGAGCGGTCCTGCCGGTGTTCCGCACGCAGGGCGCCGGCCACCTCGTCGTCGTCAACTCGCTGCTCGGCAACATCGCCGCACCGCTGATGGGCAGCTACGTCACCGCCAAGTGGGGCCAGCTCGGCCTCATCCGCGTCCTCCAGCAGGAGACCCGGGACGAGCCGGGCATCTCGGTGTCGGCCGTCCAGCCGGGAGGCGTGGACACGCCCATCTACTTCCAGGGGGCGACCTGGACCGGCAGCACGGGCCGGCCGCCGCCGCCGGTGTACTCGCCGCAGCGGGTGGCCCGGGCGGTCCTGTCGACCTTGGACCGGCCCCGCAGGGTGGTGCAGGCGGGCCTGTTCAACCCGCTGATCACTCTCGGTTTCCGGCTCGTGCCGGGGGTCTTCGACGTGCTGGTCGGGCCGCTCTTCCAGCGCATGGCCGTCGCGAACGACGACGTGCCGCCGACCGAGGGCAACGTCTTCGAGTCCAACCCCGCCGGGAACGCGACGGAAGGGCGCTGGCGGAGCATCTGAGGTTCCTGTGACGGGGGAGTGGGCACACTCACCCCGTCGGACGGGCTCGTGGAGCGGCGACGGCTCCCGATGCCTGTCACCGTGGAGACGGGTGCCCGAGGTCGTGTGCTCCGTCCCCCGCCTCCAGGCCACCTCCCGAAGACGCGAGTGGCCGGCGTCTTCGAGAGGTCCGCCATGCCCGCCCTGTCCCTGCTGCCGCGCGCCCGCGTGCCGGTTCCCGGCCGTGTCCGGTCGGCCGCCACCCGCGTCCCCCCGCCGTCCGTCGCGCGGCTCCGTGCCGCCGTCACCGCCCTGTTCGTGCTCGACGGCGCGGTCTTCGGCAGCTGGGCCGCCCGGGTGCCGGACGTCGCAGCCCACGTCGGCGCCGGTCACAGCACGCTCGGGATCGCGCTCCTCTGCCTGTCCCTCGGGGCGCTGGTCTGCATGCGCTTCACGGGCGCCTGGTGCGCCCGGTTCGGCGCCGGGCCGGTGAGCGCCGCCGGTGCGGTCGCGGTGTCGGCGGCCGCCCTCCTGCCGGGGCTGGTGTCCTCGGTGACCGCCCTGTGCGTCGCCCTCTTCGCCTTCGGCGCCGCCACCGGCATGGTCAACGTCGCGGCCAACGCCGTCGGGGTGCAGGTGGAGGCGAGCGTCGGCCGGCCGATCCTCTCCGGACTGCACGCCGGCTTCAGCCTTGGCGGGCTCGCCGGGGCGCTCGTCGGCGGCGCGGTCTCGTCGGTGCTCGGCGTGGCCGGGCACCTGGCGCTCGTCGCCGCGGCGGGCCTGTTCGTCAGCGCCTGGGCCCTGCCCGCCCTCGTCGGCGCCGGCCGGGGCGCGGCCCCCGATGCGGCCACCCGCCCGGGCGGGGCGACGCGCCGGCCGACGGCGGTGCTCGTGGTGCTCGGCGCGATCGCGGGCTGCACCGCGTTCGGCGAGGGCGCGCTGACCGACTGGGGCGCGCTGCTGCTGCGCGAGCACCTGGGCGCGCCGGCCGCCGTGGCCGCCGCCGGGTACGCCGGCTTCTCCCTCGCGATGGCCTGCGGCCGGCTGGCCGGGAGCCGTCTCCTCCAGGCGATGGGGGAGCGGCGGCTCCTGGTCGGCGGTGCGCTGCTGGCCGCGGCGGGTGCCGTCGCGGCAGTGACCACGTCCTCGCTCGCGGTCGCGTTGGCCGGCTTCGTGCTCGTGGGACTGGGCCTGGCCAACGTCTTCCCGCTGGCGATCGGCCGCGCCGGCCTGCTCGGTGGCGCCCGGGGCATCGCGCTGGCCACCACCGTGGGCTACACGGGGCTGCTCGGTGGTCCGCCCGCGATCGGTCTGCTCGCCGATGCCGCCGGCCTGCCCGTCGCGGTCGGCTCGGTCGCGGTCCTGGCTGTGGTGGCCGCCGTCCTCGTGCTCACCGTCTCCGGGGAGCGGGTCCGGATGCCCCGGCCGCGGACCCTGCTCGACCGGGCCGTCGCCACCGTCGGCGTCCGGCTCCAGCCCGTGGTGTCCGGTTTCGGGCACGGGACCGGCGTCTACGTGCGCGATCTGCAAGCGCTGATCCCCGAGCCGCCGACCCGCTGACGGCGGTTCGTCCGAACCGCCGGTGGCTCAGACCGGCGTCACGTAGGCGCCGCTGATCCCGCCGTCCACCAGGAACTCGGACGCGGTGATGAACGAGGAGTCGTCCGAGGCGAGGAAGGCGACGGCGGCCGCGATCTCGTCAGCTTCGGCGAACCGGCCCATCGGGATGTGCACGAGGCGGCGGGCCGCCCGCTCCGGGTCCTTCGCGAAGAGCTCCTGGAGCAGCGGGGTGTTCACCGGCCCCGGTGACAGCGCGTTGACCCTGATGCCCTCGCGCGCGAACTGCACGCCGAGCTCCCGGGACATCGCGAGCACGCCGCCCTTCGACGCCGTGTAGGAGATCTGCGAGGTCGCCGCGCCCATGCGCGCCACGAACGACGCCGTGTTGATGATCGAGCCGCGCCCACGCGCCTGCATGTGCGGGATGGCGGCCTTGCAGCAGAGGTAGACCGACGTCAGGTTCACCTCCTGGACCCGGCGCCAGGCGTCGAGGCCGGTGACCAGGATGGAATCGTCGTCCGGCGGGGAGATGCCGGCGTTGTTGAACGCGACGTCCAGACCGCCGAACGTGTCGACGGCCGCCTGGAACAGCGCGTCGACCTGCTCGGGCGAGGTGACGTCGACCTGGACGAACAGCCCGCCGACCTCGTCCGCGGCGGTCTTGCCCGCCTCGGGGTCGACGTCGCCGACGACGACGTGCGCGCCCTCCGCGGCGAGGCGGCGCACGCTTGCCAGCCCGATGCCGCTGCCGCCGCCGGTCACCACCGCGACGCGGCCCACCAGCCGCCGCACCACTGCCTGTTCGTCCACCGTCAGCCCTCCGTCGCCAGGAACACGTTCTTCTCGTCGGTGAAGGAGTGCAGCGCGTCCGGCCCGAGCTCGCGGCCGAGACCGGACTGCTTGAAGCCGCCGAACGGCGTGGAGTAGCGCACCGACGAGTTGCTGTTGACCGACAGGTTGCCGGCCTCGATGCCGCGGGAGACCCGCAGCGCCCGACCGAGGTCGCGCGTCCAGATCGACCCGGACAGCCCGTACTCGCCCTGGTTGGCCATGCCGATCGCGTCCGCCTCGTCCTCGAACGGCACGACGGCGACGACGGGGCCGAAGATCTCCTCGGTGACCGCACGGTCGCTCGGATCGACCGGTGCGAGCACCGTCGGCGGGAACCAGAAGCCGGGGCCGTCGGGCACGCTGCCGCGGAAGGCCACCGGCGCGTCGTCGGGGACGTAGGAGGCGACCCGCTCCCACTGGCCGCGGCTGATCAGCGGCCCCATCTCGGCGGTGTCCAGCCCCGGGTCCTCGACCCGCACGCCCTTGACCGCCGGCTCCAGCAGGTCCATGAACCGGTCGTAGGCCGATCGCTGCACGAGGATCCGGGAGCGGGCGCAGCAGTCCTGCCCGGCGTTGTCGAAGACGGCGTAGGGCGCGCTCGCCGCGGCCTTCTCCAGGTCTGCGTCGGCGAAGACGACGTTGGCGCTCTTGCCGCCGAGCTCCAGGGTCACCCGCTTGACCCGCTGGGCGCAGCCGGCCATCACGCCCTTGCCGACCGCCGTGGAGCCGGTGAAGACGATCTTGCGCACGTCGGGGTGCTCCACGAGCCGTTGCCCGACGACCGAGCCCCTGCCCGGGAGCACCGTGAACACGTCCTCCGGCAGTCCCGCCTCCGTGGCCAGCTCGGCCAGGCGCATCGCCGTCAGCGGGGTGAGCTCGGCGGGCTTGAGCACGACCGTGTTGCCGGCGGCGAGAGCAGGTGCGAACGCCCATCCGGCGATCGGCATCGGGAAGTTCCAGGGCACGATCACGCCGACGACGCCCAGCGGCTCGTGGAAGGTGATGTCCACGCCGCCGGCCACGGGGATCTGCTTGCCGAGCAGCCGCTCGGGCGCCGCGCTGTAGTAGGTCAGGACGTCGCGCACGTTGCCCGCCTCCCAGCGGGCGTTGCCGATCGTGTGCCCGGCGTTGCGCACCTCCAGCCGGGCCAGTTCCTCGAGGTGGTCCTCGACCTGCTCCGCGAACCGGCGCAGGAGGCGGCCCCGGTCGGACGGCGCCACCTGACGCCAGGAGTCGAACGCCCGCCGGGCCCGGGCCACGGCCGCATCCGTCGCGGCGACGTCCGCCAGTGGGACGGTGGTGAGGACCTCCTCGGTGGCCGGGTTGACGACGTCGTAGGACGTGCTGCTCACTCCTGCTCCTCGCTGGCGCTCGTCGCCCGCGTCCGCGGCGCTGCCGTGCTGGTCGGTGAGCTCGCGAGCTCCCTCACAACCGCTCGAACCCCCGGATGCGCTCCCAGTCGGTGACCGCCCGGCCGAAGGCGGCCAGCTCGACGGCGGCCATGTTCGCGTAGTGGTCGACCACGTCGTCGCCGAATGTAGTGCGGGCGAACTCGCTGCCCCGCCAGAGGTCCAGCGCCTCGCCGAGGCCGGTCGGCACGTGCTCGGCGTCCGGGTCGCCGTAGGCGTTGCCCTCGTGGGCCGGCTCCAGCTCCAGCTGCTCCTCGATCCCGGCCAGCCCCGCGGCGACCACGGCCGCCGTGGCGAGGTAGGGGTTCACGTCACCGCCCGGGATCCGGTTCTCCAGCCGCAGGGAGGCCCCGTGGCCGACGAGGCGGAACGCGCACGTGCGGTTGTCGCGGCCCCAGCGGAGCGCCGTCGGGGCGAACGAGCCCTCGACGTAGCGCTTGTAGGAGTTGATGTTGGGTGCGAGGAGCAGGGTCAGTTCGCGCATGTACCGGAGCTGCCCGGCGACGAAGGACCGGCCGACGTCGGACAGGCCGTCGGGGGCGCCGTCGTCGGCCATGACCAGCGACCCGTCGGTGCCCCGGAAGCTGCAGTGGATGTGGCACGAGTTGCCCTCGCGCGCGTCGTACTTCGCCATGAAGGTCAGCGCCATGCCCTCCTGGGCGGCGATCTCCTTGGCGCCGTTCTTGTAGACGACGTGGCCGTCGCAGGTGCGGCACGCCTCGTCGTAGCGGAAGGCGATCTCGTGCTGGCCCAGGTTGCACTCGCCCTTGGCCGACTCGACGACCAGGCCGGCGCCGGTCATGTCGTTGCGGATGCGCCGCAGGAGCGGCTCGATCCGCGCGGTGCCCAGGACGGAGTAGTCGACGTTGTACTGGTTGGCCGGCGTCAGGTCGCGGTAGCCGGCGTCCCACGCCTGCTCGTAGGTGTTCCGGAAGACGATGAACTCGAGCTCGGTGCCGACGTAGGCCCGCATCCCGGCGTCGGCCAGGCGCTGGGTCTGCCGGGCGAGCACCTGGCGTGGGGACGCGACGACCGGGCTGCCGTCCTCCCAGCGGAGGTCGGCCAGCACCATCGCCGTGCCGGGGTTCCAGGGCACCCGCCGCAGGGTCGACAGGTCGGGTTGCATCACGAAGTCGCCGTAGCCGGTCGACCACGACGACATCGCGTAGCCCTCGACGGTGTTCATGTCGACGTCGACGGCGAGCAGGTAGTTGCACCCCTCGGTGGCGTGCTCCAGGACGACGTCCAGGAAGTACCGGGCGTGCAGCCGCTTGCCCTGCAGGCGGCCCTGCATGTCGGTGAACGCGACCAGGACGGTGTCCACGTCACCGTGGTCCACCTGCCGGCGCAGGTCCTCGACGGTGAGGGCCGGACGAGGGGCGTCAGGCCGCATCTGATCAGGCAAGGCTCTCCAGTTCCCGCTCCGCCGCGGCCAGCTCCTCCGGCGAGCCCTGGACCTTCGGGCCGGTGAACCACGTGCGGGCCGACACGACCCACCAGATCCCGGCGAAACCGAGCACCACCAGGACGGCGACGGGCGTGTAGTTGAAGGTCTCGGCCGTGACCGGGCTGACCTGGGGGAGCATGAACAGCACGGTGATGAAGGCCACCCAGGTGACGGCGATGATGCCGATCGGCCGGCTCCACCGGCCGAGGTGCCAGGGGCCCCGTTCGAAGTCGTCGCCCTGGCGCAGCCGGAGGAAGGTCGGGAGCACGTAGGCGATGTACAGCCCGATCACGGCGATCGACGTGACCGCCGCGTACGCGGTCACGTTCCACAGGTAGGGCAGTCCGAGCAGGAAGGCGCCGCCCGCGGCGAGCCAGATCGCGTTGGTCGGCGTCCGGGTGCGGGGGTTGATGCGGTGCCACAGGTGCGAGGCGGGCAGCGCACCGTCGCGCGAGAACGCGTAGATCATCCGCGAGTTGGCGGTGACCGACGCCATGCCGCAGAACAGCTGGGCGCCGATGGCGATGAGCAGCAGCAGCTTCCCGCCCGTGACACCCACCGCGTCGACGAAGATCTGCGCCGGCGGGACGCCGGTGTCGGGGGCCGCCAGCGCGTTGTCGTAGCTCTGGATGGCGAACGTGAGTCCGACCAGCAGCACCCAGCCGGCGATCACCGAGACGACGATCGACATGACGATGCCGCGCGGCCCCGAGACCGACGCGTCCCTCGTCTCCTCGGTCATGTGCGCCGAGGCGTCGTACCCGGTGAGGGTGTACTGCGCGAGCAGCAGCCCGATCAGCGCGACGTAGAGACCGGACTGCCAGCCGGTGTTGTTCACGAACTCGGTGAACACGAAGGACGCGGACTGGTGGCTGTCAGGGACGAACGCGAGGACGCCGACGATGACCGCGACGCCGACGACGTGCCACCAGACGCTGACGTCGTTGAGCAGTGCCACGATGCGGACGCCGAACTGGTTAATCGCGCCGTGGACCAGCAGGATCAGGCCGAAGAGCAGGATCGTGTGCCACGGCCGGGTATCGAAGCCGAACTGCAGGTCCAGGAACGCGTTGAGGAAGAAGGCGGCGCCGAAGTCGATGCCGGCGGTCACGGCGACCTGGCCGAGGAAGTTGAACCAGCCGGTGAACCACGACCACGCGGCACTGTTCTTCTTCGCCAGCTTGGCCGCCCAGTAGTACAGGCCGCCGGCCGTGGGGAAGCTCGAGCAGACCTCCGCCATGGCCAGGCCGACGAAGAGGGTCATCAGCCCGACGATCGGCCAACCCCAGACGATGACGGCCGGCCCACCGGTGTTCAGCCCGAACGCGTACAGCGTCAGGCAGCCGGACAGGATCGAGATGATCGTGAAGGAGACCGCGAAGTTCGAGAACCCGGACATGTGCCGGGCGAGCTCCTGGGCGTACCCGAGCTGGTGGAGCCGCTGTGTGTCGCTGTCGTGCTGCGCCGGCTCGTCGGCGCGGGTCACAGGCTCACTGGTGCTCATGCGGGTCCTACCTTCAGGCGGCTCGCTGGTCCCGGGTGGGGGACCGGACCCTAGAGCTGCGCGTTCGCCCCGCACAAGATCTGGACGCGGTAGTTTCCCGGCCCGCTACCGCGCGGCTGCCACGTGGGCTGCGAACAAGCGGTGGTCCAGCCCTTCCTCCGGGTGCCACTGCACCCCGAGGCAGAACCTCCGGTCGGCCGCCTCGACCGCCTCCACCACGCCGTCCTCGGCCCAGGCGGACGGCGTCAGCTCCGGCGCGATCCGGGCGACCGCCTGGTGGTGGTGGCAGGCCACGGGCGCCGTCGCGCCCAGCAGCTGGTGCAGCCGTGTCCCGGGCTGCGTGCGCACCTGCCGCTGCTGGTACCGCCCCGGGCCGGGATCGTGCGTCCCGGTGTTCTCGACGTCGGGCAGGTGCTGGACGAGGTCGCCGCCGAGCGCCACGTTGAGCAGCTGCATGCCGCGGCAGATGGCCAGCACCGGCAGGTCGCGGTCGAGGGCGGCCCGCAGCGCGGTGAGCTCGGACTCGTCACGCTCGGGCCGGACGACGGTGGTGTGCGGCCCCGCCGACTGGCCGTAACGCGCGGGGTCGACGTCGGCGCCGCCGGCGACGACCAGCCCGTCCAGCCGGTCGACCACCGCGGCGCTGACCGCGCCCGTCGGCAGCAGCACGGGCTCCCCGCCGGCCTCGGCGACGGCGTCCGCGTAGGAGGCCGGCAGCAGCACCGCGGGCACGTGCCAGGTGCCCCACTGCGCCGTCTCGCGGTAGGTGGTGATGCCGATCAGCGGGCGCATGAGACCCCTTGCTCGCGGCCGTGGTCCATGACGGTCAGTCTGCCCCGTGCGACGGCACGGAGGCCGGGAACGCAGTCTCCTGCGCCCCCGGCCTCCGCTCCGTGCACGCAGGCACACCGACCTCAGGGGCCGCTCGGCTCCCCGGAGTCGGGCTTCCTGCCGGCCGGGTCGCCGACGTGGTCGCCGACGTGCCGCTCCACCGAGACGGCGGTGGTGAGCCCGGTGTGGTGGTGCGCCTCCTCGATCTCGTGCACCGCCTCCGCCAGCACCGGCACCGCCGCCTTGCGGGGCAGCGCCAGGCGGACCAGCGGCCAGAGCAGGACCAGCGCGACGATCACGTAGACGATCGTCGACATCGGCGTGACGAGCCCGTCGAGCTGGCCGTTGCTGATCTGCAGCGCCTGGCGGAGCTCCTCCTCCGCGTAGGGGCCGAGGATGACGCCGATGATGGCCGGAAGCAGCGGCAACCCGTACCGCCGCATCGTGAACCCCAGGGCGCCGATCACCAGCAGCAGGATCAGGTCGAACGACGAGGCGTTGGCCGCGTAGGCCCCCAGGCTGGCGAAGAAGAGGATCCCCGCGTAGAGGTACGAGCGGGGGATCCGCAGCAGCCGGGCCCACAGCGGTGCCAGCGGCAGGTTGAGCAGCAGCAGCGCCGTGTTGCCGATGAAGAGGCTGGCGATCAGGCCCCACACCAGCTCCGGCTCGGTCTCGAACAGCCGGGGCCCGGGCTCGATCCCGTAGCTCTGGATCGCGTACAGCATGACCGCGGCCGTCGCCGTCGTCGGGATGCCCAGGGTCAGCAGGGGGACCAGACCGCCCGCGGCGGAGGCGTTGTTCGTCGCCTCCGGGCCCGCGACGCCCTCGATGGCGCCCTTGCCGAACTCCTCGGGCTTCTTGGACAGGCGCTTCTCGGTGACGTAGGAGAGGAACGTCGGGATCTCCGCGCCACCGGCGGGGACGGCGCCGAAGGGGAAGCCGATCGCGGTGCCGCGCAGCCACGGCTTCCAGGAGCGCCGCCAGTCCTCGCCGCTCATCCGGGGGTTGCCCACCGGGATGACGTCGATCGGCCGGCGGCGCAGGTGGGCCGCCGTCCACAGCGCCTCGCCGACGGCGAACAGCCCGACCGCCACGACGATCACGTCGATGCCGTCGGCGAGCTGCGGGATGCCGAAGGTGAGCCGCTGCTGCCCGGAGGTGCGGTCGATGCCGATGAGCCCGATCGTGAGCCCGAGGCCCAGGGCGGCCAGCCCGCGGACCCGGGAGCTGCCGAGGACCGAGGTCACCGCGATGAACGCGAGCACCATGATGGCGAAGGTGTCGGCGGGCGAGACCTCGACGGCCAGGTCGGCGACGGTGGGGGCGACCAGCGCGAGCAGGAGCGTGGCGATGGTGCCGGCGACGAAAGAGCCGATCGCGGCGGTGGCCAGGGCCTGGGCCGCGCGGCCCGCCCGGGCCATCTTGTTGCCCTCGATCGCGGTGACCACCGACGCGCTCTCGCCGGGGGTGTTCAGCAGGATCGAGGTGGTGGATCCGCCGTACATGCCGCCGTAGTAGATGCCGGCGAACATGATGATGGCGCTGGTGACGTCCAGGCTGCGGGTCAGCGGCAGCAGCAGCGCGACCGTCATGGCCGGGCCGATGCCCGGCAGCACGCCGATCGCGGTGCCCAGCAGCACACCCAGCAGCGCGAACATGAGGTTCGTCGGCGTCAGGGCGGTCGCGAACCCGCCCGCCAGATCGGTCAGCGCGCCCATCAGAGGATCCCCCTCAGGATGCCCACGGGAAGGGCGATGCCCAGGCCGAGGACGAACAGGTACCAGGAGCCGACGCCAAGGACGACGGCGATGATCGCGTCGCGGACGTAGTGCCGGCTGCCCAGCGCGAACGCCGAGCCCCAGAACAGGATCGCCCCGGAGATCGGCCAGCCGAGCGGCTCGATCAGCAGGGCGTTGGCGACGAACGCCGCCGCCAGGAGCGCGATCGTCGTCCAGTCGCTGCGGCCGGTGAGCTCGATGTCCTCGCCGCCCTCCGGCTCGCCGCGGCCACCCCGCCAGACGTCGACGGCCAGGAAGACGGCGACGACCACGAGCAGGCCGCCGACGACCAGCGGCACCGCTGCCGGGCCGACCGGACCGCGGGCGATCCGGCTCTCCGGCAGGAGCAGCGCCTGCACGACGACGAGGACACCGAGCGCCCCCAGGAACAGGGCCACCCCGAGTTCGGAGCGGCCCTGTTCCTTGGCGCCGCCGGGAGCGGCAGAACTCATGCCAGGCCCAGCTCGCTCATGACGGACTGGACCCGCTCGCTCTCCTCGGTGAGGAAGTCGCCGAACTCGTCACCGGTGAGGAAGGCGTCGGTCCAGCCCTGGTCCTCCAGGACCTGCTGCCAGGCGTCGCTGCCGTGCATCTCCTCGATGGCGTCGACGAAGCGCTGCCGGTCCTCGTCGGAGATGCCCGGGGCGGCCACGATCCCGCGCCAGTTGGCGAAGACCAGGTCCACGCCCTCCTCGGTCAGGGTCGGGGCGTCGACCCCCTCGACGGGCTCCTCGCTGGTGACCGCGAGGATGCGGACGTCACCGGCCGCGGCGGACTCGGTCACCTCACCGACGCCGGTCGCGGCGAAGGCCACGTCCCCGCCGAGGATGCCGGCCAGCAGCTCGCCGCCGCCGTCGTAGGGCACGTAGTTGACGTCGGCCGGCTTCACGCCGACCTCCTGCGCCAGGAGCATCGGGGTCAGGTGGTCGGGGCCACCCGGGTTGGAGGCGCCGCCGACGGGGGTGTTGCCCGGGTCGGCCTTCCACGCCGTGACCAGGTCGTCGATCGACTGGAACGGGGAGTCGCCGGGGACGACGATCGCCTCGGCCTCCTCGATCAGCTTGGCGATCGGGGTCGTCTGGTCGAGGGTCGCCTCGGACTGGTTGCTGAACTGGGCGCCGACGACGCCGAGCCCCATCTGCATGAGCAGCTCGGCGTTGCCCTCCTCGTTGACCAGGCGCTGCAGGCCGACGGTGCCGCCCGCGCCCTCGAGGTTGAACACCTCGATGTTGGCGGCCAGCTCCTCCTCCTCCAGGACCTTGGCGACCTCGCGGCCGGTCGTGTCGTACCCGCTGCCGGGGGAGTTCGGGACCATCAGCCGCAGGCCGCTGATCGGGCCCTCGCCGCCGCCCTCGGACGCCGAGCCGCCCTCGGCGGTGGTGCCGCACCCGGTGAGCACGAGCCCGGCGGCGAGCCCGCTGAGGGCGCCGACGGTGAGCTTCCGCAGGGAAGCAGTGCGCATTGTGTCCTCCTGTGTGTCCGGCGGGTTCCCGCCGTTTGAAGGAAAGATGGCGACGGGAGTGGGCCGTGTCACCCTTGAGTGCGCAATGAGCTTTGTGGTCCTTGTGTCCACGCCCGGCCGGCGCCGCGGCCGTGCTGGACTGGCCGCATCCCGTCCGTTCCTCCCTCGTGACGTCAGGAGACGCAGGTGACCCGGCGGCGGCTCTCCCTGGCCGGCCAGTTGCTGGCGCTGCAGGTGGTCATCATCTGCGTGGTGCTCGCCGGCGTCGCCGCCGTGACCGTCGCCCAGTCGACCCAGCGGGCGGAGGAGACGGAGGGGCGGCGGGCCCTGGCCGTCGCCGAGACCTTGGCCAACGCCCGCATCTTCCGCGAGGCGGTGGCCGAGCGTGGCGTGGCCTACGTCCGGATCGCCGCCGAGAGCACGCGCAGCGTCTCCGGCTCCGAGTCGGTCGTGGTGGCACTCGCCGACCGCACCGTCATCGCCAGCGCGGACCCGGCGCAGCTCGGGGACCGGTACCCCGTTGGTGACAGCACCGTCCTCACCGGCCGGGCATGGCTGGGGGAGCGCGAGGTCGCCGGCAGCCCGGCCGCCGTCGCCATGGTGCCGGTGCTGACCGGACCCCGGCGGGAGGCCGCCGCCTTCGTCGTGGTCACCCGTCGCTATCCCTCGGTGCTCGACGGGCTGGCCGCCGCGGCCCCGAACCTGCTCACCTATCTCGGGCTGGCCAGCGCGCTCGGCATCGGGGGATCGCTGCTCGTCGCCCGCCGGGTGAAGCGGCAGACGCTGGGCCTGGAGCCACTGGAGATCGCCGGCCTGGTCGAGCACCGGGATGCCATGCTGCACGGCATCCGCGAGGGCATCGTCGGGCTGGACCTGCGCGGGCGGGTGACCCTCGTCAACGACGAGGCCATCCGGCTGCTGCGCATCCCCGGCGACGCCATCGGCCGCACGCTGACCGAGCTCGGGGTGGGGGAGGAGCTGCTCGACGCCCTGCTCTCCTCGGACGTGGAGCGTGACCGCCCGGTGCCCAGCGCCGGCCGGGTGCTGATCCTCAACCGCCTGCCCATCTCCAGCCGGGGGCGGCCGATCGGCTCGGTCACGACCCTGCGGGACCGCACCGAGCTGCTGGAGCTGCGGCGCGAGCTGGACCTCACCCGGCACGTCACGGACACCCTGCGCGCCCAGGCCCACGAGTTCGACAACCGGCTGCACACCATCGCCGGCCTCATCGAGCTGGGCGAGGCGGAGGAGGCAGTGCGGTTCGTGCACCGGGTCAGCTCCAGCCGGTCGGAGTTCAGCAGCGAGGTCACCGCGGCCGTGCGGGACCCCTCGGTCGCGGCGCTGCTCATCGCCAAGGCCAGCCAGGCCGCGGAGCTCGGCGTCGACCTGCGGATCGCGCCGGAGTCGGCCCTCCCGGTCCTCGGCGACCAGCTCAGCAGCGACGTCGCCACCGTCGTCGGCAACCTCGTGGACAACGCGCTGGACGCAGCGTCCACCGCGCCGCAGCGCTGGGTGGAGGTCGGCCTCGGGCTGGTCGACGGGGACGTCGACGTGGTGGTGCGGGATTCCGGCCCGGGCGTGCCCCCGGGCATGGAGCGGGAGATCTTCCGCCGCGGGGTGTCCACCAAGGCCGGTGGCCAGGGGGAGCGCGGCATCGGGCTCTCGCTCGTGCACCTGGTGTGCACCCGCCGGGGCGGGGACGTGACGGCGAGCTCGACGGGCGGATCCACGTTCACCGCCCGGCTGCCCGCCGATCCCGAGACGGTCGACGGCGCGCTGGTGGACGCATGATCGGCGTCCTCATCGTCGACGACGACTTCATGGTCGCGAAGGTCCACGCCGGGTTCGTGACGGCGCTCCCCGGCTTCGAGGTCGTCGGCACGGCGTCCACGGGCGCCCAGGCGCTGGAGGAGGTCGAGCGCCTGCGGCCGGACCTGGTGCTGCTCGACGTCTACCTGCCGGACATGACCGGCCTGGAGGTGCTCCGGCGGCTGCGGGCGAGCGGGTCCCAGGTCGACGTGCTGGTGATCAGCGCGGCCCGCGACGTCGAGAGCATCCGCAGTGCCCTGCACGGCGGCGTCCTCCACTACCTGGTCAAGCCCTTCGACCGGGCGACGTTCGCGGCGCGGCTGCGCGACTACGCCGCCCTGCGCGAGGACCTCGGCGAGCTCGAGGAGGCCGGTCAGGTCGACGTCGACCGGTTGTTCGGCCTCTCCCGCGGCTCCGCGGACCGGCCGGCCGGGCCGCCGACGCCCAAGGGCATCGCGCCCGAGACGCTGCAGCTGGTGCGGGCGACGCTCGCCGCCGCCGGCGGGGAGGGGCTCTCCGCCACCGAGTGCAGCGAACGGACCGGGCTGGCCCGGGTCAGCGCCCGGCGCTACCTGGAGCAGCTGGTCGCCCTGCAGGAGGCCGACGTGCGGCAGCGGTACGGGACCGCGGGCCGGCCGGAGCGCCGGTTCACCCTGCGGGGACAGCGCCGGCCGGGCTGACGGAGGACCACCTGCCCCTCACCGCTCGCACGCTCGCGGCGTGACTCCGCGGGGGCCATCCGATGACACCTTCCCGGCGTGGACGCAACGACCGAAACGTCCGTTAGGTCCGCAATGCTGACGCCGTCCCCGCGGTCGGCGACGCTGCCCGCATGACGATCGTCGTGGGCTACGTCCCCACACCGGAGGGGGAGGCGGCGCTGACCGCCGCCATCAGCGAGGCGCGTCTGCGGGAGGAGCCGTTGCACGTGGTCAACACCTCGCGCGGCGACTCCCTGGTCGACAGCCGGTTCGCCTCGGAGGAGGCCCTCGCCGCCGTGCGCGCGAAGCTCGACGGCGCCGGGGTGGTGTACGAGATCGACCAGCACGTCAGCGGGCACGAGGCGTCCGACGAGCTCGTCGACATCGCCGACCGGGTCAAGGCGAGCCTGATCGTGATCGGCCTGCGCCGGCGCACCCCCACCGGCAAGCTGATCACCGGCAGCCAGGCGCAGCGGGTCCTGCTCGACGCGCACTGCCCGGTGCTGGCGGTGAAGGCTTCCTCCTAGAGCCCCTGTCCCGGGTCCCGGCCTGAGCGTGCGCAGGGTGGGGGAGACGAGGTCCTTCCTCAGCCGAGGAGGTCCAGGCCCTCGCCCGGACCCCGCGCGAGGTTGCGGAAGATCGTCTCGAGGCTCTGCGCCAGGTGCTCGGCGATCGCGGCCGCCGCGCCGTCAGCGTCCCCGGCCAGCAGGGCGTCGCACATGCGCAGGTGCTCGCCGACCGAGACCTCGACGCGCTGCGGGTCGACGTGCGAGAGGTTCCGCAGCCGCGCGGTGTGCGGCCGCAGCTCGGCGATCGTGCGCCGCAGGTGCTCGTTGCGGGTGGCGCCGATGATCGCCCAGTCGAACCGGTCGGCCAGGTCGTAGAAGGCGCGCGAGCGTGCCTGCGAGGGGGCCCGGCGCGCGATGCGGGTGAACTCGGTCCGCATCGAGGCGAAGGCCCGGCGCAGCTCCGGGTCGGCCGCCGCGGCCTCGGTGGCCTGACGCATCGCCGCCGGTTCGAGCAGCCCGCGGAAGTCGAACAGATCGCGGACGCTCCGCAGCGAGACGCGCGACACCCGGGCGCCCTGCCGGGGCACCAGGTCCACCAGGCCCTCGGCGGCCAGCCGGCGCAGCGCCTCCCGCACGGGGGTCCGGGATGCGCCCATGCGCTCGACGAGCCCGAGCTCCGACAGCGGCGTGCCGGGCGCCAGCTCGCCGAGCTCGATCTCCTCCTTGAGCCGGCGGTGCACCAGATCGGCCTTGCTGACGTCGGTCCTGCCGGCGTGGGCCTCGACACCCTCGGACGCAGCGGTCATCGGTCCTCCTCCGCCGGGAAGGGCACCCCCGCCTCGGCGGCCAGCGCACGCAGGTCGGACAGGGACTGCTCGGCCAGCACGACCCCGCCGGCGGCGAGATTCGCCGCCTCGGCGCGGTCCTCCAGCTCGCCGGGGTACAACACCTCGTCGAAGCCCTGGGCCAGCGGAACGGCCTTCACCTCGTCGATCAGCTGCCGCACCCGCGCCTCGTACCCGGCCCGGTCGCCGAAGGCATCGGGGTCGAGGGCGAGGAAGAGGTGCCCGCAGCCGCTGCGTTCGCCGGCCTCGTACGGGCCGTGCACCCCGGTGCCGACGGCGCTGCCGGTCAGGGCGCCCGACAGCACGTCCATGAGGAAGGTGATCGCGTACCCCTTGTGCCCGGCCATGGGCAGGATCACGCCCAGCACCCCCTCCGCCGGGTCCGTGGTCGGCGCCCCGTCCGCGGTGAGGGCCCAGGTCTCCGGGATGGCCGCGCCGCGGTTCCTCGCCAGGTAGATCTTGCCCCGGGCCACCGCGGTGTTCGCGATGTCCACCACGACGACGCGGCCGTCGGGCCCGGGTGCCGCGATCGACCACGGGTTGGTGCCCAGGACCTTCTCCCGCCCGCCCCAGGGCGCCATCGCCGGGCTCGCGTTGGTCGTGAGGACGGCGACGAGCCCGTCCCGCGCGGCCCGGCGGGTGAAGTACATGGCCGTGCCGAAGTGGTTGGAGTTGCGCACCCCGACCACGCCCACCCCGTGGGTGCGCGCCCGCTCCACGGCGAGCCGGCGGGCGCGCTCGGTGAGCACCTGACCGATCCCGTCGCGGCCGTCGAGGAGCACGAGCGGCCCGGTGTCGGAGAGGACCGCCGGGTCGGTGACGGCGCGCATCGCCCCGGACCGCAGCCGGGCGGCGTACCAGGGCAGGCGCAGGAAACCGTGCGACTGGTGCCCCCAGAGATCGGCATGGACGAGGCTGTCGGCGACGAGGGCGCCGTCCTCGGCCGGGACGCCCAGCGAGGAGAGCACCCGCGTCCCGAAGTCCCGGAGGGTGGGCGGCGCGATCCGTGCTTCCTGCATGTCGACCCCTTGCGCGCTCAGCTGTACTTGTTGCTGTATACAGTACGGCATACAGCTACCCCGACAGAAGCGGAGAACGGCGAATGTTCAGCCTGGTGGTCCAGATGCAGGTGCGCCCCGGCGCGCGGGAGGAGTTCCTCGCCGGTATGGCGGCGAACGCCGAGGCCTCCGTGCGCGACGAACCGGGGTGCCTGCGCTTCGACGTCTCGGCGGTCGCCGCCGACGGGAACCGCTTCTTCCTGTACGAGCTCTACACCGACGCCGAGGCCTTCGAGGCCCACAAGGCGTCCCCGCACTTCGCGCGGTGGCGGCAGGTCGCCGAGCGCGTGCTCGTCCCCGGCAGCCAGGTCAACACGGCCGGCGAGCTGCTGTCCACGCACACGTCGGAGGTGTCCGCATGACCGCCGCCGGCCCCTCCGGCCAGCCGGCCCCGCCGTCGATGGTCCTGCGACCGGAGCACATCGAGCGCTTCAACCGCGGCAACGGTGTCGTCACCATCCCGTTCGTCGGCAAGTGGAACTGCGCGGAGAACCGGGTCACCACCGGGATGACGGTGTTCTCGCCGGGCACCGGCATCCCGCTGCACTCGCACAACGTCGAGGAGACCGTCCTGGTCTTCGAGGGCGAGGCCACCGCCGTCGTCGGTGACGACGAGTTCGACCTCGTCGCCGGCCAGGCCACCTGGGTGCCCGCCGGCGTCCCGCACTGCTTCCGCAATCGCGGCGAGGGGTCGATGACGATCTACTGGGTCTACGGCGGCCGCGATGTCACCCGCACGATCACCGCCACCGGTGAGACGTTCGAGCACCTGTCCGACAGCGACCGCGGCGCTGGACCCGTGCGCCAGGGCGACAGCGCCACGTCGGCATGAGCACCGTCGTCACCGTGAACCCCGCGACCGGGGAACGCCTGGCCGAGTACCCGGCCTTCTCCGACGCCGACGTCGACGCCGCCCTGGACCGGGCGGCCGCCGCGCAGGTCGACTGGGCGGCGCTGCCGTACCCCGAGCGGGCCGCCGTCCTCCGCCGCACGGCAGAGATCCTGCGGGCCGACGTCGAGCAGCTCGCGCTCCTGGTCACCCGCGAGATGGGCAAGCCGCTGGCCGAGTCCCGCGCCGAGGTGGAGAAGTGCGCGACGGCGTGCGACTACTACGCCGGCCACGCGGGGGAGTTCCTCGCCGACGAGCCGGTGGCCACCTCCGCCGACCGCAGCTGGATCGGCTACGAGCCGGTCGGAGTCGTCCTCGCCGTCATGCCGTGGAACTTCCCGCTGTGGCAGGTGCTCCGGTTCGCCGCCCCGGCGCTGATGGCCGGCAACGCCGCGCTGCTCAAGCACTCGCCCAACACCACCGGCTGCGCACTGGCGGTGCAGCGCGTCCTGGCCGACGCCGGCGCACCGGACGGGCTGTTCGCGGCTCTGGTGATCGCGGAGCCGGACGTCCCGGCCGTCACCCGCCGGCTGATCGGCGACCCGCGCATCGGCGCCGTCACCATCACCGGCAGCGAGCGGGCCGGCCGCGCCGTCGGCTCCGCCGCGGGCGACGCGATCAAGAAGTCGGTGCTCGAGCTGGGCGGCTCGGACCCGTTCGTCGTCCTGGCCGACGCCGACCTGCCGCGGGTCGCCGCCATGGCCGCCCGGGGTCGTTACCTCAACGCCGGCCAGAGCTGCATCTCGCCGAAGCGGTTCGTCGTCGAGGCGTCCGGCGCCGAGGAGTTCACCCGGCTGCTGGTCGCCGAGGTGGAGTCGCTCACCGTCGGCGATCCGGAGGCGCCCGGCACCGACGTCGGCCCGATGGCCCGCGCGGACCTCCTGGACGGCGTGCACCGGCAGGTCGAGGCCTCGGTCGCGAAGGGCGCCCGGCTGCTGGCCGGCGGCCGCCGGCTCGACGGCCCGGGCACCTTCTACGCGCCCACCGTGCTCGCCGACGTCGCGCCCGGTCAGCCGGCCTACGACGAGGAGATCTTCGGCCCGGTCGCCACGGTGATCGTGGCCGACGGGGACGACGAGGCCGTCCGCGTCGCCAACGACACCCGGTTCGGCCTCGGCGCGAGCGTGTGGACGGCCGATCCGGAGCGGGGGATCGCCGTGGCGCGGCGGATCCGGTCGGGCGCGGTCTTCGTCAACGCCGTCGTCGCCTCCGACGTCCGCCTGCCCTTCGGCGGCACCCGCGCCAGCGGCTACGGCCGGGAGCTGGCCGCGGCCGGCATCCGCGAGTTCGTCAACGTCCGCACCTGGTGGGTCCTGGACGAGCCCGCCGTCACCGCCCCCGCGTCCGAGTAGCCCGAGGAGAGAGATGACCACGAACCGCCGCTACCGCCTGGGCGTGATGCTGGGCGACGGCATCGGGCCCGAGATCGTCCCCGCGTCCGTGCGGGTGGTCGACGCCGCCCTCGCCGCGGCGGGCGCCGATCCCGTCGACTGGCAGGAGCTGCCGCTCGGCGCCTCGGCCATCGAGGAGCACGGCAGCGCCATCCCGCCGGCGACCCTCGAGGCGCTGGCCGGCATGGACGGCTGGCTGCTGGGGCCGCACGACAGCGCCGCCTACCCCGAGCCGTTCCGGAGCCAGCTGAACCCGAGCGGGGCCATCCGCAAGCACTTCGACCTGTACGCGAACATCCGCCCCGCCCGCGGATTCGGCAGCGGGACGGCGATCGCGCCCGACACGGACCTGGTGATCGTCCGCGAGAACACCGAGGGCTTCTACGCCGACCGCAACACCCACGCCGGCACGGGCGAGTTCATGCCCACGGCCGACGTGGCGATCTGCCACGGCGTCTTCACCCGGCCGGCGGTCGAGCGCATCGCCCGGGCCGCGTTCGACCTGGCGCGGCGCCGGCGGAAGAGGCTGACGATCGTCCACAAGGCGAACGTCCTGCAGCTGAGCTCCGGGCTGTTCAAGCGGATCTGCCTGGAGGTCGCGGAGGGCTATCCCGACGTCGTGGTGGACGACTTCCACATCGACGCGATGACGGTGCACCTGCTGCGGCGCGCGGCGGCCTTCGACGTGCTGGTGGCCGAGAACATGTTCGGCGACATCCTCTCCGACATGGCCGGCGAGCTGGCCGGCTCGCTGGGGATGGCCCCGTCGATCAACGCCTCGGACGACCGGTGCATGGCGCAGGCCGCGCACGGGTCCGCGCCCGACATCGCCGGCGAGGGACTGGCGAACCCGATCGCGATGATGCTGTCCGCCGGCATGCTGCTCGACTGGCTGGGCCGCCGGCACGGCGACCAGCGGGCGGTCGACGCCGCGGTGCGGGTGGAGGACGGTGTCCGGGCGGCGGTCCGCGGCGGGGTCAGCACGCGGGACCTGGGCGGCGAGGCCTCGACCGGCGAGTTCACCGACGCCCTGGTCGGGCGGATCGCTGCGGCGGCTCCTGCACGGAACTAGGTGCCCGGACCGCCGTCCACGGCCAGCCGGCGGGCCGCGACCGCGACGGCCGCGAGGGCCCCGGCGGTGGCCGCCAGCACCCCGGCCGCGCCCACCCCGGCGGCCACCAGGCCGACCGCGCTCGGGATGAGCACCTGGCCCAGCCGGTTGCCGGTGAGCCGCAGCGACATCGCCCGTCCCCGCAGACCGGCCGGTGCCACCTCGGCCAGCCAGGACATGGTGAGCGGCTGACCGACGCCCAGGCCCAGGCCCAGCAGGACCACGACCGCCGCCATCGCCAGCGTCGGCATGGGAACGGCGAGGACCGCCATCGACCCCGCCGACAGGGCCACGCTGACGATCATCAGCCGGCGCCGGCCGACCAGCCGCACCAGGTGACCCAGGAACAGGCGCGAGGTCATCGAGGCGACGGCGCGCAGCGTCAGCAGGAGACCCACCACGCCCGCGGCCAGGCCGCGATCACTGCCGAGCGCCGGTAGGTAGACGAGGGTGATGTCCACGGCCGCGAGCACGACGCAGCTGATCAGCAGGGCCCGCAGCAGCCCGGGCAGACGCAGCAGGACGCCCATGCCGCCGCTCTCCGCCGCGCCGACGGCCCGTTCCCGGGCCGGCATCCGCAGGAATGCCGTGCAGACCAGCAGCACCACCCCCAGCGCCGTGGCGGTGAGGAAGATCGGGGTCGTGTCGGGGAGTGCCCCGCTGCCGCCGATCAGCGTGATGAGGGCCGGCCCGGCGGCCTGCCCCAGCGATGCGGCGAACGTGTAGTAGCCGAACGCCGTGTCGAACCGGCCCGGGCCCGCCGAGTTCGCCACCGCCGCCTGCTGCCCGACCACCGACAGCAGGTGCCCGGTGCCCAGGACGACGCTGCCCACGACCAGCCCCGCCGCGCCTCCGCGCTCGGTCGCGAACACCGCGCCGGACGCCGCCATGAGCACCGCCCCGACGAGCATCACCCGCCGCTCCCCGAAGCGGTCGGTCGCCTGACCCGACGGCACGGCCAGCACCAGGGGAACGACGGCGAAGGAGGCGGTGAGCGCGCCCAGCCAGGCGGCGGGCACGTCCAGTTCGAGTGCCCGGTACGCCGACGTGGGCCGCAGGACGAAGGTGATCACCTGGGTGAGCGCCGAGTGCAGCAGGAGCAGCACGAGCAGTCGCCGTCCGCCCGGCGCCCGTTCCCCCGAAGTCACGACGGAAATCTATGGGCTGCGGCGGGCGCCGGTCGGCACCGGCCGGGCACGCCCCCCGGGCCGGGGCGGCAGGATGGCCGGATGACCACCCCCGCCACCACCGACCTGTGCGACGCACACCCCGAGATCCAGGTCTGCGACCCGGTGTTCCAGATCTTCGGCGGCAACCTCCGGTTCGCCGGGCCGATCACCACGCTGAAGGTCTTCGAGGACAACACGCTGATCAAGCAGGCGGTCGAGAGCCCGGGCGAGGGCCGCGTGCTGGTCGTGGACGGCGGGGGATCGCGGCGCTGCGGCCTGGTCGGCGGGAACCTCGCCGTCTCCGCCGCGGCCAACGGCTGGGCCGGCCTGGTCGTGTACGGATACATCCGGGACGCCGACGAGCTCGCCGAACAGCCCCTGGGCATCCGTGCGCTCGGTGCGTTCCCGCGCAAGAGCGAGCGGGGGCTGCACTCGGGACAGGCGGGCCGGTCGGTCGTCTTCGCCGGCGTGACCTTCCGGGAGGGCGCGTGGCTGTGCGCCGACCGCGACGGGATCGTCGTGCTGCCGGAGGCGCCCGCCGGGACCTGACGGGCCGGAACCCGGCGGGATGTCAGCCCCGGCGGAGGAGACGGGTCAGCCGGTGGGTGCGGCCGGCAGTGAGCTCCGCCGGCGTCGGGGGCGCCGGTTCGGTGGCCGGTTCCGGACCGGC
>NZ_JBHUHP010000030.1:264893-347612 GCF_042682525.1 Blastococcus deserti
CGCCGCGGCCCGTTCGTGCAGCCGGGCCCGGACGTCGTCGGGCGTGTAGGCGCGGCGCTGGCGCTCGTTGCGGGCCAGCACGACGCTCCCGGCCGCGACGCCTGCGAGTCCGGCCAGTCCGAGGAGCTTCCATAGGCGCACGGTCCGTAACCTAGCTGCCCGTGCCCCAGCTCTCCCTGGACGAGGCGGTGGACCTCACGCGCACCGGCGACGTGTGGGTCTTCCGCGGACCGTCGCTGGCCGACCGCGCGATCCGGGCGCTGACCAACGCCCCGGTGAACCACGTCGGCATGGCCGTCGTCCTGGAGGACCTGCCGCCGCTGCTCTGGCACGCCGAGCTCGGCAGGTCGCTGCCCGATGCCTGGAGCGGGCAGCACCAGCGCGGTGTCCAGCTGCACGACCTGCGGGACGCGGTTCTCACCTGGCGCCGTCGGTACGGGCAGCGGGCGTGGCTGCGGCAGCTGATCGGGCCCAGCGAGGACGGCGGGGTGACCCCGGCGATGGAGGACGCCGTGCTGCGCACTGTCGCCCGCCTCGACGGGCGGCCTTTTCCGACCACCCGGGGCCTGGTCCGCGGCTGGGTGAACGGCCGGCTTCGGCGCCGGACCTCGGCCGAGACGGTGTTCTGCGCGGAGCTGGTCGCCGCCACCTACACCGCGATGGGGCTGCTCCCGGACGACCGGCCGCTCAACGCCTACGACCCCGGCAGCTTCTGGTCGGGCGACGACCTCCAGCTGCTGCAGGGCACCCGTCTGGGCCCGGAGATTCCCGTCGAAGTGTCTCTACCCGGTGGGACTCTCCCTCCCGAAGATAGACATCAACACGGGGTTCCCCCGCGTTGAACCTGGCACGGAGGGCCGCACAGGAGGGCCGTCATGGACGAGGACACCATTCGTCAGGAACCGTCGCCGAACCGGGCCGGACAGCACCGGCACTGGGGCCGGCCGGACCCTGTGGGAGACATCCTCGCGACCGCCTGGAGCCCCGCCGCCGCAGAGCCGCGCGAGATCCGGGTGCGCCCGGAGGTCTATCACTGCATCCTCGCCGAGCTCGACCCTGCGGAGCGGGCGCTCCTCCAGGAGCGGGGCCTGCTCGGATCGCCCGCGATCCCGCTCGTGGTCGACGCCGAGCTGCCTGCGTTCCCCGGATTCGAGATCGTGCGCGCCCGGCCACACACGGCCGCGGCCTGAGGAAGAACCCCGGAAAGGACCCCGTCCCCCCACCCCCCCACCGCTTGCACGCTCGCGGGGAGCTCTTGGACGGGGCCACCCGCCCTCGCAGGATCGGGGCGGCGCCCCGGACGGGGCCGGCGGGTCAGGCGTTCCGGCGCACCCGGTAGGTGGTCTGCACCATGCCGCTCGGGAACGTCTGGGTCTGCACGCGCTCGAGCGGCACGTCTGCTGCCAGCTCCCCGAACGGGGTGTGCCCGGTGCCGATCAGGATCGGCACCCGCGAGAGCGTGAGGTCGCCGATGAGGCCGGCCCGAAGGAACTGGTGCACGGTCCGGCCGCCGTCGACGTACACCCGTCGGTATCCGGCCGCGCTCAGCGCCGCCACGGCCTCGTCGAAGGAGGCGTGGACGGTCATGCGCGGGTCGGCGCCGGGAACCAGCGTCGTACTGAGCACGTGCACCGGCTTGCCCTGGTAGGGCCAGCTCCCGAACGGCGTGATGACGTCGTAGGTGCTGCGGCCCATGACGACGGCGTCGATGCCCGACACGAAGTCGGCGAAGCCGAAGTCGCCGCCCGCGCCGTCGTCCGGGGCGGTGTTGGCGTCCTGGCCGCCGGTGAGCCAGTCGAGGTCACCGTCGAGGCGGGCGATGAACCCGTCGACGCTCATGCCGAGGAATACCGATCCGGTGAAGGAAGCGTCCATGACCGGCACACTGGCGCACCGGTACGACCATTCAGACCCTCGCCGGCGCGGCGGTGAGGCGGACGACGGTGTCGCCGGGCCGCTCGACGTCGTCGTCGTGGGTCACGCAGACGACCACCCGGCCGGCCAGCGCCCCGCGCAGGTCGTCGACCAGCGCGGCGGCGGTCGGGGCGTCCAGGTGCGCGGTCGGCTCGTCGAGCAGCACGACGTCGCGGTCGGCCAGCAGTGCCCGGGCGGCGGCGAGCCGGCGACGCTCGCCGCCGGACAACGCCGTGCCCCCGGCGCCGACCGGGGTGTCCAGGCGGTCAGGGAGCGTCGTGAGCAGCGGGCCCAACCCGGCCGCGATCAGCGCCGCGCGCATCTGCGCCTCGCCACCCGCCCCGTCCAGTTCCCCGCGGGGCGCGGCCAGCGCGAGATTGGCGCGGATCGTCGAGGCGAAGACGTGCGCCTCCTGCGGCAGCCAGGCGATCCGCGCCCGCAGGTCGTCGCCGGCGAGCCCGGCGGTGTCCACGCCGTCGACCGCGTACGTGCCCGTCCGGGGTCGGAGGGCGGCCATGAGCACGGCGAGGAACGTCGACTTGCCCGAGCCGGACGGGCCGCGGACCACCAGCCAGCCGTCGTCCGCCCGTGCCCGCGCGTCCAGGCCGCGCAGGACGTCGGGGCCGCCCGGCCACCCGGCCGCGAGCGCGTCCACCCGGAGCTCGTGCGCGGGAGCCGGCACGGGCAGGGGATCGGCCGGGTCGGCCGGCACCGGCGCGGTGAGGACGGCGTCGATGCGGGCCTGCGCGTCGGCGAGCGCGCCGCGGCGTTGCAGGGCGGGAACCAGCCCGGCGAGCGGTTCGGCCAGCGCGAGCGGCGCGAGGGCGAGAACGGCCAGCGCCGGCCCGTCCAGACCGCTCCGGGCGCCCGCCGCTGTCGCCAGGACGGCCGCCAGCCCGGTGCCCAGGACGACCAGGCCGGTGCCGATCGCGGCCGCGAGCGTGCCCGTGCGGGCGGCGGCGGCCTGCCGGTCGGCCGGCCCGTGGAGGTCGGTGGCCGCCCGGCCGGCGAGCCCGTGCGCCCGCAGGTCGGGCAGGCCCTCCAGCACCGTCGTCGTCTCGCGCAGCGCGGCCACCCGGAGCTGGGTCTCCGCCCGTGCTGCCCCGGCGTCCACCCGGCGGTGCACCAGCAGGACCAGGCCGACCGCGATGCCGAGCACCAGCGCGACGGCTCCGGCGGCGGCGGGGTCGACCAGCGCGAGGGCGGCGAGCGTGCCCGTGGTGACCAGTCCGGCCACGAGCATCGGCGGGCGCACGCGGACGGTGAGGTCCTGGACGACGCCGACGTCCCCGACCACGCGGGCCAGCGCCGTTCCCGGTGTCCGCTCGGCCGCGATGCCCTGCGCCGCGAGCGCCGACCAGATCCGGACGCGGGTGGCGGCGGCCTGCCGAAGGGCGGCGTCGTGCACGGTCAGCCGCTCGAGCCAGCGCAGGAGCGCCCGGCCGAGCCCGAAGAAGCGCACGCCGACGATCGCCACCAACAACGTCAGGATCGGGGGCATCTCCGCGGCCCGGACGATCAGCCAGCCCGAGACCGCGGTGAGCGCGATCCCCGCGCCCGACGACAGCGTGCCCGCCACCACCGCCCGCCGCAGTGCCGGCCGGACCGGCGCGGCCTCCTCGGGGGCGCTCTCCTGGGGGGCGCCTTCCTCGACCGGCTCCTCCAGCTTCCGGTACAGAAAGCCGGACGGGGCCGGGCAGCTTTCCGTACCGGAAGCGGGGGTGGGGAGGTCGACGGTCCGGTCGGCGAGGACGCGCAGCAGCGGGTCGTGGGTCACCAGCAGCGTGGTGACCGTGCCGCGCAGCCCGAGCAGCACCTCGGCGACCAGGGCGCGGGCCTCGTCGTCGAGGTGGGCGGTCGGCTCGTCGAGCAACAGCAGGCGGGCGCCGCGGCGCACCCCCACCAGCGCCCGGGCCAGCGCCACCCGCTGCAGCTCACCGGGCGACAGGGACGCCGGCGCCTGGCCGGCCAGCCCGGCCGCGCCGACGCGGGCCAGCGACTCGACCACGTACGCCTCGCCGACGAGCTTGTCGATCCCGGCCTCGGACCCGGCGTGCCGGCGCAGCTCGTCGGCGACCGTGGCACCGGTGGTGCGCGCGAACTGCGGCACGTACGCGACGGCGGCGGGCAGGCCGGTGACGGTCCCGGTGACGACGGCGTCCGCGGGGACCACGCCGGCAAGGACGGCGAGCAGCGTCGACTTGCCCGATCCGCTCGGTCCCCGCAGCGCCACCAGTTCGCCGGGGCGGAGGGCGAGGTCGAGGGGCGGCAGGGACGGCACCGCCCGCCCCGGGTGACGCACGGCCAGACCGGCGAGGGCGACGTCGGCTCCGCGCGGGTCGTCGTCCACGGCCGGGGTCGCCCGGGTGGGCACGGGGGCGCCGAGCACCGCCCGGGCCTGCGCCGCGGCCAGCGCGGCGTCCTCGGAGGCGTGGTGGGCCGCTCCCAGGGCGCGCAGCGGTGCGAACGCCTCGGGCGCGAGCAGCAGAGCGGTCAGCCCGACGGCCAGGGCCATGTCCCCGTGCACCAGCCGCAGTCCCACCGTCACCGCGACGAGCGCGACCGACAGCGTGGCGATGAGCTCCAGGACCAGGGCCGACAGGAAGGCGATCCGCAGGGTGGCCAGGGTGCGCCTGCGGTGCGCCGTCCCGAGCCGGGCCAGCGCCGCGGCCTGGTCGGCGGCACGCCCGAGGCCGACCAGCACCGGCAGGCCGCGCACCAGCTCGGCGACGTGCGCGGCGATCCGGTCCAGCGCGCGGGCGGACTCCGCCGTCGCGTCCTGCGTGTACCGGCCGACGAGCACCATGAACACCGGCACCAGCGGCAGGGTCACCCCGACCAGGACCGCGGAGAGAAGGTCGGTCCAGGCGAGCGCGAGCAGCAGCGCCGGGGGGACGACGAGGGTCTTTGCCAGCGCCGGGAGGTAGGTGGTGAGCGCGGGGCCGAGGTCGTGCAGCCGGGTCGTCGCGAGCACCGCGGCCGGGCCCGGGCCACCCGCGGCGTCGACCGCGGCGGGGGACACCGCGAGCCGGTCGAGCAGGTCGCGGCGCAGCCGGTCCTCGGCTCGGCGCGCGGCGCGGGCGGCGAGCACCTCGCCGGCCGAGCCGGCGACCGCCCGCAGCGAGACGCCGGCCGCGGCGAGGGCCAGGGGCGTTCCCGGGATCCCGTCGGCGACGCCCACGGCGCGGGCGACGGCGTGCGCCAGCCCGGCGGCCAGCAGCACCAGGCCGGCCGTCTGCGCGAGCGCGGCCAGCGCCGCCCGGACCAGCGCGCCGGTCAGTCCCGGCACGCCGGCGAGCGCGCCCAGCGGCCCGCGACCCCGGGACGCCATCGGAGCCACCTCTGCCGTCATGCGGCGACCTCGTGCACCGGCTCGGCGGTCAGCCGCTTCCGGAACACCCAGTAGGTCCAGGCCTGGTAGGCGAGGACCACCGGCAGCCCGACGGCGGCGGCCCAGGTCATCACCGTGAGGGTGTAGTCGCTGACCGAGGCGTCGGCGATCGTCACGTCGAACGCGGCGTCGATCGTCGACGGGACGACGACGGGGTACGCGGCGCCGAAGATCGTGGCCGCGGCGGCGCCGAGCATGGCCCCCCAGGCGGCGAAGGCCTGACCCTCCCGCCCGACGGAGATGCGCGCCCAGGCCACCGCGACGGCGAGCGCGGCGACCAGCCACAGCACCGCGGTGACCGGCGTCCCGTGGCGCAGGTGCACCAGGCCGGCCCAGGCCAGCAGCGGGAGCGCGGCGACCGGGGCCCACCGGCGGGCGACGGCCCGGGCGGCGGCGCGGAGCGGGCCGTCGGTCTTCAGGGCCAGGAACATCGCGCCGTGCACCAGTGAGAACGCCAGCACGGCGACCGCCCCGAGCAGCGCCGGCCAGCCCAGCCCGGAGAAGGCGCCGCCCACCCTGCTGCCGTCGGCGGCGATCGGCAGGCCGAGCGTCGTGGCGCCCAGGGCGGCGCCGATGCCCAGCGCCGCGATGAGCGAGCCCGTGGTGATGACCCAGCTCCAGCTCGAGTCCCACGCGGGCGTGTGGTGGGAGTGCCGCCACTCGAACGCCACCGCCCGGACGATGAGCCCGGACAGCACCAGCACGAACGGCAGGTAGAGCGCCGGCAGCCAGGTGGCGTACCAGCCGGGGAAGGCGGCGAACACCGCGCCGACGGCGGTGATCAGCCACACCTCGTTGCCGTCCCACAGCGGGCCGATGGTGCGCAGCATCAGGTGGCGGTCGGGGGTCCGGCGGCCGAGCAGCGGCAGCAGGGCCGCCACGCCGAAGTCGAAGCCCTCGAGCAGCAGGAACCCGGTCCACAACAGCGCGACCGCGGCGAACCAGAGGGTCTGCAGGTCCATGGCGTGCTCCAGCTCAGTAGGCGAAGGAGAGGACGTCGTCGCGGTCGCGGCCGCCGGGCAGGTCGTCGTCCGGGGTGCCGTCGGGGGTGGGCCCCGGTACGGGCGCGCCGTCCCCGGTGGTGACGCCCCGGCGGACGAAGCGGGTGAGCAGCCACAGCTCGACGACCGCGAGCGCGCCGTAGACCAGGGTGAGGGCGATCAGGGACGCCCAGACCTCGGCCGCGGAGATGCCGGGGGAGACCGCCTGGGCGGTGAAGAAGTACACCTGGTCCTCGACCGGGACGTCGGGGTTCGGGTGGACGACGAAGGGCTGGCGGCCCATCTCGGTGAAGATCCAGCCGGTGGCGTTCGCCATGAACGGTGCCGCGACGGCCAGCAGCGAGCCGTACACGCCGATCCGCCAGGTGGGCACCCGCCCCCTGCGCGTGGCCCACAGCGCGTAGACCGCCACGGCCGCCGACACCGCCCCCATGCCGATCATCAGCCGGAAGCTCCAGTAGGTGACCGCCAGCACGGGGGTGTAGTCGATGGGCTCGCCGGCCTTGTCGCCGAACGACGGGTCGTCGGGATAGGTGGCGCCGTAGACCGCCGCGTACTCCTCCTGCAGCTCGTTCACGCCCGGCACGGCGGTCGAGAAGTCGCCGTGCGCCAGGTAGGAGAGCAGGTAGGGGACGGTGATCGAGTGGACGTCGTCGCACTCGTTCGAGCCGAGCTTGCCCCAGGCGAGGATCGAGAAGGACGCCGGCGCCTCGGTCTCGCACAGCGCCTCGGCGGAGCTCATCTTCAGCGGCTGCTGCTGGTACATGAGCTTGCCCTGCCAGTCGCCGGTGAGGGCCACGAGGACGAACGCCGCGAGGGAGACCCACCCGCCGACGCGCACGGAGCGGCGCCAGACGGCGTGGTCGACGTCGGTGACCGGCTGCCCCGCGAGCTTCCGGCGCCGCAGGTGCCACAGACCGACGCCGACCAGCAGGGCACCGGCGACCATGAGGGCGGCGACGATCGCGTGGCTGAACGCGGCCAGCGCGGTGTTGTTGGTGAGGACGGCGAGGAAGTCGACCTGCAGCGGCCGGCCGGTCTCGTCGTCGGTGACGACGCCGACCGGGTGCTGCATCCACGAGTTCGCGGCGATGATGAAGTACGCGCTGACGACCGAGCCGACGACCGCGGCCCAGAGCGTGGCGAGGTGGACCTTCTTCGGGATGCGGCCCCAGCCGAAGATCCAGAGGCCGAGGAACGTCGACTCGAGGAAGAAGGCGAGCAGCGCCTCGAGGGCCAGCAGGGAGCCGAAGACGTCGCCGACGAAACGGGAGTACTCGCTCCAGGCGAGGCCGAACTGGAACTCCTGCACCAGGCCCGTCGCCACGCCGAGGACGAAGTTGATCAGGTAGACCCGGCCCCAGAAGCGGGTCATGCGCAGCCACTCGGGCTTGTCGGTGCGCACCCACATCGTGTGCATGACCGCGACCAGGATCCCCAGGCCGATGGTCAGCGGGACCATCAGGAAGTGGTAGACGGTCGTGATCCCGAACTGCCAGCGCGCGATGTCCAGCGTGTCAACGTCCAGGACGTCCACGGCACCTGTCCCCTCGTCGCCCGAGCCGACGTACTATCGACACGTTCTTTCTACGCCGAGTAGAAGAGTTTTTCTACCGCTTGTAGAAGAGTGTCGTGTGAGACGGACGACAGGAGGGTCGATGGCCTCGCTGGGAGAGCTGGAGCGCGCCGTCATGGAGCGGTTGTGGGCCGCGGGCGGTCCGGTACCGGCGACCGCGCTGCGCGACGGCCTGGCCGAGCGGGGCATCGCGCTGACCACCGTGCACACCGTGCTCACCCGGCTGGAGCAGAAGGGTTTCGTCGTCCACGACGACGCGCGTCCCCGCCGGTTCTCCGCCCGCGCCAGCCGCGCCGACCACGCCGCCGAGCTGATGCACGAGGTCCTCGGGCAGGCGGGCGACCGGCAGGCCGTGCTGGCGCGGTTCGTCGGCAGCGTGAACGCCGACGAGGCGCGCCTGCTGCGGGAGCTGCTGGCCGGCGCCGACGACGCCGCCCGCTGATCCCGAAGCGCACCCGACACCCGTGCTGCCCGCCACCGCGGTCGCGCTCGCCGTCCTGGCCGCGCTCCTGGCCTGGCCGGTGCCGGCGCTGCTGGCGCGGGCGCGCTGGCCGCGCCGCGATCCGCTGGTCGCGCTCGTCTGCTGGCAGGCGATCGGGCTGGCCGGTGGCCTGTCGATGGTGGGGGCGCTGCTCGTGCACGGCCTCGCGCCCTGGGGTCACTCCCTGCCCGAGGCCGCGTGGTCGCTGGCCGCGGGCTCCCCGGCCGGGGAGCCGGTCCGCGGTGACCACTGGGTGGCGCTGACCCTCGCCGGCGTGCTCGCCTCCGAGCTCCTCGGGGTCCTCGTGCTGTCCGGCCTCCGGACCGCGCGGACCCGGCGCCGGCACCGGGAGCTGCTCGAGCTGGTCGTCCAGCCGTCGGCGGAGCTGCCCGACACCCGGCTCCTGGAGCACCCCGCACCGGTCGCGTTCTGCATCCCGGGCGCCCGGCCGCTGCTGGTGCTCTCCTCCGGCATGGTCGCCGAGCTCGACGAGGACCAGCTCGCCGCCGTCGTCGCCCACGAGCGCGCGCACCTGCGCGAACGGCACCACCTGCTGCTGCTGCCGTTCGTCGCCTGGGAGGCGGCGCTGCCGGTGCTGCCGGCGGCCGCCCGGGCGCACGCGGCGGTCCGCGAGCTCGTCGAGATGCGCGCCGACGACGTCGCCCTCGCGTCGCTCTCCGGGTCGGCGCCCCGGCGGACCCTGGCCCGGGCCATCGTGGCCGCCGTCGGGGGAGCCGGGGGAGCGGGCGTGCCCAGCGGCGCCCTCGCGGTCACCGGCGGGGTCGCGGCGTCGCGGGTGGTCCGGCTGCTGGAGCCGCCGTCACCCCTCCCGGTGGCCGCCCGGTGGGCGGCGCTGACGTCGGCCGAACTGCTTCTCCTGCTGCCGACGGCGCTGCTGCTGCTACCCGCGTTCTGACCGGTCGTCCGGGGCGAGGGCCGGCGCGACCGCGGCGTATCCCGCCGCCAGGCCGCCGCTGATCCGGGCCGCCCGGCCGTAACGGGGGGAGGCGACGAAGGGCACCATGCTCGCGGCGTGCAGCAGGTCGACGGCCGATCCCGCGCGGACCAGTCCCCGGCGGGGAGCGGCGAGCACCGCCGCGTGCTGCGCGAGCAGCCGCGCGCCGAGCAGGCGGGCCAGCCAGAGTCGCTCCTTCGGGAACCCGGGGGCGAGGGCGTCGACGACCTCCTGCGGCCGGGTCAGCAACGCCATCCCGCCGGCGACGCCGAGCGTGGCCAGGAGCCGGGCGAGCGCCCGGCGTCGAGCGTCGGCGCGTGCGGTCATCGACGTCCTCCAGTCCGTACGGGGCGCTCGGCTCACGCTCTGTCTCTGCCCACCATGGTGGGCAGAGACAGAGGTTGTGCGCAGCGCGCCCCGCTGGGTCAGGCCTGCTGGGGTGCGCGGTCGTGGGCCGGGAGCCCCGCCGGCACGGCGGTCGTCGCGTCGCGGTTCTCCGCCAGCGGCGCGAACCCGCGCAGCCGCAGGCTGTTGGTGACGACGAACACGGAGCTGAACGCCATCGCGGCGCCGGCGATCATCGGGTTGAGCAGGCCGGCAGCGGCGAGCGGGAGGGCGGCCACGTTGTAGGCGAAGGCCCAGAACAGGTTGCCCTTGATCGTCGTCAGCGTGCGACGGGACAGCCGGATGGCGTCGGCGGCCACCCGTAGGTCCCCCCGGACCAGGGTCAGGTCGCTGGCCTGGATGGCGACGTCGGTGCCGGTGCCCATCGCCAGCCCCAGGTCGGCCTGCGCGAGCGCCGGTGCGTCGTTGACTCCGTCGCCGACCATGGCCACCGTCCGGCCCTCGCCCTGCAGCCGGCGGACGACGTCGACCTTGTCCTGCGGCAGCACCTCCGCGATGACGTCGTCCGGGTCGATGCCGACGGCAGCCGCGACGGTCCGGGCGACGGTCGCGTTGTCGCCGGTCAGCAGGACCGGCCGCAGCCCCAGGTCGCGCAGCTGGCGGACGGCGACGGCGGAGCCGGGCTTCACCGCGTCGGCCACGATCAGGACCCCCCGCACGGCGCCGTCCCACCCGACGGTGATCGCGGTGCGGCCGGCGGCCTCCGCGTCCGCGGCGGCTTGTTCCAGCGCGGGCGGCAGCTCCAGCGACCAGTCGGCCAGCAGGCGCCGGCGCCCGACGACGACCGCCGAGCCCTCGACCAGCCCGTGGACGCCCAGCCCCGCCACGTTGGTGAAGCCCTCGACGGGCGGCAGCGCGCCGACTCGCTCGGCTGCGCCGCGGGCGACCGCCTGTGCGATCGGGTGCTCCGACGCCGCCTCCAGCGCGCCGGCCAGCCGCAGCAGCCGGTCGGGGTCCTCGCCCTCGGCGGGCACGACGTCGAGCAGGGTCATCCGGCCGGTGGTGACGGTCCCGGTCTTGTCGAGGACGACCGTGTCGATTCGGCGGGTCTGCTCGAGGACCTCGGGGCCCTTGATCAGGATGCCGAGCTGGGCGCCACGGCCGGTGCCCACCATGAGCGCGGTCGGCGTCGCGAGCCCCAGCGCGCACGGGCAGGCGATGATCAGCACGGCCACCGCGGCGGTGAACGCCGCCGGCAGCCCGGCGCCCGCGCCGATCCAGAAGCCGAGGGTGGCCACGGTGAGCGCGAGCACGACCGGCACGAAGATCCCCGACACCCGGTCGGCGAGGCGCTGCACCTCCGCCTTGCCGTTCTGCGCCTCCTCGACCAGCCGCGCCATCTGCGCGAGCTGGGTCTCCGAGCCGACACGGGTGGCGCGCACGACCAGCCGGCCGCCGGCGTTCACGGTCGCCCCCGCCACGGTGTCGCCCGGCCCGACCTCCACCGGCACGGACTCCCCGGTGAGCATCGAGGCGTCCACCGCGGAGGAGCCCTCGGTGACCTCGCCGTCGGCGGCGATCTTCTCGCCCGGCCGGACGACGAACAGGTCACCGACCGCGAGCTCCTCGACGGGCACCCGCCGCTCGACGCCCCCGCGCAGCACCGAGACCTCCTTGGCCCCGAGCTCGAGCAGGGCCCGCAGGGCCGCGCCGGCCTGCCGCTTGGACCGCGCCTCGAAGTACCGGCCGGCCAGGATGAACGTGGTCACCCCCGCGGCGGCCTCCAGGTAGATGTTCGCGCTGCCGTCGGTGCGCGCGATCGTCAGCTCGAAGGGGTGGGTCATCCCGGGCTCGCCCGCGGTGCCGAGGAAGAGCGCGTAGAGCGACCAGCCGAACGCCGCGAGGGTGCCGAGCGACACGAGGGTGTCCATGGTCGCCGCGCCGTGGCGGGCGTTGGTCCAGGCCGCGCGGTGGAACGGGGCGCCGCCCCACACGACGACCGGCGCGGCGAGGGTGAGCGACAGCCACTGCCAGAACTCGAACTGGAGCGCGGGCACCATCGCCATCGCGATGACCGGCACGGTCAGCACCGTCGACACCAGCAGCCGCTGCCGCAGTCGGCGGACCCCGTCCTCCTCACCGCTCGCCGGCTCGGGGAGAGCCTCGGGACGGGGGCGGGGGAGCGACGCCGTGTAGCCGGTCTTCTCGACGGTGGCGATGAGGTCGTCGGTCGTGACGCCGTCGCCGAAGCTCACCTTCGCCTTCTCGGTCGCGTAGTTGACCGTCGCGGTGACACCGTCGAGCTTGTTCAGCTTCTTCTCCACGCGCGCGGCGCACGAGGCGCAGGTCATGCCGCCGATCAGCAGCTCGACGTCGGTGCGCGGCCCGCTGGGGGCGCTGGTCATGACCCGTGCTCCTCGTGCGTGTCGACGACCACCGTGAACGCCGCCGTCCGGACCACACCACCGTGCCGGAAGTCCAGGAACAGGCGGTAGGTGCCGGCGGAGGGGGCGGTGGTCGTGAAGGTGATGTCCGGACCGGGTGCGGTGACGCCGTCACCGGGCTCGCCGGCGGGGTGGACGTGCAGGTAGGCGAGGTCGCCGTCGCGCAGCGCGACGAGGTGCCCGAAGGCGGCCAGGTAGGGCTCGAGGTCGGTGACCGGCGCGCCGCCCCGGCTGACCGACAGGGTGAGGTCGGCCTCCTCACCCGCCAGGAGGTCGCCGTCGAGGGTCACGGTGTACCCGTCCACCTCGGTGGTGCGCGACGGCTCCGGCAGCGGAGCGGGCGTGTAGTCGCCGGCGACGGCGAGGTCGGCGCCCAGGGTGCGGTTCTCCCCGTCGGCGGTGGCGGTGAAGTCGGCGAACAGCCGCCAGGTCCCGGGGGAGAGGTCGAGGGGCACCGACCAGACCCCGTCGGGGCCCAGGTCGGGGTGCACGTGCTGGAAGCCGGCCAGGTCGCGGCGGACGGCGATCAGGTGCAGGTCCTCGTCGTGGCTGACCGTGTAGTCGGTCACCGGGTGCCCGTCGGGGGCGAGCACCCGGAAGGCGACCGGCGTCGCGGGCCCGGCCGGCAGCGCGCGGTCGGCGAGGGCGAGGGTGTACCCGTCCTCGGAGACCTGGAGGCCGGTGAAGGCCTGCGCCGCCGGCCCGCCGTGCGCATCGTCCCCGTGCGCATCGTCCCCGTGCGCATCGTCCCCGTGCGCGGCGTCGCCCTCCTCCGCCGGCCCCGTGCCCGATGTCATGTCGCGCTCGGCCGCGGAGGGCTCCTCGGTCACCGGGCCCGCCGCCGCACCGATACCCGTGGCGGCACCGAAGACGGCGAGCAGACCCAGGCCGAAGCCGGCGAGCTTGAGAGCTGTATTCATGGCGAGCCGATCACCGAGGGCGCGGCCGCGTCAGCGGCCGGCCACCTCGTACCCGGCCTCCTCGACGGCGGCCCGGACGGCGCTCTCGTCGACCGGGGTGTCACTGGTGACGGTCAGCCCGCCGCTGGCCAGGTCGACGTTGACGGCGGTGACGCCCGGGACCTGGGAGACCTCCTCGGTCACGGCGTTGACGCAGTGGCCGCAGGTCATGCCGACGACGGTGTAGGTGGTGGTGCTCATGGGGGTCCTCCGGGAGATGGGGGTGGGGTCAGGAGCGGACGAGCCGCGCGATGGCCTCGGAGGCCTCGCGCACCTTCTCGTCGGCCTCGCGGCCGCCGGCCGCCGCTGCCTCCACGAGGCAGTGGCTCATGTGCTCCTCGAGCAGGCCCAGGGCGACCGACTGCAGTGCCTTCGTCATCGCCGAGACCTGGGTGAGGATGTCGATGCAGTACTTCTCGTCCTCGACCATGCGCTGGAGACCGCGGGCCTGCCCCTCGATGCGGCGCAGCCGCTTGAGGTAGTCGTCCTTGCGGTGGATGTACCCGTGCTGGTGGTCGTGGGCGGGTGCGCCCTGGTCGACGGTCTCCATGTCGTTCCCTCCTGCCGGCCTCGGCGGCCGCGGCACAGTGGGAACTATACCCCCCTAGGGTTTACTCGCCCAGAGCCGGTGGGCCGCCGTCCCGGCCGGCGGCGTCGAGGCGGAGCCGGTCGACGTCGGAGCGCAGCCGGTCCGCGGTCGTCCTGAGGCGCTCTGCGTCGGCGCGGGCAGAGGCGAGCTCGTCCTGCAGGCCGACGATGGTCTCCGCCGAGGCGAGGGAGTGGCCGTCGTCGAGGAGGCCGCGCATGCGGGCGGCAAGGGTGAGCTGCTGGCGGGAGTAGCGCCGGTGGCCGCCGGGGGAGCGGTGCGGCCGGAGGACGCCCGAGCTGTCCAGGCTGCGCAGGAAGGCGGCCTGGACGCCCAGCAACTGGGCGGCCTGGCTCATGGTGAGCGCCGGGTAGTCGGGGTCGTCGAGCCGGCTCAGCGGGTCGGTGCCGTGCGTGCCCGTGTCCTGGGAGTCGGTGGTCATCGCCGTCCCTCCTGTCGGCTCGGTCGGATGCACAAGGGCCGGGCCCGCCAACGGGTCCCGGCCCCTGTGGAGCGGTCGATCAGCTCTCGACCGCCTTGGCCTCCTGCTGCTGGGACTCGCCCTCGATGGTGCGGCCCGCCACGGCGGCGGGTACGTCGGCCCGCGTCACCTGGATCTTGCGCGCCTTCGCCTTCTCGGCGACGGGGATGCTGACGGTCAGCACGCCGTCGTGGTAACTGGCCTCGAGCCGGTCGGTGTCCAGGCTGCGGCCGAGGACGAGCTGCCGGGTGTAGCTGCCGAACGGCCGCTCGGCGATGGTCCACTCGGCGTTCTCGAGCTGCGGCACCGAGCGCTCGGCGCTGACGGTCAGGGTGTTGCCCTCGACCGACAGGTCGATGGAGCCGGGGTCGACACCGGGCAGGTCGAAGTGGGCGACGAAGTTGTCACCGACCCGGTAGGCGTCCATCGGCATGCCAGAGAGCGCGCGGGCGGTGGTCGAGCCCGCGCGACCGGTCAGCTGGTCCAGTGCGCGGAACGCGGCGGACGTGGCGGCGAACGGGTCGTACGCGGTCAGCATGGCCATGGCTCTCCAACCTCCTGGGGAACTGTGGACTTGTGGTCAGCGAGTTCGTTGCCCGAGGGGTAAACCTCTAGTGGCGGCTAGAGATTACCTCACGCGGACACCTACGTAAACATGCTCGGCGCACGAATATTCCCACGGTCTCCCCGCATGCCGACCTCGCGGAGGGCGGCGACGATGCGCGCCCCGACCGCGCGTGAAGTCGGCGCCGGCGGGGAAGTGCGTCCAGGTGACGGATGCGAGCCCCACGCCCAGCGGCGACGCCGAGCCCGAGGTCACCCACCGGCTCGAGGACGGCACGGCGCACCTGACCCTGACCGGCGAGCTCACCGACGCGGCCCGTCGGCCGCTCGTGCGCGTGCTCACCGACCTCCTGCTGACCCAGCCCGGGCCGGCGCGGGTCAGGCTCGACCTCTCCGCCGTGACGTTCATGAACTCGGCGGGCATGGCGGTCCTGGTGCAGGTCCAGCGCCTGGCCGCGCCCCGCGGTATCGACGTGGTCCTGGTCGACCCGACCCCCGCCGTGGTCCGGCCGCTCCAGCTGAGCGGCCTCTGGCACCGGTTCCCCATCGAGACCACCGTCCCGGAGTCCTGACCCGGCCGCTGTGTCGACCGGTGCCCGACCGGTCCGGCTCCTAGCCTGACCGCGTGCCACCCAGTACCCACAGCCACAGCCACGGGCCCGATCCCGACGCCCCACCGCCGAGCGAGCAGGCGCTGGGCAGGCGACGGCGGGCCGTCTGGCTGATGCTCCTGCTGCTCGTCCCGGTCGGGGTGGCGACGGTCGTCGGCCTGGTCCTCCTCTGGCCCGACGGCGAGCCCACGCGTGCCGAGAGGGCCGCCGCGACGGCCCAGCCGGCCGGCACCACCTATCCCGATGCCCGGGTCGTCTCCGTCCAGACGGTGGAGTGCGGCCTCGACCCCGCAGTTCCGCAGATCTGCGCCAACGCCGTCACGGAGATCCTCGAGGGGCCGGGCACCGGGGACTTCCAGCAGGTCGAGCTGCCACCGGAGGTCGTCGCGGCCGGCGTGGCCGAGGGGGACACGCTGGTGCTCACCCGCGACGCCGGGGCCGAGGGCGGGCCCTCGTACGGTTTCTTCGACTACGAGCGGGACACCCCGATCATCGTCCTGGCCCTGTTGTTCGCCGTCGTCGTCGGTGTGGTCGCGCGGCTGCGCGGTCTGGCGTCGCTGCTCGGCCTGGCCTTCGCGTTCGTCGTCCTGCTGCAGTTCGTCCTGCCGGGGCTGCTGGCGGAGGAGTACCCGACCCTGGTCAGCCTGGTGGGCTCGGCGGCGATCATGTTCGTCGTCCTCTACCTCGCCCACGGTTTCTCCGCGCGGACGACGACGGCCCTCGTGGGCACGCTGTTCGGGCTGACGCTGGTGGCGGTGCTGGGGTCGATCGCCGTCTCCGCCGCGCGGCTCACGGGGCTGACCAGCGAGGAGACGGTGAGACTGCAGGGTTACGACCCGACTCTCGATTTCTCCGGGATCGTGCTCGCGGGCATCGTCGTCGCGGGGCTCGGTGTGCTCAACGACGTCACGATCACGCAGGCCTCGGCGATCTGGCAGCTGAACGAGGTGTCGCCGGACATCACCTGGCGCGAGCTGTACTCGCGGGGGATGGCGGTGGGCCGTGACCACATCGCCTCGACCGTCTACACGATCGTCTTCGCCTACGCCGGCGCCGCCCTGCCGTTGCTGCTCACCTTCGAGCTCTCCCCGCAGCCCTTGTGGACCACGGTCACCAGCTCCGTCCTCGCGGAGGAGGTCATCCGCACCCTCGTCGGCGCGATCGCCCTCGTGCTCGCCGTCCCCGTGACCACGGCGGCCGGCGCGTTCTTCGCCAAGGCCGCCGACACCGAGGCCGGCGCGGCGACCGAGCGCCGGATGACCGCCCTGCGGGCTAGGTTCGCCCGATGACCGTTCACCGGCCCCGTCCCGAGGCTCGCGCCGAGCTCGCGAGGCGGGAGGAGGACGGGGTCCTTCCACTGCTCCGCGCCGCCCAGGCCGCCCCCGGCTTCATGCCCGACGACGAGGGACGCGCGCTCTACGAGGCCGCGCGCCGGGTCGGCGTTCCGGGCCCGCTGCTGGAGGTCGGCAGCTGGATGGGGAAGTCCGCGCTCTACCTCGCCGCGGCGGCGCGCGAGACCGGCCGCCAGGTCGTCACCGTGGACCACCACCGCGGGTCCGAGGAGCACCAGCCCGGGTGGGAGTACCACGACCCGTCCCTGGTCGACCCGCTCGTGGGCCGCATCGACACGCTCCCGCACTTCCGCCGAACGATCGCGGACGCCGGTGCGGAGGACGTCGTCGTCGCGGTCGTCACCCGGTCGGAGATCCTCGCCCCGCTCTGGACCACACCCCTGGCCCTGCTGTTCCTCGACGGCAGCCACACCGAGGAGTCCGCCCGCCGAGACCAGGACGCGTGGGTCGCCAAGCTGTCGGTGGGCGGCACACTCGCCATCCACGACGTCTTCCCCGACCCGGCCGACGGCGGGCAGGCGCCGTTCGGCGTCTACACCCGCGTGCTCGCCTCGGGCGACTTCGAGGAGCTGCCGGGGACCGGCTCGCTGCGGCTGCTGCGCCGTACGAGGACCCCGTCCCCCTCACCCCTCGCCCGCTCGGCATGAGTCTCGGGTCGGAGCCGGATCCGCTGCTCGACGAGCGGGCGGCGGCGCTGGCACAGATCGAGGCGCTGACCCGCGAGTTCGAGGGCGTGGTCGCCGCCTCCCGGGCGTCCAACGCCGACGACGAGCACGATCCGGAGGGGGCGACCATCGCCTTCGAGCGGCAGCAGCTCGTGGCGCTGCTGGAGCAGGCGCGCCGCCGGCTCGCCGACGTGGAGGCCGCCCTGGCCCGCCGGGTGGCCGGGGGCTACGGCATGTGCGAGACCTGCGGCCGGCCGATCGCGCCGGAACGCCTGGCCGCCCGGCCCGCGGCCCGGACCTGCGTCGACTGCGCCCGCTGAGACGGCGCGGGTGCATCCGCGCAGCTCACGTCACCGGGAGGGCGAAGAGGAAGACGTTGTCCTCGTAGTTGCCGGTGCGGCTGTCGAAGGCGCCGCCACAGGACACCAGCACGAGCCGGCCGGTCCCCTCGCCGAACGCGTTCGCCTGGTCGTAGAGCTCCTGCCGGAGCTCGGGCCGGGCGGCCAGCTCGTCCTTGTCGTACTGCTCCCCACCGGTGATCCGGTAGGCGAGTTCCCGGCCGTCGGCCAGGACGACGGTGAAGGTCTGCCCCACCCGGTGGACGGCGTACTCGGCCAGGTCGGACAGGGCTCCGACGACCAGTTCGCCGTCGACCACGTAGTTGACGTGACCCGTGAGGATCGCCGTTCCCCGGCCGGCGCCCGGCGCGGCGTCCTCGCGGGCCCAGCTGACCGTCCGCGGGTCCGGCGGCACGAAGAGGTTCCCCTCGGGGGTCAGCGGGTCGGCCGACACCTCGGCCGTCACGCCCTGCGGGTGATGGGTGCTCGGGAACGGGATCTGCAGCCGGACGGGGATGCCCGGCTGGTGCGTCCCCGGCGGAAGCATCGAGTCTTCCGCCGGGGACAGCGCCCGGTGCTCGGCCGACGCCCCGCCCGGAGCCAGCTGCAGGTCCGGCGACGCGGCCCCCGCCCCGTGGTGGGCGACCAGCGCGAGACCGGTGAGCAGCAGCGCCGCGTTGAGCGCGATGGTCGCCGACCGGAACACGGGCGACCAGCCTCAGCGCGAGCGGGCCGCGCGGCGGAACCACGCGGTACCGGCGCCCAGCGCTCCCGCCAGGGCCAGAGCCCCGCCCACGAGCAGCTGCCAGTTGTCGCCCGGGAGCTGCCGTCCCGCGTCGGCCGCGACCGGGATCGGCCCCGTCGACGCCTGCTCACCGGCGACCGCCGGTGCCTTCGGCGCGGCGGCCGCCGCCGTGCCGACCTGGGACGCCGGGTTCTGGACGCCGGGGTTCTGGACGCCGGGGTTCTGCGGCGCGGGGTTCTGCGGCGCGGGGTTCTGCGGCGCGGGGTTCTGCGGGCCGGGGTTCTGCGGGCCGGGGTTCTGCGGTCCCGGGTTCTGCGGCGTGGTGGTCACGCAGCCTGCGGCGAACGTCGCCTGGCCGTCGGCGTCCCAGTTCAGCGAGTACGTCCGCCCCTGGAAGGTGAACGGCGGGATGATGTCGCCCAGGCCGTTGTCGGCGTGCTGGCTGTAGTGGCCGTTGTAGGCGCCGGCCGCCGCGACGGTGATCTGCACGTACGGGTTCGTCCGTGATCCGGTCGCGTGGCAGAGGGTGACCTTGTCGTCGCCGCCGTCGGGGTTGCCGCCGCCGGGGCTGCCGCCGCCCGGGTTGCCGGGCTTGCCGTGGTCGGGGTTGCCGCCGCCGGGGTTGCCGGGCTTGCCGTGGTCGGGGTTGCCGCCGCCGGGGTTGCCGGGGTTGCCGTGGTCGGCCTTGCAGCCCGCGGCGTGCAGGGCCTGGCCGTCGGCGTCCCAGTTCAGCGAGTACGTCTGCCCCTCGTAGGTGAACGGCGGGATGACGTCCCCGTCACCGTTGTCGGCGTGCTGGCCGTAGTGACCGTTGTAGGCGCCGGAGGCGTCCACCGTGATCCTGACGTAGGGGTTGTTCGCCGACCCTGTTGCGTGACAGAGAGTCACCTTGTCGTGCCCATTGCCCGGCGGTGTAGCGGAGGCCGGGATCGCCCCGCCCACCATTCCGGCGGTTGCCAGAGCGATCACGGCGGTCGCCGTGCCACGTCCCCTCGTCGTCCCCCGCCGCGGCGGCGTCGTGTCGTCCATGTCGTTCCTTTCTCTCCCCGAAGGCGCCGCCAATGCGGTTCCGGAGAGAGTTCGAACGGTCCTCCGGAGCGCAGGCGGCATCCGGAACGAGTGGAGAGTCGGCCGTGACGCTCAGCAATTCGAAAGTCCGGCATTCCACCGAATGGCTGACAAATCCTGGCCGATACCCGAGCGAGCAACTACGCAGCGTCACCGTCGAGGTCCGTGACGAGCACACTCCTTCAAACTCAGCGTGACCACAGCCAGGTCGGCGCGGTGGTTGGTACCTCCCTCGTGGAGGAAGGCCCACGTTCGACTACGAACCGTGAGGAGGCCGGACTGCGGTATGGGCCGCTCGCGGAGTGGTGCCCGTGCCCCGATGTGTGCCGACAGCACCATTCAGGGAAGGACTGCACGAATGACGTCGTCGTCTCTTCCGGAATGGCACCTGCCGGGAGATTCCGCGCCGGTCGGCAGGTGGTCCACCCATTGACGAGCGTCGAGGCCGGTCGCACCGGGGGACGACCATGGGTCGGACGCGCTCCCAGGCCCGCCGCGCGGTGGGCGTGACCGCTGTGCCTGATGCCTGGTAACGAGGCGTGACGGAGCCGCGTCTTCGTGACCGGGTAGGGACGGATCCACGCCGGGCGTCAGCCCGCCTGGTCGGGGCGTCGTCGGCGACGGCCGCCGGTCACAGGTCAGCTGACGTAGCGCCGGGCGGCGGACCTGCGCTGGGCGTCCTCCAGGGCGGCGAACCGGGCCTCGGCGTGCGGGGGGAGCACCCGCCGCTCGCGCACCACCCACGGGATGCCGAGGACGGCCTCGAGCAGGCCGCGCGCGGTCACGGTGTCGCGGGGCACCGTGCGCAGCAGGTGCACGGTCCGGCGCAGCGCCGGGCGCAGGGGACGGCGCAGCCACGTCGTCCAGAGGGTGTTCCGGATGCCGTCGCGGCGGCGCCGGTGCGGATCCCGGGCGGTGCTGGCCTGGTGGTGCACGGTGAGCGCGGGGAGGTAGCACAGCTCCCAACCCGCCGCGGCCAGGTCGCCGGCCATCAGTTCCTCCTCGCCCCCGAGCCACAGCCGCTCGGAGAAGCCCCCGACCTCGAGGAACGCCTCGCGGCGCACCACCGAGGCGCCGGCGAGGAACGACCCGAGCGCCGGTCCGGGCAGCCAGTCGGCGCCGCGGACGGGGGAGTCGCGCAGCTCCGGGACGATCGGGTCCTCCGTGCCGCCCGGCTCGACGAGGATGCGCGCCGTGACCACCGCCAGCCGGGGGTGGGTGTCGAGGGCGTCGGCAGCGGCCGTCAGCGAGCCCGGCTCCCACCACGTGTCGTCGTCGCAGAAGGCGACGTAGGGAGTGTCGAGGAGGGCGACGCCGACGTTGCGGCCCACGGCGCCCAGGTTCTCGGGGCTGGCGACGAGCTCGACCTCGGGGAACCGGGTGCGGACGGCGTCGGTCGTGCCGTCGGTGGACCCGTTGTCCACCACCACGACCCGCGGCTGCTCGGGAAGGGCGAGCAGGCGGTCGAGTGCCAGCAGCAGCTCGTTCCGGCGCTGGTGCGTGATGACCACGACGGCGACCCGCGGATCGGGCCGGCCCGCCTGCGGGGTCGCCGGCCCCGCCCCCGGTGCCGGCCCGAGCGGGAGAGGGGTGGGGAGCACGGCGTCCCCCTCCGGGCGGTGGGCAGGAGGGGTCTCCGTCCTCACGCCGGCTCTCCGGCCAGCAGCCGCAGGTCGGCCCGCACCTGTTCCGGGATCGGCCGGCGGCGGCGCAGGGCCGCCGGCAGGTCCGGGGCCGCGCGGAGCAGCCCCTCCATCCCCGGCCGGCCGGTCCGGACCGCGGTCCGGACGACCTCCACGATCCCGGGGACGGGGTGCCGCATGACGGCCGTCAGCACCCGGGCCCGCCAGATGCCCGCCTGCCGGCGCCCCGGGTCGTCGCGCCGGCTCGAGGGGTGGTGGTGGACGGTGACGGAGTCGACGTAGGCCATGCCCCAGCCGGCTGCGGCCAGGTCGAGCGCCACCCGCTCCTCCTCGCCGGGGAACCGCACGACGGGGTCGAAACCGCCGACCGCCTCGAACGCCTCCGTCCGCACGAGGGCCGCGCAGGCGACGAAGCCCAGCAGGGAGGGGCCGGGTAGGTCCTCGGCCGCGCCCAGCGGACTCTGGGCCATCTCCGCGCACACCGGGTCCAGCTCCTCCTCGGGATCGACGAGGATGCGGGCGTTGAGCACCGCCAGCCGGGGGTGCGCCCGCATGATCTCCACGGCGCGGGCGAGGTCCCCGGGCGCCCACCACGAGTCGTCGTCGGCGAACGCGACGAACGGCGTGCCGGCCCGCGCGACGCCGAGCGTCCGGCCGTGGGCACCGTGGTTGCGGTCGAGCGCCAGCAGGGTCACCTCGGGGTGGGCCTCGCGCACGGCCTCCACCGTGCCGTCGGAGGAAGCGTTGTCGACCAGGATCACCGGGGCCTCGTGACGCGGCAGCGTGGCGAGCAGGTCGGCCCGGCGGTCGCGGCTGGCCACCACGACGGTGACGTCGGAGGAAGCGGAGGAGGGTTCGGGAGCTGCGGTCACGGGAGCACCGTGCCCGCACCTCCCGTCAGCGAACCGGCGGATTCCGGCTCGATCGGCATCCCGGCTTCCGGGAGCGCCCACGGGTCTGTGAACAGGCACGACGCCGGTGTCGCGCCCGACAGCGCATCGGCGGCCAGCACCACCGCCGCCGCCGTCCACGTGGTCCGCTCGACCGGCCAGCGCGCGTCGTCGGCGAAGACGTACCCGGTCCAGTAGGAGCCGTCGTCGTCGCGCAGGTGCTGCATGGCGGCGACCTGCTCGGTCGCGGCCTCCCGCTGGCCGGCGGCGGCGAGCGCGAGCGCCAGCTCGCAGGTCTCGGCGCCGGTGACCCACGGCCGGTCGGACACGCAGCGGGCACCCAGCCCGGGGACGACGAACCGGTCCCAGTCGCCCGCGAGCCGGTCGCGGGCGGCGGGCCCGGTGACCGCACCGCCCAGCACCGGGTAGTACCAGTCCATCGAGTAGCGGGAGCGGTCCGCGAAGGCGCCGGGCCGGGTGCGCAGCGCCGTGCCGAGGTCCGCGACGGCGACCTCCCAGTCGGGCTGGGCCTCCCCGAGCAGACCGGCGAGCGCGATGCCGCAGCGCAGCGCCTGGAAGAGGCTGGCGTTGCCGGTCAGCAGGGCGGTGTCGTCCGCGGTGCCGTCCGGTCGCAGCGCCCAGCCGATCGCGCCGCCGGGCAGCTGCATCCGGGTGACCAGCTCCAGGCCGCCGCGGATCGCCGGCCACAGCTCGGCCACCAGGCGCTCGTCGCCGGTGACCAGCCAGCTGTGCCAGGCACCCACGGCCAGGTAGCCGGCGTGGTTGCTCTCCGCGCCCGGCGCGGACTCCGCTCCGGCGCGGTACTCCGCGGCCCAGGAGCCGTCGGCCCGCTGCCGCGAGGCCAGCCAGCGGTAGGCGGCGGCGGCGCGGTCGTGGGCGCCGCCGATGTCCAGGGCCATGGCCGCCTCGACGGAGTCCCAGGGATCCAGCCGCTCGCCGCGGGACCAGGGTAGGGCGCCGTCGTGACCCTGCTGGGCGGCTATCCACGCGACCGTGCCGCGCACCTGGTCCCCGGTCAGGACGCCCGGCAGCTCCGGCACCGTCCCCGTCCGGTCACTGCGCGGCAGCGGTCTGCTCCCGCTCCGCGGGCGCCGGACCGCCGGCCCCGGCGTCCTGCCGGGGCGCGGCCGCAGGCTTGTCGGCGTAGACGACGAAGCTCTTGCCGAACAGCGGGTCCAGCAGCCGTTCGGCGGTGCGGGTCAGCCACGGCCGGGTCGTGAGGTCCCAGACCAGCAGCCGGTGGTACGCCCGGACGACCGCGGCGTCCCGATCCACTCCGACCGCGCACTTGAGCCACCAGAAGGGCGCGTGCAGGGCGTGCGCGTGGTGGCTCTCGCCCGGGCTCAGGCCGACCGAGGCCAGCCGGGTCCGCAGCACGTCGGCCCGGTAGATGCGGACGTGCCCGCCCTCGTTGGCGTGGTACTGGTCCGACAGTGCCCAGCAGATGCGCTCCGGCCCGTAGCGGGGCACGGTGACCGCCACGCGCCCGCCGGGCGTGAGCACCCGGAAGATCTCGGCCATCGCGGCGGTGTCGTCGGGGATGTGCTCGAGCACCTCGGAGGCGATGACCCGGTCCACGCTCGCGTCGGGGAAGGGCAGGTGCAGCAGGTCGCCGCGCACGACCTCGTACCGAGAACCCTCCGGTGCCTCGCCCGCCCCGGCGATGGCGCCCAGCCAGCGCTTCGTCGTCTCCACCTCGGAGGCGCCCCGGTCGACGGCGACCACGGAGGCGCCCCGGCGGTAGGCCTCGAAGGCGTGCCGGCCCTCGCCGCAGCCCAGATCGAGGACGGTCATCCCCGGCCGCAGGTCCAGGAGGTCGTAGTCGACGGTCAGCACTGTGCCCCCACGGCGGCCCCCACGGCGGCCCCCACTGCGGCCCCCGTTCCGGCCCTCACGGCGTCCCCCTGCGGTCGAGGATGTCGGCGTACCAGTCGGCGGTGCGCTGCGCCGTCGATCGCCAGGTGAAGGTGTCCAGGACCCGCCGCCGTCCGGCCCGGCCCAGCTGCTCGCCCAGGGCGGGGGAGTCCAGCACCAGCTGCAGCGCGGCGGTCAGCTCGCCGACGTCGCCGGCGCGGACGCGCAGCCCCGCCTTCGTCCCGACGACCTCCGGCAGCGCCCCGGCGTCGGTGGTGACCAGCGGGGTCGCGCAGGCCATGGCCTCGACCGCCGGCAGGGAGAAGCCCTCGTAGAGGGACGGGATCGCCACCACCGACGCGCGCTGCAGCAGGTCGACCAGCTCCTCCTGGGGCACCGGACCCGTGAACCGCACGGCGTCCCGCAGGGCGAGGCGGTCGAGCGCGGCCTCGGCCGGGCCGCCCGGGCGGGCGCTGCCCACCACCGTCAGCCGCGCCGGCCGTTCGGTGCGCAGCTTGGCCAGCGCCTCCAGCAGGTGGACCAGGCCCTTGAGCGCGACGTCGGCGCTGGTGATGACCAGGATCGAGTCGGGGTCCCGCGGCTGCCCGGCCGGTGGCGGGGTGAACTCGTCGGGGTCGATGCCGACCGGGATGACGTCGACACCCTCGGCCGGCAGGCCCATGTGGGTGGCGATGTCGCGTCGCGAGTTCTCGGAGACCGTGGTGACGCCGTCGAGGCGACGGGCCACCCGCGCCTGCATCGTGGTGAAGCCGTACCACCGGCGCAGGGTGAGCCGGCGGCGCAGCGAACGCGTGGCGGCGAGCTCGAGCTCCCGGTCGATCGCGATCGGGTGGTGCACCGTGGCGACGGTCGGGATGCCGGCCCGGACCAGGCGCAGCAGGCCCCACCCCAGGGACTGGTTGTCGTGGACGATGTCGAACTCCCGCGGGCCGGACCCGCCGGCCCGGGGCAGCAGGTGGCGCGCTGCCCGCAGGCTGAACGTCATCGGCTCGGGGAAGCCGGCGGTGCACATGACCGCCCACTCGGCCACGTCGATCCAGTCGCGGAGCTCCGACGGTCGCGGGGTGCGGAACGGATCGGGCTCCCGGTACAGGTCCAGGCTGGGCAGCCGGGTCAGGGGCACGCCGGCGTCCAGGTCGGGATAGGGCTGGCCGCTGAGCACCTCGACCCGGTGCCCCAGCTCGGTCAGTTCCCGGGACAGCGCCCGCACGTAGATGCCCTGGCCGCCGCTGTGCGGCTTGCTGCGATAGGACAGCAGTGCAATGCGCAACGACCGTCCCATGCTCCGGACTCTAACCAGCGGGAAATCCGGGCCCGGCTACCAGCCGGTAACCGCGCCGCCGGGGCCACTCGTCCGGGGGAAGGGGCGCCGCCTGGCAAGGTGCACCCATGATCCGTCACGTCGTGGTCTTCACCTGGTCGCCGGCCGCCGACGCGCAGCGCCGGGCGACGACCCTCCAGGCACTGCGCCGGCTGCGCCAGGACGTCGGCGGCATGACGTCGCTCGTGGTCGCGGAGGACGCGGGGCTGTCCGACGGCAACGCCGACACCGTCCTGATCGCGGACTTCCCCGACGTCGAGGCCTTCTACCGCTACGCCCAGGACCCGGTGCACCTCTCGGTCCTCGCCGAGCACGTGCGCCCGTGGCTGGCCGCCCGGAGCGCGGTCCAGTACAAGGTCTGACCGGTACCAGGTCTGCTCCTGGCGCACGGCCGCACCGGACGCCGCGGCGTTCACCGGGCTGGCCGGGCCGGCCTGTGCCGTCCCGGCCCACGCGGTCGGCCGGACCCGTCCCGTACGGCTCGTCCACAGGCCGTGGGCGCGAAGCTCCTATTGCTCGTCAAGTCCCGGGGTGGGTGAGGGCGGCGTAGACCTCGCGGGCGACGTAGCGCTTGAGGCAGCGCATGATCTCTGGCTTGCTCATGGCTTGGGTGGTGCGCCTGGTGACGTAGTCCCGGGTCCGCTGGTCGGTTCCCGTTCGGACCAGGAGGATCCGCCAGAGAGCGTTGTTGGCACGGCGGTCACCACCGCGGTTGAGGCGGTGGCGACCGCTGGTCTTGCCGCTGGAGGCAGGTAGGGGGCGACGCCGCACAGGTGCGCGAACGAGCTTTCGTCGCGGAGCCGGCCGGGATTGTCGCCCACGGCCACGAGCAGCGCGCCGGCGGTGTCGGTGCCGACTGCGAAGCGGGCCACCAGGGCGGGGGCGGCGGCGGTGACCAGCGGCCGCAGCGTGAGGTCTAGCCGCTTGAGCTGGGTGGTGAGGAATTGGTGGCGCAGGGCGACCTCGCGCATCGCGTATTTCGTGGCGTTCGCCGGATCTGCGAGGTCCTCACCGGGGCGCAGCCGTGCTGCGGTGGTGATGAGCTGGGTCGAGGACAGACCGCGCAGCTGCTCGCGGAGGTTCCGCGGGGCGCTGAGCAGCAGTGCCTTGAGCTGGTTCAGTGCCGTGGTGCGCCGGGCCACGGTGCTGCGCCGGGCCACGGTGCTGCGCCGGGCCACTCGGAGCGCACGAATCGCCTCGATCTGGCCATCACGAGCCTTGGGAATGGTGGCCGCCGGGCCGGACAGGACCGCGCGGGCGGCTGCCTCGGCGTCGAGGTGGTCGTCCTTGCCGTGCAGACGGCGCGCCTTGCGGTCGGGGCGGTCGACCTCGATGACGTGATAGCCGGCTTGTTGCAGGTCGCGGCACAGCTGGGCGCCGTAGGAGCCAGTGCCCTCAACCCCGATCTTGGTGATCTGGCCGTGTTCCTCGGCCCAGTGGATCAGTGCGGCGTTGCCCTCCGGGTCGGTAGGGAAACCGCAGCTGCCGAGCATCCGGCCGACGTCGTCGAGCACGGCGGCTACGTGGGTGTCTTCGTGGGTGTCGACGCCAACGGTGACAGTGCGCGTCTGGACTGCGATCGTGGTCATGTGCCATGACTCCTGACGTGGAATGGCACGCGCGGCCGGACGGGCGGACAGGACAGTGACGGGGCCTCTAGCCAGGCTCCTATGAGGTCACGTTCGTCCGGCTGTTGCGCGTGTTGGGGCACCGCTGCCGGGCCGACAGTTCGCGTGAAAGGCACACCGGCCAGTCCACAGACGGGTCAGACCCCGCAGCGGCGCTGATCATGCACAGGCATCATCACTGTCCACAGAAGTTCCGAGCCGGTCCCGCCGCGCCGCCCACGCGGTCAGGGTTCGGGTCATGGACGCACACCCCCGCCCGCCCGTCCCCCCGGCTCCCGGGCGCATCGATGTCCGGCTCACCGACCTGGGTGACCTCGCGGCGTCCATCCCGCACCTCCTCGGCTTCCGACCGCGTGAATCGGTCGTCCTCGTCAGCCTGACCGGACCGAGCGGCGGGCGGGTCGGCCTGACCATGCGTGCCGACATCCCGCCGGCGGAGCACGCCGGGGCGCTGGCGGCGGCACTGACCCGCCGGGTCCTCACGGACCGGCCCCGCGGCGCCGTGCTGGCCGTCGTGTCCGACGAGCCGGACGCCGTGGACGGGCTGCCGCACCGTGCGCTGGTGCACGAGCTGGTTCTGGCGCTGACCCGGCACGCCGTCGCCGTCGACGAGGCCGTCCTCGTGCGCTCCGGCCGGTGGTGGTCCTACGACTGCGCGGACGCCTGCTGCGCGCCGGGCCGGGGCACGCCGCTGCCGACCGGGGTGACCGAGCTCGAGGTCGCCGCGGTCGCGACCGGAGTGGTCGTGGAGCCGGACCGGGAGGGCCTCGGCGCCCGGATCGCGCCGCCCGACGCGTCCGCGCGGCAGGCGATGGCGGCGGCCTGCGCGGAGTTCGCCGCCGCGCGCGCCGACAGCATCTCCGAGGCCGGGTGGCACGCGGTGGCCGAGCGGTCCTGGACGGCGATCCTGGACGCCCTCGCCCGGTCGCGCCCGGGGGCCTCGGCGGCAGGCTCCCGGCTGACCGACCCCGAGCTGGCACGGGTCGTGTGGGGCCTGCGCGACCGGGCCGTGCGCGACCGCGCGCTGCAGCTGGCCCTCGGACCCGACGCCGCAGCGGCCGAGCAGCTGTGGACCGAGTGCACCCGGCGGGCACCGGGGCCGCTGGACGCCGCGCCGGCGACGCTGCTGGCCGTCAGCGCGTGGTTGCGCGGCGACGGCGCGATGGCCGACGTCGCCCTGCGCCGGGCGCTGGCGAGCGAGCCCGGCTACGCGCTCGCCCGGCTGCTGGTGCAGGCGCTGGCAGCGTGCATGCACCCCGCCGCGCTGCGGGCGCTCATCGCCGAGGCCGTACACGGGCCGGTGGACTGACCGGTGCCGCGCTCACAGCAGCTCGGGACGCTGCCACGCCTCGCCCAGCACGTGCTCGGCGAGGAACGCCAGGACCGTCGCGTACCAGATCTGGCTGTTGCCCGGGGTGAGCACCCAGTGGTTCTCGTCGGGGAAGTACAGGAACCGGGAGGGGACCCCGCGCTTCTGCAGGTCGTACCAGAGGCGCAGCGCCTCGCCGACGGGCACGCGGAAGTCCCGGTCGCCGTGGATCACCAGCATCGGGGTCCGGATGGCGTCCGCGTACCGGTGCGGCGAGTTCTGCTCGTAGCGCTTGGGCTCGCGCAGCGGGTCGCCCCACTCCTGCTGCCAGTAGTAGGCGAGGTCGGTCGTGCCGGTGAAGGAGTCCAGGTCCCACAGGCTGGCGTGGGTCACGATCGCGCGGAACCGGTCGGTCTGCGTGGCGATCCAGTTGGCCATGTAGCCGCCGAACGACCCGCCCATCGCCGCCGTGCGCGAGGCGTCGATGTCCGGGCGCTGCTCCACCGCGTCGACCGCGGCCATCAGGTCGGTGTAGGGCGCTCCGCCCCACTCACCCCATCCGCGCCGGACGAAGTCCTGGCCGAACCCCTGCGACAGGGCGGGGTTGGGCAGCAGGACGGCGTACCCCCGGGCGGCCAGCACCCAGGGACACCACCGCCAGGACCAGGAGTTCCAGCTCATCAGCGGCCCGCCGTGGACCCACAGGACCAGCGGCGCCGGGGTCTCCACCGACGCACCCTCCGGGAGGACCAGCCACGACTGCACCCGGGTGCCGTCGGAGGCGGTTGCGGCCACCTCGTGCAGCGTGCCCGGCAGGCGGTCGAGGGTGCCAGGGGCGGGCAGGGCGGGCGGATCCTGCAGGGGGGTCTCGGGATCGAGCCGCACCGGCACCGGAGGGGAGTCGTAGGCCGACCGCAGCGCGTAGAGGGCGCTGCCGTCCCGGGCCACCTGGAGATCGCTGTAGGCGCCGTCCCCGGTCAGCCGCAGCGGCGGGCCGCCGTCCACCGGCACGCGGAAGACCGCGTGCCGTCCGTCGTCGTCGGCCAGGAAGTAGACCGCGGTGCCGTCGGCGCTGAACTGCGGAGCGCTGGGCCACCGATCGAAGCCCTCGGTCAGCTCCCGGACCGCACCGTCGGCGACCTCGACCAGCAGCAGCGTGTGGTCCGGCGGTTCGGCGTACGTCGACATCGCCTGGCGCACGCAGACCAAGGCGCTGCCGTCGGGCGAGAATGCCGGCGCGAAGACGTCGGCCGACGGGTCGTCGACGAGCGGCCGGGTGCTGCCGTCGGCCGTGTCCATGAGCACGACGCGGTCGCGCCGGGCGGCCGGGCCGTCGGGCACCTCCTCGACCCGGGCGAGCAACCGGCCGTCCGGGGACAGCGTGAACGACCCGTCGGCACCGCTCGGCGGGACGGCGTCGGGCGTCAGGTCCCGCAGTTCCACGGGGTCGGCGCCGGTGGCCGGTTCGTCCACGGGCAGCCGGCCGGCCCAGAACAGGTGCGGGGAGGCGGGCCCGAGGTCGTGGTCCCAATACCGCACCGGATAGGTCTCGTGCAGGATCGCCGACACCCCGGCGTCCGTGCGCCTGGTCCGCCGTTGCTCGTCGGCCCGGGCGTCGGAACCCCCGGGCATCGTCGCGGCCGCCACGACGACCTCGCCGGTGCCGGTCGCGACGGCCACCCCCGAGATGCCTCCCGGGCGGGTCAGCACCAGTCGGGCCTCGCCGCCGTCCCCCGGCAGGCTCCAGAGCCCGGCCTTCGGCTCCGTCTGCTCCTTGGCGCCGGGCTCCGGGCGGGCGGAGGTGAACAGCAGCGATCCGTCCGGAGACCAGACCGGGGACGACTCACCCGGTGCGCTGCGCGTGAGCCGCCGCGCCGGGCGGTTCCCGGCAGGGTCGACCTCCCAGAGCGCCGACTGCCACTTCTTGCCCTCCGGGTCGAGGGTCTGCACCGACACCGCCAGCCGGGAGCCGTCGGCGGACAGCGCCAGACCCCCGAGACGGGGCAGGGCCACGAATGCCGCGAGGTCGGCGAAGGCGCTGCCGCCCGGGGACGTCGAGGAGGCGTCGGATGCAGGGGCGGACGGGCTCACCGGGGCCTTCTTCCGGGGTGGCGGGTGTGGCGGGCGCGGGGCGGCCCCACAGTAGTGAGGCGGCCCCCGCCGGACCGACGCCGCAGGCCACCGGCTCCACCGGTCCGGGAACGCCGCCGGGTCGGGGGGCGAAGTCCTCCCGCGGCCACGCCGGCCGGCGGCGACCACAGGCCGGCCACCGGGCGGCGAACGGCGGGAACCGGCTCAGAGCCGGGGCGCGGCCTCCAGCGGGGTGAGCTCCTCGTCGACGGCGCTGACGAACACGTGCTGCGCCACCCCCAGCGGCAGCACGTTCCCGTCGAGGCTCACCGAGCCCTCGACCAGGCGCGCGGTCATGGTGGCCCCGGGGCGCACCCCCTGCTCCGCGAGCAGGCGCAGCAGCTCGGTGTTCTCCTGCAGCTGCTCGCTGATCCGGCGGACCACCACCGGACGGCCCTCGACGGTCGCCGTGGTGCTCAGCAACGTGAGGGAGTCGAGCACCGCAGACGTCTCCCCACCGACCGAGTCCTCCCCGCGGAGGGCGTCGAGGCCGGGGATGGGGTTGCCGAAGGGCGACACCGACGGGTTGCCGAGCAGGGTCAGCAGCTTGCGCTCCACCGCCTCGCTCATGACGTGCTCCCAGCGGCAGGCCTCCTCGTGCACGTCGGCGTAGTCGAGGCCGATCACGTCGACGAGCAGGCACTCGGCCAACCGGTGCTTGCGCATGACGGCGGTCGCCAGCTGGCGGCCCTCCTCGGACAGCTGCAGGTGGCGGTCGCCCTCCACGGTCAGCAGGCCGTCGCGCTCCATCCGCGCCACCGTCTGGCTGACCGTCGGGCCGCTCTGGTGGAGCCGCTCCGCGATGCGCGCGCGCAGCGGGACGATCCCCTCCTCCTCAAGCTCGAAGATCGTCCGGAGGTACATCTCCGTGGTGTCGATGAGGTCGTTCACAGGTACTCCTCCGTGTCGGGGCAAGTCTACGGGGGTGGCGAGGCCTCGACGGTCAGCCGGAAGGGTGGCGCGGGCGACCTCCACCACCAGCTCCGCCACGACCTCCACCACCAGCTCCACCACCAGCTCCACCACCAGCTCCGCCACGAGCTCCGCCACCAGCTCCGCCGAGAGGCGCACCGGGTAGCGTCCGGCGCGGGGTGTGGACGTGCGACCCACGTCCGCCGGGGCAGCGCGAGGAGGGCTCGTGAGCGACTCGATCGCCGTGGTCTGGGACGACGCGCTGCTGGGCTACACGATGGGCGGCGACCACCCCCTGCACCCGGTCCGGCTCGACCTGACCATGCGGCTGGCCGACAGCCTCGGCGTACTCGCCACCGACCGGCTCGAGGTGCTGAAGCCCGCCCCGGCCGACGAGGGCCTGCTCACCCTGGTGCACGACCCGGCGTACCTGGAGGCGGTCCGCCGTGCCCCCGCCGACCCCGGCGTCGGCCACGGTCTCGGTACCGCCGACAACCCGATCTTCGAGGGGATGTACGACGCCGCCGCCCTGATCACCGGCGGCAGCGTCCTCGCCGCCCGGCAGGTGCACGAGGGGCGGGCCCAGCACGCGGTCAACATCTCCGGCGGGCTGCACCACGCGATGCGCGACGCGGCGTCGGGGTTCTGCGTCTTCAACGACGCGGCGATCGCCATCGCCTGGCTGCTGGGCCGGGGATACGAGCGGATCGCCTACGTCGACCTCGACGTCCACCACGGCGACGGCGTCCAGGCCGCCTTCTACGACGACCCCCGGGTGCTCACGGTGAGCATCCACCAGACGCCGCTCACCCTGTTCCCGGGCACCGGCTTCCCGGAGGAGACCGGCGACGCCGACAAGGCCCTGGGCAGCGCCGTCAACCTCGCGCTGCCCAACGGCACCGACGACTCCGCCTGGCTGCGCGCGTTCACCGCCGTCGTCCCCAGCGTGCTGCGCGCCTTCCAGCCGCAGATCCTCGTGACCCAGTGCGGCTGCGACGCCCACCACGAGGACCCGCTCGCCGACCTGGCGCTGACCGTCGACGGGCAGCGCGCCAGCTACCGCGCCATGCACGAGCTGGCCCACGAGATCTGCGAGGGCAGATGGGTCGTCCTCGGTGGCGGTGGGTACGGGTTGGTGCGGTGCGTACCCCGGGCCTGGACCCACCTGCTCGCCGAGGTGGCCGGCGCGCCGCTCGACCCCGCGACGGAGATCCCCGAGTCCTGGCGGGAGGACGTCGTCCGGCGCGGCCTCCGTGCCCGGCCGCCCACCCACATGACCGAGGGCGGGTACACCGGGTTCTCCCGGTGGGATCCCTTCACCGAGTCCCGGGTCGACCGGGCCGTGATGCGCACCCGCCGCGCGACCTTCCCCTACTTCGGCCTCGATCCGGACGATCCCCGTGACTGAGCACACCACCGCACAGCCCGACAGCACCCCCGACGTCCCGGAGAACCCCCCGCCACCGCCCCCGCACTGGGAGGCCGACATCGTGGCGGCCGACGGCGGGACGGTCCACCTGCGCCCGATCTGCCCCGAGGACGCCGAGGGTCTCGTCGGGCTGATGGAACGGAGCAGCGACCAGACCCGGTACTACCGGTTCTTCGGCCCGATGAAGCGGCTCTCCGACCGCGACCTGTACCGGTTCACCCACGTCGACCACGCGGACCGGGTGGCCTTCGTGGTGCTCCTGGGCGACCAGATCGTCGCCGTCGGCCGCTTCGACCGGTACCCCGGGACCGACGACGCCGAGATCGCCTTCCTGGTGGAGGACGCGCACCAGGGCCGCGGTCTGGGCTCGGTGCTGCTCGAGCACCTCGCCGCGGCGGGCCGGGAGCGGAGCATCAAGAACTTCGTCGCCGAGGTGCTGGCCCAGAACAGCCGGATGGTGCGGGTCTTCCAGGACGCCGGCTACAAGGCGGAACGCACCTACGAGGAGGGCGTCGTCCACCTGACGTTCCCGATCGAGCAGACCGAGGACGCGCTGGCCGTCGCCTACGAGCGCGAACAGCGCAGCGAGTCCCGGTCCATCGCCCGGCTGCTCAAGCCCTCGTCGGTCGCCGTCGTCGGGGCCAGCAACGACGAGGGCAAGATCGGCAACGCTCTGCTCCGGCACCTGCTCGACTACGGGTTCGCCGGGCCGGTCTACCCGGTCAACCCCGCTGCCCGGCACGTGCGGGGCGTGCCCGCCTACGCCGACATCGAATCCATCCCCGACGACGTGGACCTCGCCGTGCTGGCCGTTCCTGCCGACGAGGTGGCCGGAGTGGTCGAGGCCTGCCGCCGCAAGCGGGTCCGCGGCCTGGTGGTCGTCTCGGGCGGGTTCGGGGAGACCGGGCCGGAGGGCCGCGCCGCCGAGCGGCAGCTGGTCGCCGCCGCCCGGGCCTCGGGCATGCGGGTGGTCGGGCCGAACTGCCTGGGCGTGGTCAACACCGACCCCGAGGTGCGGCTCAACGCGAGTCTGGCGCCGATGATCCCCGCCCGCGGGCGGGTGGGTTTCTTCGCGCAGTCGGGCTCGCTGGGAGTCGCTCTGCTCGAACGGGCGCGCAGCCGCAACCTCGGGCTGTCGACCTTCGTCTCGGCCGGCAACCGCGCCGACGTCAGCGGCAACGACCTGCTCCAGTACTGGTCCACCGATCCCGGCACCGAGGTGGTGCTCCTGCACCTGGAGAGCTTCGGCAACCCCCGGAAGTTCGCCCGGCTGGCGCGCACCGTCGGGCGCACCAAGCCGGTCGTGGCGGTCAAGAGCGGCCGGCACGTCCAGGTCACCCGCGGGCTGGCCGGCACCTCGGTCTCCGTCCCCGAGCAGTCCGTCGCGGCGCTGTTCGCCTCGGCCGGCGTGATCCGCGTGGAGACCGTGGCGCAGATGTTCGACGTCGGCATGCTGCTGGCCCACCAGCCGCTGCCGGAGGGACCGCGGGTCGGGATCGTCGGCAACTCCACCGCCATCGGCTGGCTGGTCGCCGACGCCGTCCTCGACGAGGGGCTGGAGCTCGCGCACGAGGAACCGGTGGACATCGGCGCCGGCGGCACGCCCGAGGACTTCCGCGCCGCCCTGCAGGAGGCCGTGGACGACGACGACGTCGACGCGGTGGTGGCCGTCTTCCTCCCGCCTCTCATGGCCGGCTCGAAGGAGTTCGGCGCGGCGCTCCGCGACGTCGCCCGGGGATCGGCCAAGCCGGTCGTGGCGAGCTTCCTCTCCACCGAGGGCGTGCCCGACGAGCTCGCCGTGCTCGACGAGGAGGGCCTGGCCGCCCGCGGCTCCGTGCCGTCGTACTCCACCCCGGAGCGGGCGGTCATCGCGCTGGCGAAGGGGGCCGAGTACGCCCGCTGGCGGCGGCGCCCGATCGGTGTGGTGCCCGAGCTGCCCGACGTCGACGAGGCGACCGGCAAGGCACTGGTCCGGCAGGTGCTGGCCGAGACGCCGGCCGGCCGGGACCTCACCGACGACGAGCTGATCGCCCTGCTCGCGGCCTACGGGGTGCCGCTGCTGGGGACGCGGACGGTCACCGACGCCGAGGCCGCGGTCGCCGCCGCCGAGGAGATCGGCTACCCGGTCGTGCTGAAGTCCACCGCGCCCTGGCTGCGGCACCGCTCCGACCTCGGCGGGGTGCGGCTGGACCTGGGGGACGCCGACGCCGTCCGTGCGGCGTTCGCGGCGATCCCCTCGGGCGACCCGGTGATCGTCCAGGAGATGGCGGCGCCCGGTGTCGCGACCGTGGTGGAGATCGTCGACGACCCGTCCTTCGGCGCGCTGGTCAGCTTCGGCCTCGGGGGAGTGGCGACCGACCTGCTCGGCGACCGCGCCTACCGCACCCTGCCGCTGACCGACCTGGACGCCGCCGAGCTCGTGCGCTCGCCGCGCGCCTTCCCGCTGCTCGACGGCTACCGCGGCTCGGAGCCGGTCGACGTCGCCGCGCTCGAGGACCTGCTGCTCCGGGTGGCCCGGCTGGCCGACGACCTGCCCGAGGTGCTCGGTCTGACGCTCGAGCCGGTGATCGTCGGCCCGCCGAACCCCTGGCACGGTGGGCGCTCGCTCGTGGTGGCCGGGGCCCGGGGCTTCGTCGGCCCCCCGACCGCCCGGGTCGACCCCGGCCCACGCCGCATGCGCTCACCGGTCTGAAGGGCGTCGTTCCTGCGGTGCTCCCGCTGCTCCTGCGGGGTTGCCCCACCGCACGAGCTGGTGGAACACCGCAGGAACGAGCGAGCCGGGCCGCCTCCTCGCGGAGGCGACCCGGCTCGGACTGCTGCGATCAGGCGAGGTAGTCGCGCAGGGCGTCGGCCCGCTCCGGGTCGCGGAGCTTGGCCATCGTCTCGCGCTCGATCTGCCGCACCCGCTCGCGGGAGAGGCCGAACTGCTTGCCGATCTGCTCCAGGGTGCGGGGCTGGCCGCCGTCGAGGCCGAAGCGCAGCACGACGACGTCGCGTTCGCGCTCCTCGAGGGTCTCCAGGACGTTGCGGACGTCGCCTTTCATCATCTGGAAGGCGACCGCGTCCTCGGCGACCGCGGCGTCGGCGTCCTCGATGAAGTCACCGAGCCGGGACTCCTCGTCGGCACCGACGGTCTGGTCGAGGCTGACCAGGTCGCGGCTGTACTCGAGCAGCTCGGTGATCCGCTCCTCGGGCATGTCGAGCTCGAGACCCAGCTCCTCGGCGGTGGGCTCCCGCTCGAGCTCCTGGTGCATGCGCCGGCGGGTGCGGACCACCTTGTTGACCTGCTCGGCCAGGTGGACGGGCAGCCGGATGGTGCGCCCGGAGTCGGCCATCGCGCGGGTGATGGCCTGCCGGATCCACCACGTGGCGTAGGTCGAGAACTTGAAGCCCTTGGTGTAGTCGAACTTCTCCACCGCGCGGATCAGGCCGACGTTGCCCTCCTGGATGAGGTCCAGGAACGTCATGCCGTGGCCGGTGTACCGCTTGGCCACGGAGACGACGAGCCGGAGGTTGGCCTCCAGCAGGTGGGCCTTGGCGGCCTTGCCGTCGACGGCGAGGGTCTTGTAGTCGCGCTGGCGAGCGGGGGAGAGCCCCTGCTTCTCGGCCAGCAGCCGTTCGGCGTAGAGACCGGCCTCGATCCGCTTCGCCAGCTCGACCTCCTGCTCGGCGGTGAGCAGCGCGGTCTTGCCGATGGTGTTGAGGTAGACACGCACGAGGTCGGTGGACACCAGACCGCTGGCGTCGGGCTCACTCCGCGGTGAGCGCACCCCGAGGGTGTCGTTGGGGGAAGACTGCAGCAGCGTCACGATGGGTCTTCGTCCTTGCCTTCGGTTCGGATGCATCCGGCGTGTCGTCGCTGGCGACGTCGGTGCGTCCAGGCGTCAAGTGTGGGAGCCCCGGGGTGACCCGACCTGGCTCCGTGCTCTTCTGTCCGATGTGGTACGCCCTCCACAACGGTCAGGACCGTGCTCCGTGTTCCACGATTAGGTCGTTCACAGCAAATCGACAGGGAGTGTCCTCGGTCACCGCCCCCCATACCCCCGTCGGACCGAAATACGCCGGTGTCGTCTCAGGTCTCCAGGAGGAGGGTCATCGGGCCCTCGTTGACCGACGAGACCTGCATGCGGGCGCCGAAGACCCCGGTCGCCACCGGGCAGCCGCGGCGCCGCAGCTCGTCGACCACCTCACCGACCAGCGGCTCGGCAACCTCGCCGGGGGCGGCCTCCGCCCACGAGGGACGACGTCCCTTCCGGGTGTCCGCGTAGAGGGTGAACTGGCTGACTACCAGCACGGGAAGCCGCAGGTCGGCCGCCGACAGTTCGCCGCCCGGCCCCGGGAAGATGCGCAGCTCGTGGATCTTGCGGGCCATGGTGCGGGCCGCGACGGCGTCGTCGGCATGGCGTACCCCGACCAGTGACAGCAGTCCGCGACCGATCTCGCCGACCACCTCCCCGTCGACGGTTACAGCGGCTGTACCGACCCTGCTCACCACTGCGCGCACCCTGTCATCCTCCCCGGCGGGGGGCGGCGTAGCGTCCCGGTCACGAACCCGTGGTGCGAAGCCCATACCGGCGGCTTCCTCATTTCGTCGGCCACCTTCGGCGGCTGGGGGGCGAACATGGACGCGGATCAGGCCCTGCAGCCTCCTGCCGGGGTCATCACGATCGAGCGCGAGGGTGCCGATCGACGGGTGCTGTGCCTGCGCGGGGACGTGGACACCGCGGTCGCGACGCGGTTCACCAGCTCGCAGCGGCGGGAGCGGGTCCCGGTCGACGCCATCGACGCCGGTGGTGTGACGTTCATCTGTTCCTCCGGAATCGCCCTCATGCTGCTCTGGGCCGAGGCCTCCGTCGCGGCCGGCCGGCGCCCGGTGCTGCGGGCGGCCTCCCACCAGGTCGACCGCGCGCTGCGGCTGGCGGGGATCGATGGCGTCTTCCCGCGGCCGGAGCCCGACGACGGAGCGCCCCCGTCCCCCAGGAGCGCGGAGGGTGAACCCGAGCGCGGATAGCGCGGGATCGCTACGTCGCCCGCGCCGACCGCGGTCAAGGCTCGATCAGAGCGGCCCGCTGCAGGGACTCGCGCATGAAGGCGGTCGGCGCGTCGGCCCGGCCCGACCGTCCCGGCTGTAGGGCGCCGTGCACCTGGGGCTGCTCGCCAGCGTTCCCTTCCTGGCCCTCGATCTGGCCGTCGAGCGACGAGCCCGAGGCGACCGCGGGGCAGATCAGGGCCGAAAATGGTCGTCCCACGACGCCGGTGAGGCCAGCTGCGACGGTCCCGGAAGTGGGCGAGCACCGCGGCGGTACCGGGCGTTGCCGCCGATCCCGTACGGCACACTGCCCCGGTGCCGAGCCTCCGCATCGCCCAGGACCCCGCGGCCGACGAGCTGCTCGGCCGCGACCCGCTCGCGCTCCTGATCGGGATGCTGCTGGACCAGCAGTTCCCCATGGAGCGGGCCTTCGCCGCTCCGCGGCTGCTGGCCGACCGGCTCGGCGTAGAGAGCCTGGACGCCGCCCGGCTGGCGTCCGTGGACCCCGAGGAGCTGACCCGGGTCTTCCAGGGGCCGCCGGCGCTGCACCGGTACCCGGGCTCGATGGCCGGCCGCACCCAGGAGCTCTGCCGCCTGCTGGTCGAGCGTTACGGCGGGCGGCCGGAGAACCTGTGGGCCGACGCACCCGACGGCGCCACCCTCCTGCGGCGGCTGGGCGACCTGCCGGGGTTCGGCGCCCAGAAGTCGAAGATCTTCCTCGCCCTCCTCGGCAAGCAGTACGGCGTCACGCCCCCGGGCTGGCGCGAGGCGGCGGGGGACTACGGCCAGGAGGGGTCGCGCCGCTCGGTCGCCGACATCACCGGGCCCGAGTCGCTGGCCGAGGTGCGCGCGTTCAAGCAGGAGCAGAAGCAGGCGGCCAAGGCGCGCCAGCCCGTGGCGAAGCCGTAGGACGGAGGCACGAGCATCACCCTCCGCGCGGTGGCACCATGGGGCGCGGACCGGAGGAGGCCGGGGCGGTCCCCGGCCGGACGGTCAGCGGAGGGGATGGAGCCCGTGGCCTCGAGCCAGCAGTTCCCACGGTCCCGCGGGCCGGAGCCGGTGCTGATCACCGAGGCCCAGCCGAGCATGGCGGAGCAGCACGCGGCCCGGAAGAAGCGCTACGCCCTGACCATGGGCATCCGCGTGGTCTTCATCGTGCTGGCGGCGTCCTTCTACCAGGTCGTCTGGCTCATGCTGATCTGCGCCGTCCTGGGGACCGTGCTGCCCTGGATCGCGGTCATCATGGCGAACGACCGGCCCCCGAAGAAGAAGCTGCACGTCAACCGGTACGACGCCCGCCCCGACCGCGTGCTGGAGTCCCGGCCCGCCCGCATCATCGAGGGCTGACCGCTCAGCGCGCGCCGGGCCGTCGCACCACCTCGGCCGCGCGCGCGAGCCCCGCGTCCAGCGCGTCGCCCGGATCGACGCCGGGGGAGGCCAGCCAGACGGCCAGCAACCCGGCCGCGAACGCATCCCCCGCGCCGGTGGTGTCCACGACCTCCGTCGGGTGGGCCGGCCGGTGCACGAGCAGGTCGCCGGACGCCCAGAGCGCGCCGTCGGCCCCGCAGGTCACCGCGACGACCGGGTGCCGGCGGGCCAGCGCCCGGGCTGCGTCCGCCACGTCCGCGCAGCCGGTGAGCAGCCGCGCCTCCTCGGCGTTGGGCAGCAGCACGGTGGCCGCGGCCGTGTCGGCCAGCCACCGGTCCACGCCGTAGCGGCCCAGCGGGCCGGTGGACGCGGGGTCGAGCGAGACGGTGCAGCCCGCCGCGACGGCGGCCGCCAGCGCGGTCAGGCCGGCATGCCGGGGCCCGGGGTCCAGCAGCGTGTAGCCCGACAGGTGCAGGTGGCCGCCGGGTGAAGGGCTGGGCACGTCCTCCGGCCGCAGGTGCAGGTTCGCGCCGCGGTCGGCCAGCATGCTGCGCTGCCCTCCGGGCTCCACCAGGCTGACGATCGTGCCGGTGGGCGCGCCGGGAACGGTCCGGAGCCGGAGCCGCGCGCCGGCGGCGGTGAGCTCCGCGGCCAGCCCGGCTCCCGCGGCGTCGTCACCGATGCACCCGGCCAGGACGACGGAGGTGCCCAGCCCGGCCAGGTGCGCGGCGACGTTGGCCCCCGCGCCGCCCCCGCGGCTGCGGATCGAGGCGGGTCGGTCCGAGCCGGGCGCCGGCTCCCCGGACAGCACGACGACGACGTCGGTCGCGACGTCCCCGACGACGACGACCTCGCGCCCGGTCCCGCCGCCGATCATCGGCGGACGGCAGGCGGCGTCGGGGTGTCGACCGGCCACATGCCGATGATCAACTCCGTGGCGCGGTGGTCGGCAGGCCGGCCAGTGCCGCCGCGATCCGCCCCGCCAGCTCGGCGTTGCGCAGCACCAGCCGCACGTTGACCGCCAGGGTGGCGCCCTCGCTGGCCCGGTGCAGGTGGTCGAGCACGAACGGGGTCACCGCCTTGCCGCGGACGCCCGCCTGCTCGGCGGCGGCCAGGGCGCCGGCGATCACCCGGTCGTGCAGGACCGGGTCGAGCTGCTCGTCCGCCGGCAGGGGGTTGGCCACCACGACCGCGCCGGGCGCGAGTCCGCGGCGGGCGGCGAAGACGCGGGCGGCCTCGGTGGGGTCGGCCACCGCCCAGTCGACGGTGGAGCCGGAGTCGGCGACGTAGAACCCGGGGAACGTCGTCGTCCGGTAGCCGACGACGGTGACCGACAGCGATTCGAGCCGCTCCAGCGTCGCCGGAACGTCGAGGATCGATTTCACGCCCGCACAGACGACCACCAGGGAGGTGCGCGACAGCGCCGTCAGGTCGGCGGACTCGTCGAAGGTCTCCACCGACTGCCGGTGCACTCCGCCCAGCCCACCGGTGGCGAACACGCCGATCCCCGCCGTGGCGGCGAGCAGGGCCGTGCTCGAGACCGTCGTCGCGCCGCTGAGCCCGAGAGCGGCGGCCACGGGCAGGTCCCGCACCCCGAGCTTGGCCAGGCCGGGGTCGGCGCAGACGCGGTCGACCTGCTCGGCGGTGAGGCCCACGTGCGGGACGCCGTCGAGGACGGCGATCGTCGCGGGCACGGCCCCGCCGGCGCGGACGGCGCCCTCGACGTCGTCGGCGGCGGAGCGGTTGTCGGGGCGGGGGAGCCCGTGCGCGAGCAGGGTGCTCTCCAGGGCCACGACGGGCCGGCCGGCGGCCAGCGCGTCGGCGACCTCGGGGGAGAGGACGGCGCCGGTGGGAATCTCGGGAGTGGGCGGGTGCACCCTGTCATCATGAGGGCCGGCCCGGTCACGCCCGCCGTGCCCCGTGGCACCGCCGACCGGCAGCCGACCGCAGACGAGCAGGGAGTGCACCGTGAGCAGCAGCGACATCCTCGAGCGGCCGGACGTCCGCGACGCCGACACCGGCAACGCCAACGAGGTCTTCCACTACGTGAAGAAGAACAAGATCGCCGAGAGCGCCGTCATGGGCACCCTGGTGGAGGCGCTGTGCGGCGAGGTCTTCCCGGTGACCAAGACCCCCAAGCCGGGCAGCCCGGTCTGCCCGGCGTGCAAGGAGATCTACGAGCAGCTCCCGAAGGGTCCGCAGGGCTGAGCGATCCGTCGCCCTCCGGGCGACACCGCGGCCGGGTGGCTGCGTCGAGGGTCGTCGTCGAGGTTCACAGCAGGCCCAGTCTCCGGGCCTCCTCCTGGAGCTTCGCCGCCCGGCGCTCGCGGCGCCGCCGGTCGTGCCGCCGGAGCGGTGCCGGCCACCGGGCCTGGATGGTCGCGTTGAGCTCGGCGCCCAGCAGGATCGCCATGCCGAAGAAGAAGCAGAACAGCAGGGCGCCGATCGGGGCCGCCAGCGCTCCGTAGGGCAGCGCGGTGACGAGGATGTCGGCCACGTAGGCGCGCAGCAGCTGGGCCGCGACGAGGAAGAACGCCACCGCCAGCACGGTGCCCGGCAGGTGCCGACGCCACGGCAGCCGGTTGGGCAGCACCACGTGGTAGAAGCTGGTCAGGGCCAGGAGCAGGCCGATCAGCACGACCGGCCAGTAGACGGCGTTCACCAGCACCATCCCGGTCGCCTGCCAGTCCCGCGGCAGCAGCCCGACCAGGACCTCGCGACCCAGCACGAGCAGCGGCAGGGTGAGGACGGCCATGAACATGCCGACGACGAACAACCAGAGCGCCTTGAGCCGTGTCCGGATCGGCCCCCGCACGTCCCGCTGGTCGTAGGCGATCACGATCGTGTTCATGAAGGTGGCCGTGGCCGAGGACCCGGCCCAGAGGGACAGCAGGAAACCCAGGCTGAGCAGATCGAGCCGGCCCGACCCCAGGATGTCTGACAGGGTGGGCGCCACGAGGTCGTCCACGACGTCGGACGTGAGCACCTCGGCCGACGCCGTGAGCAACTGGTCCTCGATCTGGCGAACCGCATCGCCACCGATGAGCGAGGCCAGGTAGCCCAGCGAGCCCAGCAGCCCGATCAGCAGCGGCGGCACCGACAGGATCTGCCAGAAGGCCGCCTCGGCCGACAGCCCCAGGATGCGGTCCTGCCAGGCCTTGGCCAGCGTCTGACCGAGGACCTGGAGCGGTACCCGCACCGGGGCGGGCCACCGGTCGAGACCTCCCCGGCGGGCGTCCTCGTCCTCCGGGGGAGGCAGCCGCGTGGCGCCGCCCGGGGAGCGCTCGCCGGCCGTGGGGACGGCAGGGGAGATGGTGTCCGCACCGGTCCCCCCGGCGACCGCGGGTTCCCCGGCGGGCGCCGCGGATCCGCTGGGCAGGACGGTGCTCACCCGCTCAGTGTGCACGCCCGAGACCCTTCCCACCGGGGGGCCGGCCGGCGACCGCGGGACGAATCCCCCGGTCGGGAGGGGGTCAGCCGCCGGGCGGGGTCGCCGGCGGTGCGGCCGGTGGCACGCAGCGGATGATCGGCTCCGCCGCGTAGTGGGTGTGGAAGTTCTCCCGCTTGATCTCCGCGCCCGATGTCAGGTTGCGGAAGACGCGCGTCACGGTGATGTCGAAGCCCTGCGAGCCCGACTGCGGGCGGCAGTTGCCGTCGTCCGGCTTCTCCTGCACCACCGGCTCGCGCACGTTGGTCCGAGGGCCGCTGATCGACTCGATCTCGTAGCGCTTGGTGCCGTAGAACGTCACGGTGATCGTGCTCGGCGTCCACGCGGTGTCGATGTAGACGCCGGTGTCGGAGTCGTTGCGCCACTGCAGGTCGATCTGGCCCTCGTAGACCGTCGCCTCGCGCCCGGCCGGGTAGCGGCTGATGTAGTAGCTGTGCGGCTTGTGGTAGACGTCCTCGAGCCCGGAGAAGAACACCGCGTTGAACATCGTGGTCGCGAACTGGCTGATGCCGCCGCCGACCGCCTGGGTGAACTGGCCGCCGCTGATGACGCCCGCCGGCACGTAGCCCTGAGCGGTGCCGCGCGGCCCGGTGAACGTGTTGAGGCTGAAGGTCTCGCCCGGCATCACGATGGCGCCGTCGACCTCCGCCGCGACCACCCGGATGTTGGTCCCGCTGGCCGGGTTGCCGATGTTGGTGGTGAAGCTGCCGATCTCCTCGCGGATGCCGAGGGCCTCGGCCTCCTCGGTGGTGAACTCCGCCGGGACCGGTCCCAGCTCGGCCTCGACCGACCGGGGGGCGGACTGGGTGAGCACCGGGAGGAGCTGCTCGGCCAGGTGGGCGGGGTCGATCCCGGTGCCGTCCACCGAGGGGACGACGCTGACGGTGCCGCCGGAGACCTCGAACCGGGCGTCCTGGGCCGGCGTGCCGAACGCCTGCAGCTCCTCGCCCAGGGCCGTCTGCAGCGCGGGGGCGTCGATGCCCACGGTCAGCTCACCGCTCTCCTGCGGGGTGAAGGTGAGGGACGCCGCGATGGCGGCCACCGACACCTCGGCGGTGGGGCCGCCGTCGGGGCTGACGATGGCCACGGGCGCGGAGAGGGCCGGGGTGACGGTCTCCTCGAGCACCCGCTGCGCCTCCGCCCTGTCCACGTGGACCGGCGTGACCTCGACGGGCAGGTCGATGGGCGTGCTCGGGTCGGCCCCCGACTGGAGGGCCTCGAACACCGCCTCCCGGGCGCCCTCACGGTCGAGCGTGCGGCCGTCGGCGGGCTCGGTGACCGACGGCGTCGTCCCCTCGATCGTGATCGAGGCGTCGACGGGGGCCCGGTCCACCTGGGCGGCGATCGTGTCGATGCCGGCGTTGAGCGCCGTCTCCTCGCCGGTGAAGGTGGGCAGGACCTCACGATCGCCGAAGAGGCTCGCCACCCGCGTCCAGGGGTTGAGCGGTTGGTCGTCGGCGGCGTCGATGGTCGCGTCGACGTCGAGGCTGATGCCGGCGGTCAGCGGTGAGAAGGGGGCGGTGACGTCGTCGGCGCGCACCTGGTGCTCGGCGCTCACCCGCGGGGCCAGCTCCTCCTCGAGCGCCTCGGCGGCGGCCGCGGGGGAGAGGCCCCCGATGTCCACCCCCGCCACGACGGTGGACCGGGGGATGCTCCCGCTGGAGGCCAGCAGGTCCACCCCGTAGGCCGCGGCGAGCACGGCGACCGCCCCGGCGGGCACGAGCACCGCGCGGCGCCGCCACCGGGGTCCGCGCGGACCGTCGGCGGGTGGCTCGTCGCTCGGCGGGGGAGGCGTCTCGGATGCCGCGGTCTCGTCCTCCGGGCGGACCGGGTCGGTCGCCGGGGCCACCTCCGCCACGGTCGCCGGGACCGCCCCCGTGGCGGCGGTCTCCGCCGGCGTCGCCGGGTGCTCGGGCTCGGACAGGTCGAGGGCCTGGGTGCTGCGGTCGTCGTCGTCGTCCGGCCCGGCCGGCAGCGGCGCCGGGCCCGCACCGGCGGCATGGTCGGGGACCAGCGGGTCGGGCGCGCCCATCAGCCAGTCCCGCGTCACCGGACGGGTGTCGTCGACGTCCTCCGCCGGCGCGGGGCGGCTGCCGTCAGGAGCCGGCCGGCCGTCGGCCCCGTCGGGCCGCATCCGCACGGTCTCTTCGTGCGCGGGGGAGTGCTGGGGCATGGGGGAGTCCTCCGGTGTCCGTCGACCGGTGGTCCCCGGGAACGACGGAGCCGCCGGCCCTCCACCCGCACGAGGCGGGACGGAGGACGCGGCGGCGTCGTCGGGTGAGGCGGTCATCGCGGGCGCGACGATATCGCCTCCATCACGCAGTTACGCGCTGCTCGCCTTCTGTGTCGATGAAGTCGACGGCGATGTCACGAAGCTTGCTCTCGTACTCGCGAGCGTGGTGCCCGCAGAAGACGAGATCGCTGCCGCTCGCGAGAACGACGCGCACCTTGGCCAGCGCTCCACAGCGGTCGCAGTGGAACGGAACGACGAGGTCATCGGTGGGCGGGGTCGACGTCAGCGTCTGGGTCATCTGGCTCATCACTCGCTCTCTACCGCACGGACCCGCGGCTGCGGATCGGCCTCCTGCACAGCGCCAGGATGGCCCCTCGTGTTCCCGTTCCGATCGCCGTGGACCATGAACTCGCCGAAAGAGATGAGTCCGTGACCGTCGGGCGACAGGGTGGAACGGGTTCAGCAGGGGACGTCACTGGGGTGGAACCGGTGGTGCACGTGCTGGTTGTCGTCTGCCGGGACCGGTGGTTACCGGCCCGACCGTGGGTCCGCTGCTGTTCTGACGAGTCCCACGCTACGCCGTCTACCCGACACGTGTCGGCGTACACCGGCCGATCGGAATCTGCCCCTCACGGGCGATGGCACAGCGCTCCCGGACGGCACCGCGGTCCCCCCGCTCGGGTCCAGCCGCTGCGTCGTGCCTGCGCGGTCCGGGGCCCACGCGGCACGACAGCCGTCGCCGGCTCCTGGAACGACGAAGGCCCGGCGCGCATCGCGTGCCGGGCCCTCGTGGCCCCGTCCGGAGGCTCGCCCCGAGCGTGCGAGGGAGTGAGGCCGGACAAGGGGCCCTCTCTCAGTCCAGGTAGTCGCGGAGGACCTGGCTGCGGCTGGGGTGGCGCAGCTTCGACATGGTCTTGGACTCGATCTGGCGGATGCGCTCGCGGGTCACGCCGTAGACCTGACCGATCTCGTCCAGGGTGCGCGGCTGGCCGTCGGTGAGCCCGAAGCGCAGCCGGACGACGCCGGCCTCCCGCTCGGAGAGGGTCTGCAGCACGCTGGTCAGCTGGTCCTGCATGAGCGTGAAGCTCACTGCATCGACCGCCACCACGGCTTCCGAGTCCTCGATGAAGTCGCCGAGCTGGCTGTCGCCCTCGTCGCCGATGGTCTGGTCGAGGCTGATCGGCTCGCGGGCGTACTGCTGGATCTCCAGCACCTTGTCCGGGGTGATGTCCATCTCCTTGGCGAGCTCCTCCGGCGTGGGCTCGCGGCCCAGGTCCTGGAGCAGCTCGCGCTGGATGCGACCGAGCTTGTTGATGACCTCGACCATGTGCACCGGGATGCGGATGGTGCGGGCCTGGTCGGCCATGGCGCGGGTGATGGCCTGGCGGATCCACCACGTCGCGTAGGTCGAGAACTTGTAGCCCTTGGTGTAGTCGAACTTCTCGACCGCACGGATCAAGCCGAGGTTGCCCTCCTGGATCAGGTCCAGGAACGCCATCCCGCGGCCGGTGTACCGCTTGGCGAGGGAGACCACGAGGCGCAGGTTGGCCTCGAGCAGGTGGTTCTTGGCGCGCTCGCCGTCGCGGACGATCCAGTTGAGGTCGCGGCGCATCTGCGGCGAGATCTTCTGGCCCTCCTCCTCGACCTGGCGCAGCCGCTCGGCGCCGTAGAGGCCGGCTTCGATCCGCTTGGCGAGGTCGACCTCCTCCTCGGCGTTGAGCAGGGCCACCTTGCCGATCTGCTTGAGGTAGGCGCGCACGGAGTCGGCCGAGGCGGTGAGCTCGGCGTCCTTGCGGGCCTGCCGCAGCGCCTCCGACTCCTCCTCGTCGTCCCACTCGAAGTCCGCCCCGTCCGGGGTCTCCTCGTCGGCACCCGGCTCGGCGACGCCGTCGGGACCGGCCACGACCGTCTCGTCGATCTTCAAGCCCTCCGAGCCGGCGTCGAGGACCGCGACGGCGGAGTCGTCGCTGGCGACCGCGGTGAGCACGGTGCCCTCACCGGCGCCCGGTGAGGGGACGACGCCGGGCTTGGTCTTGCCGGCGGCCTTCGCCGGCGCCTTCTTGCGGGTGGCCGGCTTCGCGCCGGTCTCCGCGGTGGCCGTCACCGTCTTCGCGGGCTTGGCCGCCGCGGCGCTGGTCCGGGGAGCGCGGGTGGCGGCAGCCACCGTCCTGGAGCGCTTCGGGGTGCTCGCGTCGGCTGCTTCCGGTGCTGGCTTGTCGGCGGGCACTCAGGGTTCCTTCCCGTGCTGGGTTCGTTCCCCGGAGGGCCTCGTGGTCCCCGGGCAGCGGCTCCGGTCCTCGTACCGGTTCAGCGCGAGGGGACCCGGCAGACCGGCGCGGCGTTTGACCGCTGGACGGGCAGGGGATCCCTCCCGGCTGGAGGGCGACGGGGTGGGGCGCTCTCATTGTAACGGCGTGTCCGGCCTTCTCCACCGTCTCTCACCCGCGGACCTCGCTTCGACGAGGTGTTCACGCTGGTGCGGGGCGGTGGTGACTCACCGTGGTGCATCGGCCGCGGAGGCCCGGGACTGAAGCTGCTCACCCCCGCGGTCCCTCCGGCTCACCCGTCCGGGCGTTCCCGCTCGGGACGCTCGTGCGCGGCCAGGGCGGCGCCGACGATCCCGGCGTCGTTCTGCAGCTGGGCCGGCACCACGGGGGTCCGTGTCGACAGCAGGGGCACCCACTTGTGCGCCTTCTTGCTCACACCGCCGCCGACGATGATCAGGTCCGGCCACAGACCGGCCTCGAGCACGTCGAGGTAGCGGTCCACGCGACGGGCCCATTCGGGGTAGCTGAGGTCCTCGCGCTCCCGGGCGGCGGCCGCGCCCTGGCGCTCGCCGTCCTCGCCGTCGACCTGGATGTGGCCGAACTCCGTGTTGGGGACCAGGTGGCCGTCGACGAACAGCGCGCTGCCGATGCCGGTACCGAACGTCAGCATCAGCACGACCCCCGCGCGGTCGCGGCCCGCGCCGTAGCGCATCTCGGCGATGCCGGCGGCGTCGGCGTCGTTGAGCGTCTCCACCGTGCCCGGGATGAGGGCGTCGAGTCCGGCGTCGACGTCCGTGCCGATCCAGCTCTTGTCGACGTTGGCGGCGGTGTGGGCGACGCCGTGCTTCATCACGCCCGGGAAGGTCACGCCGACGCGACCGGTCCAGCCGAAGGAGTCGACGATCCGTGCCACCACGCCGTAGACGGGATCGGGCAGCGACGGCTGGGGCGTCTCGATGCGTACCCGCTCGCCGATCAGCCGACCGTGCTCGAGGTCGACCAGGCATCCCTTGATGCCGCTGCCGCCGATGTCCACTCCGAAGCCCTGCACGTCGACAGGCTAGTGAGCCGGGCCCCGGCGCACCCGCTGCGGCAGGATCGGACCGTGACCACGTCCCCCGGAACGGTGCCCGCCGATCCGGCCGCCCTGCTGTCCCTCGCCGTCGACGTCGCCCGGGAGGCCGCGGCGCTGGTCGCGCGGGGCCGGGCGACGGCCGCCGCCTCCGTGGACGTGAAGTCCAGCCCGATCGACGTCGTCACGGCCGTCGACCGGGCCAGCGAGGAGCTCGTCGTCGCCAGGCTCCTGGCCGCGCGGCCGGACGACGGCCTGCTGGGGGAGGAGGGAGCCGCCCGCGACGGCACGAGCGGGGTGCGCTGGGTCGTCGACCCCATCGACGGCACGGTGAACTTCCTCTACGACCTGCCCGCCTACGCGGTCTCCATCGCGGCGGAGGTGGACGGCGGGATCCGCGCCGGCGTGGTCCTCAACGCGGCCACCGGGGAACTGTTCACCGCCACCGCCGGCGGCGGGGCGCACCTGTCCTCGCCGGCGCGCCCGGAGCCCGTCGGGCTCAGCGGCAGCAGCCCCGTGTCGCTGGAGCAGACCCTGGTGGGCACCGGTTTCGGCTACCGGGTCGAGCAGCGCCGGGCCCAGGGCGCGGTGGTCGCGCGGCTGCTGCCCCGGGTGCGCGACATCCGCCGGTTCGGCAGCGCCGCGCTGGACCTCTGCGCGGTGGCCGCCGGCCGGATCGACGCCTACTACGAGCTGGACCTCAACCCGTGGGACCACGCGGCCGGCGCGCTCGTCGCCGCCGAGGCAGGCGCCGTCCTCAGCGGCCTCGGCGGGCGGCCCTTCGCCGACCCGATGGCGGTCGCCGCCGCCCCGTCGATCGCCGGGCCGTTCCTGGAGCTGCTGGAGGAGCTGATGACGGACCCTCCTGCCCCCCACCGCTCACCGGTTCGCGGCGGGACCCTGCAGGAGGGCCGCTAGCAGTTGGCGGCGGCGCTGGTGGCCGGCGCGAGCGCCGCCGCCACCTCGTCGGCGGTGGCCAGCGTGGTGAACTCCGGGCCGACCACGACGTCGACCTGGGCCGTGGCGCGCGTGTCGAGGTAGTCGCCGGCGCCGGGGACGTACAGCCGCACGTACTCGGCGGCGTCGTTGCCCCGGGGCCCGTGCCGGAGCTCGCCCACGCCGGTCACCTCGCGACCGCTCGAGTCGTTGGCCACCTCGTCGATGACGAAGCCGCGCTCCTGCAGGGAGTCGGCCACGGTCTGCGCCAGACCCGCGGTGTCGGTGGCGTTCAGGACGCGCAGGTTGATCCCGGCCGGGTCGAGCGTGGTCGGAGGCGCCGACGCGGACGCCGAGGCGCAGGCCTCGGCCTGCTCCTCGGTCTCCTGCTGCTCCTGGCGCAGCACGCTCCACCACACACCCAGGGCGGCCAGGGCCAGCACCAGGAGGAAGATCAGCGGCGGCAGGGGGCGGCGGCCGCTGCGGGGGCGCACCGGGGGGCGCTCGGTACGCATCGTCACGGTCACTCCTCGGCGAGACCCGGCCGGCGGCGTGCCGGGAGGGGGCGGTCGGCAGGAGTTTAGGGCTGGGAGGAGGCCCTAGATCGCACCGTCGTCCAGCGCGGCGCGTCCCAGCTCGACGCACGGGTCGATGCGCTCGGCGTAGCCCGACGTGTCCTTGCCCGCCATGGCCCCGGCCGCCGAGCGGGCGACGATCCCCGCGATGATCGCCGCGAACTTGAAGAAGGCGAAACCCACGTACCAGTTGAGGTCGCTCAGGTCGGCCCCGGTGCGCTGCGCGTAGCGCTCGGCGACCTCGAGCCGGGTGGGGAAGCCCGGCAGCGTGGTCACCGGGCTCATCGTCGACGCCCGTTCCTCGCCGGCCTGGGGCCAGTAGACGAACATCATCCCGATGTCGGTGAGCGGGTCGCCCAGCGTCGACATCTCCCAGTCGAGGACCGCCTTGATCCGGCCGGGCTCGGCGGGGTCGAGCAGGCAGTTGTCCAGGCGGTAGTCACCGTGCACGATGCTGGACCGCTGGGCGGCGGGCACCGTCTCGGCGAGGCGGGCGGCCAGCGCGTCCAGCCCCGGCCGGTCGCGGTCCCGGGTGGCCTCCCACTGCTTGGTCCAGCGCCGGACCTGGCGGCCGGCGAAGCCCTCCGGGCGGCCGAAATCGGCCAGCCCCACGGCTTCGAAGTCGACCGAGTGGAGATCGGCCAGCACGTCGACCAGCCGCTCGCCCACGGCGCGGCGCTGAGCGGGCTCGTCGGCGTAGCCCGGCGGGAACCCGCGGACGACGTGGATGCCGACCACGCGCTCCATCACGTAGAAGGGCGCCCCCAGCACCGACTCGTCGGTGCACAGGTGCAGCGTGCGCGGCACCGGGACGTCGGTCGGGCCGAGCGCCGAGATGACCCGGTGCTCCCGCGCCATGTCGTGCGCCGTGGCCAGGACCGCGCCCGTCGGCGGCCGCCGCAGGATCACCGCGTCGTCCGCGCTGCCGCCCTGGGGTGTGACCACGTAGGTGAGGTTCGACATGCCGGCGGCGATGAGCTCGATGTCCACCGTTCGCCACCGCTCGTCGCCCAGAGCGGAGGCCAGGTACGGCCCGACGACGGCTGGATCAGCACCCACGGGAGTCGCCACGGCGGCAGGGTAACCTCTGGCGCTCCGCGGCCCGGAGGCCCGCTCGGAACTCGTTTCCGGTGGCGGGCACAAACCGGCGCCGCGCCGCGTTGGGGGGTGGCCGGACCTTCCCGATCGCCGTCCGGCGGACGGCGGGAGGGCTGTCCGGCCGGGCCGGATCCGGTGGTCCCCCGTCCCCGCGGGAGCCGGCTCCGGACCTGTCCGGACCGCCACCGGTACCGGGAGCCCAGAAGCGGGCTGCCGGCCTCGATCCACCGGTCGTCACCGCGACCGGCCAGGACGACGGCGCACACCCTGCGCCGCGTCAGACGAGCGGGTACGACACCCGCGAGAACCCCAAGGGAGGGGCACCCCATGGCCACCGACTACGACGCCCCGCGCCGCAACGAGGCCGACGAGCTGGGTGAGGACTCGCTCGAGGAGCTCAAGGCACGACGCGCCGAGGCGCAGTCGGCCTCGGTCGACGTCGACGAGACCGACTTCAACGAGAACCTGGAGCTCCCGGGCGCCGACCTGTCCGGTGAGGAGCTCACCGTGCGCGTCCTGCCCAAGCAGGAGGACGAGTTCACCTGCTCGCGGTGCTTCCTGGTCCAGCACCGCAGCCGGCTCGCCGCGACCAAGGGCGACCAGCTCTACTGCCGCGACTGCGCGGCCTGAGAAAGGACCCCGTCCTCACCACCCTTCGCAGGCTCAGGGCGGGACCCGGGACGGGGCCGCCCTGCCCCCGCCGCTCGCAGGCTCGCGGCGGGACCCTGCAGGGGGTGCCCGGCCCGCCCTTCCTACCCTCAGGGGGGATGCGGGACGGGGCCGAGGAAGGGCCTCCGACGGAAGGGGCGCCGATGACCGAGCACGGCCCCCGCACCGGACCGGTGCGGGACGTCCCCCCGCCGCGCCCGGTGGCGCCCCCGGTGACCGCACCGGAGGAGACCGGCCTGGGCCGCGCGGCCCGCGCGGTGGTCGACGCGGTGGCGGGCCTGGTGGGCTCTGCCGGCGCGCGCGCTGACGGAGCCACCGGCGCCCCGCTGCGGTCGGCGGCCACCGGCCTGCGCGACGTCGTCGCCGCCGTGGCGGGAGCGGTGGGCGCGGCCTTCGCGCCGGAGCGGGGTGCCGCGGCGCCGCGGGCCGACGGCGACCGGTCACCGGGTGCGCTCCTGGGCGACGTGCTGGCGGCCGCGGCGCCGCGGCTGCCCATCCGGGACGCCGAGGCGCTCCGGCGGGCCCATCCCGGCGCCTCCGATGACGAGATCGCCGACGCCCTCGTGGCCCGCGCCGCGCGGCTGACGTCGACGATCGGAGCGGCGGCCGGAGGACTCACGACGGCGCACTGGTTCGCGCCGCCGTCCCTGCTGGCGCTGCCGCTCGAGCTCGGTGCCGAGACGGTGCTCGTCGCCGGCGTCGAGATCGTCCTGATCGGCGAGCTGCACGAGCTCCATGGGCGCCCCGCCGCCGGGGACGCCCGGGCGCGCGCCGGCGCCTACCTGGCGAGCTGGTCGGCGCAGCGGTCGGTCGACGGCGCGGGCGTGGCCGGCCTCGGCTCGCTCCTCAGCGGTGCGGGGCTCCGGGCCCTGCAGCGCCGGATGACCCGGCGCCTGGCCGGGGCCGTGCCCACGGCCGCCCCCTTGCTCATCGGCGCCGCCCTCGCCGGGCGGGGCAACCGCCGCGCGACCGAAACCCTCGCCGAGCGGATCCTCGCCGATCTGCGGGCGCCGCGACCGCCGGTCTGACCCCGGCCCTCCTGCAGGGTCCCGCCGCAGGCCCCGTCCAGGGGCTCGTCCCGAGCCTGCGAGGGATGAGGGGGACAGGGTCCTTCTGCTTATAGGGTCGCCGACGTGCCCGAGTTCCCCCCTCCGCAGCTGGACGTCCCGGTCCGCCTGGCCTCGCCGGAAGCCGTCCTCCCGTGCTACGCCCTGCCCGGCGACGCGGGCGCCGACCTCTCGCTGGCCGAGGACGTCGACCTGGCGCCGTTCGAGCGGGCGCTGGTGGGCACCGGGGTCGCCGTCGCCATCCCCGAGGGGTACGCCGGGTTCGTGCACCCGCGATCCGGCCTCGCCCACCGGCTCGGGCTGAGCCTGGTCAACGCGCCGGGCACCATCGACGCCGGCTACCGGGGCGAGATCAAGGTCAACCTGATCAACCTCGACCCGGTCAGCCCTCTCCGGTTGCGCCGCGGTGACCGGGTCGCGCAGCTCGTCGTCCAGCCGGTGGTGCACGCCCGGTTCGTGCCGGTCGACGAGCTGCCCGACACCGAGCGCGGAACCGGCGGGCACGGCTCCACCGGGGGCCACCGGTCCACCGGAGGCCACCCCACCGGGGGGAACCACCCCACCGGGGGCGACCGGCCCCCCGGGGGCGACCGTTCCCAGGGGCCTCCGGGCACACCGGCCGACGAGCGGGTCGCCACGGCCCGGGAAGGACAGGCCTGACATGCCGTTCGGACGCCGGCGCAACCGGATCGACCGCAGCCTGCGCGAGCGCGGCGTGCCGCCGGAGCCGCAGCACCGGGAGCGGGAGGTGGCCCCCACGTCCGGGCCCTGGGACGTCGCGGACGCCCCCGACGACGGCGTGACGCGCATCGATCTCGGTGCCATCCGCCTGCCCGCGCTGCCCGGCACCGACCTGCGGGTGGAACTCAACCCGCAGCAGAAGGTCGTCGGCGCCACCATGCGGGCGGGTGACTCGCTGCTCCAGGTGTCGGCGTTCGCCGCACCGCGGGCGGGGGGCATCTGGGAGGGCGTCCGCGAAGACCTCGCGAAGAGCGCATCGGGCCAGGGCGGCTCGCTCCGGGAGGTCGAGGGCCCGTTCGGTCCCGAGCTGGCGGGCACGATCGTGACCACGCCACCGCCGCAGCCCGGTCAGGCGACCCCGCCGCAGCCCGTGCGCCGCGCCGCCCGGTTCCTCGGGGTAGACGGTCCGCGCTGGTTCCTCCGCGGCCTGATCACCGGACCGGCCGCCGAGAGCCCCGAGGCGGCGGCCGTGCTGGAGTCGGCCTTCCGCGGCATCGTCGTCGTCCGCGGCAGCGAGCCGATGCCGGTCCGCGAGCAGCTCCCGCTGACCCTGCCCCCGCAGGCGGCCGAGCAGCTGGCCCGGCAGCAGGAGGCGGCCGCCCGGCCCGCCGCCCCACCGCCGGGCACGGCGCCGGCCGGGTGACCGCCGGCGGGTCGCCGCCGGGACGCGCCCGGCGATCCGCGGGGACACCACCGCCCCGCCGACCGACGGCGCCGTACGCTTGGTCCGGTGGCCGAGCCTGCGAGGTCATGCACTGGACAGGGCGCCGTCGGCAGCTGGCCGACGGGCGCCGGCGAGGAGAGCACGTGACGGAGACCCGAACGCCTGGCTGGTTGTCGCGGACCCTGCAGCGGCTCACCGCGGACGACCAGGCCATCGATGCGGAGGAGCTGCGCGCCGAGTCGGCGAACGCCGGCTGCCAGCCCCTCGTCTCGTGCCGCAAGGGCGCCGTCGTGACCGTGACCGGCCGGCTCAAGTCGGTCGTCTACACGCCCCGGGAGACCGTCCCCACGCTGGAGGCGGAGCTGTTCGACGGATCCGGCTCGGTGACCCTGGTGTGGCTCGGCCGCCGGCGGATCCCCGGCATCGAGCCGGGCCGTACGCTCACCGCTCGCGGCCGGTTCGCCGCCTTCGACGGCAAGCGGGTCATCTACAACCCCTGGTACGAGCTCGGCGCCGGCTGATCCGCTCGACGACGTGGACAGCACCCGGGGCGAGACCCCGGCGACCGAGGTACCGGGAGAGGGGAGCATGAGCGCACCGGGGGAGGAGGCGCGCCCGACGCCCCCGGTGGCGGACGGCGAGCCGGACGACGCGCCACTCGTGTTCGACCGCCACCTCGTGCTGGAGCAGCTCGGGGGCTGGCGGGGCATGGTCGACGCCACCCTGCCCACCGTCGCCTTCATCGTGGCCAACTCCCTGGACGGGCTGCGCACGGGCATCTGGGCCGCTCTCGGCGCGGCCCTGCTGGTATTCCTGCTCCGCCTGGTGCGCCGGGAGAGCGCCCAGCAGGCGGTGAGCGGGCTGTTCGCCGTGGCCATCGCCGTGGCCATCGCCGCGGCCTCCGGCCAGGCCCGCGACTTCTTCGTGCTGGGCATCGTGCGCAACATCGGCCTGGGCCTCGTGCTGCTCGCCTCGATCGCCTTCCGATGGCCCCTGGTCGGGGTGGTCGCCGAGTTCCTCGCGCCCAGCCACCTCGGCGCCATGGCCAGCCACTCCCTGCCGGGTCTGCGCCGGCGGTTCGACCAGGCCCGCGCCGTCCTGCACCCCGGCGGCGAGGACGCCGGCGGGGAGCGTGACCGGCGCGACGCCGATCCCGAGCCCGAGCGGCACTGGCGCGAGGACCCGCGGATGCTGCGGGCCTACAGCTGGCTGACGGTGCTGTGGGGCGGGGTCTTCGCCCTGCGCGGCATCGTGCAGTGGGTGCTGTACCGGATGTCGGAGGACGACGTCACGGCTCTGGGCACCGTGTCACTGGTGCTCGGGCTCCCGGTCACGGCCCTCGAGATCGTCGTGACGCTGTGGGTGGTCTCCCGGCTGCACCGCCACCGCAGCGACGACGTCCCCAGGGCGCCGAAGCGGCCCCCCGCGGCCTGAACGGCCGGGTCCAGAGGGCTCGCCGCGAGCCTGCGAGCGGTGAGGAGGACCGGGGTCCTCTCTCAGACGAGGTCGGCGCTGTCCGGTGCGAGCACCGTCTTCAGCTGCTCCTCCACCTCGGCGTGGGTGACGAACAGCAGCTCGTCCCCGGCCTCGAGCGGCTCGTCGGGGGTGGGGGTGATCACGCGGTCGCCGCGGAGGATGGCGGTCAGCACGGTCTCGCGGGGGAGCGGGACCTCGCGCAGCGGCTTGCCGACCCACGGGGTGTCCTCGGCGAGAGTGATCTCGACCAGGTTGGCCGCCCCCTTGCGGAAGCTCATGAGGCGGACGACGTCGCCGACGGTGACCGCCTCCTCGACCAGGGCCGCGAGCACCCGCGGGGTGGAGACGGCGACGTCGACGCCCCACGCCTCGGTGTAGAGCCACTCGTTGCGCGGGTCCTTCACGCGGGCCACCACCCGGTTGACCGCGAACTCGGTCTTGGCCAGCAGCGAGACGACGAGGTTCGCCTTGTCGTCGCCGGTGGCCGCGACCACGACGTCGCACGTGGCCAGCTGCGCCTCCTCGAGGGAGGAGACCTCGCACGCGTCGGCCTGCACCCACTCGGCCCCGGGCACCGCGCGGGTGCGCACCTTGCGGGGGTCCTTCTCGATGAGCATGACGGTGTGGCCGTTGCCCAGCAGCTCCCCGGCGATGGACCGGCCCACCGCGCCCGCGCCCACGATGGCGACCCTCATGCTCGGTTCCCCCGTGCGACCCGCATCAGTGACCGCCTGCCTGGGGACCGCGCTCCACGACCTCGTGCAGCCGGCCGGCGATCTCGTCGGTGACGGCGACGGTCAGCTGGTCGCCCTCCTGGAGCACGGTGCCCGACGTCGGCAGCTGGGCCTCGCCGAAGCGGACCAGCCAGGCGGCGCGAGCACCCGAGGCGCCCTCCAGCTCGCTCAGCCTCCGCCCGACCCAGCTCTCGGTCACGGTGACCCGCATGAGCACCACCTTGCCGGTGGGTTCGCGCCACAGCTCGCTGACCTTCACCGCGAGCAGCTCGCGGAGCAGGCGGTTCACCGTCCAGGGGACGGTGGCCACGCTGGGGATGCCCATGCGCTCGTACACCTCGGCTCGCTTGGAGTCGTAGATGCGGGCGACGACGTGCTGGACGCCGAAGGTCTCGCGGGCCACCCGGGCGCTGATGATGTTGGAGTTGTCACCGCTGCTGACGGCGGCGAAGGCGCCCGCCGAGTCGACGCCGGCGTCGAGGAGGGTCTGCCGGTCGAAGCCGAGCCCGGTCACCTGGCGGCCGCTGAAGTCCGGGCCGAGCCGGCGGAAGGCCTCCGGGTCCTGGTCGATCACGGCAACGCTGTGGCCGACCTCCTCGAGCCGGCGCGCGATGGCGGAGCCGACGCGTCCGCAGCCCATCACGACCACGTGCACGGAGAGCTCCCATGGATCGTCGCGCGGGGCGCCGTCCGTCCCGCGTACCGGGCGCGAAGCTACACCCGCTCGGCCGCGCGACGCGGGCCTGTCGGGCGGTATCCCCCGGCAGGGCGGGACGCGCCCACCGCAGGCGCTCCGAGGGGCCGTCGCGTCCGTACCATCGCCGCCGTGCCAACGCTGTCCGACCTCGGGCACCTACCGAAGCGGCTCGTCCTCGGCCGAGCCGTTCGCAGCGACCGGCTCGGCGAGTCGCTCCTGCCCAAGCGCCTCGCCCTGCCCATCTTCGCCAGCGACCCGCTCTCCTCCGTGGCCTACGCCACCCAGGAGATCCTCATCGTGCTGACGCTGGCGGGAACGGCCTTCCTGTTCCTCGCCCCGTGGCTGGCCGTGGCGGTGGTCCTGCTCCTGGTCACGGTGGTGCTGTCCTACCGCCAGGTGGTGCGGGCCTATCCCTCGGGCGGCGGGGACTACGAGGTCGCCATGAAGAACCACGGGCAGTTCGCCGGCCTGACCGTGGCGAGCGCCCTGCTGGTCGACTACGTGCTCACGGTCGCGGTGTCGGTCTCCGCGGGCACCGACAACATCATCTCCGCCTTCCCGGCGCTGGACGAGCACCGCGTCGCCATCGCCATCGGCCTGGTGACGCTGCTGGCCGCCGCGAACCTGCGGGGTCTCCGGGAGTCCGGGCGGACGTTCGCCGTCCCGACGTACCTCTTCGTCGCCGGCATCATGGTGATGATCGTCACCGGGCTGGTGCGCGACTTCCTCACCGACTCACCCGTGATCGCCGAGAGCGCCTCCTGGTCCATCACGCCGGAGCCCGGCTACGACAACCTCGGCGGACTGGCCCTGGTGTTCTTCGCCCTGCGGGCGTTCGCCTCCGGGTGCACCGCCCTGACGGGGGTCGAGGCGATCGCCAACGGCGTGCCCGCGTTCAAGCCACCCAAGAGCAAGAACGCCGCCACCACCCTGGCGGTCATGGGCGGCCTCGCGGCCACCATGTTCGCCGGCGTCACCACGCTGGCCCTGTTCGGGGACGTCCGGTACGCGCAGAACCCGTGCGACCTCCAGGGCTTCGTCGACTGCGAGACGGAGCCCCAGCGGACCGTCATCGCCCAGCTCGCGGCCGCCACGTTCGGGGGCGACACGTCGTTCGGGTTCTTCTACATCCAGGCCGCCACGGCCCTGGTGCTCATCCTCGCGGCCAACACGGCCTTCAACGGCTTCCCCCTGCTCGGGTCGGTCCTCGCGCAGGACCGGTTCCTTCCGCGGCAGCTGCACACCCGCGGCGACAAGCTCGTCTACAGCAACGGGATCCTGCTGCTCGCCGGGTTCGCCGGGCTGCTCATCGTCGGCTTCCAGGCCGACGTGAACCGGCTGATCCAGATGTACATCGTGGGTGTCTTCACCAGCTTCACCATCGGCCAATGGGGCATGGTGCGGCACTGGAACCGCGAGCTGCGGACCGAGGAGGACCCCGCCGCCCGGCGCCGGATCCGCAGGTCGCAGATCATCAACGCGATCGGCGGCAGCCTGACGACCACGGTGCTGCTGATCATCGTGGTCACGAAGTTCACCCACGGCGCGTGGCTCGTCCTCCTCGTGATGCCGGTGCTGTTCGTGCTGATGCGGGCCATCAACCGGCACTACTCCCACGTCGCCGAGCAGCTGACGCCCGATCCGGCCTCGCGCATGCTGCCGAGCAAGGTCCACGCCATCGTGCTGGTGGCCAAGGTGCACAAGCCGACGCTGCGGGCGCTGGCCTTCGCCCGCGCCACCCGGCCCGACCAGCTGACCGCCCTCACGGTCAACGTGGACGACGCCGAGACGCGCGCGTTGCAGGCCGACTGGGAGCGCTACGACATCCCGGTCCCGCTCACCGTGGTGGAGTCGCCGTACCGGGAGATCACCCGGCCGGTCCTCGACTACGTCAAGGCGATCCGGCGGGACAGCCCCCGCGAGCTCGTCGTCGTCTTCGTGCCCCAGTACGTCGTCGGTCACTGGTGGGAGAACCTGCTGCACAACCAGAGCGCGCTGCGGCTCCGGGCCCGGCTGCAGTTCCAGCCCGGCGTCATGATCACCACGGTGCCGTGGCAGCTGGAGAGCTCCATCGGGCGGGACGACGGCGAGGGACGGGCCGGCGGGCCGGCGCCCGGCGACCTGCGCCGCGGCTTCGCCGACGACGAGCTCGAGAGCACACCGTATGGCTGAGGACCGCGCTGCCTCCCACCGCTCGCCGGCTCGCAGCGGGGCTCTGCAGCGGAGCCGGGAGGTCAAGGGCCTGGGATGGGTGGGTTCCGAGTTCGAGGTGACCGTCGGCCCGGTGGCGCACGGCGGTCACTGCGTGGCCCGGCACGAGGGCCGGGTTGTCTTCGTCCGGCACAGCCTTCCGGGCGAGCGCGTGGTCGTGCGGGTGACCGAGGACCGCCACCCCGGGTTCTGCCGGGCCGACGCCGTGCAGGTCCTGGAGGCCTCGGCCGAGCGGATGGAGCGGCCCTGCCCCTACAGCGGCCCGGGGAAGTGCGGCGGCTGCGACTGGCAGCACGTGGTCCCCGCCGAGCAACGACGGCTCAAGGCGGCGGTCGTCCGCGAGCAGCTGGCCCGGGTCGCGGGGCTCGACGACGTGCCCGTGACCGTCGAGGAGCTGCCCGGGGGGCCGCTGCGCTGGCGCTCGCGGGCGCGCTTCGCCGTCGACCGCACCGGGGCCGCCGGGCTGCGCAAGCACCGGTCGCACGATGTCGTCGTCCTCGACGACTGCCCGATCACCGTGGAACCGGCGGCCGCCGCGGTGCTGCGGCGGCGCTGGCCCGGCGCGGGGGCGGTCGACGTCTCGATCGACTCCACGGGGGCGGTGACCACCACCCGGCTGGACCGGCGAGGCCGGCCGACGTCGAGCCGCGTCGTGCGGCCGGGCGGGGACCTGCCGGAGGAGCCGGTGGGGCGCGCCGCGCGGCGGGCCGCGGGCCGCGACTGGGAGGTCGAGGGCACCGGGTTCTGGCAGGTGCACCCGGCCGCGGCCGATGCGCTCGTCGCCGCCGTCGCCGGCTTCGCGGAGGCGCGGCCGGGGGACACCGTGCTGGACCTCTACGCCGGTGCCGGCCTGTTTGGCGGCGCCCTGGCGCCCACCGTGGGGCCGGAGGGCCGGGTGGTGTGCGTGGAGGCCGACCCGGCGGCGTGCGCCGCGGCCGACGCCAACCTCGCCGCCTTACCGCACGCCGAGGTGTGGCAGGGCGACGTCGACGCGGGCGGCTTGGCCGAGCTGCTCGGCGAACTGGGCACGCCCGATGTCGTCGTCCTCGACCCGCCGCGGGCCGGCGCCGGCCGGGCGGTCAGCGAGCTGCTGGCGGGCACCGGCGCGCGGGCCGTCGTCTACGTCGCCTGCGACCCGGCGGCGCTGGCCCGTGACGTCGCGGCCTTCGGCGCGGCCGGGTACCGGCTGGCCGCCGTGCGCGGCTTCGACGCCTTCCCGATGACCGCGCACGTCGAGTGCGTGGCCCTGCTGGTCCCGGCGTGAGGGCGGACGTGCTCGTCCGCTGACACTCCCGTCGCGGTGCCCACCCGCAGGGCGGTGCCGGCCGGGGGACGCGTTAGCGTCTGGGTGTGCCCACGTGGGAATACGCCTCCGTCATCACCGCCAACGACGCCGAGTCGCAGCGTGCCGGTGTGAGCGTCAAGCTCCCCGGCGGTCAGTCCGAGCGCCAGCAGGGTGACACGAGCTCCGTCCTGAACCGGCTGGGTGCCGAGGGCTGGGAGCTGGTGAGCTACCACTCCAGCGGCGCCGGTACCTGGGGCTTCGAGCAGTTCTGGCTCAAGCGCCAGTCGACCTCCTGAGCGGGGCGCCGGACCGTCAGCCGTCCGGTGCAGTGTGAGCGACATGGTCAGAGCAGACGACGTCGTGCCGCCGGGCTGGCCCGAGGAGGTGCGCCCGCCGGGCGCTCCCGACTGGGAACGGACGGCGGTGGCGTGGCTGTTCGACCTCGTCCCGCCCGACTACCGGGCGCACGAGGTGCTGCGCCGCTATCCGGTGCTGCTCGCCCGGTTCGCCGGTGACCACGTCGCCGCCGGGCTGGAGGCCGCGCGGAAGGGCTGGCGCACGGTGCGCGTCGAGCTGGCCGACCAGCTGCCGGCCGATGCGATCGAGGCGGCGGTGGCCGCGTACGAGCGCGAGGGTGCGCGCCTGGCGGCGGCCGCCCGCGGCGTCGAGGTGGTGGCCGGGGCGCTGCGGGGAGAGCGGTGGGTGCCGCGCCTGTAGGCCGACCGGCGCGTGACGCGTCGCGGCGAGCGTCCGCGGAAGAGTGCCGGAGGCCGGCTGAGGTGCATCCGGCCGATTTCCTCGGTCGGAAGACCCGGCGGAAACGCAGTTACAGTTGACCGGCGGCTGCAGAACAGCTGCCGCCGACCGAGAGGACACCGCCGAGCCGTGCCGCTCCTGCGATCCCTGCGGGGCCCCGAAGACCTCCGGGCCCTCCCGTCCGAAGCGCTGCCCAACCTGGCCGCGGAGATCCGCGACGCCCTCGTCACCAGCGTCGCGAGGACGGGCGGGCACCTCGGCCCCAACCTGGGCTGCGTCGAGCTGACGATCGCCCTGCACCGGGTGTTCGAGTCGCCCCGCGAGCCCATCGTCTTCGACACCGGCCACCAGGCCTACGTGCACAAGATGCTCACCGGGCGGATCGAGGGCTTCGAGCGGCTGCGTCAGCGGGGCGGCCTCTCGGGGTATCCCAGCCGGGCCGAGAGCGAGCACGACTGGGTGGAGAACAGCCACGCCTCGACCGCGCTGTCCTACGCCGACGGGCTCGCCAAGGCCTACGCGGTGCGCGGCGACAGCCGCCCGGTCGTCGCCGTCGTCGGTGACGGTGCCCTGACCGGTGGCATGGCATGGGAGGCGCTCAACAACATCGCTGCCGCGCAGGACCGTCCCGTCGTGATCGTGGTCAACGACAACGGCCGGTCGTACTCCCCGACGATCGGGGGCGTGGCCGACGCACTGGCCACCCTGCGGCTGCGGCCGGGGTACGAGGACGCGCTGAACGCCGTGCGTCAGGCGCTGCACCGCGCTCCGGTGGTGGGGACGGCGCTCTACGACGCGCTGCACGCCATCAAGAAGGGCCTCAAGGACGTCCTGTCGCCCCAGGGCATGTTCGAGGACCTCGGTCTGAAGTACGTCGGACCGGTCGACGGGCACGACATCGACATGATGGAGTCGGCGCTGCGGCGGGCCCGCTCGTTCGGCGGCCCCGTGATCGTGCACGCGGTCACCACCAAGGGTTTCGGCTACCCGCCGGCCGAGACCGACCAGATCGACGCGTGGCACGCCACCGGCACGTTCGACCCCGACAGCGGCGCGAGCACCGTCGCCGCGCGCGACTGGACGACGGCCTTCTCCGACGAGCTGGTGCGGATCGGCGCCGAGCGGGCCGACGTCGTCGCGATCACCGCGGCGATGCTGCACCCGACCGGGCTGGCGGCCTTCGCCGAGCGCTTCCCGGAGCGGACCTTCGACGTCGGCATCGCCGAGCAGCACGCGCTCACCTCGGCGGCGGGTCTGGCGATGGGTGGGCTGCACCCCGTCGTCGCCGTGTACTCGACGTTCCTCAACCGCGCCTTCGACCAGCTGCTGATGGACGTCGCCCTGCACCGGCAGCCGGTGACCGTCGTCCTCGACCGGGCGGGGGTGACCGGCACCGACGGGGCGTCGCACAACGGCATGTGGGACATGTCGATCCTCTCGGTCGTGCCCGGCCTGCGGCTGGCCGCCCCGCGTGACGAGTCGACCCTGCGCGAGGCACTGCGCGAGGCGCTCGCCGTGACCGACGGCCCCACGGTGGTGCGTTTCCCGAAGGGGGCGCCGCCCGTGGACGTCCCGGCGCTGGAGCGCCGCGGTCCGGTGGACGTGCTGCGCCGGGGGGAGCGACCGGACGTCCTGCTGGTCGCCGTGGGGTCGATGGTGCCGATGTGCCTGGCCGTCGCCGAGCGGGCCGCCGACCACGGCATCGAGGTGACGGTGGTCGACCCCCGCTGGGTGCTGCCGATCGCGCCCGAGCTCGTCGACCTGGCCGCCGGGCACCGGCTGGTCGTCACCGTCGAGGACGGCGGCCGCGCCGGCGGGGTCGGGACCACGCTGACCCAGGCCCTGCAGGACCGGGACTGCGACGTGCCGGTGCGGGCGGTGGGCCTGCCGCAGCGGTTCTTCGAGCACGGCAGCCGCGCGCAGGTGCTGGCTGACGCGGGGCTCACCGAGCAGGACGTCGCCCGCCGGATCGCCGAGTGGACCGCCGTGCTCACCGACCGGGCCGAGGACGACGCCGTCGAGCCCGTGGACGGCGCACAGCGGTGACGGTGATCGCGGAGGTCCAGGTGGCCCCGTCGCCGCCGGGGACGCCGGAGGACCCGCACGCCCACGTGGAGGCCGCCATCGCGGTGATCCAGGCGTCGGGACTCCGCTACGAGGTGGGCGCGCTGGGCACCACCCTCGAGGGCGAGGCCGACCAGGTGTGGGCGACGCTGCGGGCTGCGCACGAGGCGATGCTGGCGGCGGGCGCCACCGGTGGCCTCTCGCACATCAAGGTCGCCTCGGTGAACCGCACGATGGACAGCCTCACCGCCAAGTTCCGCTGATCCAAGGCACGGCGATCCGCCGGATCGCCGCGACCACGGATGGTCCCCGACGCAGCCGAGACGTTGCGTCCTGCCTCCGCGGACCCGTCCGGGGCCCACTCGGCACGACCTCCCGGGGCTCGACGCGACGACGGCCCGGGCCCCTCAACGCCGAGGGAGCCGGGCCGCCGGGTTCGTGCTCGGGTGCCGGCGGGGTCCGCCGGCCGGGGGACCTCAGGCGGACAGCCGCACTCCGGAGCCGCCGTCGAAGACGTGGACGCGTTCCGGATCCGTGGTGACGTAGATCGTCTCGCCCTTGCGGGGAACCCGTCCCGGCGCGACACGGATGATCACCTGACCGGGCACACCGTCCAGGTCGCACTGCCCGTACACGAAGGCATCGGCACCCAGCTCCTCGACGACGGTCACGCGCACGGGCAGGCCGTCGCCGGACTCGCCGACCATCCGCCACGACTCCGGGCGCACCCCGACGGTGACGTCGCCGGTCATCTTCGCGGTGGTCTCCCGGTCGATGGGCAGGTGGTGACCGTCGATCACCACTCCGCCCTCGCTCGGCTTCGCCGAGAGCAGGTTCATCGCGGGAGAGCCGATGAAGCCGGCCACGAACACGTTCGCGGGGCGCTCGTAGAGCCTGAGCGGGCTGTCCACCTGCTGGAGGACGCCGTCCTTCATCACCGCGACGCGATCACCCATCGTCATGGCCTCGACCTGGTCGTGCGTGACGTAGAGCGTGGTGATGCCCAGGCGCTGCTGCAGCGCGGCGATCTGCGTGCGCGTGGACACGCGGAGCTTCGCGTCCAGGTTGGAGAGCGGCTCGTCCATGCAGAACACCTGCGGATGGCGGACGATGGCCCGCCCCATGGCCACCCGCTGGCGCTGGCCACCGGACAGAGCCTTGGGCTTGCGGTCCAGGTAGGGCTCGAGGTCGAGCAGCTTGGCCGCCTCCTTGACCCGCGCCATCCGCTCCTCCTTGCCCACCTTGGAGAGCTTCAGGGCGAAGGCCATGTTCTCGGCGACGTTCATGTGCGGATAGAGCGCGTAGCTCTGGAACACCATCGCGATGTCACGGTCCTTGGGCTGGAGGTGCGTGACGTCGCGGTCGCCGATCAGGATGTGGCCGTCGTCCACCTCCTCCAGGCCGGCGACCATGCGGAGACTGGTCGACTTCCCGCAGCCCGAAGGTCCGACCAGCACCATGAACTCGCCGTCCTCGATCTCCAGATCCAGGCCGTCGACGGCGGGGCGGGTGCCCCCCGGGTAGAGCCGTGTGGCGCCGCGGTAGGTCACGGATGCCATCGTTGCTTCCTCTCCTTCACCGGCAGGTGGGCCGGTCGGTCAGTGCGGGGGAGTGCGTCCAGGTGCCCTTATCGACGAGGGCGGCTCGATCGCGGCCGGGGCGGCTGGGCAGCCGCGGCGCCGGCACGTCGTGGGGCGCCGCCGGGTCAGCCCTTCACCGCACCGGCGGTGATGCCGGCGATGAAGTACCGCTGGGCGAAGGTGAACACCAGCAGGATCGGCACGAGCAGCAGGGCGGACACCGCCATGAGCTGTCCCCACTCGATGGTGTGCGAACCGATCAGGCTCAGGACGCCGAGGGGCAGCGTGCGCTTGCTCTCGTCGGTGAGGAACACCAGCGAGTACATGAAGTCCTGCCACGCCATGAAGAACACGTAGATCCCCACGGCCGCGACACCGGGCTTGGCGAGGGGCACGATCACCCGCCAGTAGGCGCCGAACTCGCTCAGCCCGTCCATCCGGGCCGCTTCCTCGAGCTCCATCGGGATGCCCATGAGAAAGCCGCGCAGCAACCAGATCGCCACCGGCAGCGTGAAGGTCATGAAGGCGACCATGAGACCGAACCGGCTGTTGAGCAGCCCCAGCGTGTCGGCGGCCCGGTACAGCGGCACCAGGAGCACCGCCTGCGGGAGCAGCTGCGACACCAGCACGCCCACGAGGATCGGCTTGCGGCCGCGGGTGCCCGTCCTCGTCAGGGTGAAGCACGCCAGCAGCGCGAAGGCGAGGCACATCACCGTGGTGCCGAGGCAGACGATCACGCTGTTGGCGAAGAACAGCATCGTGTCGGTCGTGAGGACGTCCGCGTAGTTGGCGAACGTGATGTCGCTCGGGAGGAACCGCGGAGGGCTGGAGAAGACCTCGCTGCGTGGCTTGAGCGACGTGGTGACCAACCAGAACACCGGGCCCAGGACGAACACCGCCAGGACCGCGGCTGCGACGTAGATGCCTGCCTGCCGGCCGGCCTTCTTGCGGGCGATGGAGACGGACATCAGTCCAGCCCTCCGGCCTTGTTGAGCTGTCGCAGGTACACGACGGTGAAGATGGACAGGAGCACGACCGAGATCACTCCGTAGGCCCCCGCCACGCCGTAGCGCACGTTCTGGAAGGCCTCGCGGTAGATGTAGGTCGGGAAGATCTCCGTGGAGCTACCGGGTCCGCCCGCCGTCATCACGTACACGAGGTCGAAGTAGTTGAAGGTCCAGACGGTGGTGAGCAGCAACGTCGTCCGGATCGTCGGCGCCATGGCCGGGAGCGTGACGTGGATGAAGACCTGCCACGGGTTCGCGCCGTCCGAGCGTGCCGCCTCGCGCAGATCATTGGGTACACCCTGGTAGGCGGCCATGTACATGACCGTCGAGAGCGGGAAGCCCTTCCAGATCGCCGCGATCACGACCGCGGCCAGCGCCGTGCTGGCCTGGCCGAGCCACGCCGGGTTGCCCTCCACGAGGCCGGTACCCCCGGCCACGGCGTTCACCGGCCCGAGGTACGGGTCGTAGAGCAGCTTCCAGAGGACACCGGCGATGATGCCCGGCATGATCCACGGCAGGATCACCAGGCTTCGCAGTGCCAGCCGCCCGCGGAACTTCTGCGAGAGCAGGATCGCGCTGCCGAGCCCCAGCACGAATTGGGCCGCGACGACCGCGATCGTCCAGATCAGCGAGTTCTTCAGGACGGTGAGGAAGGTGTCCGAGCCGAGGATGGTGCTGTAGTTCGCCAGCCCGGCGAAATCCGGGTCGGGATTGATGAACGAGCTGGTCGTGAAGCTCAGGTAGACCGCGGTGGCGAGGGGATAGGCCACCAGGGCGCCGAGCAGGGCGACCGGCGGGACGATGCACAGGACGCGGAGCGCCGTCTGGCGGGTGTGCCGGCGCTTCTCTTGCGCGACGGCCTGCCCCGGGGCGAGACGCTCGGCTACGGACATGCTCACGTGGGTCTTCCTCACGGTCGGGGCATGCGTGCCCGGCGGGATGCCGGGCACGCATGCCGCCGGACTAGCTGTTGGTGTCGATGATTTCCTGCATCTGCTTCGCGGCATCGGTCAGGACCGACTTCACGTCCGCGCCGCCGATGATCTCCTGCACGGCTGCCTGCTGGACCTGGGAGAGCTGCGGATAGACCGGCGATGCGGGACGCGGCCGCCCGCCCGCCAGCGCCGCCAGGATGACCTCGGGCTGCTGCCGGTTCTCGTTCACGAACTGCTCACCGGCCGACTGGAGTGCGGGAATCAGGGAGTTGACCGCCGCCTGGTTCTCCGGCTGGCTCAGCGTCTCGATCAGCTCGAAGGCCAGGTCCTGGTTCTCGCTCTTGGCGTTCACCGCCAGGTTCCAGCCGCCGAGCGCCCCCACGAACTCCTTGCCGTCGGGCGCGGGCGGCAGCGCGATCCGCCAGTCGAACTGCGCCGCGTTCTTCATGGTGTCCTGCTGCCACGAACCGTCGAGGATCATGGCCGCCTTGCCCGCGGTGAACTGGTTCACGACGTCCTGCTCGCAGGCGCCGGCCGAGCCGGCGGGGGAGTACTGCAGGAGGGTCTGGTACTGCTCGAACGCCTCCACGTTCTCCGGCGAGTCGAAGACGACGTCACCGGACTCGTCGAGGATCTCGCCACCGTTGGAGAAGATGAACGAGTCGGTCAGGACCGACGACGTCTCGTCCTTGCAGCCGATGAGGCCGATGCCGAAGGAGTTCGGCGGCTGGTTGAGCTTCGCCGCCGCGTCGTTCCACTCCGACCAGGTCTTCGGCGGGTTGTCCGGGTCGAGACCCGCGGCCCGGAACAGATCGGCGTTGTAGTACATCTGCTCCCAGACGTCGAAGTTCAGGGGCACGCCCCACATCTGGTCGTCGTACTGGTTGGACTGCCAGGCGCCCTCGAAGAAGTCGTCCTCCTTGATGACGTCGGACTCCCCGATGCGGTCGTCCAGCGGCGCGATCAGGCCGGCGGCGGCGAACTCGGGCGTCCACACCTGGTCGAGGGTCATGACGTCCGGACCGGTGCCGCCCTTCATGGCCACGAGCATCTTGTCGCGGTACTGGGCGAACGGGAACGTCTCCACCTTGACGGTGACCCCCGGGTGCGCCTCCTCGAACTGCTCGACGACGCCGGCGTAGCCCTCGGCGATGTCCTTCGCCGACTGCTCCTGGTCCCAGATCGTGATGACCTGGGAGCCACCCTCGTCACCGGAGCCAGAACCTCCGCCGCATCCGGTCGTGACGCTCACCAACGCCAACACCGCCGCGCCCATCAGCGCCGGACGCTTCAACCTGGTCAATGGACCCTCCACTTGGACTTGGACCCCGTGGCGTAGCAGGCTCGGGGAAAAACGATTTACCGATCGTGCATGTGACGCGGGTCGCTGTCAAGGGGCCGGTACGGACGTGCGTCCGGCGCGTCCCGAGCGGCCCCGGCCGGTTCCGGTCGGGCGGCTCGGACGCCGGGGCCCCCGGCCGCCGACGCCGCCGGAGAAGGTGTGGCCGTCAGGCCGACGTCGGCTGGAACGTGAGCCGGTAGTGACGCGACTCCCCGGGTTCCAGCACGGGCAGGGCGCCGGTGCTCCGGGCGGTCGCGCGGCCCTCGATCACGGGGCAGTTGGCCGGCTCGAGCCCGAGGACGTAAGCGCCGGAGCCGAGCATCTTCCACTGGAAGAGGTGGGGGAGCTCCCGGGGGTCGAATGTCATCGCCAGGGCGAGGCCGAGCCGCGGGTTGGAGAGCACCGCACGGACCTCCGTGGAGCCGGCGGACAGCCGGTGCCGGAAGACCTGTTCGGGGAACGGGTGCGTCGGGGGGCCGAACGAGTCCCACTCGTGCACGCCGGCGCGGGCGTCCTCGTCCCGGGGCACCACCTCGGCGCTGGGGAGGCGCAGGGTCGCCCCCTCGTCGAGCAGCGGCCACCCGAGGTTCACGTGGTAGAGGATCATCTGCGGCTGGGCGGCCGGGCCGAGGTTGGTCACCACGTCGTCGATGCTCAGTTCGCCGGTCCCGAGGCGGCAGCGGATCTCCCGACGGAGCTCGAGGTTCTCGCCGAACAGCCGCGCCTGGCGCACGCGGCCGGACACGGTGATCTCGTAGTCGCCGTCGTCGGTCCACCGCCCACCGTGACCCACCTGGTCGGCCTGCAGCGTTCCCGCGAGCCCGTGCAGCGGGTAGTCCTCGCCCTCGTCCCGCGACGGCGATCCGAAGGCGTCGAGGCCGCAGGTGCTGACCAGGCCTCCGGGGAAGACCCTCAGCCAGCCCATCGGCGTCGAGTCGCGGTTCCACGGTCCGACCAGGCCGCTCGGGGACATCCACGCCATGGGGACACCCCGGAACGAGAAGGCGCCGATGTCCAGGGCTCGGTCCGGGTGGACGTCGAAGGCCACGTCTCCGCACCGGACGGCGATCCGGCGCATGCCCCGGCCCGGCCCCTCGGTCTCGGTGAGCGCGGTGCTGCTCGCCACGTGCTCAACGCGACCGACCCGGTCCCTCAGGGACTCGGGGCTCTGAGTTGCACCGAAGAGGTTCACCGTGGTCTCCGTCGATCGGCGGAACGGGGCGGGGCGGTGGACGCTCGGGGAATGAGCTGAGGTTCGGGGGTGGTGAGCAGCTCCTGGCGGGGAGGGGCGCCGTCGAGCCGCTCGATGAGCAGCTGCACCGCCCGGCGTCCCAGCTCCTCCAGGGGCAGGCGGACCGCGGTCAGTGGTGGGCTCGCGTACTCGGCGGCCCAGGAGTCGTGGTGGGTCACGACGGAGATGTCGTCGGGCACCTGCAGCCCTGCGCCGCGGATGGCGGCCAGGGCCCCGAGTGCCGCCAGGAGCGTGCCGGCGACGACGCCGGTGGGGCGGACCGGGTTGGCGAGTAGCTCCATCATCCCGGCATAGCCCGTCTCCGGGCGCCCGCCCCCCACGGCCACCATCTCCGGGGGTGCGGGGAGCCCGGCGTGGGACAGGGCCTGCTGCCAGCCCTCCTGGCGGTCCAGCGCACGCCGGGTGGTCCCCCCGATCGCCAGGTGCGCGACGTCGACGTGGCCGAGGGCGAGCAGGTGCGCGGTGGCCATCCGCGACGCCCGGACGTCGTCGAGGGCGACGCCGTAGAGCGGGTCCTCCACCCGCTCGTTGACGATCACGAACGGCAGCTTGGTGGCCAGCACGTTCTCGAGGACCACGTCGTCCGCCAGCAGGCCGTCGCGCTGCAGCAGCAGCCCGTCGACGGCCCTGCCGGGGACGAAGCGGTGCAGGGCCGCGGGGTCGGTCGCCAGGGCGTCGACCTCGATGGCGACGAGCAGGAAGTCGGCGCTGCGCGCCGCATCCTCCGCGCCACTGAAGATCTGGGCGTAGACGGGGCTCGTCAGGTGCCGGAGGGCCACCCCCAGCGCTCCGACCCGGGTTCCCCGCAGGGCCCGCGCGGCGCGGTTGGGCGTGTAGTTCAGCTCTGCCGCGACGGAAAGGACCCGCAGGCGCGTCTCCGGGCGCACCCGCACGGTCGGGTCGCCGTTGAGGAGGCGGGACACGGTGGACGGCGCCACGCCGGCGCGAGCCGCCACTTCCTTGATGGTTGCCATGTCGTCCTCGCCGCTCCCCCCAGCCGCCCGAGATCCTAGGTGTCGGACTGTGGTTGACAGCCCATCGGCAGTGCGTCGAGACTAGTTTAGGAAAACGTTTCTCCGGCGTCCAGAGCGGCGACTGGAGAGGAGACGGAAGGCGACGCGTGAAGAGGCTTCAAGGCAGGGCGTGCGTGGTGACCGGTGGGGCGGCGGGCATCGGCGAGGCGATCGTCGTGCGCCTGGTCGAGGAGGGGGCCCACGTCGCCGTCGCGGACGTGGACGGCGAGCGGGCCCAGGAGCTGGCCGAGCGGCTCTCGGGTTCGGACGGGGAGGTCTTGGCCGGGCGCGTGGACGTGTCCGTGCCGTCCGAGGTGGCGGACTTCGTGGAGCGAGCGGCTCAGGCCTTCGGGCGGCTGGACGGCATCGTCAACAACGCCGGCGTCGCGATCCCGGGCAGCGCCGAGGACATCTCCGAGGCCGACTGGGACCGCGTCATGTCGGTCAACCTCAAGGGGGTGTGGGCGGGGATGAAGTACGCCATCCCGCACCTGCGTGCGGCGGGTGGCGGCTCCATCGTCAACATGTCGAGCGTCCAGGCCCTCGTCGGTTTCCCGGGATGGGCCGGCTATGCCGCCACCAAGGGCGCCATCCTCTCCCTGACCCAGCAGGCGGCGGTGGAGTACGGCCCGGAGCGGATCCGGGTCAACTGCATCGCCCCCGGAACGATCATGACGCCGATGAACCAGCGCATCTTCGAGACGGCGCCGGATCCGGACAGCCTGATCGCGAGCTGGAACGCCTCCCACGCGTTGCGCCGCTTCGGCGAGTCGGCCGAGGTCGCGGCCGCGACGGCGTTCCTCCTCTCCGACGACGCGTCCTTCGTGACCGGCACCTGCCTGCGCGTCGACGGCGGATTGACCGTCCTGGGCCCGTCGGGTCAGGCGACCTGATGTCGTCGACCGTCGACCTGACCGTCCTCTGCTGGGACCACCCCCGCTGCACGGCCCCTGTCACGGCCGCCGTGCGGGAGTGGGAGCGCCTCAACCCCGGCGTGCGGATGAGGGTCACCGCCCGGCCGCTCGCCTCCTTCAACGACCAACCGCTGACCGAGATCGCCGGGTCGGCCGACCTGCTGTTCATCGACCATCCGATGGTCGGCGAGGCCGCGCACAGCGGGGCGCTGCTGCCGCTCGACGACCTGGTGGGTGAGGACGTGCTCGGTGCGCTCGCCGCGGACTCGGTCGGCGCCAGTCACGCCACCTACACGTGGGACGGCCGGCAATGGGCGACGGCGGTGGACGCCGCGTGCCACGTGGCGGTCGTGGACGGCACGCGGGCCGGGGCGCTGTTCCAGGAGGTGCCGCGTAGCTGGGACGACGTGCTGGAGCTGGCCCGACGGGCTCCCGGTTCCGTCGCGATCCCGCTCTATCCCTCGGACGCCGTCCTGTCCGTGCTGTCGATCACGGGCAACCTTCGCGCCCACGGCGAGGCCGCCGACGGGTTCTGGTCGCTGGAGGCCGTGCGCATCTTCTGTGAACTGGTCCGCCGGGTGGATCCGCGCTGCTTCGACCTGAACCCCCCGCGCTTGCTGGACCTGATGTCGGCCGGCCCGGCTGCCGACGCTCCGGTCTACGCGCCGCTGTTGTTCGGGTACACCAACTACCAGCGCCCCACGGCTCCCGGCCGCCGTCTGTCGTTCGTCGACGTCCCCTCCGTCGGCGCCGATCCGGCGGGGGCGGTCCTGGGCGGGGCCGGTCTCGCGGTCAGCGTCAGGAGCGCGCATCCGGTGGAGGCGGCGCGGTTTGCCGCGTGGCTGACCGGGGTGGACGCCCAGCGGGGGATCGTGCTGCCGAACGAGGGTCAGCCGGGCAGCCGGGCGGTGTGGCACGACGAGGCCGCGGATGCCGTCGTGGGCGGCTTCTTCTCCGGGACGCGGGCGACGATCGAGTCCTCGCACGTGCGACCCCGGGACCCGTGGTGGCCGGGCTACCAGGACGCGGCGGGGATCGCGCTGGTGGACCTGCTGCGCACCGCCGCTCCGCCGGCCGCCATCCACGACCACCTCACCCGCATGCTCGACGGGAAGCGCAGCAAGGAGATCTCGCAGTGACGACGACCGACCCCACGTCCGACACCCCTGCTGCCCTGGAAGGCATCCGGGTCCTCGACTTCACCCAGATGATGCTGGGCCCCTTCGCCACCCAGGTGCTGGCCGATCTGGGCGCCGACGTGATCAAGGTCGAGCGCCCGGAGGTGGGGGAGTGGGAGCGCGGTCTCGAGTTCGCCGGCCGCCTCATCGGGACCGACTCGGCCGCGTTCGTGGCGATGAACCGCAACAAGCGCTCGGTCGCCATCGACCTCAAGGGGAAGGGGGCACGGGACGCCCTGCTGCGGCTGGCCGAGACGTGCGACGTCGTCGTCGAGAACTTCCGGCCCGGCGTGATGGACCGGCTCGGACTGGGCTACGAGGACTTCCGCGCCGTGCGTGCGGACATCATCTACTGCTCCGGCTCGGGGTGGGGACAGCGCACCAAGTACGCGCAGGAGAACCGGCCGGGCCAGGACCTGCTGATCCAGGCCGCGAGCGGACTGGCCCTCAACACGGGAACCGCCGGCGACCCGCCCATCGCCGCGGGCACCTCGATCTGTGACGCGACGGGCGCGCTCACCCTTGCCAACGGCATCCTCGCCGCCCTGCTGGCCAGGTACCGCCACGGTGTGGGCCAGCGCGTGGAGGTCGACCTCTTCCACGCCACCATGGCGATCCTCACGCAGGAGATCTCGGCGATGGTGAACCTGGGTCTGGACTTCACCCGCTCCGAGGCGGGCATCGCCCAGCCCTGGTTGTCGGCCCCGTTCGGCATGTACCGGACGGCCGACGGCTGGATCGCGATCGCGATGGGCGAGCTGTCGGCCGTCGCGGAGGTGTTCGGCGACCCCGCCCTGGCCGACATGGACGCCTGGGCCGACCGCGACGCGATCAAGCGCCGGCTGGATGCCGTGACGCCGTCCCGCACCACCGAGGACTGGCTGCACCCGCTGCTGGCCGCGGGACTGTGGGCGGCGCCGGTGCGGACGATGAAGGAGGCGGCCGCGGAGCTCGCCGCCGACGGCTCCCCCCTGATCGTCGACGTCGAGCACACCTCCGGGGAGACCCTCCAGCTGGTCGGCTGCCCCATCACGTTGTCCGAGACCCCCTGGCGCCAGCGGCTGCGGCCCCCCGCCGTCGGCGAGCACACCCGCGAGGTGCTGTCCGAGGTGCTGTCCGAGGAGGCGCTCCGGGACCTCCAGGAGGCGGGCGCCCTGTGACCGAGGTCCGCATCCACGAGCACCTCGTCGAGGACCGGCGAGGCCCCGTCACGTGGCTCCGCATCGACCGGGAGGACGCGCTGGGTGCGCTGTCGAGGAGCCTGGTGACCCGGCTCGGGAGCTACTTCGACGAACTCCACACCGACGACGAGGTCCGCGTGCTCGTGCTGACCGGCACCGGCAAGGGGTTCATCGCCGGCGCCGACATCTCGGAGTACGACCGCGTCCCGCAGGCGGCCTTCGACGACTACCAGCGGCTCAGCCGGAGGGTCTTCACCGCCCTCGAGCAGCTGCCCCAGTTCACCATCGCCGCGGTGAACGGGTACGCGCTCGGCGGCGGTTTCGAGGTCGCGCTGTGCTGCGACATGATCCTCGCCTCCGAGCGGGCCAAGTTCGGTCTCCCGGAGGTGAAGCTGGGATTGCTCCCGGGCGGAGGAGGGACCCAGCGACTGGCCCGGGCGACGGGGATCCGCTTCGCGAAGGAGGCGGTCGTCACCGGCGCCTTCTACAGCGCCCAGGAGATGTTCGAGCGCCGGGTGGTGTCCCGGGTCTGCGTGCCCGGTGACCTGGCCGAGACCGCCCGCACGACGGCCGAATCCATCGCCGGCAACGCGCCGCTGGCGGTGCGCGAGGCCAAGCGGCTGATCGATCAGGGGGCGCAGACGCCGCTGGACGTCGGTCTGGCGCTCGAGCAGCAGACGCTGTCGAGCCTGTACGCCACCCGCGACGGCGCCGAGGGCATCGCGGCCTTCCTGCAGAAGCGCGAGCCGCAGTTCACCGGCAAGTGAGGAGCACCCCATGAACGACGAAGTAGTCAGCGGCGTCCCCATGAGCGTCCTCTGTGACGGCGCGGTCACGGAGCCACGCCTCTCCCACCCCGAGGGCATCGCCGTCGACGCCGACGGTTTCGTCTGGTGCGGCGGCGAACGGGGCGAGATCTACCGGATCACCCCGGACGGCAGTCGCAGGGAGGTCGTGGCGAGCACGGACGGGTTCTGCCTCGGCATGGCGTTCGACCGGTTCGGGGACCTGTTCGTCTGCGACCAGAAGCACGCCGCGGTCTTCAAGCTGCAGACGTCCTCGGGGAAGCTGGAGTTGTTCGCGGACGGCGTGCCCGGGCACCGGTTCAGGATCCCGAACTACCCGGCGTTCGACGCGGCGGGCCGGTTGTTCGTGTCCGACAGCTGGGAGTTCGGGACCCCGGGCCCCGGGATCGTCGTCCTCCAGCCCGACGGCACCGGCGAGGTGTGGCACTCCGGCCCGTTCACGTTCGCCAACGGGCTGGCCTTCAGCGCCGACGGGACACGCCTGTACGTGGCCGAGACCTTCCGCCACGCCGTCTCCGTGATCGACGTCGACGAGCACGGCGCGGCCGGTGCCAAGCGCGACCTCGTCACGCTGCCCGGCGCGTACCCCGACGGTCTCGCCGTGGGCGAGGACGGCTCCGTCTTCGTCAGCTGCTACCAGCCGAGTCAGGTCCTGCGCGTGGCGGCCGACGGGACGGTCGACGTGGTGGGTGAGGACCTGAGCGCACACCTGCTGGCGCATCCGACCAACGTGGCGTTCCAGGGGGACGCGCTCCTCGCCGCCAACCTGGGCCGGTGGCACGTCACCAAGCTCGAGGTCGGTCTGCGCGGGGTGCCCCTGCCCCCACCCGCACCCACGTCGCCGGGAGCCGGCTCATGATGATCGTCCGTTATGTCGACCCCTCCGGCCGGCCGGCTGTCGGGGTCGAGTCCGACGGCCGGGTCCGACCGCTCCCGGGGCACGACACCCTGGGTGGGCTGCTGCGGGTGCCGCTCGCCGACATCCGCTCGGCCTGCGAGGCGAGCCTGCGGGACCCAGGGGTCGACGCCGCGGAGGTCCGCCTGCTGCCACCGGTCGACTCCCGCATGGAGGTGTGGGCCGCCGGGGTGACCTACCGTCGCTCGCGGGAGGCACGCGTCGAGGAGAGCGACAAGGCGGCCGACGTCTACGAGCTGGTGTACGACGCTGCGCGGCCGGAGCTGTTCTTCAAGTCGGTGGCCTGGCGCGTGACCGGGGACGGGGAGCAGGTTGCCGTGCGCCGGGATTCGGAGACCAACGTCCCCGAGCCGGAGCTCGCACTGGTGCTCACCCCCGCCGGCGAGGTGCTCGGCTACACCATCTGCAACGACGTGAGCTCGCGGAGCATCGAGGGCGAGAACCCGCTCTACCTCCCACAGGCCAAGGTGTACCTCGGCGGCTGTGCCGTCGGCCCGGCGATCCGGCCGGCATGGGAGGTTCCCGACCCGCGGGCGCTCGGCATGGAGATGCGGATCGAGCGCCGGGGGGAGGTGGCCTGGCGGGGGAGCGCCAGCACGGCGGAGCTCCACCGGAGCCTCGACGACCTCGTCGAGCACCTGTTCCGCGAGGACCTCTTTCCGGACGGGGTCGTCCTGTCCACGGGCACCAGCCTCGTCCCGGACCTGCCCACCACCCTGCTCGCCGGTGACCGCGTCTCCATCCGGATCGATGAGATCGGAACGCTCCGCAGCGAGGTCTGCCGGGGCAAGGACGACCTGGCCTGGCTGGCCGGTGACCACCCCGACCGGCGACCGCCGTCGGCGTGAGCGGCGCCCCCGACAGCACCCTGCCCGGCCGTCCCGCCGGGCGACCCGACATGACCCAGGAGTGGGCTGTGAACGACGTGTGGAGTGTCGACCCGCGGACCGGTCCTCCGTGGCAGGACGCCGGGGCCGACCTGCTGCCGGAGGGCCTGCCTGACGACTTCCTGGGCGTGCCCCGACGCGTGGACGGCATCCTCCGTCCGGCGAACCGTCACCCAGCGACCGCCTCCGCGTAGCGCGAGGACCAGACGTGGACACGAGCATGGCGGCGGTGCTGGCCCGTGCGTACGCGCGGTACCCGCGGTCCACCGCCGTGACCGGCGCGGCGCACGCGGTCACGTTCGCCGATCTCCGGGAGCGGGTCCTGCGAGTCGGCGCCGCACTGGTGCGGCTCGGCACGGAGCCCGGGGACCGGGTGGTGCTGTGGCTGGACAACGGGCAGGAGTTCCTCGAGGTCGAGCAGGCCGCGTTCCTGTGCGGTTTCGTCCGGACGGCGCTGAGCCCCAGGCTGCACGTGGACGACGTCCTCCGGATCGTGGACGACTGCGCCCCCCGGGTCGTCGTCACCGACGCGAGCCGCGCCGACCAGCTGGTCGACCGTCTGCCCGATGGGATGGCGGAGGTCGTGGTCGTGGGCGGAGGCCGGGCGCCCCGGTCCCACGGGTACGAGCGGCTGCTCGCATCGGCGGCCCCCGCCGCGCCGCTCACCGCCGCCCCGGCGCCGACGGACCTGGCGGCGCTGCTGTACACGTCCGGGACGACCGGCGCGCCGAAGGCGGCGATGCTGACCCATCGGAACTGGGTGGCCATGATCTCGGGCCTGATGGCGGAGCTGCCCGCGATCGACCACACCGACGTCGTGCTGCACGCCGGTCCGATGGCGCACCTCAGCGGGTCGATCGGCACGGCCTGCTACGCCCGGGGTGCCGCCACCGCCACGCTGACGAGGTTCGACCCGGCCACGACGCTGCGCACCGTCCAGGAGCTCGGCGTCACCGTCCTCCCGCTCGTGCCCACGATGCTGACGTCGCTCACGGCCGAGGCGGAGACCGGGCGGTACGACCTCTCCAGCCTCCGCGCCGTCCCCTACGGGGGCTCGGCCATCTCCGCCGAGGCCGCGCGGCGGGCGCACGCGCGATTCGGTGAGGTGCTCGTCCAGGTGTACGGCCTGAGCGAGGCCCTGGTGCCGCTGGCGGCACTCCCGCCTGCGGCGCACCGGAGCGATCCCGGCGATCCGGTGCCGCGGCGACTGGGCTCCGCGGGTCGGCCGACGCCCTTCGTCGACCTCCGCCTGGTCTCCGAGGAAGGCGTCGAGCTGTCCGAGGTCGGCGAGCGGGGTGAGATCCAGGTGCGCGGCGGCACGGTGATGCAGGGGTACTGGCGGCGGCCCGAACAGACGGAGGGGATCCTCCGGCCCGACGGCTGGCTGGACACCGGGGACATCGGCTACCGGGACGAGGAGGGCTACCTGTACATCGTCGACCGCAAGGGCGACGCCATCATCTCCGGCGGCATCAACGTGTACCCCGCCGAGGTGGAGAAGGTCATCTCCCTGCTGCCCGAGGTCCACGAGGTGGTGGTCGTCGGGGCGCCGCACGAGAAGTGGGGTGAGACGGTCACCGCCGTGGTCGCGCTCAAGCCCGGCCGGACGCTCGCGGCCGACCGTGTCGTCGACATCTGCCGGCAGCACCTGGCCGGCTACAAGAAGCCCACGGCCGTCCACTTCGTCGACGCGCTGCCCAAGACGAGCAACGGCAAGCTCTGGCGCCGGCAGGTCCGGGACCGGTTCTGGGCCGGCCGCGACCGTCAGGTCGGCGCCTGAGCGGATCCGGATCGCCCCGGCCGTCCCGAACGAGGTCGCTCCGGTCCGGCGGACGGGCCGCCCGCACCGTGCGGCCGCCGTCCTCGTGCTGCAGCGTGAGGTCGGCGGCCCTTTCGCGAGGTCGGCGGCCGTCTCCGGCGGACGGGCCGCCCGGGGCGAGGACGACGACGGCCCGGCTCCCTCTCCGTCGAGGGGGCCGGGCCGTCGCCCGTCCAGGGCACCGCCCGAGCGTGCGGGGGCTTCTCAGGCGGGCAGCGACGCCACACCCTTCGGCAGGAACCGCTCGCCGGTGACCTTCTCGGAGACGCCGGCGCGATCCAGGTAGGCGGAGATGCCGCCCAGCCAGAACGGCCATCCGGCGCCCAGCAGCATGCACAGGTCGATGTCCTGCACCGCCTGCACGACGCCCTCGTCCAGCATCAGCCGGACCTCCTGGGCCAGGGCCTCCACCGCCCGCTCCCGCACCTGCTCCTCGGTCAGCGGTGAGTCGCCGGCGTCGATGCCGGCCAGGTCGGGGTCGACCACGCCGGGCTCGCTGTACACCGACGACTTGCCGAGCTCGACCATCCTGCGGAGCCCCTCGCCGACGAGGAAGCGGTCGGGGAAGGCCTCGTGCATGCGCTCGGCCACGTGCAGCGCCACCGGGGGACCGACCAGCGTGAGCAGCTCGAACGGCGTCATCGGCAGGCCCAGCGGATCGAGCGCGCGGTCGGCGACGGCCACCGGGGTGCCCTGCTCCACGGCCGAGGTGATCTCGCCGAGGAATCGGGTGAGCAGCCGGTTGACCACGAACGCCGGAGCGTCCGCGACCAGGACGCAGGACTTCTTCAGCTGCTTGCCGACGGCGAAGGCGGTGGCCAGTGTGGCGTCGTCCGTCTGCTCGGCGCGCACCACCTCCAGCAGCGGCAGGACCGCGACCGGGTTGAAGAAGTGCAGGCCCACCACCCGCTCGGGGTGCTCGAGCTTCGAGGCCATCTCGGTCACCGAGAGCGCCGAGGTGTTGGTCGCCAGCACGCACTCGGGCGAGACGATCGCCTCGACCTCGGCGAACACCTGCTGCTTGACCGACATCTCCTCGAAGACGGCCTCGATGACCAGGTCGGCGTCGGCGAAGACGTCCTTGGACAGCGAGCCGGTGACCAGGCCCTTGAGCCGGTTGAGCCCGTCCTGGCTCAGCTGCCCGCGCTGGGCCAGCTTGTCCAGCTCGCCGTGCACGTAGGCCACGCCCTTGTCGACGCGGGCCTGGTCGATGTCGGTCAGCACGACCGGCACCTTCAGCTGCCGGACGAAGAGCATCGCCAGCTGCGAGGCCATCAGCCCGGCGCCGACGACGCCGACCTTGGTCACCTTGCGGGCCAGCTTCTTGTCCGGCGCGCCGGCCGGCCGCTTGGCCCGCTTGTTGACCAGGTCGAAGGAGTAGAGCGACGCCCGCAGCGGGTCGCTCATCAGCAGGTTGGTCAGCGCGTCGTCCTCGGCCGCCGTGCCGGCCGTGAAGGCCTCGCCGTCCACGCCGTTGCGCGCGAGGTCCAGCAGCTCCACCGCACGGACGGCGCCGGGGGAGGCGTTGCGGGTGCGCGCGGCCACGATCGCCCGCGCACGGGCGATGGCGTCGTCCCACGCCGTCCGGGCGACGTCCGGCCGGGAGACCGTCACCTCGCCGCGGAGCACCCCGGCCGCCCACTCGAGCGAGCGCTCGAGGAAGTCGGCGGGCTCCAGGACGGCGTCGGCGACGCCCAGCTTCGCCGCCCGGGGCGCCGGCGTCATCTTGTTCTGCGCCAGGGCGTTCTCGACGACGACCGTGACGGCCGGGTCGATGCCGATGAGGTTCGGCAGCAGCTGCGTGCCGCCCCAGCCGGGGACCAGGCCGAGGAACACCTCGGGGAAGGCGACCATCGCGGTGGTGGCGATGGTCCGGTAGTGGCAGTGCAGGGCCAGCTCCAGGCCGCCGCCGAGAGCGACGCCGTTGAGGAAGGCGAACGTCGGCACCGGCGCGTCCTTCAGCCGCCGGAACACCCGGTGGCCGGTCTGGGCGACCTCCCGTGCCTGCTCGGCGGAGGTGATCGACGGAACGCCGGACAGGTCCGCGCCGACGGCGAAGATGAACGGCTTGCCGGTCACGCCGATCCCCACCGGGGCGGGGGAGCGCGCGGCGATCTCGTCCAGCGCTGCATCGAGCGACGCGAGTCCGCCCGGGCCGAACGTGGACGGGCGGGTGTGGTCGTGCCCGTTGTCGAGCGTGATCAGCGCGAACTCGCCGGCCAGGCCGGGCAGCCGCAGGTAACGGACGAGCGCCTTGGTGACGACCTCTTCCTCGAAGACGGCGGTCACTTCGCGGCCCCTTCCCGGTTCGGGTTCTCCCAGATCACGGTGGCGCCCATGCCCAGGCCCACGCACATGGCGGTCAGGCCGTAGCGGACGTCGGGCCGCTCGGCGAACTGGCGGGACAGCTGCGTCATGAGCCGGACGCCGGAGGAGGCCAGCGGGTGGCCGACGGCGATCGCGCCGCCCCACGGGTTGACCCGCTCGTCGTCGTCGGCGATGCCGAAGTGGTCGAGGAAGGCCAGCACCTGGACGGCGAAGGCCTCGTTGAGCTCGAACAGGCCGATGTCGTCGATGGTCAGGCCGGTGCGGGCCAGCGCCTTCTCCGTCGACGGCACCGGGCCCACGCCCATGACCTCGGGCTCGACACCGACGAAGCCGTAGCCGACCAGCCGCATGCCGATGTTCAGGCCGAGCTCCCGGGCGACGTCCTCGGCGGCCAGCAGGCAGCCGGTGGCGCCGTCGTTGAGCCCCGCGGCGTTGCCGGCGGTCACGTGCCCGTGCGGGCGGAACGGCGTCTTGAGCGACGCCAGGCCGTCGAGCGTGGTGCCCGGCCGCGGCGGCTCGTCGACCGTGGCGACCCCCCAGCCCTGCTCGGCGGAGCGCGTGGCCACGGTCACCAGCTCGGGGCCGATCTGCCCGTTGGCGACCGCCTTCGCGTACTTCTGCTGGCTGGCCAGGGCGAACGCGTCGGCCCGTTCCCTGGTCAGGTGCGGGAAGCGGTCGTGCAGGTTCTCGGCGGTGGAGCCCATGACGAGCGCGGACTCGTCGACCAGCTTCTCGCTGAAGAACCGCGGGTTCGGGTCGGCGCCCTCGCCCATCGGGTGGCGGCCCATGTGCTCCACGCCGCCGGCGATGGCGACGTCGTAGGCGCCGAAGGCGATGCCCGACGCGGTCGTGGTCACGGCGGTCATCGCACCGGCGCACATGCGGTCGACCGAGTAACCGGGGACGGACTTCGGCAGCCCGGCCAGGAGGGCGGCGGTGCGACCCAGCGTCAGGCCCTGGTCGCCGATCTGCGTGGTGGCCGCGATGGCCACCTCGTCGACGCGCTCGGCCGGCAGCGCCGGGTTGCGGCGCAGGAGTTCGCGGATGACCCGGACCACCAGGTCGTCGGCGCGGGTCTCGGCGTAGAGGCCCTTGGGGCCGGCCTTGCCGAAGGGGGTGCGCACGCCGTCGACGAACACGACCTCGCGCAGCGAGCGCGGCCGCCGCTCCTCAGATGACACGCAGACCTCCGCAGCAGTGGGGGACCGGCCCGGAGGGGCGCGGTACCGCTCAAGTTACCCGTCGGTAACCATCCGGCCAAGCCCACCGTGCCCCTCGCGGGTCGAATGGCCCACGTCACGGTCCGACAACGGTCGTCCACTGTGCTTGCGGTCACATCGAATGGGTGGACAAGATGTCCCGCCGGAATTCCGATGTAACCCCAACAAAAGGCAGGTCCCCTCTGATGGCGCGACGGAGCACCCTGACGACGACGGTCGCGGCCGCCCTCGTCTTCGGCTTGGCCGCATGTGGCGGCGACAGCGGCGGCGACGGCGGCGGCGGTGGCGGTGACGGTGAGGCGGCCGGCAAGGTCGGCGTGATCCTCCCTGACACCGAGTCCTCGGTCCGCTGGGAGAACTTCGACCGCCCCTACCTCGAGGCGGCCTTCGAGGAGGCCGGCGTCGAGTACGACATCCAGAACGCCGAGGGCGACGCCCAGCGGCAGGCCACCATCGCCGAGCAGATGATCACCGAGGGCGCCACGGTCCTCGCCATCGTCAACCTGGATTCCGCCTCGGGCGCGCAGATCCAGGAGCAGGCCGCCGCCGAGGGCGTGCAGACGATCGACTACGACCGGCTGACCCTGGGCGGGACGGCGGAGTACTACGTCTCCTTCGACAACGTCGCGGTCGGCCGCCTGCAGGGCGAGGGCCTGGCGCAGTGCCTGGAGGAGAACGGCGTCACCCAGGGCAACATCGCCTTCCTCAACGGGTCGCCGGACGACAACAACGCCACGCTGTTCTCGCAGGGCGCCCACGAGGTGCTCGACGAGATGACGCAGTACACGCAGGTGGCCGAGCAGGCCGTGCCCGACTGGGACAACCAGCAGGCCGCGACGATCTTCGAGCAGATGTACACCCAGGCCGGCGGCAACATCCAGGGCGTCCTGGCCGCCAACGACGGCCTGGCCAACTCGGTGATCCAGATCCTGGAGCGCAACAACGCCGCCGGCGCCGCCAACGTGACCGGTCAGGACGCCACGGTGGAGGGTCTGCAGAACATCCTCGCCGGCGACCAGTGCATGACGGTCTACAAGTCGATCCGCGAGGAGGCCAACGCGCTCGCCGAGCTGGCCATCGCGCTGATCAACGGCGAGGAGGCCGAGACCACGGGCACCGTCGAGGACACCGAGGCCGGCCGCGAGGTCCCCTCGATCCTGCTGGAGCCGGTCTCGATCTTCCGCGACAACGTCAGCGACGTCGTCGAGGACGAGTTCGTGACGGCCGAGGAACTGTGCACCGGCGAGTTCGCCGCTGCCTGCGAGGAGCTCGGCATCGAGTAGTGGTCAGCGGCCGCCGGGGGGCCCATCATGGACG
>NZ_JBHUHP010000030.1:347635-501133 GCF_042682525.1 Blastococcus deserti
CTGCCGCATCCGTGACGAGCGTGACCGAGAGGCCCGGAGTGTCCGCACCGACCGACCGTCCTGCCGACGGCACCCCCACCCTGGAACTGCGCGGCGTCGACAAGAGCTTCGGCGCCATCCAGGTCCTGCACGGCGTCAACATGAAGGTCTACCCCGGCCAGGTCACCGCGCTGGTGGGCGACAACGGGGCGGGCAAGAGCACGCTGATCAAGTCGGTCGCGGGCATCCACCCCATCGACGCGGGCGAGATCCTCTTCGAGGGCCGGCCGGTCTCGATCTCCGGACCCCGCGATGCCGCCGCGCTGGGCATCGAGGTCGTCTACCAGGACCTGGCGCTGGCCGACAACCTCGACGTCGTGCAGAACATGTTCCTCGGCCGCGAGCGCAAGAACGGCCTGCTCCTCGACGAGGTCTCCATGGAGCAGGCGGCGCGCGACACCCTCAGCAAGCTGTCGGTCCGCACGCTCAAGTCCGTGCGGCAGCTCGTCTCCAGCCTCTCCGGTGGTCAGCGGCAGACGGTCGCGATCGCCAAGGCGGTGCTCTGGGAGTCCAAGCTGGTCGTGCTGGACGAGCCGACCGCCGCCCTGGGCGTGGCCCAGACACGCCAGGTCCTCGATCTCGTGCGGCGGCTGGCGGACACCGGCCACGCGGTCGTCTTCATCTCCCACAACATGGTCGACGTCTTCGAGGTGGCCGACCGGGTCGCCGCCCTGTACCTCGGCCGCATGGCTGCCGACATCCCGATCTCCGAGGTGAACCGCAGCCAGGTCATCGAGCTCATCACGGCGGGCCGGTCCGGGAACGTGGGCATCGCCCCCGCCGAAGTCGCCGCGGTGGAGGTCTAGAACCATGTCGAGCACGATCTCCGCGTCCACCAGCGAGCAGGAGCCCGGTGGCGCCCCGTCCGGCTTCGAGGCCGACCGCTCGGCCGACTCCCTGGGCGGCACCGTCCGGGCCTACATCGACCGGGTCCGCGGCGGTGATCTCGGCGCGCTGCCCGCGATCCTCGGCATCGTGGTCCTGGGCCTGCTCTTCTTCGCCCTGCGGCCGGAGACGTTCCTGACCCCGCGCAACATGGCCAATTTGGCCGACCAGGCGGCGCCGATCATCATCCTGGCGATGGGCCTGGTCTTCGTCCTGCTGCTCGGCGAGATCGACCTGTCCGCCGGCGTCGTCAGCGGGGTCTGCGCGGCCGTCATGGCGAAGCTGCTCGCCGACGCGGGCGCACCGTGGTACGTCGCCGTGGTGGCGGCGATCCTCACCGGCGTCGTCATCGGCCTGTTCACGGGCAGTCTCGTGGGGCTGATCGGGATCCCGTCGTTCGTCGTCACCCTGGCCCTCTTCCTGGGCTGGCAGGGTTTCACGCTGCGGCTGATCGGCGAGGGGGGCACCGTGCCGGTGCGCGACCCGGTCATTTCGGCCATCAGCGACCGGAACCTGCCGGTGACGCTCGGCTGGATCCTGGCGCTGCTGGTGGCGGCGCTCTACGCCGCGCTGCAGCTGAACCGGTGGCGCACGCAGCGGGCGAAGGGGCTGGCGCACCAGCCGCTCGCCGCGGTGCTGCTGCGCGTCGGGGTGATGGCCCTGGTGATCGTCCTCGTCACCGCCGTCCTCAGCGTCGACCGGGCGCCCGCCGTGGGCGTGGTGCTCGCCGGCATCCCGTACGCGGTACCGCTGGTGATCATCCTGCTGCTGCTGCTCACCTTCGTGCTGGGCCGTACCGCCTTCGGCCGGCACGTGTACGCGGTCGGTGGCAACGCCGAGGCCGCCCGTCGGGCCGGCATCAACGTCACGAGGATCAAGGTGGCCGTCTTCGTCATCGGCTCGACGCTGGCGGCGATCAGCGGCATCGTGGCGGCTGCCCGGCTGGGCTCCGTCGCGCCGGGCTCCGGTGGCGGCAACACGCTGCTGTACGCGGTCGGTGCCGCGGTCATCGGTGGCACCAGCCTCTTCGGTGGCCGGGGCCGCGTGCGTGACGCGGTCCTCGGTGGCCTGGTGGTGGCCATCATCGCCAACGGGCTGGGCCTGCTCGGCACCGAGGCGTACCTCAACTTCATCATCACCGGTGGCGTGCTGCTGCTGGCCGCCAGCGTCGATGCTCTCGCCCGGCGCCGGGCGGCGGCGACGGGCCACTGAACAGGACCCCGCGTCCCCCACCCCTCGCAGGCCGGGGAGGGCCCTGAAGCGGGGTCGGCCGCCCGCCGGGTCATCCGTCGGCGGGCGGCAGCTCCACCCGCTCCTCCTCGCCGTCGTGGTCGAGGACCACCGTGAGCGGCTGGTCGGCGGTGACGCCCTCGGGGAGGTCGACGGCGGTCGTCCGCGGTGCCACGTCGGCCGTGCACGGATCCCGGCCGGGGAACAGGAAGGTGATCTCCACCCGGACCTCCCGCGCGCCGACGACCTCGACGTCGCCCGGGCCGGTGGGGCAACTCGAGCTGCCCCAGGTCGTGACGGCCAGGCGACGGCCGCCGTCGGCCCAGCTCACCGGCGGGGGCGGCGGTCGCACCTCGAAGGTCGGCCCCGGGTCGGCAGGTACGGACGGCAGGGGGAAGAGGTCCTCCGTCGGCCCCCCGGCGTCCGGGGCCGGCCGTGCCGCGCCGCAGGCGCACGTCGTCAGTGTGACGACCGTCAGGACGGCGGCGCGCCGGATCCGGTCAGTCACCGAAGTCCGCCGTGTGCCCGAGGACGTCGACCCGGCCCAGGGTCACCCCGGCCGCGGTGACGGCCTCCACCGTCTCGGTGCCCAGGGGCAGCGGGACGACGAGGACGCCGTCGACTGCCGCGTGCTCGGTCAGGAAGGTGCGGTCCTCGTCGTAGGTGCGGATGAGCGTGACCTCCGGGGGGCCGACGACGACCAGGCTGGTGCTCATCGGGGCGCCGGTCGTGTAGTCGACGACCTCGCAGGCGAGGGCCTGGACCCGTCGTTCGGCCGGCGGGCCGGCGGGGAGCACGGCCTGTCCGCAGAACCCGCCCATGGTTCCGCCGCCCGGCTGCTCCGGCAGCAGCACCTGGGCCTCGACGACCATCGCGCCGCTGGGCAGGGTGACGGTCACGACCGCGGCCTGACCGGGCTCGCCGGCGGGCACGCTGCCCACCCACTGGGCCGTGATGTCGACCTGCGCGGGGGAGAGCCCGACCTCGGCGAGCACGTGCTCGGCGGCGGACTGCGCGGCCTGCTCGCCCAGCTCCGACGGGCGGCCGCGGGGGTACTCGACCGGCACGTCCGGGGAGGTCTGGTCCGAGGTGAAGGACCACGGCATGTCCCGGGCGACGAGCCGGCCGGCGCGGAACACGCGGTAGGACGTCGACATGTCGTAGGCCCGCGCGAACGGCGGCACCCGGGTGATGGCGACGCCGTCGACGGTCTCGACCTCCCGCCACTCCCGGGAGGTGCTGCCGTCGGCGGCGATCTCGGGTCGCGGGGAGACCTCGACGACGTCGCCCGGGAAGCCGACCACGACGAGAGCGCCGGTACGGGTGTCGGTGATCGCCAGGGGCCAGTCGGGCCCGAACCCGCCCGGGCCGCCCCGCAGCACCATCCCGCCGGGCCCGGCGTCGGCTGGCCCGGCGAACCACGCCGCGACCGGTTGCCGCGGGGCGGTGGCCCCGCTGGGCAGGCCCGCCATGTCGGGCGCGAGCGTGGACACCCGTCCGATCACCAGGGCCCAGTGCTCCCCGGACACCTCTCCGGCGAAGACCACGGAACGCGTCTCCAGAGGCGGGTCCGGCACGTGGTTGGGGATCCCGTCCGGCGTCGCGGGTGGCGGTACGGGGGTCCAGGGCAGGGCACGGACCGCGTCGACGAAGGACTGGTCGCCGGCCAGGGAACCACGGGTCGGCGCCTCGAAGAGGGCGGCGTCCCCGCCCGTGGCCGCGGCTCCGCCCGCGACGTCGCGAGCCGGTGCCGACACCGGGCCCGACGCCGGCACCGCGCCCTCGGGTCCCGAGCCGACCAGCCGGGGGACGGCGACGCCGAGCAGGACCACGGATGCGACGCCGGCCAGCAGCTTCCGGCGCCGGCGACTCCGGTCGGCGCTGTCCCGGGCGATCCTCCCGGCGAGGACGCGCCCGTCGGCGGACGGGCGCCCGGCGCGCTCGGCCAGCCGGTGCAACCGGGCCCGCAGCTCGGTCTCGGACGTCATCGGGACTGCTCCCGGTGCAGGACCCCGGCCCCGTCCTCCGCGGCGCGCGGGCCCGTCAGCGCGCTGCGCAGCCGGGCGAGGCCGCGGGCGGCCTGGGTGTTCACCGTGCTCTCCGAGCAGCCCATCAGCCGGGCGGTCTGCAGCTCGGAGAGGTCCTCGTAGTAGCGCAGGACGACCGTGGCTCGCATCCGCGGGGGCAGCGCGGCGAGGGCCCGGCGGAGCTCCTCGCCGGCGTCGAGCCGGTCGCCGGGTTCGGCCGCCGGGAGGTCGGGCAGCCGGCCGGTCGGCTGCTCGCGGTGCCAGGCGCGGCGCCGCCAGCTGGTGTGCGTGGTGACCAGGGTGCGGCGCACGTACGCCGACGGGTCACCGCGCCGGATGATCCGGTCCCAGTGCCGGTAGGTCTTCATCAGCGCCGTCTGCACGAGGTCCTCCGCATGGCCACGGTCGCCGGCGAGGAGGAACGCCAGCCGCAGGAGCGCCTGCTGCTGCCGCGTGACGAAGTCGGGGAAGGAGTCTTTGCCCCCACCCGGGTCCTCGTCCCCGCCGCCCACGCCCGTCCCCCTCGCCGCCCGTGCCGCCTACACGCAGCAGCGTGCCCGGTGGACCCACAGCCGGCCCGTCACGATCCCGTAACGACGGTTCGCGCACCGCGCGGAGGCGGGAGAGGAGGTCGCTCAGGCCTTGTTGGCCGCGGCGGTGAGGACGTCGAGGGTGAGCTCGACCTGCCACTCCCGCGCCCCGCCCGCCCGCAGCGCCTCGGCGACGGCGCCGGCGTCGCGCGGCTCGGGCGGGGTCCACATCAGCCGGCGGACCAGGTCGGGCGACAGGATGTTCTCCACCGGCACCGAATGCTTCTCGGAGAGCCCGGCGAGTGCGGCGCGCGCGGCCTGCAGGCGGCTGGCGGCGGCCGGATCACGGTCGGCCCACCGGTTGACCGGCGGCGGGCCGTCGCCCGACCGGCTGTGCACCGGCAGCTCGGACTCGGGCAGGGCGCGGCCCCGCGCGATGGCGCCGAACCAGGTGCCGACCAGCTTGCGGTTGGCCCGTCCGCGGAACACCGGCAGCTCCAGCAGTGCGCCCTCGTCCTTCGGGTCGGCCTGGACGGCGGACACCATCGCCGAGTCGGGGAGCACGCGCCCGGGCGCGATGTCGCGGCGGCGGGCCATGTCGTCACGGGCCTGCCACAGCGAGCGGAGCATGCCCAGCTGCCGCCGGCTGCGCAGCCCGTGCACGCCCGAGGTGCGCCGCCACGGGTCGGGCTTCGGGGGCGGCGGGCCCGCGGCGAGGATCGCCTCGAACTCCTGCCGGGCCCATTCCGTCTTGCCCTGCTCCTCGAGGATCGCCGCCAGGGCGTCGCGGAGGTCGATGAGCACCTCGACGTCCAGGGCCGCGTACACCAGCCACTCCTCGGGCAGCGGCCGGGTGCTCCAGTCGGCGGCGGAGTGCCCCTTCTGCAGCGAGTAGCCCAGCAGGGACTCCACGACGGCGCCGAGGCCGACCCGGGGCAGGCCCGCCAGCCGGGCGGCGAGCTCGGTGTCGAAGATCCGTCCCGGGACGAGGCCGATCTCGGCCAGGCACGGCAGGTCCTGGTTGGCCGCGTGCAGGACCCACTCCTCGTCGGCGATCGCGTCCTGGATCACCGACAGGTCCGGCAGCGGCACGGGATCGATCAGGCCGGTACCGGAGCCGTTGCGGCGCAGCTGCACCAGGTAGGCCCGTTGCCCGTACCGGTAACCGGACGCGCGCTCGGCGTCGACGGCGACCGGCCCGGTGCCGGCCCGGAGCACCTCGGCGTACTCGACCAGCTGGGTCGAGGTCTCGATGACCGGCGGCAGGCCGTCGCGGGGAGCGAGGAGAGGCACCGCGGGCGGGGACGCCTCTGGAGCGGCGTCCCCCGCCGGGGAGGGAGTGGGCTCGGTGCTCAGTTGCCGTCCACCTTCTTGCCGGTCCTCGTCGGTCGGGCCGCCGGCTCCCGGATGCATCCGCGCGGCATCGCGCGGACCGGGGGAGAGGGCGCCGGCGCAGCGGGCTCGCGCCCGGCTGGCTCTCCGATGTTAGAGAGTCTCGCCGCCGGGGCGGTCGGAGGGACCCAGCAGCCGTACTCCCGGCGGAGGGAGCCCGGCGGCGTTGCCGAGGACGTCGAGCCACGCCTGCAGGTGGCGGTCGAGCGCGGTGTCGTCGGCGGTCCACGACGCGCGCATCTCGACGTCGACGGTGTGCTCGGGCCCGGCGAGGTCGCCGAACCGCGTCGAGGCGGTGCGCGTGACCGTGCCCCCGACGGCGTGGTGCTCCGCGCCCGCCTCGCTGAGGGCGTCGGTCAGCCAGCTCCAGGCCACCTCGGAGAACATGGTGTCGTCGACCAGCTCCTCGTCGGTCGCCGCGGAGAGATAGCCCACGCAGCGCGTCGTCCCCCGCCAGGCCTCGTGGCCCTCGGGGTCGTACAGGACGATGAACCGCGCGCTGGCGATCTCCAAGTCGTCGTCGGCGCCGTCGGGGTCGGGCTCGGCGACCCGGGCGGCGACCGCGTGGGCGAACGGCGCGAGCCGCTGCGGTGCCGGGATCTGCTCGAGGACGATCTCGGGGCGGGCTCGGACGGTGGCGAGCGCCTCCAGGGCGGCCCGGAACTCGGCCGGGGGCTCGGCCCCGCCCGCGTCGCTGCCCCGGTTCCCGGCACTGGCCAGGCTGGTCGGCTCCACGTTCGCAGGGTAGGCCGCCGGATAGCACACCGCGCCCGACGCGCCGCAGAGGTTCCCGGACGCCGGATCCGGTCGGCGCTCCGCCGGTCCCCGGCCGTCTGGGAGGATCGGCGGTCGTGACTGCCGCCCCTGACCCCGCCCGGTCGGTTCCCCCGACCACCGCCGGAACCCCGGACCCGGAGATCCCGGATCTCGTCCGGGCCGCCCGCGGGCTGCCGGTGAGCCGGACGCCGGTCTGGTTCATGCGTCAGGCAGGGCGGTCGCTGCCGGAGTACCGGGCGCTGCGGGCGGGCACCGGGATGCTGGCCGCCTGCCAGGACCCCGACCTGGTCACCGAGATCACGCTGCAACCAGTCCGCCGGCACGGCGTCGACGCGGCGATCCTCTTCTCCGACATCGTGCTGCCCCTGGTGGTGGCCGGCGTCGACATCGACATCAAGGCCGGGGTGGGGCCGGTCGTGGCCTCACCCGTGCGCTCGGTGGCCGACGTGGACGCGCTGCCGCCGCTCGAGCCGGAGCGGCTGGCCTTCCTGCAGACGGCGGTCCGGCAGCTGGTCGCCGAGCTCGGCCCGATCCCGCTGATCGGTTTCGCGGGCGCGCCGTTCACCCTCGCCACCTACCTGATCGAGGGCGGCCCGTCGAAGGAGCACGCCCGCACCAAGGCGTTCATGTACGCCGAGCCGGAGGCGTGGAGCCGACTGCTCGACCGGCTCGCGGTCTCCGCGGCGACCTTCCTGCGCGCCCAGGTGGACGCGGGGGCGTCCGCGGTGCAGCTGTTCGACTCGTGGGCCGGCGTGCTGTCGGCCGTCGACTACGCCGAGCGGGTGCTGCCGCACTCGCGGGCGGTGATCGACGGGCTCGGTGACCGCGACGTCCCCCGGATCCACTTCGGCGTGGGCACGGGGGAACTGCTGCCGCTGATCGGCGACGCCGGGGCCGACGTCGTCGGGGTCGACTGGCGGGTGCCGCTGGACGAGGCCGCCCGCCGGGTGGGGCCGGCCCGCTCCCTGCAGGGCAATCTCGACCCCGCCGTCCTCCTCGCCGACCGCGGAACGGTCGACCGCGAGGTGCGGCGGGTGGTGGAGCAGGGCCGCGCGGCGCGCGGCCACATCTTCAACCTCGGCCACGGGGTGCTTCCCGAGACCGACCCGGACGTCCTCACCCACGTCGTGGAGCTGGTGCACGAGCTCACTGCGACCCCGGCCGGCCCCACCACCCCCGCGGGATGACCCGCCGCCGGCTGGTCGTGATCGGGGCCGGGATCACCGGCCTCACCGCGGCGTTCGAGTGGCGGCGGCGCCGGCCCGACGACGAGATCGTCGTCCTGGAGGCCGGCGACCGCGTCGGCGGCAAGCTGCACCGGGTGCGCCTGGCCGGGCACTGGTACGACACCGGTCCCGAGGCTGTCCTGGCCCGCGTACCGGAGGCGGTGCGGCTCGTCGAGGACCTGGGCCTCGGCGACCGGCTCGTGGCCCCGGCCACCACGCAGGCCTCCGTCGTCCTCCCCGACGGGCGGCACCCGCTCCCCGCCGGCACCGTGCTCGGGGTTCCGGCGACGGCCGACGGGCTGGAGGGGATCCTCTCCGCCGAGGGGGTGGCCCGGGTGCGCGCGGAGGCCGGGCTGCCGCCGCTGCGCGTCCAGGGCGACGTCGCGGTCGGGGCCCTGCTGCGCGAGCGGCTGGGGGACGAGGTGGTCGACCGGCTGGTCGAGCCGCTGCTGGGCGGGGTGTACGCCGGCCGGGCCGACGAGCTGTCCCTGGCCGCGACGATGCCCGCGCTGGCGGCGCGGCTGCCCGGGGCCGGGTCGGTGCTCGCGGCCGCGGCCGCCGCTCGCGACGCCGGCGTGCGCAGCCGCGGCGACAGCGACGGCCCGGTGTTCGCCACCGTCGCCGACGGGATCGGGGTGCTACCGGAGGCGCTCGTCACCGCCTCGCGGGCCGACGTCCGGCTGCGCACCCCGGCGCACGGGCTCCGGAGGACGGCTGTGGGGTTCGAGCTGTCGGTCGGGCCGGCCGCGGCGCCCGAGGGGATGACGGCGGACGCCGTCCTGGTGACCGCGCCGGCGGCGAAGGCGGCCCGCGTGCTCGGCGACGTGGCGCCGGGCGCGGTGCAGCCGCTGCAGGGCATCCCGTACGCGTCGATGGCGGTGGTGGCGATGGCCTTCCCCGCACAGCCCGTCGACGCGGGCTCGGGCCTGCTCGTCCCGCCGGTGACCGGCCGGCTGGTGAAGGGCGTGACGGTGTCGTCGGCGAAGTGGCCGCACCTGGGCGGCGGGAGGGCGCTGCTGGTGCGCTCGTCGATCGGCCGGTTCCGCGACGAGGCGGAGCTGCAGCGCTCGGACGAGGACCTCACGGCGGCCGTCGTCGCGGACGTGGCCGAGCTGCTCGGGCTCGACCGGCCGCGCCCGCTGGAAACGCGGCTCGTGCGGTGGGGCGGTGGGCTGCCGCAGTACCTGGTCGGGCACCCCGCGCGGGTCGACGCCGTCCGCGCCGCGGTGAGGGAGGTGCCGGGCCTGGCGATCGCCGGAGCGGCCTTCCGCGGCGTCGGCGTCCCCGCCTGCATCCGAGACGCCCAGCACGCGGTCGACGCGCTGCTCTGACCGCGGTGCGCCGTGGCGGAGCACACCTTGCCCCCGGGCATCGGGAGGAGCCGGCCGATGTTGAGCACGGGGTGAGAACGGTGCACCACCCGAACGACCGCAACCCATCCGACGACCGACCACCCGCGCGCTGCCTGCGTCACCACGTGTGGATGGCCTACTGCGGCGACTGCCGCGACGCGCACGCCCCCATCCTGCGGGGCCGCCGGGAGACCGGTACGACGCAGCGCTGACCGCCCGCCTCGCGGCTACGGAGCCGTGCCGCGGGGCGGCGGTCCAGGATCAGCGAGCGGAACGATGCGGCGCTCACCGAAGCGCGCCATCCCGTGCAGGGGCGCCGTGGCCGCCGCGAGGAGACTCGCGAGGCCACGGCGTCCCCCGTTCCGGGCGAGGACCGGCCCGAGGGCGGCCATGAGACCGGTCACGGCCGGGAGGGGCCGCCCGAAGACGGTGAGCTCCTCGACGAGGCCGTCCTGGCCGAGGCGGAGCAGTTGTGCCTCCTCGAGCGCCTGCGGTCCGACGTGCGCCCGTGCGACCAGTGCGACCGTTGCCCCGTCGCGCACCTGGGTGTGGAACCGGATGTCGTCCAGGACCGTGAAGGCCGCGGTCAGCACCGCGTGCGCCTGATCGCGTCCGGTGAACCGGAACCGGTCGGTGAGCGGGGAGATCAGGACGACGTCGGGGGCCAGGCACGCTGCGGCCGTGTCTGCGTCTCCCGACTCGACGGCGGCGCGCCAGCGGCTGATGACGTCCTGGGCGGGCAGGGGATTCTCCTGTGGCACCGTGACCTCCTCGACCAGTGAGTTCAATCTCGCAACCTACTACTCTCCCAGCTGTGCGCCAGACGAGCTTCGCCGCGATGCAGTGCTCCCTCGCCCGGTCCCTCGAGGTCGTCGGGGACTGGTGGTCACCGCTGGTCCTGCGCGACCTGTTCCTCGGCCTGGACCGGTTCGACCAGCTGGTCGACGACCTGGGCATCTCCCGCAACCTCCTCGCCGACCGGCTGGCGAAGCTGGTGGAGGGGGGAGTGGTCGCCAGAGAGGCCTACCAGGAGCGTCCCGTCCGGCACCGGTACCTGCTGACCGACGCCGGGCGCGAGCTGGTTCCCGTGCTGCTCGCGCTGACCGCCTGGGGCGACCGGTGGATGACGCCGGACGGCGGGCCGCCGCTGCTGGTCGCGCACGTGGGGTGCGGGGCGCGGACCACGCCGACGGTCTGCTGCTCGGCATGCGGCGAGCCGCTGCGCTCCGACGACGTGGCGGTGTCGGCCGGCCCGGGCGGGCGGAGCGCTCCCGGGACTGCGCTGCTGGAGGGTGTGCTCGGCCCCCGACCCGGCGCGGGGACAATGGACGCATGAGCGAGCAGCAGAGCGACGGACGCAGCATCGGCAAGCGGGCGAACGAGCTCAACGCCACCATCCGCTACACGATGTGGTCGGTGTTCCGGCTGGCCCGGCCGCTGGCCGACGACCAGCGGTCCGCCGCGGCCGACGAGGTCACCGCGCTGCTCGACGAGCTGGCGGGCAAGGACGTCGTCGTCCGTGGCGTCTACGACGTCGCGGGCCTGCGGGCCGACGCCGACGTCATGGTCTGGTGGCACTCCGAGACCCCGGAGGCGCTCCAGGAGGCCTACACCCGGCTGCGCCGCACCGCGCTGGGCCGGCATCTGGAGCCGGTCTGGTCGCAGATGGCCCTGCACCGCCCCGCGGAGTTCAACCGCAGCCACATCCCGGCGTTCCTCGCCGACGAGGAGCCCCGCCGCTACGTGTGCGTCTACCCGTTCGTGCGGTCCTACGAGTGGTACCTCCTGCCCGACGTCGAGCGCCGGGCGATGCTGGCCGAGCACGGGCAGATGGCGCGGGGCTACCCCGACGTGCGGGCCAACACGGTTGCCTCGTTCGCGCTCGGCGACTACGAGTGGATGCTGGCCTTCGAGGCCGACGAGCTGCACCGGATCGTCGACCTCATGCGCGAGCTGCGGGCCTCGACCGCCCGGCGGCACGTCCGCGAGGAGGTGCCGTTCTACACCGGCGTCCGGAAGTCGATCGCAGAGCTCGTCGCCGACCTCGCCTAGACCCCTCGTGGCCTGGACCGCTCTTGCGGTGGCACCCCTTGCTCCTGCGGTGCTGCGGCACCGCAGGAGCCGGGGTATCGACGCACGAGCGAACTACTCGGCCGGCTGCAGGCGGATGCTGACGCTGTTGATGCAGTAGCGATCGCCGGTCGGGGTCTGCGGGGCGTCGTCGAACAGGTGTCCCAGGTGGCTGTGGCAGGTCGCGCACAGCACCTCGGTGCGGATCATCCCGTGGCTGCGGTCCTCGCGGAGGAGGACGTTGTCCTCGGCGGAGGCCTCGTAGAACGACGGCCAGCCGCAGTGCGAGTCGAACTTGGTCTCGGAGCGGAACAGCTCCGCGCCGCACGCGCGGCACTCGTAGACGCCGACGGTCTTGGTGTCGACGTACTCGCCGGTCCAGGGGCGCTCGGTGCCCGCCTGGCGGAGCACGGCGTACTCCTCGGGCGACAGTTGCGCCCGCCACTCGTCGTCGGTCTTCTGCACCTTGGGCTGCTGCGATGCGGACGTCGTCATGCCTCCACGGTACGGCGCGAGGCGCGGGAGGAGCCGGGGCAGACTGGGCCGGTGACCTCCCCCGACCCCACCGCCCCGGGCGGTGCGCTCCCCGACGTCTGGTTCACCCGTGACCTGCCGGTCCTGCGGGCCATCGCCCGCCTGGTCGACGAGCCCAAGCACGGGGGCGCGCCCTACCTGCTCGGCTCGGTCGTGCCGGCGAGCGGGCTGCCCAAGGCCGAGGTGATCGCTGCGGCCAAGGCGCTGGCGTCGGCGGGATACATCGAGCCGCTGACCAACCACGCCGGGGACATCGTCCGCATCACCGCGATCTCCGGTGAGGCGCGCCGGCTGGCCGGGCTCTGGCCGACGCCGCAGGGGGAGTGGGAGCGGCTGCTCCAGCAGCTGACCGCCCGGGCGGAGAACGCGCCGACCGAGGTCGAGCGGGCACGCTGGCGGGCGTTCGCCGACGCGGCCGCGGCCGTCGGCGAGCACGACGGGGCCCTCCTGATGTCGGCGCTGATCGGCGGGTACGTGCCGCGGGCCCGTTGAGCGCGCGGACGACGGTGGGGGCCCGTGCAGACCGTCGGGGTCCTCGGGCCGCCGGAACGACAGCGCCCCCGCCCGGAGGACCGGGCGGGGGCGCTGTGCTGATCAGGTGATCAGAGCGGGGTGACGTTCGCAGCCTGCGGGCCCTTCTGGCCCTGCTCGATGTCGAACGCGATCCGCTGGCCTTCATCGAGCGAGCGGTACCCGCTGGTCTGGATGGCCGAGTAGTGGACGAAGACGTCCGGTCCGCCACCGTCGGGGGTGGCGAAGCCGAACCCCTTCTCAGCGTTGAACCACTTCACTGTTCCTTCGGGCATTGCTCGCTCCTAGCTGTGGTGGTGCATCGGGGTCCTGCCATAGCGCAGGGCCTTCCCGATGCCGCCACCCTAGCCGTAAGTGCCCCTTCGGAACACCTGGCATCGCTTCGTGACCTGCGGTTGCGCCTGCGGCCCCTCCCGCGCTCCCGGTCGGGCGCCGGTCCTGCGGGGTGGCGGCGTCACGCGGGGAGACCGGACGGCAGCGGCGCGTGACGACCTGATCGACCCGGACCGTCTCCTGTCGGCCGGTGACCCGTTCCCTGCCGTGCGGAGGCGCCCACCCGCATCGATACCCAGGAGCGAGCATCGCGACGTCGTCCCCGATCCACCGCCCCGGCCGCCGGACTGCTGTTCGGTGGACATGCAGCAGATCCGCACGGAGCAGGCCCACGCGGTGCAGGCCGGATCGCGGGCCGTCGACGTCGGCATCCTCGACAGCGGCGTCGACGGGCGGCACCCCGACTTCCTACGTGGACGACAACGAGTTCGAGCCGTCGACCGAGTTCGAGTGCAACACCGACCCGGTGCAGCGCGCCTTCCGCCGGGCGGTCGAGCGGGCGGTCCAGTACGCGCGCAGCCAGGGGTGACCCCGGTCGCAGCGCTGGGCGACTCCGACCAGGACCTCGCGCACCCGGTCGACGAGGACGGCCTGCCCATGCCGAACGAGTGCGAGGTCGTCCCCGCTGAGACCCAGGGCGTCATCGGCGTGACCTCGCTGGGGCGCCAGTCCGAGAAGGCCTCCTACTCCGACTACGGCGTGGGTCGGGCCGACGTCGCCGCCCCTGGCGGCACGGCACGACGGGTGACTGCACCACGACGATCCCCTCCACGTTGCCGGCCGCCGGCTACGTCTGCATCGAGGGGACGTCGATGACCGCTCCGCAGGCCGTCGGCGTCGCGGCGCTGATCGTCAGCCAGTACGGCCGGCTCGGCCCGGACGGCGACGTCGAGATGTCGCCCCAGCAGGTGGAGGCCTAGCTGCAGGGAAGCACGGTGGACATCGGCCTGCCCGGCTACGACAAGTAATTCGGCCACGGCCGGATCGACGCGCTGCGCGCCGTCACGCAGGACACGTCGGCGTCGGCCGCGCCGAACCCGCCGTGCCCGGAGTACGCCGGTAGGCCGGCGAGCCGTCAGGGCCCCGGCGCGCACCGCATCGGGACCCTGCCCGTTCACGACGACTGCAGGATCTCGTTCCACGGGCGGACCGACCAGCTGGCGACGACTCCGTTCACCACGAACGGATCGCCGGCGACGAACTCCTCGGCCGCCTCCCGGCTGGTGAAGATCCCCATGGCGTCCCCGTTCATCGGCTCCCGACCGCGCGGTAGATCATCACGTACTCCATGGCCGGCATCCTGGCGGCCGTCGCGGGCGGCGTCTTGCGTGATTCCTGCGGCTTTCTCGGCGCGGCCCTGCGACCGGGTCCGCAGAGTCCTTCCCAGCCGGGAGGACCCGGCGCCCCGCCGAGCCAGGAGATGCCGTCATGGAGACCGCCGTCGCCGCCGCTGCCCGACACACCGCCGAGGACGACGTCCCCTTCGCCCTGCGGGACGTCGAGGACCTGCACGACGCGGATCTCGACGCGGTGTTGGGCGACCGGCTGGCCGACGCCGGGGCAGCGGTCGACGCGGTCGGCGCGCTGGCCGAGCTCGTGAGGGAGCCCGGCCCGGCCGTCTTCGCCCACACGCTGACCGCACGGTCGCTGCTGCTCGCCGTCCTCTGACTAGAGCAGGGTGCCCGGGTTCTCCGGGAAGCGGTGACCGGCGAACGAGTAGGGGTTGCCGCGGTACCGGGTCGGCTCCGGCGCCTCCTCGACCCGCTCGGCGCTGATGACCAGTGGCGGCGGCCGCCATGGTGTCCCGCCGGTCCGCTCGCCCCAGATCTCACCGTGCTCGCCGAACTGCTCGGTGCGCCAGGCCGCCATCGACCGACGCCACCGCTGGGCCCCCAGGTCGAGCGCCAGGAGCACGGCGGCGCACACGGCGAGGGCGAGGAGGGCATCGGTGACGGCGGTCGCCACGTCCAGCGCCGAGACCTCGGCCCACCCGATCTGCTCGAGCTGGTACCCGACCGTCTCGAGGACGACGTACAGCACGCCGTAGACCAGGAACGAGACCCTCACCCGTGGCGGATCGACCGGATGCCCCGGATGCTGGAGGCATCCCGGCGCCCGGGTCCGTCGACGTCACCCGTCGGGATGACGTATCAGTCGCTGCCCACGGCCACCGTGCCCGTCACCGATTTCGGACGGGCTGAGCCGCTCGATCATCGCGCCGAGGAAGGACTCTAGGCTGCGCACGTCCACCGGGTCCTGTCCGTGGAGGACGCGTGTCCGTTCCAGCTGCAGCGTCTCCAACCACGACAGGTCGTCGATCAGGCGACGGGCGAGCTGCGTGACGACCGCCGTGTCCGGACTCCTCCCGAGGGTGGCGCGCAGGTCGCTCTCGCACAGATCGGGTTCACCGTCGTCCGGGGCCGGTGCGACGACCTCGTCCGGGCGGTCCGCGGGAGCTCCCGCCCCCGTGACCCGGATCCAGACCCGCCGCAGCCGCCGCAGTCGCCGCCGTCCGTCGCTGGTCGTGCCTGCCTCGTCCGGGGTCATGGCACTCCGACCCGCCTCGGTCTGCCCGCGGGGCACCTGGCGGCACATCGCCTGGTCGTACTTGATCAGCAACCATCCGACCAGGACCCGGTCCCGAAGACTGTGCGGCGGGGTTCGGGGGACTTCGGCCGCCGTCTCCCCGTGTTCCGGCGGCAGCTGCAGTCGTGCGGGTTCGTCCCGGAGCCGGTCGGCCAGTTTCACGAGGCTGAAGGCGCTGCTCTGCGTGCACCAGGTCTGGTAGAGCTTCTCGTCGGCCAGTTGGTGGAACAGGCCGATCTCGGCGATGCGGTCGACCAGGTACGCCGCTTCCTCGGTGAGCTCGGCCTCGTGGAAGCGGATGGTCGCCCAGCACATGGTCCCGAGGATCCTGTCCGCGTCCCGGACGAGGAGCGTCCTCCCTCGGATCCCGGTTTCCAGCGAGCGGGCGGCCGCGCGGCCGATCTCACCACCGAACCAACCCGGAAGCCTCTTCTCCTCCTGTCGCTCCTCCGCCGTCGCATCCCCTTCCGGTGGCTGGTGGCTCGACGTGCGTTCCGTGTGTCCCGACTCCGGTTCGGCCGGCGTGTCCTTCCTCGCCGGCGTCCCGTCGACCCCGGTGCCTTCCCGCGCTGCCGCGCCCGGTGCGTCCCAGATCGTCTTCCAGTGCGTCCGGACCACGGTCCCCGTCGTCTCGTATTCGCCCGGGGGGCGCTCACGCAACCTCGTGCGGCGTTCTGGAGACCTCCTCTCATCGGTGACCGAGTCGACGTACCAGTCGACCAGGTTCCTCAGGGCCACGAGGCACAACGTGATGTCACGGCTCTCCCCGCTCCCGCAGGCCGTGCGCAACCACTGCCGGATCGTGCGGATCCGCTGGTACGCGTCCTCGGACCGGAGGTACCGGCGTTCGCGGGAGCCGCACAGTCTCTCGGCATACCGCTCGGGCTGCACGAAGTCTCGCAGCAAGGCGAAGATGAGGATGACCGCGAAGCCGGCGTACAGGGCCGTCGCCGCAGCCAGCCCTGTGGCCAGGGCCGTGGCGGCCGGGGGCAGCTCACCGCCGCGTGGGACGTCGGGAGCGCTGACGGCGAACAGCAGGCTGGCGATCAGCAGCAGCACGCCGGTGCCCAGGACGAAGTGACTGCGATTGCTGCTCAGGAGCACCTCGACCCCGCGGGAGCCGAGCGGCGAGTGGATGACCTGCGCGATCACGAACACGGTCGCGGCGGCGAACACGAACACGGCTACGACCGTGGACGGAACGATCTGGAGCAGCGTGGTGAGGTAGTCCGGCTCCGAGATCGCGGCGCCGGGGAAACGGAGAAACGCCAGCCAGGAGAGCAGCGCGACGGCGCAGAGCGCGATGACCAGCTGCACGATCCCGCGGGGCAGGTGACGACGAAGGAAGTCACGCACCCACCGGAGCGGCTCCGGCGCCTGACCCGAACGGCGTTCCGCAGCCTTCTCCGGTGAGGACTCGGTCATGGCCGGCGGTCCTCCGAATCTCACGGTCGACCGCTCGGGAACCGCGTCCGGCGATGAGAGGTCGTGTGGTTCGCGGTGCCGTCGCCTCCCGGTCACCGCGATGTCCGGTCGCGCCGCCGACGCGGCCGTCGACGGAGGTCCTCGTCAAGCCTGGCACCGACCCGAGTGCCGTGGAACGACGTCGTGAGCCGCTCGCGTCGGACGACGCTGGGGAAGTGCTCGGCGCGCGTGCCCCGGAGGCTTGGCCGTAGCAGGACGGGTCCTCACCGGCCGTTCGGACGGGTACCGGCCCGGGTCCCGGCACCCGCCGTCATGCACCGGCGCTCAGCCGCAGTCGCAGTCGCACGACTCGTCGCAGATGCAGGTCAGCAGGAGCATGTGAGGTCACCTCCCTCCGTCGGCGGGCACCAGCTACCGGGGCTCGGCGAAGCGCACTCGGTCGCCGGCAGCGCGGCGGCCATCGCGGCCATCTCCGTGCGAAGCGCGGTCAGTCGCGCGATCTCTGCGTCCACCTCCGCAAGCCGGCGCAGGAGGAGTTGCTCGGCCGGTTCGCAGGGGCAGGCCCCGGTGTCCCGGACGGCCAGCAGGTGCCTGATGTCCACGAGGCGCAGACCGAGTCGCTGCGCACCCCGGATGAACCGGAGGCGGTCGACGGCGACCTCGTCGTAGGTGCGGTAGCCCCCCGGGGTGCGGTTGGGAGGCGGCAGGAGCCCCACCCGCTCGTAGTAGCGGACGGTGTCTGGCCGCACCCCGACGGCCGTCGCCAGGTCCGACACGCGCAGCGCTCGGGCAGCGGTGGGAGTCATGGCACGGACGCTAGACCTTGGAGCACGCTCCAAGGTCAAGCCTGCGGCGGCTCGTGCCCTGTGCCGCCTGGACTGCACTGAGGACGCATGCGCGCCGAAAATGCTTGGTGAGCCGATGCCCGTGCCGCCCAGCCCCGCGAGGAAGACGTGAGCGACCGGCAGTTCCTGGCGCGCGCGACAACGCCGTCTGGATGACCACCGCGCTGTTGGGGGCTTCTCGCCCGCTCGGCGAGTTGCAATCCCCCCACGTGGAGCGGCACGGGGAGTTCCTCGGCCGCGGGTTCTGTGGAGGGGACCTTCGAGAAGCCGGTGAACGGGAACTCGGTGGCCACCGTCACCAGGGGGGCCGTCGCGGGCGACCCGGTCGGCCTGACCGGCGTGGTGGCGACCCGGACCGTCCGCCCCTGGGACGAGACCTCGTGTCGACGTGATCAGCAGGCTACGGGCGCCGGCACGAACTCCAGCCGTACGGCGTCCGAGCGTGGCAGCAAGATCGCCGGACCGGAGGCGCGCGACCAGTCCGCGTGGACGAGCAGGTAGTTCGGCCCGGCCTGGGGGACGATCTTCAGCCCCGAGTAGCGGAAGACGTACCCCGACCCCGGCTCGCCGGACACCTCTTCCTGGACCGTCGCATGGGTCAGGTTCAAGTCCTTCTCGCTGTACACGACCACGTCCGCGACGCACCGCAGCCCAGCCGCCAGACTGCTCGCGTCAGTGGTGCCCACGCGGATCGCGTAGCTCCCCACCGCCCAGAACATGCCGACGCTGAACAGGACGAAGAGGCTGCCCCACTTCACGGCGGTCAGGGCCTGCGGTGCCCGCGGGACGCGGTTCCCTCCGCGGCGGGGACGAACCGCACCCCTCAGCCGGGCTGCGTAGATCAACAGCAGCAACCCGCCCACGAGGCTCAGACCGCGTGCCTCTCCGAGACCTCGGGGGAACACCGGCCCTCGGAGCAGGACGTCGGCGAGCACCAGCCCGAGCAGCAGCGTCCCCACGGCGGCCGACACGGGCAGCACCACACGAGCGACGACCGTCCGACGCACTCCGACCAGGCCGTCCAGGGGCAACTGGTAGATCCACACGGCCAGCAGCGTCACCGTGGCCAGCACGGCCAACGGCAGGATCCCCGTGCTCGCGCTGAGGATGAGGATGCCTTGGAACGGCAGGTCGAGCACCGTGAAGTTGACCCCGAAGAACCGGTAGTAGCCGACGGCGTAGAGCAGACCGAAGTAGAAGAGCAGCGCCGTGACCAGCGTGGTCGGCGCGACGACGGAGCCGAGGAGCCGCAGGGCCCGAGGCAGGACCTCGACGGCCTCGAACTCCACGGCCTGTGACCCCGGCGCGCTCTCCGGGGCCACCGACGCGCCGGTCTGCCGCGTGTCCACGGGAGGCACACCTGCCCCGTCCCCCTCTCGGGATTCCGGGCCGGTGAACGGCCGGGGCGGTTCGAGGCCGCCGGTCCGCCGGGCCTCGGCGGTCGTTCGGCCGTCACCGCTCACGGCACGGCGTCCGGCTGTGCCTCGGGCAACGTGCAGACCACCACGATGGCGATCTCCGTGCCGACCGGGATCGGCTCGGTGCCTTCCCCCGTGGGCGGGGTGATGGACTCGACCGGACAGGCTGCGTACGTGGGCTCATAGTCGGTGCCGGGGTCGTCGATCCGAGTCCGGCCGTTTCCGTCGCCGTCCGTCGCGAAGTAGGAGTAGGCGAACGTGACGCAGTCGGCGCGGAATCCCGCCTGAACGCATGCGTCCGCTGCGTTCGCTTCCCAGCCGTCCCGATCACGGAGGTCCGAGCTCAGGTCGGGGATGTCCAGTCCCACCCCGGCCGGCAGATTGGCGTTCGGGTCGGGGACCGGATCGGGATCGGGTGGCGGTCCCGGGGCGGGATCCGGCGGCGCGTTGGGATTGGGATCGGGCTGGGGCGCCGGGGCGGGCTCGGGTTGCGGCAGCGGCGCCGGCGCGGGGCCGGGAGCGGGCCCGGGATCGGGCGCGGGCCCGGGATCGGGCGCGGGCCCGGGATCGGACGCGGGCCCGGGATCGGACGCGGGCCCGGGATCGGGCGCTGGGCCAGGGAGCGGCGCCGGGCCAGGGGCCGGCGCCGGATCGCCGCTGTGCGCTGGTGGCGGCGTCGCGCCGGGAGCAGGGGACGCATGGGTCGACGTGGCGGACGGTGCCGCGACGGTGTCGGCGCCGGTGTCCGCCTCGGCGCCGCAGGAGACGGTCAGCACCACCAGCGCTATCCACGCCACCCCACGTACGGACATCGCGGCCCCATCTACGGACTTGCTCAGGAGGAGTCGGCCACGCCGGGTGGGGATACAGGGAACGACGGACTCCTCGCTGCCGCGCAACTATTCTCCCGAAACCGAGGAAACGGAACGCATCCGCACGCCGGGGACGAGGTGCTCCCCCCTCCTCGCCACGCGTCCGCCTCGCGCGCGGCCGTGCGCTGCGATCCCGTCGAGCCACTCGGCCCTCGGCGGTCTCCCGCCGAGGGCCGACGGTCGCCGACGTCGTCGCCTGTACAGCCGGCAGGCCGCTCGGAGCCGGTCGAGGCGCCTGCCGGCTGGAGGCCGGAGTGGCTGACCCGCCCGACCGGCTCGACCGGGCGCGCGAGCGGTCTTCGGCCGGCGGCCCGATCGTCCGACAAGAACCGAACGCTCAGGCCGCGAGCCGGTTCACCGCCCCCGCACTGAGCACCAGCCCGGCCGAGGCGAACGCGGCCATCAGCCGATCGGCCCGCTCGCGGAGCAGCCCGGAGGCCGCCGCCTCGAGGGCCTCGGACCCGTCGTCCAGGCACTGGACCAGCAAGGCGCGGACCTCGGGCGAGGGTCCGACAGCGGGCCGCGCGGGGGCGGGGATCCGGGTGACCATCCCGCACGGGCAGGACCCGCCCGTCGTCGGGGCCAGGTGCTTGCCGCCGGAGCACATCCAGGGTTCGAACATCGTCGAACTCAACTCCTCATCAGCCTGGCCCCTACGCCGTCCGTGGTGGGCCGGGGCGCAAGAGTCCCGCGCGTCACGCCCGCAACACGGCGCGCCACACCACAGCGTGTCCGTGCCGTGACCTCTGACACACGGGTTCCATTCTGCCCGGCGAGGGGAGTGCCGTCAGGCGGTGCCGGGTGTTGCTGGATCGCCTGGTCCCGACGACCTGCCGCAGGCGGGAGGGATGCCGTGGGCGCCGGTCGTCGTGCCACGGTCGGTGTCTCCGTGTCCGCGAGAGTGACGCGTGCGCTCGCCCGCCGGCCCGTCGTCCCACGCCGCCCGTGACCTGCGGTCATGCCGCCATGAACAGCGTTCTCGGTGCCTGCTCGCCGAAGCTGCCCGCTGCGCCGACGCACGTGCGGCCCAGCGAGGAAGCCGGTCGGCCGAGACACCCGCCCTCGCTCGTGACGGGTCGCCGGGTGTCCTGGACGGCTCCGAGAGCGCAGGTTCCCGTGCTGCCGGGCGCCTTCGCCGGGGCGGCTCCCGCACCGAGCCGGCAGTACGTCCCACACGCTGACATCCGCCATGTCCGGGATCCCGGCTCTACTGCCTGGGCGGTGGGACATGCACGCGAACAAGGACGACGCCATCGTCGTCGGCGCCCGTGCGCCGGGTGCTCCACCGCGATGCTGCTGGCCCGCTACGGCCACCAGGTCCTGGTCGTCGACCGTGCGAGCTTCCCCAGCGACACGATCTCCACCCACCTGATCCATCCCCCGGGGGTGGCGGCGCTGCAGCGCTGGGCCTGCTCGACCGTGTCATCGTCAGGGGATGCCCGCCCGTCGACACGTACGCATTCGACTTCGGGCCCTCACCCTCTCCGGGTCACCGAAGGTCCCCGACGTCCCCGTCGCGTACGCCCGGCGGCGGACCGTGCTGGACGTGTCAGTCGGCTGCCGAGTCCTGCCAGAACACGTCGACCAGCCGATCGATGATCTCCTGCACCTGTTGCAGGGCCTCGGGCATGCGAGCGCGGCCGAAGCGGTAGCGGGGATCGTTGAGGGTCAAGATCGCCACCATGGTCCCGGACGAGTCGCGCACCGGTCGTGACAGCGAGATGAGTTCTTACTCGAGCTCGTTGTCGATGATGGCGAAGCCCTGTTCCCGGACCTGCTCGAGCTCCTTGAGCAGGACGGTGCGGTCGGTGATGGTGTTCGCGGTGTAGGCCTCGAGCTTCTCGGGCAGCATCGCGATGACCTTCTCGACCGGCATCTCGGCGAGCAGCACCTTGCCGTGAGGTGGAGGCCTTCGAGAGGATCCTCGCACCCGACTACGTCCGCCACACCAAGTCCGGCGACGAGGACGTCGACATGCTCCGCCGGGCTATCGGGCAATCCCGTGCGGCCTTCCCCGACCTCGACACGGACATCCTGCAGAGCGTCGAGCAGGGTGACATGGTGGCCATTCGCCGGCGCAGCCATGGCACCCACACCGGCTCGTTCATGGGGTGCCGTCACCGAGCGGACGGTGACGGTCATCGGAGCGAGCTTCTGCCGGTTCGCCGACGGGCTGCTGGCGGAGGAGTGGGTCGTGTGGGACCCGTGGGAGCTTCTCAGCGCCATAAGCATCTGGACGGTGGGCGATGAGTGACCTCGCCAAGACCGGCCGCTCCGTCCGCACCTCCTTGAGGAAGTTCCCATGACCGACGTCGTGAGCACCGCTCCGCGCACCGGCGAGACCGTCGAGGTCGTTGCGCCGGGAACCACCACCGAGGAGGTCGACCGGCTGTGCGCGGCCGCGCTGGCCGCCGCCCCCGGCCTCGACGCGCTCGGCCGCCCGGGCCGGGCGGCGCTGCTACGGGCACTCGCGGATGCCCTGGAGGGGCGGCGCGACGACGTCGTCGCCGTCGCCGACCGGGAGACCGCGCTGGGCACCACCCGGCTGAACGGCGAGCTGACCCGGACCTGCCACCAACTGCGGTTGTTCGCCGAGGTGCTGGAGGAGGGCAGCTACCTGGAGGCGACCATCGACCACGTCGCGCAGACCGCCATGGGCCCCCGCCCCGACCTGCGCCGCGTGCTCGTGCCGGTCGGCCCGGTTGCGGTGTTCGGCGCCAGCAACTTCCCGCTGGCCTTCTCCGTGCCCGGCGGAGACACCGCCTCGGCGCTCGCCGCGGCCTGCCCGGTGGTGGTCAAGGCCCACAGCTCGCACCCGGCGACGGCGCGGCTGTGCTTCGACGTTCTGGTGCGAGCCGCCCGTCAGGTCGGCGCCCCGGAGGGAACGCTCGGGATCGTGTACGGGCAGCAGGCGGGTGCCGACCTCGTTGCGCACCCGGCGATCCGCGCAGCTGGGTTCACCGGCTCCGTCGGCGGCGGCAAGGCGCTCATGCGGATCATCGACCAGCGTCCCGACCCGATTTCCTTCTTCGGGGAGCTGAGCAGCCTCAACCCCGTCGTGGTCACGCCGCAGGCGGCGGCCGAGCGCGGTGACGGGATCGGCCGCGAGCTGGTCGGTTCGTCCACCCTCGGGGCCGGCCAGTTCTGCACCAAGCCCGGTCTGGCGTTCGTGCCCGCCGGCCCCGACGGCGACCGGCTGGTCGAGGCCATGGCCGGGGCGGTGGGCGGCATCGGCGCGCAGGTGCTGCTCAACGAGGGCATCGCCCGCTCGTACGGTCGCATCTCCGATCACCTCGCCGCGGCGTCGGGTGTCGAGGAGGCGGCGCGTGGCGGGGAGCCGTCAGGGCAGGGCTTCGAGGCGGTGCCGAGGCTGCTGACGACGTCGGCCCGCGATCTGCCGCAGGAGGTTACCGAGGAGTGCTTCGGACCGATCGCCGTCGTCGCCCGTTACGACGGCGAGAGGGAGCTCTTCGCGGCGCTCGACGCCATGCCCTCCTCGCTCACCGCAACCGTGCTGCGTGGTGAGGGAGAGACGGACCTGCCGCTGGCGGTGTCGCAGGAGCTGCGGACCCGCGCCGGGCGGCTGGTGTACGACGCCTACCCGACCGGGGTCGCCGTCTCGAGGGCCCAGCACCACGGTGGCCCGTGGCCCTCCACCAACTCCCAGCACACGTCGGTCGGCACGACGGCGATTCGCCGCTTCCTCCGGCCGGTGACCTGGCAGGGGGCGCCGGAGGAGCTGCTCCCCGAGGAGCTCACCGACGGCTTCCTGGGTATCCCGCGGCGCGTGAACGGCGTGCTCCACCTGCCCACGTGAGCGACCCGGTCCGCGTGGTCCACTGAGGGTGGCTGTCGAGCCGGCCTGCAGCTCGGGTCCGTGGCACGTCGGACATGCGGCAGTCGGGCCGCGAAGGCAGCGATCCTCGGGGCGTCCGGACCCACAGGACGCCCCGGGGCATGTCAGGGGTCCCGCCGGAAGCGGCGGGTCGGACCCCGATACGGGACCGGATATCAGGAACGGGACAGCATTGAGCAGGCTCGGACGGACCCGGCGTAGGAGAGCGAGACCGCCAGCTCGGCCGCCCGCACGCGGACGCGCGTGGGCGCTGCTACGCCGGCCCGCGATCCAACGCGGCGTCCGGGCGTCGATCGCTGCCGGGCTCGCCTGGCAGGTCGCCGTCCTCCTGCCGCCGCTGCTGTCGGACTACGCGTACTACGCGCCCCTGGGCGCCGTGATCGCCGTCCACCCGACCGTTGCCGACTCGGCCGGCGCGGCGTGGCGGGCCGTGCTCGCGATCATGCTGGGCTTCGGCCTCGCCGTCCTCGTCTACGAGGCGACCCCGTCCCTGCCCGGTTCCCTGACCATCGCGCTGCTCGTGGCGCTCGCGATCGGGGTGGAGAGGTGGGGACTGCTCGGCCAGCAGGCCGGTTGGGTGAGCTTCGCCGCCGTACTCATGCTCACCGTGGGCGCCGAGGACCCCGGCGCCTACGTGCTGCGCTATGCCGGCCTCACCCTCCTCGGCGCGGCGGTCGGGGTCATCGTCACCACCGTCCTGTTCCCCCCGCTGCAGCTGACGCAGGCGGTGGAGCAGATCGCTCGCACCCGCGACATGCTCGCGCGGCACCTCGAGCACATGGCCGCCCGGCTGGCCCGCGATGAGGTCCCCTCACCGGCCGAGGAGAGACGATGGATGGCGACGCTCGGTCCAGAACTGGACCGGATGCGCCGCGCCGAGGCCCTCGTGCAGCGTGCGCGGCAAGCCAACCCCAGGGCGCGCCGCTGGCAGGAGGCCGCAGCGCGCATCCGCGCGGAGTCACGAGCGCTCGACCGCGTCGCCGTCCTCATCGACGATCTCACCGCCCTCGTCTCCGAACTGCAGCCGCACCGTCGCGGGGACGAGACCGACGTCGGCACCGCCCAGTTGCTCAGCGCTGCGCTCACCGCGCTCGCCGGCGTCCTGCGGACCCCCTACCACTCCGCCGACGGGACGGCGCCCGACCCGCGGACCGAGCGCATCAACGCCGCCATGGACGTGCTGACCCGGCTGGTCCAGCGGCTCGGCTCTCTGTCCGGCGACCGGTCCCTGCTGCCGTTGAGTGCTGTGGTGGTCGGTGTGCAGCGCGGCCTCATGGCTCTCGAGGCGTACGAGCCCGACCGACCTGCGTCGACGCGCCGACATCGATGATCGAGGCGGCCGGCTCGGTCGGCCGGTGAAGGGCAAGAGCCATCCTTCGGCCCAGTCGGTCCGGCTCAGCAGCCGGCGCGGCATGAGCCGGGCGGCCGTCGCGGTCGCCCGCTCCATCCTCGTATCGGCCTACTTCATGCTGCAGCGCGACGAGCCCTACGCCGATCTCCGCGCCGACTGGCTATGCCGGCGCAACGACGACGCGCAGACCCGACGGCTGGTGGCCCGACTCGAACGCCTCGGCCACACGGTGGTCCTCGACCCCGCCGCCTGACCCGGACTGCAGAAACACTGGAGGGCGGCTCCGCCCGCCGCGCGCCGACGCGCGCTTGCAGCACCCACATGTGCGGGTCTGGCTGGCGGCCGTCCGTCGGCTGCACCGTGCCGTCGGGGGGCATCGTGGTGTTGTTGGCCATGATCGGACCCGTCCGACCCCGCCACCATGGCGCAGTCGCCCGGCGTCCGGGCGGCGAGAGGCGGGGGAGGCGCCGTGGGTGTGGCGCCTGGGTGACGGCGCGAGAAGAAGGCGCAGATCAACGGGGAACCGGGCGGCTGAGGTCCTGGACCACCCTGGTCTGCGAGGGCTTGGCCGACGTCGGGGCCTACGAATCCCTCCCCTGCAAGCGCGGGGACGTCCTCACGCCCTGGGAGTCACCGCCGCGACCCCGCAGCACGCGGGAGACCTCGACATGGCCGGCTCGATCGGCCTCCCCACGGCGGATAGGCACTTCGTAAGGGGTGACACGACGGTGACGTGAGCGTGACACCGACCGCCGTACTTTGTGCCCGACCGTCTCCCCGATTTGCGACGCCCTTACCGATCAGGAAGGTCACAGTCGATGTCGGAGTCTGCGCAGTACCGCAGCACCACCATCGAGGTGCGCAAGAAGGACGACGGGAGCGAGGAGCTTGTCGTGAACGGCGAGCCGATCGACGTCACGCCGGATCCCTCCAATCCCGGGATGTTCACCAGCAGGTACACATTCCTTTCCGCGCCCGCGCTACGCGAACTCGGTGAACTCGTCGTCGACGCACAACTTGCGTTGACCGACCCGAAGTTGAAGTCGCTGAAGAGGCGGAAGAAGGGTTCGTGATGGTTCTCCGGTGCCGCCGCAACGTGGCCACTCTCACCGCGGCCGAGCGGCAGAAGTTTCGCAACGCCGTCTTTCGGCTGCACGAGCAGGGCCGCTACCAGCGGTACATCGCTTTTCACGCCTTCGTGAGCAACCTCGGCCACTTCGGGCCGGCTTTCCTTCCCTGGCACCGAGTCATGCTGAAGGAGTTCGAGGACGAGCTGATCTCGGTCGATCCTACGGTCACTCTGCCCTACTGGGACTTCACCAGCAGCAACGTCGACTCCACCGGCACCACGCTGATCTGGAACAGCGACCTCTTCGGAGGTAACGGCACGGTCACGCTCAGCTGGACTGGCCAGGACGGCGCCACCAAGACCTGGACGATCCGCCGGGACAACTTCGGCATCACCAGCACGCCGGTCACGGCTCAGAGCGTCACCGACGCGCTCGACCAGACGACCTACCAATCCGTCCCAGGAGCGCCTGGCTTCCGGCGCGCGCTGGAGAACGCCGCCCACGGCGCGGCGCATGTCTGGCTCGGTGGTGACCCAGGGAACGACCAAGCCGATTTCGCCACCGCCGTCAACGACCCCTTCTTCTTCCTCCTGCACGCCAACGTCGACCGGATCTGGTCCCAGTGGCAGCAGCGGAGGAAAGAGGCGTGGCTGGCCGCTAACCCGGGCTTGCCGTACCCGGCCGGGCAGCCGGCGGCCGACTACTTCTACGACGGGCTCACGCCGGCGACCACGTGGCCCACGCCGCCCAATCGGCACAATCTTGACAACGCCCTGTGGCCGTGGGATGGGACGCAGGCCCAGCCCGGCAATCCCGCCTCGTCGTTCCCGCCGTGGAATGCCGGCGTGCCGGAGACCTACACGCCGCGGCTCACGCTCAAGAGCTATGACTTCGGTGGCTACCTGCACGACACCGACAAGCCTCTGGTGGAGCTCGCGACCCCGTCGGTGACCTTTCCGGGCGTCGCCGAAGGCCACACCTCCGTCGCGGCCGTCGTCCTCACGGCCCGGGCCTGCGCGGGCACGGCCACGGTGCAGATTCCCGCAGCGGGGGGCCCCGGCGCCGGGTTCGGCACGCCCTTCGGTACAACAGCCGTGTTCGACCCGGCCACGGGCCCGGACGAGGGCGAGCTGCGTCTCTGGGTTTCCTACACGGGCACGACAGCCGGTGCGAGCGCGTCCACCACCGTGACGGTCCAGTGCCTCGAGACCACGGAGTCGTGGACCGTTCCCGTGACCGCCCTGACGGTCGACAAGCCCAAGGTCGCGGCGGCACTGGTGCTAGACCGGTCCGGCAGCATGGCCGAGAACGCCGGCCTTGGCGACAGCCAGCAGCGCATGGACGTGCTGAGGCAGTCGGCGCCCATCTTCGTCGATCTCCTGGACGACGCCGACGGCGTCGGCGTGGCCAGCTTCAGTGGTGACGCGACAGCGGACATGGCGATCACCCCTGCAGGTGGCGCTCCGTTCGGATCCGGACGGATCAGCGCCCGCGGCACCATCGGCACCCTCTCACCCGGCGGCACGACGTCGGTCGGCGACGGCGTGACGGCGGGCCAGGGCCTGCTCAGTTCTTCAACCGGCTTCGACAGCACCGCTGTGGTCGTCCTGACCGACGGTTACGAGAACACGCCGACCTACATCGCCGACATCGCCTCGCCTGTCAACTCCCGCGTCTTCGCCATCGGCGTCGGCACGCCCGAGTACCTCAATCCGAGCGCGCTCGACGCACTGACGGCCGGCACCGGCGGATACCTGACCATGACTGGCACGCCGGTCGTGGACACGCTGCGCCTGAGCAAGTACTTCCTGCAGATCCTGGCTGGGGTGACCAACGCCGACATCGTCGTCGACCCCGAAGGCCGGCTGGCTCCTGGCGCGGAGCACCACCACACCTTCTCCCTGACCGACCACGACGTCGACGCCGACGTGGTCGTGCTCCTTCCCGGGCCTGGTGTCGTGGACCTGTCGCTCCAGGCGCCGTCTGGAGTCGAACTGACGCCCGGCACCCTGACCTCCACGGGAGCGTCCTACGTCATGGGGGAGCGCGTGTCGTATTGGCGCCTGCGCCTGCCGGTCGCCACGAACGGCACGCTCGATCGGGCCGGGCGATGGACCGCCGTCCTGAAGGTGGATGATGCCGCGCTCGAAAGGTATCTGGCGACGCTGCGCGACAACCCCAAGGCGGTGCGGGACGTCACGGCCCACGGTGTTCCCTACACCCTGGCCGTCCACGCAGAGTCCGACGTCCGGCTGGTCGCCCGGCTGGTCCAGAAGAGCCGCGAACCGGGCGCGAAGGCCTTCCTCTCCGCTCGGCTGACCGAGCTCGGCCTGCCGATGCGCGGCCCGGCGTCCGCCGAGGTCGAGATCGTCTGGCCGGACGGCCAGGTGGAGCGAGCTCGGCCGAAGCAGGACGATGCCGGGACGTTCCAGTTCGTCCACCCCCTCAGGGCGCCGGGCGCATATCACTTCCGACTCCTGGTCCGCGGACTGACCCATCGTGGCCAGCCCTTCACGCGCGAGCAGTTCTTCACCGCATCCGTCTGGCGCGGGGGCGATGAGCCGCCACCCACAGGGGACAAGCCGCTGCCGTCGCCGGAGACCGAGATGCCGTCACCGGAGCCCCGTCGCGGTCAGGAGCGACCGCAGATCACCATCAACGTGCTGGATCAGGAGGTCATGCGCCGTCTGCTCGCTGAGGCCACGGCAGCGGACACGGCGGGCCGGTGAGCCGTGCCCTTGCGGCCTCACTTCACGGGCGTCGACGCCAGCGGATCCGGACACAGATGAGCGCCCTCCGCGCTCGACGAGGAGGTGAGCCCGCGCAGCGGCTGACGGTGATCGTCGGCGAGACGGACACCGTGGGCCACCACCCGCTCTACGCCGAGATCGTGCATCGCGCGCACAGCGCTGGGGCTCGGAGCCAGCGTCTTCCGCGGCATCGAGGGCTTCGGCGCCAGCAGTGGGGTGCACTCGACCCGGATCCTCAGCCTGGCCGAGGACCTGCCGATCTCGGTGGTCATCGTCGACACCGCCGAGCGCATCGAGGCCTTACTCCCAGACCTGAAGGATCGTCGTCGACGGGCTGGTGCTCGTGGAGGACGTCCGCGTCGTGCACCACGCCGGACGGGCGATGGGATGACGGTGCCCTGGGTGGCCCTGGGCGCGGCGATCGGCGCCCCGGCCCGGTACCTCACCGACCGGGCGGTGCAAGGTCGTCACGAACGAGTTCTCCCCTGGGGCACGCCCACGGGTGACATGATCGGCTCGTTCCTGCTCGGCCGGCTCACCGCGATGAGCACCCATCTGCCGCCTGCGGTCGGCGCTGCGATCGGCGTCGGCTTCTGCGGCGCACTCACCACCTACAGCACTCACCACCTACAGCACGTCCGCTACGAGATCCTGCGGCTCCTGGAGGACCGGGCGAGGTTCTACGCGGCGGCGAACGTCGTGGACGTTCGCCTGCTGGGCGGCTTCGGCGCCGTCGGCCTCGGCTGGACCCTGGGCACGTGGTCACCTGACCGCTGTGCCTGATGACGGCGGCGCCGTCGGCTGACGTTCGCGGCGACGGCGGGACGCCTGCGAGACGCCGCCCGCTGGTCTCAGGCGGGGCGATCCAGCAACTCCTTGAGCGCCTGGTCGATGAAGTCGTTGTCGGCGGGGTTGTTGCCCAGGCCGGCGAAGTGACCGTAGATGCTCGGTATGACCCGGACCTCCCCGTTCGGGATGAATTGCGACGCCCACTCTTCGTCCTCGGGCGGGAAGTACAGATCGGTCTTCCCGGGCATGGCCAGCAGCGGACAGCGGATCGATCGGAGTGCGGCCTCGGTGTCGCCGTCGAACCCGGGGGTCTGTCCGACGTCACCGTGCTCCCAGGTCCAGAGCATGCCGAGCAGGTTGTTCGGGTCCCGGTCGTCGAGCCAGAAGCCCTCCCAGAACCCGACGAGGAAGTCCTCGAGGGAGGAGAAGCCGATGTTGCGGTACTCGCGCTGCCAGTAGAAGGCCTGGGACAGCCCCCAGCCGGCGTAGATGCGGGCGAAGGCACGGAGGCCGACGGTGGGCAGGGCGCCGGGGGAGTAGCGCCCGGCGTTGAAGACGGGATCGGCGGTGAGGGTGGCGCGCAGGCTCTTCAGGAAGACCTGGTTGTGCTCGCTGGTGATCGACGCGCCGACGATGGGCGCGGCCCGCTTCACCATCTCCGGATGGCTGACGGCCCACTGGTAGGTCTGCGCCGCACCCATGGAGGACCCCAGGACCAGCTCGATCGACTCGATGCCCCACTTCTGCGTGAGCAGCCGGTGCTGGACCTCGACCTGGTCGTAGAAGGTGACCGGGGGGAAGTTCGGCCCGTCGTACGGCGGCGGTGTGTTGCTGGGGGAGGACGACAGGCCGTTGTTGAGCTGGTTGGGGACGACGACGAAGTACTCGTCCGGGTCGCAGGCCTTGCCTTTCCCGATCGTCCACTCGTTGGCGTCGTGCCAGGCGCTGTACCACGTCGGATGGACGATCACGTTGGACTTGTCGGCGTTCAGCGTGCCGTACGTCTTGTAAGCCAGTTGGGCTCCGCGCAGGGTTGCGCCCCGTTGCAGGACGACGTCGCCGAGGTCGAACAGTTCGTGGTCGGTGGGCATGGGCATGACGACTCCGGTGGCTCGGTGAGGGGTGGCCGGGTGCGTCCTCCAGGACGTCGTCCTCGACGGCGTCGTGAGACGCGGCGGACGATCCTTCGTCCGCGAGGGACGCGCTCGTGCGGGGCGGACCAGCCGGGTGGACCGCCGTCCGCTCAATGCCGGTGGCCACCGGCCCGGGGCAGCCGGCGGCCGGACGGCGGCCCGGTGACCAGCGGCTCCCCGCTGCGTGCGCGGTCCAGGCGGGCGCGGTCGGCTCGTCCTGCATCGCGCAGCGCGCCGGCGGGCGGCCGGCCCACTCCCACGCTGTAGCGGCGCTGGGCCGGCTGGGTGCAGGACGGGCACGGCGCCGTGTCCGCGGCGTCCTGCATGTCGCAGCGGAGGTCGAAGGGCCCGCAATCGGGACAGCGGAACTCGTAGAGCGGCACGCGGTGTTCCTCTCCGGAGCACGGTCCGGGGCGGGCCGACCGCCCCGGACCGCTGGTTGGTCAGTCAGCGAGCAGGTCCCGGCCGCCGGCGCTTCCGGGGAGGATGTTCCGGTCGAAGATCGACAACGGGATGCTGATCGAGACCGCGCTGTTGGGGATGTCGACCACGCCACCGATCCGGCCGTCGACCGGGGCCGCACCGAGGAACAGGTAGGCCTGCTCGAAGGTCCAATCCATGGCCGGCATCAGGAAGTTGATGGCGTTGAGGCAGGCCTGCCGGTAGGCGACGGTCGCGTTCATGTAGTAGTTGCGTCCGTCCTCCACGCTGATCCCCTCGAAGGTGATGAACTCCGAGTAGTTGGGGCCGACCCGGCCGGGCTTGAAGAACGGCATGGACTGCTTGTAGCGGTCCATCCCGCCCTTGATCAGGTCGAAGTGCAGGTCGATGAAGCCGGGCATCTCGATGGCCCCGCAGAAGGTGATCTCCCCGTCGCCCTGGGCGAAGTGCAGATCGCCGATGGAGAACAGGCCCCCGGGCACGAACACCGGCATGAAGACCCGGCTTCCCACGCCGAGGTCCTTGATGTCGACGTTGCCGCCGTGCTCCCGTGGCGGGATGGTGCGGCAGGCTTCGGCGGCGACCCGCTCGAAGTCGCTGCCACTCAGCGTCCCGAGCAGGGCGTCGTGGGGGAGCGGGGGGAGGGCGAGGGCCGGCACCTGCGGAGCGCCGGGTGTCTCGCCGCCGTGCGCCGGGATGTCGCCGGTGACCCGGTCGGGGTTCAGGTCGATGAGCGCCTGTTCCCGGCGGTTCCACTCCGCCAGCAGGTCCGGGGAGGGTGCGCAGCCGAAGAGTCCCGGGTGGGAGTTGCCGATGAAGCGCACGCCGGGGACGTGCCGGCTCGTCGTCCAGATCCCGTCGAGGTCCCAGATCGCCTTGGACGCCTGCGGGGAGTAGTCGGTGAGGAACCCGCCGCCGTTCTCCTTGGCGAAGATCCCGGTGTAGCCCCACGGCTGCACATCGAAAGGGCCGATGTCGACGATGTCGACCACGAGCATGTCGCCGGGCTCGGCGCCCTCGATCGCGAACGGGCCGCTCAGCACGTGACACGGGTCGATGTTCATGTCCCGGATGTCGTCGGCGTCGTCGCTGTTGCGGACCTGGTCGTCGGTCCAGTCCTTGCACTCGATCCGGTACGTCGCTCCCGGGGCAACCGTGTTGGCCGGCGGGATGTCGGGATGCCAGCGGTTGTGGCCGGGCACCGTCTGGTCGCGCATCGACACGCTCAGGTCACGGTTGATCTCGAAGATGACGTCGGGCACGAGAACTCCTCCAGGAGGCATTGCGGACAGGACGGACGGTGCGGTGCAGGGGTAGGTAGGGGCCTCCTCCCGGTCGAGGACCAGGCACCTCGGGCGGTCGACGTCCTCCGCCGTCCGGAGCGTCGCCGTCCTCAGAAGCTGGACTTCGGTACGCCCATCCCGGGGTCGATCCGGGCCGGGCCGGACGCCGACGGGGTGACCGGGAAGTCGAAGATCGCGGTCGGGATGTAGACCGTGGAGCAGGAGTTCGGGATGTCCACGACCCCGGACAGCCGGCCTTCGATCGGCGCGGCACCGAGGATCATGTAGGCCTGCTCGGGGGTGTAGCCGAACCTGGTGAGGTAGTCGATCGCGTGCAGGCAGGCCCGCTGGTAGGACAGGTGCGAGTCCAGGTACCGCTGCTCGTCGTCCAGCGTCACCGACGTCCCCGAGAAGGCCAGCCACCGCTCGTAGCGGGGGTCGACGTTGCCGGGCATGAAGATGGCGTTCTCCCTCACCCCGTAGGTCTCCATGCCGCCCTTGATCAGGTCGACGTGCAGGTCCATGAACCCGCCCATCTCGATAGCACCGCAGAAGGTGATCTCCCCGTCGCCCTGGGAGAAGTGCAGGTCGCCCATCGACAACTTCGCGCCGGGGACGAACACCGGGTAGAAGACCCGGCTGCCCTTGGTGAGGTTCTTGATGTCCTGGTTCCCGCCGTTCTCCCGCGGCGGAGCCGTCCGGGCCGCCTCCCCGGCCACGCGGTCGTACTCCGCGCCCTCCAGGCCGCCGAGGACGGCGTCCTGGGGCAGCGGGGGCAGGGCGAGCGGGGGCACCCGGTCGGGGTCGGTGTCGATCAGCGCCTGCTCCCGGCGGTTCCAGCGGGCCAGGAGGTCCGCCGAGGGTGCGGTACCCATCAGCCCGGGGTGCACGATGCCGGTGAAGGAGACCCCGGGGACGTGCCGGGACGTCGCGGTCTGCCCGGAGAAGTCCCAGATCACCTTGTACGCGTCGGGGAACTGCTCGGTCAGGAAGCCCCCGCCGTTCCGGGTGGCGAAGATGCCCGTGTAGCCCCAGCCCTGCCCGGCGAGCGGACCGGAGTCCTCCTGCGGGATGGGTCCGACGTCGAGGATGTCGACGATCAGCAGGTCACCGGGCTCGGCACCTTCCACCGCGATGGGGCCGCTGAGCACGTGCACCGTCGACAGCGGTGCGTCCCGCACGTCGTCGGCGAAGTCGTCGTTGTGGATGGCGCCGTCGAACCACTCGCGGCAGTGCACTCGGAAGCTGTCGCCGGGCCGGACGGTCACCTGGGTCGGGATGTCGGGGTGCCAGCGGTTGTGGCCCAGGTACTTCTGGTCGGTGAACTTCTTGCTGGAGTCGAGGGGAAAGACGACGTCGGGCATGGCTTGCCTCCTGGTCTCGGTGCACGGCGATGGGGCGGCTCGTCGATCGGCGCGTCACCTCCGCTGGTGGGACGGCGCGTCGGTGGACTTCCGCGCGGGCTGTCGCTCGGCGGCGTCGCCGGGGACCCGCGTCGTCGCGGTCGCGGCGCCCTGCCCGGCCGCATCGCCCTCCCGCAGCTCCGGCGCCGGCTCGGGGCCCGCCGGCACGCCCGGCCCGCGCAGCCGCGGGTAGAGGGCCAGGGACAGCAGGAGGAGGACGGCGAGCACGATCGCCGCCGTCCGCCGGTTGTCCTGCCACACGCCGGTCAGGAGCATGAAGGCCGGGACGGCGCAGGTCAGGACGCCCGCGACGATCGCGATGGCGCCGGTGAAACGGGTCAGTTCCTCCCGCTTCAGCCCGAGCACGAGGAAGAACAGCAGCCACAGGACCGCCCAGTACAACCAGATGACGCCGAAGGCGGGGTCGTCGAGGCGGCCGAAGTTCAGCCCGGCGAAGACCACGGCGCACCCCGCCACGAACGCCGAGAACCAGCCCAGGCCCGTGCCGTCCAGCCCACCCAGCAGGTTGAGGCCCACGTACAGGTACGTGAACCCGAACAGGTAGATGCCCGAGGCGCCGAGGATCGTGTCCGGGTCCCCGCCGGACGTGAAGATCAGGTAGGTCGGGGTGAGCACCTGTAGCGCGCCGACGAAGAGGTTCAGCGGCGCGGCCGCCCGGGGGTCGACCCTGCCGAGCAGCATCAGGCCGTTCACGATCAGGACCGCTCCCACGTACAGCAGACCGACGCTGGCCATCTGGGTCTTCCCCCTCCGTAGGTCCGGTCACGGTCCCCGTGTCGATGCGCCGACGTCCGTCATGGACGAGGCAGCCGGCTCAGGGCCGGATTGCGGGTGACGTCCGCCCGGCGTCTTCCGTGCGGGCCGGGCGGCGGGGCGGCGACGACGTCGGGTTGCTCGCTGCTGCGCTCCGTGCGCTCGATCAGCGCCCGCCGCACCGGGGACCCCAGGCCGAGCCGGGGAGGGGTGAAGACCCGCCCGGCGACGGCCCCGCACACGGGGCACGGGACGACCGCGGTGGCAGCACCCATGGCGCAGCTGATCTCGGTCGGGCCGTGCTCGGGACACCGGTAGACGTAGACGGCGATGTCACACCTCCGCGGCAGTGCCCCCGACGGGTCCTGCGTCCCCCTGGGATGGAGGCGGACCCTTCGCCGACCGGCGCGGTCGGTCAAGGTGGTGTGGCGCGGGCTCTTCCCTGCCCTGCTCGAAGGACGACGCCGACGGCGCGTCGTGACGCAGCGGTCGGAGGGTCGCCGCGTCGACGAGCGTCCGATGACGAGCGTGCCGGGCGAGCTCCCCGAGCCGGTCCGGGCGGTGGGACAGGTGGTGACCGGCCGGTTGACGGGCGGTCCCAGGCCCGCGACGGTGGGGCGTCCACCGGCTGCGCAGCCAGGGAGGTCGGGTGGAGCGGACCGCCGCCGCGGGGGTGGTGGCGAACCTCGCGGTCGGCACGCTCTTCGGCTGGAGTCTCGTGGCCGTGCCGGCGGTGGCCGACGTCGGCGCGTCCGCCGGCACCGCTGAGGCGGTGTTCGCCGCGGCGATCGCCGTATTCACCGTCGCGCTGCTCGGCGTGGGGCGAGGGCTGCGGAGGCTGGGCCCCCCGTCGGCTGCTCGGCCTTGCTGCGGCCGGAGCCGGCGCGGGGCTGGGGATGGCTGCGTCGTGGGACCGGCCGCTGGCCCTCTGGATCGGTGTCGCCCTCCTGTTCGGTACCGCCAGTGGCCTGGCCTACGGCGTCTCGGTGGCGCTCGCCGCGCGGCTGGCTCCCGCCCGCCGGGGGGCCGTGACCGGCGTCGTCGTCGCGGCCTTCGCCGCCGGCCCGGTGCTGCTGGGAGTGCTGGGCCCCCGGATGGTGCCGGTCCTCGGCTGGCGGGCCTGCGTGGCCGGCTTGGCGTTGGTCGTGGTGTGCCTGCTGGCCGGAGCGGTGGCCCTGGTCCCGGACGACTGGGGCGACCGGGCCGACCGCGGCGACCAGGGCGACCGGTCGGATCCACCGCCCGCGCCGGGGTCGGTGGACCGCCGGACCGTCGTCCCCCTCTGGGTGCTCTTCGCCGGCGGGTCGGCGCCGGGTCTGTTCGTCTTCGCCTCCGCCGCTCCGCTCGCTGCCGAACGTGGACTGGGCCCTGCTGCGGCCGGTTCGGCCGTCTCCCTGCTGGCTGCGGGCAACCTCGGCGGACGGCTGGTCGCTGGTTGGTGGTCGGACCGGGTCGGCCGCCGCCCAGCCCTGGCCGCGGCGCTGGCCGTCGCTGCGGCGTCGGTCGCGGGGCTGGCCGGGCCGAGGGCGCCCTGGCTGGTGCTGTCCGCATTCGCCGGCACCGGCCTGGCCTACGGGGCGGTGTCCGCCCTCGTCCCCGCAGCCACGGCAGATCGCGTCGGAGCCCGAGCCTTTCCCCGGGCCTACGGCCGGGTTTTCACCGCCTGGGGCTGTGCCGGCCTCCTGGCACCGGTCGTCGGGGGCGCACTCACAGCGGGCGGCCAGTGTGCCCAGGTGGTGCTGGTGGTCGCCGTGCCGTTGATCCCTGCCTTACTCGCACTGCTCCTGCTGGCCCCTCCGCCACTCGGGCAGGCCTGACCCGACCCAGCGCCGGGCGGAGAGGCCTTCCCGCGGCCCGGTGGGAAGGGCGTCCAGGCGCTGGGGAGACGACTCGTTGGTCCCCACCGCACCCCGGGGTGGCCGCGCCCAGCGCCCAGGGTTGCCTCCACCTCGCGCGACTCGTTGACGAAGCTGTCGATCGGGACTGGAAGGGCGGACATCCGCCCTTCCGTTCCGGGGTCCACGACATGCTCACGTGGTCGTTCCGGCGCCTGGTCGAGGCGGGTTCCAGGTGAGGGAGCGCTGTGCACCCGTTCTCCACCCACCGGGGTAGCCGCCGTCCGTCGGACAGTTACACGTCTTGGCTGGTCCGGCCCTTGGCGCGGCTGGGCTGCACGCGCATCGGCTCCCCGGGCATCTTCGGGTAGTCCGGCGGATACGGCAGGTCGCCGAGGCCGGCGTCCTTCTCCTGCCGTTCGGCCAGCTCCAGCAGCGGCTCGATGCCGAATGCGTGCCCGGCCAGCCCGGCGTGCTTGTCGCCGACCTCGCGGAACCGCTCGGGCATGGTCAGGACGTCGAAGTCGGTGGGATGGACGTCGGGCAGCTCGTCCCAGTCCACCGGCGCGGAGACCGGGGCGTGCGGTTTGGGGCGGATGGAGTACGCCGAGGCGATCGTGCGGTCCCGGGCCATCTGGTTGTAGTCGATGAAGATCTTCTCGCCGCGCTCCTCCTTCCACCACGACATGGTCACGCGGTCGGGCAGGCGGCGTTCCAGCTCCCGGCCGAAGGCGATCACCGCCCGGCGGACCTCGGTGAACGTCCACCGCGGCTGGATCGGCACGTAGACGTGCACCCCGCGGCCACCGGAGGTCTTCGGCCAGCCCTCCATCCCGAACTCGGCGAGCAGCTCCCGCACGTGCGGCGCCACGAAGACGGCGTCGGAGAAGTCGGTGCCCGGCTGCGGGTCGAGGTCGATGCGGATCTGGTTCGGCGACTCGACGTCGCTCTTGTCGACCGGCCAGGGGTGGAAGGTCAGCGTTCCCAGGTTGGCGCACCAGGCCACCACCGCCACGGAATCGGGCGCGATCTCGTCCGCCGTCCGCCCGCTGGGGAAGGTGATGTGCGCGGTCGGCACCCACGGCGGGGCGTTCTTGGGCACGCGCTTCTGGTAGAAGGCGTCACCGGTGTTGTCGACCCGCGTCGAGATGCGGGCGCCCTCGAACACCCCGCCCGGCCAGCGCTCCAGCGTCGTCGGCCGGTCCTTGAGCGCGAACAGGATGCCCTCGCCGACCGCGACGAAGTACTCGACGACGTCGATCTTGCGGATCCCGCGCTCGGCGAAGTACGGCTTCTCCGGGTTGGAGACGCGCACCTCGTGGCCGTCGACGTCCAGGACGACGGCGTCCTTGCTGCTGGCCATCAGGCGCTCTCCCTCACCGCGACGAGCCTCTGCACACGGACGGGCAGTGTCACGCAGGGCAGGTGAGCCCGTCCATCGGCACGGTGAGGTCGATCAGGTAGGCGTTGACCGCCGCGGTCACGCATTCGGACTTCGGGTAGGCGGTGTGCCCCTGCCCCTGCCAGGTGAGCAGCACGCCGGACTCGAGGTCCTCGGCCAGGTCGACGGCGCCCGGCAGCGGCGTCACCGGGTCGCCGGAGGTGCCGACCACCAGGATCGGTGCACTGCCCTCGGCGTCGCGCTCGGGCAGCGGCGTGCGCTCCGCCTCCCACACCGAGCAGGTGTAGAGTCCGGCGGCGGCGCCCGCGCCGAAGAGCGGGTACTTCGCGTTCCACTCGGCGGCCAGCTCGCGGATCTCCGCTTCCTCGAGCCGCTCGTCGCTGTCGGCGCAGTTGATCGCGATGCTGGCGTCGAACAGGTTCGAGAAGGTGCCGTCCTCCAGCCGCCCGGAGTAGCTGTCGGCCAGCGAGAACAGGCCCTTGGCGTCCCCGTTCCGCGCCGCGGCCAGCCCCTGCGCCAGCTGCGGCCAGGACCCGGTGTCGTAGAGCGCGGCCTGGACCGCGGTCATGACCACGCCGGGCGTGGCCTGGCGGGTCTCGCCGGGCTCGCTGCTGGGGATCGGCGTCTGCGCGGCCTGGCCGAGCACCTGCTCGACGAACTGGCGGGGCTCGGCGCCGAGCGGGCAGCCGGCCAGCAGCCCGACGCAGTTGGCGGCGAAGGCGTCGAAGCCGGCCTCGAAGGCGGCGGCGCTCTGCTCGGCGTCCTCCACCGCGGCGACGTCGGGGTCGACGGCGGCGTCGAGCACCAGGCTGCGCACCTTGTCGGGGAACAGCTCCGCGTAGGTGGAGCCCAGGGTGGTGCCGTAGGAGTAGCCGAGGTAGGTCAGCTGCTCGTCCCCGAGGGCCTCCCGCAGCCGGTCCATGTCCCGGGCCGTGTCGACGGTGTTGAAGGTGCCGAGGGCGTCGCCGTACTCCTCCGCGCAGCCCTCGGCCACCTCACGGGCGAGGGCGAAGGCGGCGTCGAGCTGTTCGTCGGTGACCGGCCGCGGCTCTGCGGCGATGATCTCCTCCTTGCGCTCGTCGGGGATGCACTCCACGGGCGTGGACAGCCCCACGCCCCGCGGGTCGAAGCCGACGATGTCGAACCGGGCCAGGACCTCCGGGGGCAGCCGGAGGGCCAGGCTGATGGCCGCGTCGGCCCCCGAGGCGCCCGGCCCGCCGGGGTTGATCATCAGTGAGCCGATGCGGTCGGTCCGCGTGCCGCTGACGGCGCGGACCAGGAACAGCGGCAGGGTCGCGCCCTCGGGCTCGTCGTAGCTGATCGGCACCTCGGTGCGCCCGCAGTCGAAGGAGAGGTCGCGGTCGCTGCCGGGCCGGCCGGCGATGAGCTGCTGGATCTGCTCGTTGCAGTCGGTCCACTCGATCGGCGCGGCCTCCGGCTCGGGTGCCGCCGAGGTGGTGGCGGCGGGCTCGTCCCCGCCCGCGTCGGCGAAGGACGTGCAGCCGGCCAGCACCAGGCTCAGGGCGAGCAGGGTCGACGGAACGGCCAGCCGGCCGCGGGGCGAACGCATGATCACGAGCCTAGGAGCCTGGCCGGGGGCTTGCAGACGATCACTGCCGATCAGCGGGCCCGCCCCCTGCCAGGACCTCCGCCAGGTCGTATCGAACGGGGACCTCCAGCTGGTCGTACGTGCAGCTCAGCGGGTCCCGGTCGGGTCGCCAGCGGAGGAACTGGCCGGTGTGACGAAGTCGACGGCCCTCGAGCTGGTCGTACTTGATCTCGACGACGAGTTCGGGCCGCAGCGGCACCCACGAGAGGTCCTTCTTCGCGTTCCAGCGGCTCACCGCGCCGGGCATGCGGTGCTCGCCCTCCAGTGCGCTCGTGTCGGCGTTCGCCCAGTCGCGCCACGGGTGCTTCTCCAGCGCGTCCTCGCGGTAGGGCGCCAGCTCCTCCACCAGCTCCGCCCGGCGGGCCATGGGGAAGGACGCGGCGACCCCGATGTGCTGCAGGTCGCCGGCGTCGTTGTAGAGGCCCAGCAGCAGCGAGCCGACGATCGGGCCGCTCTTGTGCCAGCGGAAGCCCGCCACCACGCAGTCGGCCGTGCGCACGTGCTTGACCTTGGTCATCAGCCGCTGGTCGGGACCGTACGGGAGGTCCGGAGCCTTGGCGACGACGCCGTCCAGACCCGCCCCCTCGAAGGTCTGGAACCAGCGTTCCGCGGTACCGGCGTCCCGGGTCACCGCGGTGACGTAGACGGGTGGCCGGACGCCGCCGAGGGCCTGCTCCAGCCGGGCGCGGCGCTCGGCGAAGGGCGTCTCGAGCAGCGACTCGTCGCCGAGGGCCAGCAGGTCGAAGGCGACGAACGAGGCCGGTGTCTGCTCGGCGAGCAGATCGACCCGCGACTGGGCGGGGTGGATGCGCTGGAGCAGGTCCTCGAAGTGCAGCCGGTCGCCCCGGGGCACGACGATCTCGCCGTCCACCACGCACCGCTCGGGCAGGTTGGCAGTGACCGCGGCCACCACCTCGGGGAAGTAGCGGGTCAGCGGGCGCTCGTTGCGGCTGCCCAGCTCCACCTCGTCGCCGTCGCGGAACACGATGCAGCGGAACCCGTCCCACTTGGGCTCGTAGAAGACGCCGTCCCCGGTGGGGAGCCTGGTGGCGGCCTTGGCCAGCATCGGCTTCACCGGCGGCTGCACGGGGAGATCCATGCCGGTCATCCAAGCAGCCCGGGCCGACCTCGATCATGTTCGCGACCCTCGCGGTGGAGCCGCCGTCCTCGTGCCGCAGCGTGCGGACGGCGGCCGGACGGCGGCGGTGTCGTCGACCGCGTGCCGGGCGCGTCGAGAACCCTCGACCACCGGCCTGCCCGGCCCCTAGCGTCGGGCTGCGGGGGGCCGATCAGGAGGCACGACCATGCCGCTCTATCTCTCCCGGTTCCGCTACACCCCCGAGACCTGGGCGCGGCTCATCGCCAATCCCGAGGACCGCCGCAACGCCGCCCGCACCTACATCGAATCGGTCGGCGGCACCCTGCACGGCTTCTGGTACGCCTTCGGCCCGCAGGACGGGCTGACCCTGTGGGAGGCCCCCGACGACGTCTCGATGGCCGCCGTGGCGCTGGCGATCGGCAGCGGCGGGGCCGTGACGGATCTCGAGACGACGGTGCTGCTGAGCGTCGAGGAGACCCTGGCGGCCCTCCGCACGGCCCGGGGGATCACCTATCGCCCGCCGGGTGCCTAGCGGACCGCGTACCGCGTGAAGAGGACCCCGTCCTCCTCCAGCACCTGGCTCATCCGCAGCCGCTGCACCCCCGGCAGCGCGGCGTCGAGCAGGCGGGCCTCGCCGCCGACGAGTGCCGGGGAGATGGACAGGTCGAGCTCGTCGACGAGTCCGGCGGTGAGGGCGGCCCGCAGCAGCTGCGGACCGCCCTCGCAGAGCAGCTGCTCGTGTCCGCGGTCGGCCAGCCGGTCGCAGGCCAGGGGTAGGTCCACGGTCTCGCCGCCGCAGACCAGCACGGCGACGCCGGCCGCGGCCAGCGCCTGCCTCCGGACCGGATCCGCCGCCTCGCAGGTGACGAGGACGGTGGGGGAGACGGCGCCGGTGACGAGGAGGGTGCGCGGGTCGAGCGAGGCCCGGTGCGAGACGACGACGACCGGTGCGGTCGGCGGGCGGCCGAGGGACGCGCGCAGCCGGCCGACCGCCGAGTCGGCGGTGATCGGCCGGTAGCCCTCGGCCGCCGCGGTGCCGTGGCCGACGAGCACCGCGTCCGACAGCGCCCGCAGCACCCGGAAGATCCGGCGGTCGCCGGGGGAGCCCAGCCCCTCGCTGACGCCGTCGACGGTGATCGCACCGTCGAGCGACGCCACGAAGTTCACCCGCAGCGAGCGCCCGCCCGGCAGCCGGTAGGCCTCGACGAGCGCGGCGTCGTCCAGCTCTGCCGGATCGGGCAGGAGCCGGCGCACGTCAGCGGGTGCTGACGACGGCCGCGCTCTCGGCCGGCAGGGTCACGGTCGCGCCGTCGAGCTCGGGCAGCTCGGCGGTGGCGAAGAGCACCTCGCCCGCCGGCCGGTCCAGGTCGATCTCACGCGGCTGGTCGGCGAGGTTGACCACGACCCGGAGCGCGCCGCGGTGCACGACCAGCCATCGGTCGGCGTCGTCCCACGCGACCTGGACGGCCGACAGGTCCGGGTCGACCAGGTCGGGGTGGGCGCGGCGCAGCGCCAGCAGCGACCGGTGGACCGCGAGCAGCCGCTCGTGGGGCTCCTCCGAGAGCTCCGACCAGTCGAGCTTGGAGCGGGTGAAGGTCTCCGGGTCCTGCGGGTCGGGCACGACGTCGGCGTCCCAGCCGTGCTCGGCGAACTCGCCGATCCGGCCCTCGGCCGTGGCCCTGCCGAGCTCGGGCTCCGGGTGGCTGGTGAAGAACTGCCACGGGGTGCTCGCCCCCCACTCCTCGCCCATGAAGAGCATCGGGGTGAACGGGCTGGTGAGCACGATGGTGGCGCCGACGGCGAGCAGGCCCGGGGAGAGGAGCGCGGAGCTCCGGTCGCCGACGGCGCGGTTGCCGATCTGGTCGTGGTCCTGCAGGTAGCCGAGGAACTTCCAGCCGGGGAGCATGGCGGTGTCCACCGGACGCCCGTGGGACCGGCGCCGGAAGCTCGACCAGGTGCCGTCGTGGAGGAAGGCGCCGGTCAGGGTCTTCGCCAGGCCGGCGAGACCGGCCTCGGCGAAGTCGGCGTAGTAGCCCTGGTCCTCCCCGGTCAGGGTCGCGTGGAGCGCGTGGTGGAAGTCGTCGCTCCACTGGGCGCTCAGCCCGCTGCCGCCGCCGGCGCGCGGGGTGACCAGCCGAGGGTCGTTGAGGTCGCTCTCGGCGATCAGCGTGAGCGGGCGGCCGAGGGCGACCGACAGCCGGTCGACCTCGACCGACATCTGCTCGAGGATGGGCATCGCGCGCTCGTCGACGAGGGCGTGGACGGCGTCGAGGCGCAGGCCGTCGACGTGCATGTCGCGCAGCCACATCTGCACGTTGTCGAGGATGTAGCGGCGCACCCCGTCGGAGTCGGGACCCGAGAGGTTGATCGAGTTGCCCCAGGTGTTGGACCCTCCCTCGGCGAAGATCGGGAAGAACTCGGGCAGGTAGTTCCCGGACGGCCCCAGGTGGTTGTAGACCACGTCCTGGATGACCCCCAGGCCCTGCTGGTGGCAGGCGTCGACGAACCGCTGGTAGGCGGCCGGGCCGCCGTACTCCTCCTGGACGGCGTACCAGAGCACCCCGTCGTAGCCCCAGTTGTGGGTGCCGTTGAACCCGTTGACCGGCAGCAGCTCGACGAACTCCACCCCGAGCCGGACGAGGTGACCCAGCCGGCCGATGGCCGCGTCGAGGGTCCCTTCGGGGGTGAAGGTGCCGACGTGCAGCTCGTAGACGACGCCGCCAGCCAGGGGGCGCCCGGTCCACGCGGTGTCCTCCCACTCGTAGGAGCTCGGGTCGAACCGGCGGGACAGCCCGTGCACGCCCTCGGGCTGACGCCGTGACCGGGGGTCGGGACGGGGAGTGTCGTCGTCGTCCAGCAGGAAGCCGTAGTCCGCGTCGGGGCCCGCCGCCACCTCGGCCCGCCACCAGCCGCCGTCGTCCCGGCGCATGTCGTGCACGGCGCCGTCGACCTGCACCCGCACCCGTTCGGGCAGGGGCGCCCAGACGGCGAACTCGACGGGAGCGGACATGCAGGTACCTCCGGCTGGGAGTGGGGCGGGCGGGAACCCGCACCCGGTGGGCTGGCCGGTCGATCCTTCCCCCCCGGGCAGCCCTCAACCCCCGGTCGTGCGGCGCGTCGGTCCGCGGAGGGACGACGCGCGCAGATGGGGCCACTACGGTTCCGCGATACCGGTACCGGTGGGTACCCGAGCGCGCAAGGAGCGTGCATGTCCGTCGTCCGCACCGTCGTGTTCCCTGCCCTGCGCCTGCTGGTCTGGGCCGTCATCGCCGTCGCCCTCGTCGTGCTCGCCTTCCGCGGGGGCGGCGGGGAACCGGCCGGCGCCGAGGGGCCGGGGGCGCCCACGCTCGAGCTGGACTCGCCACCGGTCCCCGTCTCGCGGGGGACGGTCACCAACACCGTGTCCGTCACCGGCACCGTCGTCGCCGACCCCGCCGTCCCGGTCAAGGCGACGGCCGCGGGAACCGTGCGCCGGGTGCTCGTCGCCCAGGGGGCGACGGTCACCGCCGGGCAGGCGCTGCTGGACATCCGCTACGAGGAGGAGCTCGAGCCCGTCGTGGGCACGGACGCCGAGGGCAACCCGACGTCGACGCCGCGCCCTCCGCGGGTGCGCACCGCGACGGTGACGGCGCCCAGCACCGGGCAGCTGACCACGCTCGATGTGCTCGTCGACCAGATCGTGGCCGTCGGTGACGAGGTGGGCGCGATCACCCCCGGCACCCTGTCGGTGACCGCGACCCTCACGCAGGCCGAGCAGTTCCGCCTGCTGGCCCCGCCGTCGACCGCGGAGGTGGAGGTGCAGGGCGGCCCGGCGCCGTTCACCTGCACCGGCCTCACTCTGGCCGCCGCACCCGCCACGGCCGAGGAGCCGGACAGCACGGGCGGCGTCCCGGCACCGGGCGGCAGCCCGGGCGGAGGCACGACGGCCCGCTGCGCGGTGCCGCCGGGGGTCACCGTCTTCGCCGGCATGGGGGCGACCGTCCGCGTGCAGGCCGGCGTCGCCGAGAACGTGCTGGTGGTGCCGATCACCGCCGTCCAGGGGTCGGTGCAGACCGGCAACGTGTGGGTCGTCGGCGAGGACGGCACGCAGGAGGAGCGCACGGTCACCCTCGGGCTCAGCGACGGCGAGCAGATCGAGGTCCGTGAGGGCCTCACCGAGGGCGAGCAGGTGCTGCAGTTCGTCCCGGTTCCCGACGACACCCCGGTCGAGGACCCGATGATGGGCGGGCCGGTCGGATGACCCTCCTGGAGCTGCGGGGGATCAGCCGCGAGGTCCGGCTCCCCGACGAGAGCCTCTTGCCCATCCTGACCGGCGTCGACCTCGACGTCGCACCGGGCGAGCACGTCTCCATCGTGGGGCGGTCGGGGTCGGGGAAGTCGACGCTGCTCAACCTGCTGGGACTGCTGGACACCCCGACCGGCGGCACGTACCTCCTCGACGGCGAGCCGACCGACCGGCTGTCGGCCCGTCGCCGGTCGCGCCTCCGCGGCGAGGTCTTCGGCTTCGTCTTCCAGCAGTTCAACCTGCTGCCCCGGCGGACCGCCGCGGAGAACGTGGCCGCGCCGCTGCTCTACGCCCGGGGCCGCGACTACCTCCGGCGGCGGCGCACGGCCCGCGAGATGCTCGAGCTCGTGGGCCTGGGCGCCCGCGCCGACCAGGTGCCCGAGCGGCTCTCCGGCGGTGAGCAGCAGCGGGTGGCCATCGCCCGGGCGCTGGTCCGCCGGCCGCGGGTCGTCCTGGCCGACGAGCCCACCGGCGCCCTCGACGTCGACACCGGGGCGCAGGTGATGGCCCTCCTCGCGCGGGCCGCCGCCGAGAACGGCGCCGCACTGGTGACCATCACCCACGACCTCAATGTGGCCGCGCTGGCCGGCCGGCGCTTCCGGCTGGACCACGGCCGGCTCTCGCCGCTCGTCGAGGAGGGCGCCCTGGGCGCGGCCACCTCGGACCGGGGGGCGTCGTGACGGGCGTGCTGGGGACCCTCGCCGAGGCGTGGGAGGAGGTCCGGGTCCACAAGACCCGCGTGCTGCTCTCGCTGGTCGGGGTCTTCCTCGCCGTGTTCGCCATGACGAGCGTAACGGCGCTGGGACTGATGGTGGCGCAGGTGCAGCAGGAGGTGGGTGAGCGCGAGGGAGGCCGGGCGGCGACGGTCGCCGTCTCCGCGTACGACCCGACGACCGGCTTGCCGGCGGCGGGCGAGGAGTGGGACGGCGCCGTGGCCGACCTGGTCGAGCGCTACCGCATCACCACCGCGGCCAGCATCTCCATCGGTGAGACCCTCTTCCGCATGCCCGACGGCACCGTGCGCGTGCAGACCCGCCGGGTGTCGCCCAACTACGGCGACCTGCACCGCATCGAGCCCGTGGAGGGCCGCTGGCTGCGGGAGGGCGACCGGGCGAACCTGTCGCCGTCGATCGTGGTCAACGAGGCCTTTCTCGCCGCGCTCGGTTTCTCCGACCTGTCGTCGCGGCCGACCGTGGTCATCGGCGGTCCGAACCCGGTGCGGGCCACCGTCGTGGGCGTCGTCCGCGCGGGCTGGGAGCAGGAGCTCATCGCCTATCGCATCGACCGCTCCGCCGGCCCGTGGGACCAGGCCGGGACCGTGGACCCCGCGACCGCCATGTACACCGGTCCGACGACCCTGGAGCTGTGGGTGCCGGCCGAGCAGGCCGACCAGGTGATCGAGACGGTGCGGCACGACCTGCAGCTCCAGCTGCCCGGGGTGCAGGTGGACGCCTACCGGATGGACCCCCAGGGGGCGGAGCAGACGATCGCGATGCTGCGCCTGGCGATCCGGGGCGCGGGCACGGTGGTGCTGATCCTCGGTGGTCTCGGCGTGCTCAACATCGGGCTGGTCACCGTCCGGCAGCGGATCCGCGAGATCGGCGTCCGCCGCAGCTTCGGCGCCACGTCGGGCCGGATCTTCGCCGCCGTCATGCTCGAGAGCGTCTGCGCCACCGCCCTGGCGGGACTGTTCGCCGTGGGCGCGTCGATCGTGCTGGTCCGCAATCTGCCGCTCGAGCGGTTGCTGAACAACGGCATCCCCATCGCGGACATGCCGGGCTTCCCGGTGGCGGCCGCGGTGGAGGGCATGGTGGCGGCGACCGCGGTCGGCGCGCTGGCCGGGCTGCTGCCGGCGATCATCGCCGTCCGCGCGAAGGTGATCGACGCGATCCGGTTCTGAGGAGGCCCCCCGCCCCCGCCACCAGGTCGCTGGCAGCGGGGGCAGGACGGCCTCCTCGCAGGGTCCCGCCGCGAGCGTGCGAGCAGCGGGGGCGAGGAGGTCCTTTCTCAGACCTTCAGGCGCTGACCCACGTAGATCACGTCCGGGTCGCTCACGGTGTCGCGGTTGAGGGCCCACAGGCCTTCCCAGCCACCCTCGACGCCCTGGGCCGCGGCGATCTCGGCCAGGGTGTCGCCGGGCTGGACCGTGTAGGTGCCGCCCGAGGACGAGGTGGACGCCGGAGCGGCGGGCTCGGCCGGAGCCGGCGCGGGTGCCGCCGCGGGTTCGGCCGGGGCGGCGGCCGTGTTCTCGGTCAGGTACTTACCGCAGGTGGGCCAGGCGCCCACGCCCTGGCCGTCCAGCGTGCGCTCGGCGACCACGATCTGCTGCTCCTTGGTCGCGAGGTCGGCGCGCGGCGCGAACTCCAGACCGCCGTACGCCTCCCAGGTGCTCTGGCTGAACTGCAGGCCGCCGTAGTAGCCGTTGCCGGTGTTGATGCTCCAGTTGCCGCCGGACTCGCATTCGGCGACGCCGTCCCAGTTGTGCTCTGCCGCCGCAGCCGGCGCGGCGAACACACCGACACCGATCGCCGCGGCGCCGAGGAGTACGGCGCCCCCGCGGATGGAACGGTTGAGGGCGCGCGTCATCGAGTAGTGCTCGGACATGGGTGATCCTCCGATCACCGCCGGCGAGGTGAGCTGTCGGGTTCGGGCGAATCGGTGCCCGGCCGCCGTGCGTGGAGCGCACGGTGCGGCTTCACCCCGAGGCGCGCGCGTGCGCGCCGGGAAAGTGGGTCCCCCGCCCCCGTCCTGGGTGAGGTCGGATGCAGGCTCCGGCGGACGGGGTTGGGCGGTCCGGGCCTCGCGCCCGGCCGGGAAGGCCCGGGCGCCCGGACGACGCTAGAGGTCGCTGGGGCACCCGGCCCGCCGGACGGAACGAATTCGGGCGATTCGCCCCGGCGTGGCGCCGCCACGCCGGGGCACGACCTCGCCCCGTTCGCGGGCGACCGCGCTGCGTCCCGTCAGGCCGCCGTGCAGGGGCCCGCCGCGAGCTCGCGAGCGGTGGTCGAGGCCCGTCCTCCCCACCCTGAGCCTGCGAAGGGTGGGGAGGACGGGGTCCTTTCTCAGTCGCGGACCAGCAGGGCCACCGGCAGGCGGGTCAGGAGCACGTCGGCGGCCACCCCCGCGATGTCGGAGACGAGCCGCTCACCGGTGAGCAGGTCCCGCCAGGCGCCGTTGGGCAGCTGCAGGGCCGTGTCGCCCCAGCCCTCGGCGGCCAGCTTGACCGGCAGACGGGTCGCCACGGCGACCACCCCGCCGCGGTCGAAGGCGATCAGGTGCTCGGCGCCCGATCCGGTGACCTCGACCGGCTCGTACCCGGCGAACCACTCGGGGTGGTCGCGCCGGGCCCGCAGCGTCCGGGACACCACCAGCAACTTGGCCGCGCCGGTCTCGTCCACCGCCGGGACCTCGCCACGGTCGAGGTCGGCCAGCAGCTTTCCCCGCAGCGCGTAGTCGACCGGGCGGCGGTTGTCCGGGTCGACGAGGGAGAAGTCCCAGAGCTCGGTGCCCTGGTAGACGTCCGGGACGCCGGGCATCGTCAGCTGCAGCAGCTTCTGGCTCAGGGAGTTCGACCAGCCGAACGGCGCGATCCGGGCGACGACGTCCTCGATCGCGCCGTGCGTCGCCTCGTCGTCGAACGCGGCGTCGACCAGGGCGTGCAGCTGCTCCTCGAACTCCTGCACGGGATTGGTCCAGGTGGTCGAGGTCCCCGCCTCGCGGGCGGCCTTCTCGACGTAGGCGTGCGCCCGCTCGCGGGAGAGCGGCCAGGCGCCGACGAGGTTCTGCCACACCAGGTGGGCCAGCGACCGGTCGGCCAGCGGGTGCCGGTGCAGCAGCTGGCGTACCAGCTGCGCCCACTCGGTGGGCAGCTCCGCCAGCACGGCCAGGCGGGCGCGGACGTCCTCGCTGCGCTTGGTGTCGTGAGTGGACAGCGTCGTCATGGACCGGGGGTAGCGCTCGACCCGGCGCCGCTGGGCGGCGTGGAACTCCTCGACGGTGCTGCCGAAGCGGGCCGGGTCGCCGCCGACCTCGTTGAGCGCGACGAACCGCGCCCACCGGTAGTAGGCGCTGTCCTCCACGCCCTTCGCCATGACCGGACCGCTGGTCTGCTCGAACCGCGTGGCGGCCTCCGTGCCGGCCTGCGACAGCACCGGGTGCAGTGCGTCGACGGCGGCGGCGAGATCGGGCCGCCGCTCCCGGACGGCGGCCACCGTGGCGTCCAGGTGCTCCCGGCCGTCGGGCAGGTAGCTGCGGTAGACCGGGAACCACGCCAGCAGCTCAGCGAGGGCCTCGGTCTGCTGCGCCCGGTCGATGCCGGGCAGCTCACCGATCACCCGGACCAGCCTGGCCACCTCCGAGCCCAGCATGCCGTCGGTGACCTCCCGCTTGCAGTCGTGGACGAGCTGCTGGTAGTCCACGGCTCCGCCGGCGAGCTCGGTGTCCAGGGCGGTCAGCGCCGGCTCCCCGCCCGGGTCGACCAGCACCTGGTCGACCTCGGTCAGCGCGTCGTAGCCGGTCGTACCGGCCGCCTTCCACGACTCGGGCAGGTCCTCGCCGGGCTCCAGGATCTTCTCCACGACCGTCCACCTGTCATCGGACAGCCGGGCCAGTCGCTCGAGGTATCCCTTGGGATCGGCGAGGCCGTCAGGGTGGTCGATCCGCAGACCGTCGACGGCGCCCTCCCGCACGAGTTGCAGCACGAGCTGGTGCGTGGCGTCGAAGATCGCCGGGTCCTCCACGCGCAGGCCCGCGAGGGTGTTGATCGCGAAGAACCGCCGGTAGTTCAGGTCGCTGTCGGCTCGCCGCCAGTCCACGAGCTCGTAGTGCTGGCGGGCGTGCACCTCCTGAGGCGTTCCCTCCCCGGTGCCGGGGGCGAGCGGGAAACGGTTGTCGTAGTACCGGAGCTCCGGTCCGTCGGGGGTCTCGACGACCTCGAGCTTCTCGACGTCCTCCGCCGAGCCGAGCACCGGGATGCGCACCTTGCCGCCCCCGAAGTCCCAGTCGATGTCGAACGCGGCCGCGTGGGCGCTGTCCCGCCCGTGCCGGAGCACGTCCCACCACCACGGCGCGGCCGCGGGGTCGTCGACGCCCATGTGGTTCGGCACGAGGTCCAGCACCAGACCGAGGCCGTGCTGGTGGAGCGCCGCGACGAACCGGTCGAAGCCCGGCCGGCCACCGCGCGTCTCGTCGATGTGCGCGTGGTCGACGGTGTCGTAGCCGTGGTTGCTGCCCTCCGCGGAGCGCAGCAGGGGAGAGGAGTAGGCGTGGGTCACCCCGAGGTCGGCCAGGTACCCGGCGACCTCGGCGGCGTCCTCCAGCGGGAAGCCGGCGTGGATCTGCAGCCGGTAGGTCGCCGCCGGCACGCCCCGGCGGCGGTCGCCGCCGGGCCCCTGGACCGGGTCGCTCACAGTGCCGGTCCCGTGAGGACGACGATGGAGCGGCCCTGCACCGTCACCGTCTCGCCCGGCTTCAGCTCGGTCGGCTCCACCTCGTGCATCTGCGCGGTGTCGAGCACCGTCGTCCACTGCTGGGCGTAGTCGTCCCCGGGCAGCGTGAACTGGATCGGCTCGTGCGAAGCGTTGAACGCCAGGTAGAAGTGGTCGTCGCGGACGTACTCGCCGCGCTCGTCCGTCTCCCGGATCCCGAGCCCGTTGAGGTAGACCGCCAGCGACTTGGCGTAGCCGACGTCCCAGTCCTCGTCGTTCATCTGCTCGCCCTCGGGCGTGAGCCAGTCGATGTCGGCCACCGGCTCGCCCTGCCCGCGCCGGACCGGCCGTCCGTGGAAGAACCGGCGCCGGCGGAACGTCGGGTGCTCGGTCCGCAGCCTGGTCACCTTCTTCGTGAACTCGAGCAGCCCCTCGTCGACGTTCTCCCAGTCGATCCAGGTCAGCGGGGAGTCCTGGCAGTAGCCGTTGTTGTTGCCGCCCTGGGTGCGGCCGAGCTCGTCGCCGTGCAGCAGCATCGGCACGCCCTGGCTGAGCATGAGGGTGGCGATGAAGTTGCGTCGCTGCTGGGCGCGCAGCTGGAGGATCTGCGGATCGTCGGTCGGCCCTTCCACGCCGCAGTTCCAGCTGCGGTTGTGGCTCTCGCCGTCGTTGTTGTTCTCGCCGTTGGCCTCGTTGTGCTTCTCGTTGTAGGACACGAGGTCGTTGAGCGTGAAGCCGTCGTGCGCGGTGACGAAGTTGATGCTGGCCACCGGACGCCGGCCGGAGTGCTGGTAGAGGTCGGAGGACCCGGAGATCCGGTCGGCGAACTCGCCGATGGTGCCGCCCTCGCCGCGCCAGAAGTCGCGCACCGTGTCGCGGTACTTGCCGTTCCACTCGGTCCACAGGGCCGGGAAGTTGCCGACCTGGTAGCCGCCCTCGCCGACGTCCCACGGCTCGGCGATGAGCTTCACCTGGCTGACCACCGGGTCCTGGTGGACCAGGTCGAAGAAGGTCGCCAGCCGGTCGACGGCGTGCAGCTCGCGGGCCAGGGCGGAGGCCAGGTCGAACCGGAAGCCGTCTACGTGCATCTCGGTGACCCAGTAGCGCAGCGAGTCCATGATCAGCTGCAGCGACTGCGGCGTCCGGACGTTGAGCGTGTTGCCGGTGCCGGTGTAGTCCATGTAGTGCTGCTCGTCGCCCTCGACGAGCTTGTAGTACGTGCGGTTGTCGATGCCCCGGAACGACAGCGTCGGTCCGAGGTGGTTGCCCTCGGCGGTGTGGTTGTAGACGACGTCGAGGATGACCTCGATGCCCGCCTCGTGCAGGGCCCGGACCATGCCCTTGAACTCCTGCACGTGCTGCCCGGCCGTCGTGTTGCTGGCGTACTCGTTGTGCGGGGCGAAGAAGCCGATCGTGTTGTAGCCCCAGTAGTTGCGCAGACCCTTCTGCTGCAGCGTGTCGTCCTGGACGAACTGGTGCACGGGCAGCAGCTCGATGGCGGTGATGCCGAGCTCCTGCAGGTACTCGATCGTCGCCGGGTGCGCGACGCCGGCGTAGGTGCCCCGCAGCTCCTCCGGGATGCGCGGGTTGGTCATGGTCAGGCCCTTGACGTGGGCCTCGTAGATGACCGTCTTGTTGTACGGCGTCTTCGGCGGGCGGTCGACGCCCCAGTCGAAGTACGGGTTGACCACCACGGACTTCGGCATGTGCGGCGCCGAGTCCTCGTCGTTGCGCTCCTTGGTCTCGAAGTCGTAGCCGAAGACCGACTGGTCCCAGTCGATCTGGCCGTCGATCGCCTTGGCGTACGGGTCGAGGAGCAGCTTGTTCGGGTTGCAGCGCAGGCCCTGCGACGGGTCGTAGGGCCCGTGGACGCGGAAGCCGTAACGCTGGCCGGGATGGATCCCGGGCAGGAAGGCGTGCCAGACGTAGCCGTCCATCTCGGGGAGGCGGATGCGCTCCTCGTTGCCGTCGTCGTCGAAGAGGCACAGCTCGACCTTCTCGGCGACCTCGCTGAAGATCGCGAAGTTCGTGCCGGTGCCGTCGTACGTGGCCCCGAGGGGGTAGGCGCTGCCGGGCCATACCTGGGTCATGCTGCGTGTTCCTCCTGCTAAGGCCCCCGTTCGGTCGAGGGCCGGTGGACCCCGCGCACGGTCGGCGCGGGGCCGGTTCTCGGGTGGTGCGGAAAAGGCGTGCGGGGTGGGCGGTGCGTCGAGTGCCCCTCCGCAGCCTTCCGCACACCTGCGTCGGGTGTGAGTCCGGACGCCGGCCGCGCTGCCGCGGCAGAAGGGCGGCCGGGCGGTATCGACCCGGGGACCGGTACCGGATGTCCGGGGCACCGGTCCGTCCGTGAGCCCGGGGACGACGACGCCCCCCGGGCGGGCCGCGGGGGGCGTCGTGCGCAGGTCCGGCGAGGGCCGCGGCGGCGGTCTCGGCGCCGGGCGGCCACGGTCGACGACCACGGAGGGCCGGACGCCGTGACCCGGGGTCCGACCTCGCCCGTCGACGTGCGGGTGGCGCTGGTCCCCGGGAGAACCGCTCCTGCGACCCGGCACGCTAGGGGCGCGCGGTGGTGAGGACAAGTAGCCGACGCGTCCCGATCGCCCGGGGCGCACCAGCGGGCGCAGCGGCTGCTCCGGCCCGTTCTGTCACACCCGCGTCGTACCGTCGTGCCGTGCGCGCGACCACCGACATCCGGCCCACCCAGGGGCAGTTCCGCGTCGTCAGCGACTTCGAGCCCTCGGGCGACCAGCCGGCCGCGATCCGCCAGCTGGCCGAGAAGGTCAACGCGGGGGAGAAGGACGTCGTCCTCCTCGGCGCCACCGGCACCGGCAAGTCGGCGACGACGGCGTGGCTGATCGAGCAGGTGCAGCGCCCCACGCTGGTCATGGCGCCGAACAAGACACTCGCCGCCCAGCTGGCCAACGAGTTCCGCGAGCTCCTGCCCGACAACGCCGTCGAGTACTTCGTCTCCTACTACGACTACTACCAGCCCGAGGCCTACGTCCCGCAGACCGACACCTACATCGAGAAGGACTCCTCGATCAACGAGGAGGTCGAGCGGCTGCGGCACTCGGCGACCAACTCCCTCCTCACCCGGCGGGACGTCGTCGTGGTCGCCACGGTCTCCTGCATCTACGGCCTGGGCACACCGCAGGAGTACGTCGACCGTGCGCTGAAGATCTCGGTGGGGGAGGAGCGCGACCGCGACGAGCTGCTGCGCACCCTGGTGACCGAGCAGTACACCCGCAACGACCTGTCCTTCACCCGGGGCACCTTCCGGGTCCGGGGCGACACGATCGAGGTGTTCCCGGTCTACGAGGAGCTCGCCGTCCGGATCGAGATGTTCGGCGACGAGGTGGAGCGGCTGTACTACCTGCACCCGCTGACCGGTGAGGTCGTCCGGGAGGTCCAGGAGCTGTTCGTCTTCCCGGCCAGCCACTACGTCGCGGGGCCCGACCGCATGGAGCGGGCGATCACGAGCATCGAGGCCGAGCTGGAGGAGCGGCTCGCGGAGCTCGAGAAGCAGGGCAAGCTGCTCGAGGCGCAGCGGCTGCGCATGCGCACGACCTACGACATCGAGATGATGCGCCAGGTCGGCTTCTGCTCCGGCATCGAGAACTACTCGAGGCACATCGACGGCCGGGCCCCCGGCACGGCCGGCGCCTGCCTGCTCGACTACTTCCCCGACGACTTCCTCCTGGTCATCGACGAGTCGCACGTGACCGTGCCGCAGATCGGCGGGATGTACGAGGGCGACATGAGCCGCAAGCGGACGCTGGTCGAGCACGGCTTCCGGCTCCCCTCCGCCATGGACAACCGGCCGCTCAAGTGGGAGGAGTTCACCGACCGCATCGGCCAAACCGTCTACCTGTCGGCCACGCCGGGGAACTACGAGCTGGGGCGCACCGGCGGTGAGTTCGTCGAGCAGGTCATCCGGCCCACCGGCCTGGTCGACCCCGAGGTGGTGGTCAAGCCGACCAAGGGGCAGATCGACGACCTGGTCCACGAGATCCGCCTCCGCACGGAGAAGGACGAGCGGATCCTGGTCACCACGCTGACCAAGAAGATGGCCGAGGACCTCACCGACTACCTGCTCGAGCTCGGCATCAAGGTGCGGTACCTGCACTCGGAGGTCGACACCCTCCGCCGGGTGGAGCTGCTGCGCGAACTGCGGCAGGGGGAGTACGACGTCCTGGTCGGCATCAACCTGCTGCGCGAGGGCCTGGACCTGCCCGAGGTCTCCCTCGTCGCCATCCTCGACGCCGACAAGGAGGGCTTCCTCCGCTCCGGGACCTCGCTCATCCAGACGATCGGCCGGGCCGCGCGCAACGTCTCCGGCCAGGTGCACATGTACGCCGACAAGATCACCCCCTCGATGGCGCAGGCGATCGAGGAGACCAACCGGCGGCGGGAGAAGCAGATCGCCTACAACAAGGAGCGGGGCGTCGATCCCCAGCCGCTGCGGAAGAAGATCGTCGACATCCTCGACGGCATCTACCGCGAGGCCGAGGACGCCGAGTCCGTGGAGCTGATCGGCGGCTCGGGCCGGCAGCAGTCCCGCGGCAAGTCACCCGTGCCGGGGCTCTCGTCGAAGAAGGCGGGCGCCAAGGCCGGGGGGATCGACGTCCAGGGTCTGCCGCGCAACGAGCTGGCCGACCTCATCACGCAGATGAACGAGCAGATGCTCGCGGCCGCCCGGGAGCTGCAGTTCGAGGTCGCCGCCCGGCTGCGCGACGAGCTCAGCGAACTGAAGAAGGAGCTCCGCCAGCTGGACGCGGCGCACGCGTAGGGCCACCCCAGGTCGCGGTCACGCGCGTCCCCTCCGTTCGCCGCCGTCTGGACGCGCCCCGCGCCTGGAGTCGATCATCGGCGGGTGGTGCCGGTCGTCGGCGTGTCACCCCGCCACGTGCCGATGATCGACCGGGGAGGGGTGGGCATGGACCGGGACGAACTGATCGCCTACTGCCTCGGCAAGCCCGGGGCTGAGGAGACCTACCCCTGGGGTGAGGGAGAACTGGTCGCCAAGGTCGGCGGGAAGGGATTCGCCTTCATCGGCCTGGGGGGCGGCACGGTCAGCGTGAAGTGCGGCCGCGACGCCACCGAGGCCGCCGAGTGGCGGAACCGCTATCCCGGCGTCGTCACCATCAGCCACTACGTCGGCCGCTACGGCTGGAACACCGTCGACTGGACCGGCCCGGTCCCCGACGACGAGGTCCGCGACCTCATCGACGCCTCCTACGACGCCGCCGTGGCCGCACTGCCCAGGAGCCGTCGACCCGCAGGCGTCCGGGGGAGCTGACGACCCGCCCACGGTCTCCCCGCGCGAACCGGAACACCGGCGCCGCCTGATACGTTGTCGCGACGAACCCGGGTCACCCGCAGCCGATGTCGCCTGCGTCGAACCGGGTCTCGCTGGAGGGGAGTATCCCCAGCGGCAGCGTCGTCACTACGGGGCCCGAGCGGCCCCCGGTGCTGTCGGTCGTCCTACGAGGGGCGGCGGGAGAGACCTCCGGAGCTGACGTATTCGCCAGTCATCCGGAGGTTTGCATTGGACGTCCCCTTCTGGGTTTGGGCTCTCACGATCGGTGCGATCGTCGGGATGCTCCTCTTCGATCTCGTGGGGCACGTGCGCACGCCGCACGCCCCGTCGCTGCGTGAGTCCGCGGTCTGGTCAGCGGTCTACGTCGGCATCGCGGTGGTCTTCGGTTTCCTCGTGTGGTGGGGCTGGGGCGGCGGATTCGCCGGTGAGTACTTCGCCGGCTACATCACCGAGAAGAGCCTCTCGGTCGACAACCTCTTCGTGTTCGTGCTGATCATGGCCGCGTTCGGAGTGCCACGGGAGCTGCAGCAGAAGGTGCTGCTCTTCGGCATCACGTTCGCGCTCGTCCTGCGGACCGTGTTCATCCTCGTCGGCGCGGCCGCCATCGAGAACTTCAGCTGGGTCTTCTACCTGTTCGGCGGGATCCTCATCTACACCGCCTGGGTGCAGGCGCGCAGCGGTGGGCACAGCGACGAGGAGGACTACAAGGAGAACGGCGTCCTGCGGTTCGCCCGCCGGCACCTGCGGACGACGGAGGAGTACCACTCCGACAAGATGGCGGTCCGGATCGACGGCACCCGCTACCTGACCCCCCTGGCCATCGCCCTGATCGCCATCGGCACCGCGGACGTGATCTTCGCCGTCGATTCGATCCCCGCCATCTTCGGCCTGACCCAGGAGACGTTCCTGGTCTTCACCGCCAACGCCTTCTCGCTGCTGGGCCTGCGGCAGCTGTTCTTCCTCATCGACGGGCTGCTCGACCGCCTGGTGTACCTCTCCTACGGGCTGGCCGTGATCCTCGGCTTCATCGGCGCCAAGCTGGTCATCCACGCGCTGCACACCAACGAGCTCCCGTTCGTCAACGGCGGCGAGCACGTGACGCTCATCCCGGAGATCCCGACCTGGCTGTCCCTGACGGTGATCCTGGCGACCCTGCTGGTGACGACCCTGGCGAGCCTGGCCAGGAGCCGGCGGGACCGCGCGCAGCGGCTCGCCACCGAGGCCGGGTCCGTGGCGTCGGCGGTGGAGGCGTTCCCGGCCCACGATCACCACCCGACCGCCGCACGGCCCGTCCCCGAACTCACCGTTCCCCCGTCCCGGTAAGTCACCGCACCACGGTCACTGCGGAGCCGACGACGTCTCCGCCGTGGCCGGACCCACCATCCATCACCTCTTCGCCCGAGCGCGGCGCGAGGACGTCCCCCGTAGAGTGAGGCCCCGTGGAGCTGCCCGTCTGGTTCGAGATCGCGACGTTCGTGGGGCTCACCGTCCTGCTGCTCGCCGACCTGGCCCTTGTCGTCCGTCGTCCGCACGAGCCGTCGATGAAGGAAGCCAGTCTCTGGGTGGGCTTCTACGTCACGCTGGCGCTGCTGTTCGGCGTCCTGCTGCTGGCGTTCACCAACGGCCAGTACGCGACCGAGTTCTACGCGGGCTGGCTGACCGAGTACAGCCTCTCGGTGGACAACCTGTTCGTCTTCGTGATCATCATGGCGCGCTTCCGGGTGCCCCGGTACCTCCAGCAGGAGGTGCTGATGATCGGCATCATCATCGCGCTGGTCCTGCGCGGCCTGTTCATCCTCGCCGGCGCGGCGCTGATCTCCCGGTTCACCTGGGTCTTCTACATCTTCGGCGCGTTCCTGGTGTACACCGCCATCAACCTCGTCCGGCACAAGGACGAGGAGGAGGAGTACGAGGAGAACGCCCTCATCCGCCGGATGCGGCGGGTGCTGCCGCTCACGCAGGACTACCAGGGCAGCAAGATCCGGGTGAAGGAGAACGGCAAGCGCTTCTTCACCCCGCTCGTCATCGTCTTCATCGCCATCGGCACGACCGACCTGATCTTCGCGCTCGACAGCATCCCGGCGATCTTCGGTCTGACCCGCGAGCCGTTCATCGTCTTCACCGCGAACGTGTTCGCGCTGATGGGGCTGCGGCAGCTGTACTTCCTGCTCGGCGGCCTGCTCAAGCGGCTGGTCTACCTGTCGACGGGCCTCGCCGTGATCCTCGCCTTCATCGGCGTGAAGCTGGTCCTCGAGGCCCTGCACGAGAACACGCTGCCGTTCATCAACGGCGGTGAGCACATCGACGCCGTGCCCACGGTCCCGATCTGGCTGTCGCTCACGATCATCCTGGGCGTGCTCGTGATCGCCACCGTGGCGAGCCTGGTGAAGACCCGCGGCCAGTTCACCTCGGAGGAGCCGGTCATCGAGCCGGAGGAGGCCCGCGGCCTCGCCGGCCGCGGCCCGGAGGCGGCCGCCCAGGCCGAGGCGCGGATCAAGGAGCAGGTCGAAGCGGACGAGCGCAGCCGCCACTGAGCCCGCCGCCGGCACGTCGGTCCGCTGACCGACGTGCCGGCACGCTCGGCTACGTTCGCCTGTCATGCGGCCGCACGACCTCGCGCTCCTGCGCACGCCCGGGGCGCCCACCGTCTCCCCGGACGGCCGGATCGCCGTCGTCGCCGTCGCCCGTCCGGATGTGGAGGGCGACGCGTACCGCAGCCAGCTGTGGGCGGTGCCCACGGACGCCTCCGCGCCGGCGCGGCCGCTGACGTCCGGGCACCGGGACTCCGCCCCCGTCTTCTCCCCGGACGGGCGGTGGCTGGCCTATCTCGGCGCCGAGCCCGGCGGCCGGCCGCAGGTGTGGCTGCTGCCCACCGCGGGTGGTGCGCCACGACGCCTCACCGACCACCACCTGGGGGCCGGCGCACCGGTCTGGTCGCCGGACTCCCGGCGGCTGGCCTACACGGTGCGGGTCCCGGAGCACGGTCGCTACGGAACGGTCGAGGGGGTCGGGCCCGAGGCCGAACCGCCGCGGCTGATCACCACGCTGCAGTACCGGCAGGACGACGTCGGCTTCCTGACCGACCGCCGGAGCCAGGTGTTCGTCCTCGACCTGCCCGAGGACTTCGCGGACGACAGCGCACCCCTGCCCCCGGCGCGCCAGGTCACCACCGGCGACGCCGACTGCGCCGACGTGACCTGGCGGCCCGACGGCGCCGAGCTGGCCTTCGTGTCCGCCCGCCATCCGCGGGCCGACCGCGACCTGGTGCGGGACGTCTACGCCGTCCGGCCCGACGGGACCGGCCTGCGGAGGGTGACCGCTTCCCGTGGGGACTGCGCCGTGCCCGCCTACGACCCCACCGGTCGGCTGATCTACGTGACCGCCGTTCCCGACCTGGGCCCTGACGGGCTCGACTTCGTCGCGCGGCAGGCGGTGCCGTGCCGGGTCGACGCCGACGGCGGGGTCCTGGTGCCGCTGCTGGACCCGGAGCTGGAGCATCGCGGCGACGAGACGCCGGCGACGGTGCTCGTGGACGGGGCGGTGCTCGTCGGACTGCAGCGCCGCGGCGCGGTGGAGCTGGTGCGGGTGCCGCTGGACGGCGCCGCCCCGGAGGCCCTGGTCGACGGCCCCTTCACGGTGCGCAGCTTCGCCGCCGCCGGTGGCGTCGTGGTCGCGGTGGTCGCGCACGACCGGTCGGCCGGGGAGCTCATCGCGATCACGTCCGGCCGCCGCCGGCTGCTGACCGCGTTCGGCCGGCGGCTGGGCGAGACCGGTCGGGTGCACCGCGTGCGGGAGCGGACCGCGACCGCCCCCGACGGGTACCCGGTGCACGGCTGGGTCACCGTCCCGCCCGGGCCCGGCCCGCACCCGGTCCTCCTGACCATCCACGGCGGCCCCTTCACCCAGTACGGCTGGAGCCTGTTCGACGAGACGCAGGTCTACGTCTCCGCCGGCTACGCGGTCGTGCAGTGCAACCCCCGGGGCTCGTCGGGGTACGGCGCGGCGCACGGGCGGGCCATCCGCGGCGGATGGGGCGAGCTGGACGCCGCCGACGTGCTCGCCTTCCTGGACGCCGCGCTGGAGGAATCCGAGCTGGACGCCGACCGCGTCGGCATCATGGGCGGTTCCTACGGCGGCTACCTGACGACGCTGCTGATCAGCCGCACGCCCCGCTTCGCCGCAGCGATCAGCGAGCGCGCCTTTCTCGACCCGGTCAGCTTCGTCGGGTCGTCCGACATCGGCTGGGCCTTCCCCGACCAGTACCTCGGCACCGACCCCGCCCGCGTGGCCGCGCAGAGCGCGATGGCCTCCGCCGGCGCCATCACCACCCCGACCCTCGTCATCCACTCCGAGGAGGACTGGCGCTGTCCCGTCGAGCAGGGCGCCCGCCTGTACGTGGAGCTGAAGCGGCGCGGCGTCCCGTCGGAGCTGCTGCTCTTCCCCGGGGAGGGGCACGAGCTGTCGCGGTCGGGACGGCCCCGTCACCGCCTCGCCCGGTTCGAGCACATCCTCCGGTGGTGGGCACGGTGGCTGCCGAGCGCGCAGAACCCGGGACCGGCGGCGGAGCTGGTCGAGGGGCCGCCGGTCCCGGGGACCGGTGAGGACGACGCCGGTACGACGGCCGCGGAGCCCGATGCCCAGCCGCTCACCGTGCGCGCCACCCGGGTCGACTCGCGCTAGCGTCGCACTGCCGCGTTCCCCGTCGCCGGAGGAGGCCTCGCCGTGGTGCAGCGCCGGATGCCCCGCTGGTCGGAGGTGCGGGAGGTCGTCCGGCCGCGTCCGCTGGTCGGGAACGCGACGGAGCGGCGGCTGGCCGCGGCCGTGACCGTCGAGGACCTGCGGGAGCTCGCGCGGCGTCGCGTGCCACGGGCGGTCTTCGACTACACCGACGGCGCGGCGGGGGCGGAGATCAGCCTCCGCCGCTCCCGCGAGGCGTTCGAGCGCGTGGAGTTCTGCCCCAGCGTGCTGCGGGACGTGTCGTCCGTCGATCCGTCCACCACCGTGCTCGGCGCACCGGCGGCGCTGCCGCTGGCGTTCGCGCCGACCGGGTTCACCCGGCTCATGCACACCGAGGGCGAGACCGCGGTCGCGCGCGTCGCCGAGCGCGCCGGCATCCCCTACGCCCTGTCGACGATGGGCACGACCTCTCTGGAGGAGGTCGCGGCGGCAGCCCCCGGCTCCCGCCGGTGGTTCCAGCTGTACCTGTGGCGGGACCGCGAGGCCAGCGCGGCGCTCGTCGACCGCGCCCGGGCGGCCGGCTACGAGGCGCTGGTCCTGACCGTCGACACCCCGGTCGCCGGACCCCGGCTGCGCGACGTGCGCAACGGGTTCACCATCCCGCCGTCGCTGACGCTGCGGACCATGGCCAACGCGGCCGTGCATCCGCGCTGGTGGGTCGACCTGCTCACGACCGAGCCGCTGGAGTTCGCGTCGCTGCGGTCGTGGGGCGGGACCGTTGCCGAGCTGGTCGACCGGGTGTTCGAGCCGGCCGCCACCCTCGCCGACGTCCGGGCCCTGCGGGAGACCTGGGCCGGGCCGCTCGTCGTGAAGGGCGTGCAGGGAGCCGACGACGCGCGGGCCGTGGTCGACGCCGGCGCCGACGCGGTCATCGTGTCCAACCACGGCGGCCGGCAGCTCGACCGCGCGCCCACGCCGCTCGAGCAGCTGCCGGCGGTCGTGCAGGCGGTCGGCGACCGCGCCGAGGTCTACATCGACGGCGCGATCATGGACGGCGCCGACGTCGTCGCGGCCGTCGCGCTGGGCGCCCGCGCCGCCCTCGTGGGCCGGGCCTACCTGTACGGCCTCATGGCCGGGGGCCAGCGCGGGGTGCAGCGCGTCGCCGACATGTTCGCCCGCGACGTGGTGAACACCTTGCAGCTGCTGGGCGTCACGTCGATCGCGGAGCTCACGCCCGACCGGGTGCGTCTCCGCTCGTGACCGTCGGGGCGTCCGGCCAGGTGTTGCCCCCGGACCTGCGGGTTCCTAGGGTGCGGCATGGACGTCGTCGAGGTGGTCCCGTCGTTCGAGGAGTACGCGTTCACCTTCGGTGGGGTGGCGCCGTTGCGGCGGGTCAGGCCGGGTACCGCGCTGCGCCTGTGGTCCGACGACGCCTTCTGCGGCGCACTCCGCTCGGCCAAGGACCTTTCCAGCGAGAAGGTCGACCTGCGCTTCGTCAATCCGCAGACCGGACCGTTCTTCGTCGAGGGCGCCGAGCCCGGCGACACCCTGGCGCTGCACTTCGTGGCGGTCGAACCGGCCCGCGACTGGGGGGCTTCCGCGGCCATCCCGTTCTTCGGCGGGCTGACCAGTACCGACCGCGTCGCCACCCTCCAGGACGCGCTGCCGGACACGACGTGGATCTACGAGCTGGACCGGGCGCGCAACACGGTGACCTTCGTGGCCCAGCACAGCGACCTCAGCGTCGAGCTGCCCGTGGAACCCATGCTCGGCACGGTCGGCGTGGCCCCGGCCGGGGCAGAAGTGCGCAGCTCGCTGGTGCCCGACCGCTTCGGCGGCAACATGGACACTCCGCAGATGCGGGCGGGCTCCACCTGTTTCCTGCGGGTGAACGTCGAGGGCGCCCTGTTCTCCATCGGTGACGGGCACTACCGGCAGGGTGAGGGCGAGGCCTGCGGTACCGCCGTCGAGGGCGCGATGTCCACCACGTTGATCGTGGAGCTGATCAAGGGCGGGGCGCCGGAAGCGCTCCCGGCATGGCCGCGGATCGAGGACGACACCCACTGGATGACCGTGGGGTCCAGCCGCCCGCTCGAGGACGCCTGGCGGATCGCAGCGGTGGAGCTCGTGCGGTGGTTCGGCGAGCTCTACGGGCTGCACCCCATGGACGCCTACCAGCTGCTCTCGCAGATCAGCGAGGCGCCGATCGCGAACGTGGTCGACGCCAACTACAGCGCGGTGGTGAAGGCCCGCAAGGAGCTGCTCCCACCCGCCCTCGCGTACGACGGCGTGCACGACGACCTGCGCCGCCGCGCGGCGACGCTGCTCTGACCCCCAGACCCCGGAGGACACCGTCATGGACCTGCAGCTCAGCGGAGCCCGCGTGCTCGTCACCGGCGGCACCCGGGGCATCGGCCGGGCGATCGTCGAGGCGTTCGTCGACGAGGGCGCCGTCGTGGAGTTCTGCGCCCGGGACGCTGGGGAGATCGAGGCCACCGAGAAGGCCGTGGCCGACCGGGGGAGCGGGCGGGCCACCGGTGTCCAGGTGGACGTCGCCGACGGCCCTTCCTTGATCAGCTGGGTCGAGGCGGCGGCCGGGCGCTTGGGCGGGCTCGACGCCGTCGTCGCCAACGTCAGCGCGCTCGCCGTGCCGGACACCGAGGAGAACTGGCAGCTCTCCTTCGAGGTGGACCTGATGCACACGGTCCGCCTGGCGAAGGCCTCGCTGCCCTACCTGGAGGCCAGCGGCAGGGGCTCGATCGTCGCGCTGTCCAGCGTCACCGGCCGCGAGGCCGACTTCGCCTCCGGTCCGTACGGGACGATGAAGACAGCGATCGTCGGCTACATCGGTGGGCTGGCGTTCCAGCTGGCCGGCCGCGGTGTGCGGGCGAACACCGTGTCGCCGGGCAACACGTTCTTCACGGGCGGCATCTGGGACGGCATCAAGCAGGGCGATCCCGACCTCTACGCCGATTCCCTCGCCCTCAACCCGACCGGCCGCATGGGCCTTCCCGAGGAGATGGCGAAGGCCGTGGTCTTCCTGTCCAGCCCGGTCTCGAGCTTCACGTCGGGGACCAACCTGGTGATCGACGGCGCCCTGACCCGCGGCATCCAACTCTGATCCGCAGACAGCACGACGAAGCTCTAGCGTGCGCTCATGGCACTCATCTATCCCGTCCAGGCCGACGCACCCGACCCCGACGAGGACGCCGAACCGATGTTCGCCGAGCTCGCCGCGGATCTCTCCGACCAGTGGCTGGTGGAGGTCGCCGTCGGCGAGGACGGCGACGACGGGTGCTTCGGCCCGTTGACGGCACGGGCCGCCTGGGACCTGGCGGTCGGCGTCGACGAGCGCCGGCCGGAGTGGATGGTCTCGGTGGTCCCCCTCTACCAGCCGGGGACCGTGGAGGAGGTCGTGGAGCTCTTCGACGAGGAGTAGCGCGCGGCTCCTGCCGCGGTACGGCTGGCGGCGTACCGCTCACCGATGGGCACCTCGACTCGAACCTGCGGGTTGCGCGAGTCGACGACGTCCCTCGCTGGGCGCCGCAGGTGTCCCGGTCGGCCGCTACCCGGGGGCGACTTCGGTGCCGACGGCGCCGGGCGGGTCGGCCTCGTCGTCGGCGGGGGGTGCGGTCGGGGCCTCGTCCTCGTCCGCCGTCAGGTCGACGGCCTCGTCGAAGTCCTGCAGCGCGTCGTCGGGCGCCAAGAAGGCGTCATCCGGGCCGGTCATGCCCGACATCCTGGTGCCGGGGCGCCGGACCGGGAAGTGCCTGTGGCCCCCCTTCCTCCATCTCCGGACGAGTGGCGGCAGGGAACGCGCCGGCCACGGGACGACGTCGGCGACGACAAGGCCCGCGGTGACCCTGGAGCCGCCTTCATGGTCACCAGCCGGGCCCGCCGCTCGGCGAGGTGGGCGCTCGGCGAGTACGAGGTCGAGGAGTACGGCAGCTACCACTGGACCATGTGGGCGTGGACGGGCGCCGGCGTCCCGTCGATCCCGCGCCAGGAGGTTCCGGCCGGCCCCATGGCCTGACCGGTTCCGGTTCGGATTCGTGTCGAGGTCGGGGTCGGGTGACCCCGACCCCGGTGACACGGTCGGATCTGCGGCAGGCCGGTTTCGTCTGCCGACCAGGGACAGCGCGCTCGCGCCCGTTCGGCCGCTACCAACCCCGCGCCCGCCACTCGGCGAGGTGCAGGCGCTCGGCGCCGATGGTGGTGTCCTTGCCGTGCCCGGCGTACACCCACGTCTCGTCCGGGAGCGTGCCCGGACAGGCGCGCCACGAAGCGCCGTGCGGGCCGGTCTTCGGAGTTCGACGGCGACCGGTGACTGTGCTGGAATCTCTTTCTCGTCGCGCCTTGTGAGAATAATGGCACCGCGCTTGCGCATGCTGCTGTCGTTGCGCTTCTCGGGGTCGAGACATTTTCCTGCGTGCTTCGCGGGTTGCGCCATCAGTAGGTCGATCTGGGGAGTGGTGCACCGTGGTGGCGTGCGACGTTGACGAGGTGTCCCACCGGGTGCAACGCTGCGTTCGACAGCGAGTCCTCTTCCGCTGGAGGGCGCCGTGTTCCGGTATCAGACGACGATCGATGTCAATGCCACGTCTGCGAAGACCATGTCCTACCTTTGCGACGTCGAGCGGCAGCCTGAGTGGCAGCCGGACATCCGTTCATGCAGCTGGGACGCAGCGGGCCCCACTGAGGTCGGGAAGACGGCACGCCAGGTGCTGCGCCTCCTCGGCAGGGAGCGCGAAGCCACGCTCACCGTGGATGCGCATGAGCCGGAACGGCGGATTCGCTTCACGAAAGTGATCCCCTTCCCCATCCGGTTCGGCTGGCGTCTGGAACCAATCGGAGAGGCGAGCACCCGCATTTTCTACGAGGTTGAAGCTGAGCCAAGGGGCACCTTTCGGCTCCTCTCGCCACTGATTGCGCCCGGTGTTCGCAGGACCATGGAGAAAGAGATCCGGATCATCAAGGATCGGGTGGAATCGCTGCCGTAGCCAGCGAGAGGGCGAAGTCCGCCCCCAGCGGTCTCGCGTTCGTTCGCATCATCCGTGAGCCGAATGGCAACCGCGCGCAAACGTTGTCGTAGTCGACTCGCTCTGCGCCATAGGGACTGGGGGCGCTGAGTCGAGATGTCCATGAAGCCGTCTCCAGGGTCACCAACCGCGCGCGCGCCATTCCCCGAGGTGAGGTCGCTCGGCGCCGATGGTCGTGTCCTTGCCGTGCCCGGGGTACACCCACGCCTCGTCCGGAAGCGCGCCGAACAGGCGTTCCTCGACGTCGGCGATGAGGCTGGCGAAGCGCTCCGGGTCCTGCTGTGTGTTGCCGACCCCGCCGGGGAAGAGGCTGTCGCCGGTGAACACGTGCACCCCGGCGTTCCCCGGCCCACGCCAGACCAGCGCGATGCTGCCGGGCGTGTGGCCGCGCAGGTGCACGACCTCCAGGGTCTGCTCGCCCACCGGGACGGTGTCGCCGTGCTCGACGGCCCGCTGCACGGGGACGGGGAGGTCGGCGGCGTCCGCAGGGTGCGCGACGGTCTCGGCGCCGGTCGCCCGCACGATCTCGGGCAGCGCCCGGTGGTGGTCCCAGTGGCCGTGGGTCGTGACGACGGTGCGCAGGTCGGCGTCCCCGATCAGCGCGCGCAGCGCCTCCGGCTCGGCGGCCGCGTCCACCAGCAGCGCCTGCCCCGTGGCCGTGCAGCGGAGGAGGTAGGCGTTGTTCGCCATCTCGCTGACGGCGAGCTTGCTGATGGTCAGGCCGGGCAGCTCCCGCACGTCCGCCGGGCCGCCGACCTCGACGTCTCCGGTGTAACGGTGCTCGCCGGCCGGGGGAGAAGCGCTCATGGGGACTCCGATCGAAAGTGTCAGCGACCGCCGTTACGGTCCAGGGCATGGACGCTAGCGGAGCCCTCGACCGTGCCCCATCGGCTCCGGCGAGCGCGGCGCGGACGGTCGGGCTGCCGGCGACGGAGATCGCGCGCCTGGTGCGCTCGGGGGAGGTGACCGCGGTCGACATCGTGCGGGCGCACCTCGACCACATCGACGCCGTCGACGCGCGGATCGGCGCCTTCCGGGTCGTGCGCAGGGAGGCCGCGCTCGCCGAGGCCCACGCCGTCGACACCGCGCTCACCCGCTTCGCGTTGCCGTTGGCCGGCGTCCCCATCGCGGTCAAGGACAACGTCGCCGTCGCCGGGGAGACCTGCACCGACGGCTCGGCGGCCCGCACCGCCGGTCCCGAGTCGCGCGACCACCCGGTGGTGGCCCGCCTCCGCAAGGCCGGGGCCGTGATCGTGGGCATCACGCGCGTGCCCGAGCTCTGCCTCTACGCGGCGACCGACGCCCCGGGCACGGTCACCCGCAACCCCTGGGACACCGCCCGGTCGCCGGCCGGCAGCTCCGGTGGCAGCGCGGCGGCGGTGGCCTCCGGAGCGGTGCCGCTCGCGCACGGCAACGACGGCATGGGTTCCCTCCGGCTCCCGGCCGCGGCCTGCGGGCTGGTCACGCTGAAGGCGGGTACGGGGGTCGTGCCCGCCGGGCTCGGCGCCGACAGCTGGTCGGGCATGGGGGTCAACGGGGCGCTGGCGACCACCGTGGCCGACCTGGTGGTCGCGCAGGCGGTCATGGCGGGGGAGGCCGCCACACAGCCGGCGGCTCCGGACCGGCCGCTGCGGATCGCGCTGTCGACCCGCTCCCCGGTTCCGGGCGTCCGCGCCGACGAGCCGACGCGGGCCGCCGTCGACGCGGTCGTCGCACTGCTGGCCGCGGCCGGCCACACGGTGGTGCGCCGGGAACCGCCGATCACCCCGGGGGCCGCGGCCGGGGCCATCGCCCGATGGATGGCGGGTGCCCACGACGACGCCGAGCACCTGGGCCTCGACCGCCGGGCGCTGCAGCCGCGGAGCCGCACCCACGCGCGGATCGGCCGGGTCGTCCGCCGGGCGGGGCTCGTGCGCCCGCGGACGGCGGAGCGGTTCCGGGAGCGGATGGTGGCGTTCTTCGGTCAGGAGGCCTCGGCGCAGGGGCCCGGCTCGAGCGTGCGAGGGCCGGGGGGCGGGGAGGTCCTTGATGTGCTCCTCAGCCCGGTCACGACTGGTCCTCCGCTGGCGGCCCGCCCGTGGCACGAGCGCTCCTTCTTGGCGAACGTCACGGCGAACGCCCGCTGGGCACCGTGGACGGCGGCCTGGAACCTGGCGGGCCTCCCGGCGGCGGTGGTGCCGGCCGGGGTGCGCCCCGACGGGCTACCGGTGGGCGTGCAGTTCGGCGGTCCCCCGGGCGCCGAAGGACGACTACTCTGGCTGGCCGGAGAGCTGGAGCGCCTGCAGCCCTGGCGGCGTCATGCACCCGTCTTCGATCCCACCGTGACACCGGCCTAGGTGCCCCGGATCCGGGGCTGACCCGGTGGTGTCACCGGGGTCGGGCAGCGGTGACCTGGGTGACACCGGGACGCGCGGAAACGGGGGAACAGTCACCGGCTGCAGCGCCTTGCTTCCGAGGAGACACCGGCGCCGCGGCGTCCGCGGCCGGCACCACCTCGGCCGGAACCACGGCCGGCCGGGGCTCCACCGCACTCCAGACACAGCGACCGACAGGGATTACATGGACCGGCTCGTCGTCCGCGGCGCCCGTGAGCACAACCTCAAGGACGTCCACCTCGACCTGCCCCGCGACGCGCTCATCGTGTTCACGGGCCTCTCCGGGTCGGGGAAGTCCAGCCTCGCCTTCGACACGATCTTCGCCGAGGGGCAGCGGCGCTACGTCGAGTCGCTGTCGGCGTACGCCCGCCAGTTCCTCGGGCAGATGGACAAGCCCGACGTCGACTTCATCGAGGGGCTGTCCCCGGCGGTCTCCATCGACCAGAAGTCGACCAACCGCAACCCGCGGTCGACGGTCGGGACGATCACGGAGGTCTACGACTACCTCCGCCTCCTCTACGCCCGCGCCGGCCAGCCGCACTGCCCGAACTGCGGCAAGCCGATCTCCCGGCAGACGCCGCAGCAGATCGTCGACCAGGTGCTCGCCATGGAGGAGGGCACCCGCTTCCAGGTGCTGGCCCCCGTCGTCCGGGCCCGCAAGGGCGAGTACGTCGACCTGTTCAGCTCCCTGCAGACGCAGGGCTTCTCGCGCGTGCGCGTCGACGGGGTGGTGCACCCGCTGACCGAGCCGCCGAAGCTCAAGAAGCAGGAGAAGCACACGATCGAGGTGATCGTCGACCGGCTGACGGTCAAGGAGAGCGCCAAGCGCCGGCTCACCGACTCGGTGGAGACCGCGCTCGGCCTCGCCGGCGGTCTGGTCGTCCTCGACTTCGTCGACCTGCCGGACGACGACCCGCAGCGCGAGCGCACCTTCTCCGAGCACCTCGCCTGCGTCGACGACGGGCTGTCGTTCGAGGCCCTCGAGCCCCGCTCGTTCTCCTTCAACTCGCCCTTCGGCGCCTGCCCCGAGTGCACGGGCATCGGCACCCGCAAGGAGGTCGACCCCGAGCTCGTCGTGCCCGACCCCGGGAAGAGCCTCGCCGAGGGCGCGGTCGCGCCGTGGTCGACGTCCATGAGCAACGAGTACTTCACCCGGCTGCTCACCGGTCTCTCGCAGCAGCTCGGCTTCTCCATGGACGACCCGTGGGAGCGGCTGCCGGCCAAGGCGCAGAAGGCGATCCTGCACGGGTCCCCGGACCAGGTGCACGTCCGCTACAAGAACCGCTACGGCCGCGAGCGCAGCTACTACGCCGCCTTCGAGGGCGTGCTGCCCTTCCTCGAGCGCCGGCACGAGGACACCGACAGCGACTACATGCGGGACAAGTACGAGGGCTACATGCGCGACGTGCCCTGTCCCGTCTGCCACGGCACGCGGCTGAAGCCGGAGATCCTGGCCGTGAAGCTGAACGGCCGGTCCATCGCCGAGGTGACCAACCTGTCCATCGGGGACGCCTCCGAGTGGCTCAACGTCCTCGAGCTGGGGGAGCGGGAGCGGGCCATCGCCGACCGCGTGCTCCGCGAGATCCAGGCCCGCCTGTCCTTCCTCGTCGACGTCGGCCTCGACTACCTGTCCCTCGACCGGCCGGCGGCCACGCTCGCCGGTGGCGAGGCGCAGCGGATCCGGCTGGCCACCCAGATCGGGTCCGGTCTGGTCGGCGTCCTCTACGTCCTGGACGAGCCCTCCATCGGCCTGCACCAGCGGGACAACACCCGGCTGATCGAGACCCTCGTGCGGCTGCGCGACATGGGCAACACGCTCATCGTCGTCGAGCACGACGAGGACACCATCAAGACCGCCGACTGGGTGGTCGACATCGGCCCGGGCGCCGGCGAGCACGGCGGTGAGGTCGTCGTCAGCGGCACCGTCGAGGAGCTGCTGGCCAGCGAGCGTTCGCTGACCGGCCAGTACCTGTCGGGGCGCAAGGAGATCGCCGTCCCGGAGAAACGGCGGGAGCCCACCCCGGGACGGGAGCTGGTGGTCAAGGGCGCCCGCGAGAACAACCTCCGCGGCATCGACGTGGCCTTCCCGCTGGGCTGCCTGGTGGCGGTCACCGGTGTCTCCGGCTCCGGCAAGTCGACCCTGGTCAACGACATCCTCTACACCACGCTGGCCAACCAGCTGAACCGCGCGCGGCACGTCGCCGGCCGGCACCGCACCATCACCGGCCTCGACCAGCTGGACAAGGTCGTGCACGTCGACCAGTCGCCGATCGGCCGCACCCCGCGCTCCAACCCGGCCACCTACACCGGTGTCTGGGACCACGTCCGGAAGCTCTTCGCGAGCACGACCGAGGCGAAGATGCGGGGCTACCTGCCCGGCCGGTTCTCCTTCAACGTCAAGGGCGGGCGCTGCGAGGCGTGCTCGGGAGACGGCACGCTGAAGATCGAGATGAACTTCCTGCCGGACGTCTACGTGCCGTGCGAGGTGTGCAAGGGCGCCCGGTTCAACCGGGAGACCCTGGAGGTGCACTACAAGGGCAGGACGGTCGCCGAGGTCCTCGACATGCCCATCGAGGAGGCCGCCGAGTTCTTCGCGGCCATCCCCGCGATCGCGCGGTACCTGCGCACCCTGAGCGAGGTCGGGTTGGGCTACGTGCGGCTCGGGCAGCCGGCGACCACGCTCTCCGGTGGTGAGGCGCAGCGGGTCAAGCTCGCCAGCGAGCTGCAGAAGCGGTCCAACGGCCGCAGCATCTACGTCCTCGACGAGCCGACGACCGGCCTGCACTTCGAGGACATCCGCAAGCTGCTGCTCGTCCTGCAGGGGCTGGTCGACAAGGGCAACTCGGTCATCGTCATCGAGCACAACCTCGACGTGATCAAGAGTGCCGACTGGCTGATCGACATGGGGCCCGAGGGCGGCTTCCGGGGCGGCACGGTCGTGGCGGAGGGGCCCCCCGAGCTCGTCGCCACCGTCGCGGAGAGCCACACCGGTCGGTACCTCGCCAAGATCCTCGACCCCGAGGCGATCGCCGCCGCGACCGCGCCGAGGAAGCGGGCCCGCAAGAAGGCCAGCTGACCGCGACGACCGTCGTCCGGCCCGGGTGGGGACCGCCCGGGTCAGGCGACCGGCCGGCGCGGCAGCGGCAGGGGGAGCGGCCGCTGGTCGACGACGTCGACGAGCGTGGCGCCCCACGGCTCCGGGACCCGGCCGTCCCGTACGCCGGCGGCCACCGTGGCGGCCGTCTGCGTCGCGGCCTCCTGACCGGTGACCTCCCACCGGGCCCAGCGCCGGATCCGGCCACGGGCGACGAGCTCGACCTGCCAGGTGTCGGACGGCGGCGTCCTGACATGGTCCACGGCCTCGCGCAACATCCGGACGAGCTGGCGCAGCGCCCACACCTCGGTGCTCGTCCGCATCGGGTCACGGTGGAACTCGGCGAGCGTGGCCCGCATCTCCACGTCGGCGGTGTCCCCGGGCAGCGGCCAGGGGGACGGTCCGCCGGGCCGGCGGTCGGCGGTCGGAACCGGGCGCCGCGCCAGGACGCCGGCCAGCCTCCGGCGCAGCGACTCCACCTCCGGTCCCGGCAGCGGCGGTGGCGTTCCCGCGCCGCGCAACCGCCGGAGCCGCACCGTCCAGCGGACGCCCGACGCGTCCGTCACCGTCCTCCGCACCCTGCCCTCCCTGGTCATTTCCGGAGCGGAGAGCGTGTCAGGAGAGGCCCGCTCCACGGGACCGCCGTCCACAGGCAGATGTCGGCCTCGCAGGAAGCGCTGTGACGTCCGTGGCGGGTGGCGCAGGAGAGCCGAGCGCCCCGACGGCGTGTCGTTCCCGCGACCTAGGCTGGAGCCATGGCCGATCCGTCCACGTACCGCCCGGCGGTCGGCTCCATCCCCGAGTCGCCGGGGGTGTACAAGTTCCGCGACCCCCACGGCCGGGTCATCTACGTCGGCAAGGCCAAGAGCCTCCGGCAGCGGCTGAACAGCTACTTCGCCGACGTCGCGGGCCTCCATCCGCGCACCCGGCAGATGGTCACCACGGCGGCCAGTGTCGAGTGGACGGTCGTCGGCACCGAGGTCGAGGCGCTCCAGCTCGAGTACAACTGGATCAAGGAGTTCGACCCGCGGTTCAACGTCCGGTACCGGGACGACAAGAGCTATCCCAGCCTCGCGGTGACCCTCAACGAGGAGTACCCCCGGCTGCAGGTGATGCGCGGGCCCAAACGCAAGGGCGTCCGGTACTTCGGCCCGTACGCCCACGCCTGGGCCATCCGCGAGACCCTCGACACGCTCACCCGTGTCTTCCCGGCGCGGACGTGCTCCAACGGCGTCTTCAAGCGTGCCGGCCAGATCGGGCGGCCCTGCCTGCTCGGCTACATCGGCAAGTGCGCGGCTCCCTGCGTCGGCCGCGTCAGCGCCGAGGAGCACCGGCAGATCGTCGACGACTTCTGCGACTTCATGGCCGGCCGGACCGACCTGATGATCAGGCGCCTCGAGCGCGAGATGGCCGAGGCGTCCGAGGCCCTCGAGTTCGAGAAGGCCGCCCGGCTGCGCGACGACCTGGGTGCCCTCAAGCGCGCGATGGAGAAGCAGGCCGTCGTCCTCGGCGACGGGACGGACGCCGACGTCATCGCGTTCGCGCAGGACGAGCTGGAGGCCGCCGTCCAGGTGTTCCACGTCCGTGGCGGCCGGGTGCGCGGGCAGCGCGGCTGGATCGTGGACAAGGTGGAGGAGGTCACCACCGGCGAGCTCGTCGAGCAGTTCCTGCTGCAGGTGTACGGGGGTGTCGACGAGCAGACCGGCGTGGGGGAGGCCGGTGAGGCGGTGCCGCGCGAGGTGCTCGTCCCCGAGCTCCCCGAGGACGCCGACGTCTACACCGAGCTGCTCGAGGAGCTGCGCGGCGGCAAGGTCTCCCTCCGGGTGCCGCAGCGCGGCGACAAGCGGAGCCTCCTGGAGACGGTGGAGCGCAACGCCAAGGAGGCGTTCGCCCGGCACCGGGTCAAGCGCGCCAGCGACCTGACGGCGCGGTCGCTCGCCCTGTCCGAGCTGCAGGAGGCGCTGGAGCTGCCCGATGCGCCCCTGCGCATCGAGTGCATCGACATCTCCCACGTCCAGGGCACGAACGTCGTGGCCTCGATGGTGGTGTTCGAGGACGGCCTGGCCAAGAAGTCCGACTACCGCCGGTTCAGCGTCACGAACGGAACCGACGACACCGCCGCGATGGCCGAGGTGGTGCGCCGCCGGTTCGCCCGCCATCTCAAGGAGGAGGCCGACCGCAGGGACGAGCAGGGGGTCGCAGCGGAGGAGGGCCGGCCCCGCCGGTTCGCCTACCCGCCGAACCTCCTCGTCGTCGACGGCGGCGCGCCGCAGGTCGCGGCCGCGGCGCGGTCCCTCGACGAGCTGGGCATCGTGGACGTCGCCGTGTGCGGCCTGGCCAAGCGCATGGAGGAGGTGTGGCTGCCCGGGGAGAGCGACCCGGTCATCCTGCCCCGCACCTCGGAGGCCCTGTACCTGCTCCAGCGCGTACGCGACGAGGCCCACCGGTTCGCGATCACCTACCACCGGCAGAAGCGGTCCACCAGCATGCTGGTCTCGATGTTGGACGACGTCCCGGGTCTCGGGGAGTCGCGGCGGAAGGCTTTGATGAAGCAGTTCGGATCGCTCAAGCGGCTGCGGGCCGCGACCGTCGAGGAGCTCATGGCGGTGCCGGGCATCGGCCGGCGCACGGCCGAGGCGGTGCAGGCCGCGATCGCCCCGCCGGCGGCCGAGGGGGCGTCGGGCGCGCACTCGGACCCCGCTGGGCAGGGCAGCCCGGTGGAGTCGACGACGGCCCCCGAGGGGCCCGCCGAACGCGGCACCGCGCGCGCCGGTGCGGGCGCCACCGCCGAGGTCGGCCGGGTGGCGTCGTGACCACCGGTGCCCGCAGCGGTCTGGACGACACCGCGGCCGCGCCCGGACCGGCAGCTCCGGACGGCCCCGCCGGACCGCAGAGCGACGTACCGCCCGGGCTGGACCCCACCACGACGGAGGTCCAGCCACTCGAGATCGTCGTCGTCACCGGCCTCTCCGGCGCGGGCAAGCTCAGCGCCGGCCGCGTCCTCGAGGACCTCGGCTGGTTCGTCGTCGACAACCTTCCGCCGGCGCTGCTCCAGCCGATGGTGGAGCTCGGCGCGCGCGGGGACATCCGGCGGTTCGCCGCCGTCGTCGACGTGCGCAGCCGTGCCTTCTCGAGCGACCTCCAGGAGGCCATCCGCGTCCTCGCGGACGCCGGTAACCGGCCGCGGGTCATCTACGTCCACGCGCGCGACGACGTCCTCGTGCGGCGGTACGAGTCCGTGCGCCGCGAGCACCCGCTGCAGGGCAACGGCACCCTCATCGACGGAATCTCCGAGGAACGGGCTCTGCTGACGGGGATCGCGGGGGAGGCCGACCTCTGGGTCGACACCAGCGACCTCAACGTGCACCAACTGCGGGCCACGCTCGAGAACGCCTTCGCCCGCGAGGGTGGCACCCCGCCGCTCACCGCGACGGTCATGAGCTTCGGCTTCAAGTACGGCCTGCCGCTGGACGCGGACCTGGTCGTCGACGCCCGGTTCCTGCCGAATCCGCACTGGATCCCCGAGCTGCGCCCCAAGACCGGCAAGGACGCGGACGTGAGCGACTACGTCCTGGGCCAGCCCGACGCCAGGGAATTCCTCGACCGGTACACCGACGTGCTGCGGCTGCTGATCCCGGGCTACCGCCGGGAGGGCAAGCGGTACCTCACGCTCGCCGTCGGCTGCACCGGCGGAAAGCACCGGAGCGTGGCCATCGCCGAGGAGTTCGCGCGGCGCCTCACCGCGGAGGGACTCACCGCCGCCGCCCGCCACCGCGATCTGGGCCGCGAGTAGTGGGCGGTACGAACCCCCGGGTCGTCGCCTTCGGCGGTGGCCACGGGCTGGCTGCCGCGCTCGGGGCCTGGCGGCGGATCACCACGGAGCTCACCGCGGTCGTCACCGTGGCCGACGACGGCGGGTCCTCCGGCCGGATCCGCCGCGAGATGCCGGTGCTGCCTCCCGGCGACCTCCGGATGGCGCTGGCGGCCCTGGCCGGGGACAGCGCGCGGGGGCAGGAGCTCGCTGCGCTCCTGCAGCACCGGCTGGGCGGTACCGGCGTGCTCGCGGGGCACCCGGTGGGCAACCTCATGCTCACCGGCCTGACCGAGATGCACGGCGGCGACAGCACCCGGGCCCTCGACTACCTGGGGGAGCTGCTCGGCTGCTGCGGGCGGGTCCTGCCGATGGCCGACGTCCCGCTCGACCTCGTGGCCCGCGTCGAGACCACCGACCCCGATGACCCCGAGCGCACCCGCACGATCCGCGGGCAGGTCGCCATCGCCGCGACGCCCGGGCACGTCAGCGAGATCCTCGTCTCACCGCCGGACCCGCCGGTGCACCCCGCCGTGCTCGAGGCCATCGCCGCGGCCGACGTCGTGTCGCTGGGCCCCGGGTCCTGGTACACCTCCGTCCTGCCGCACCTGCTGGTCCCGCGGCTGCGTGCGGCGCTGGCCGCGACGCAGGCACGGGTGGTGGTGGTGCTCAATCTCGTTCCGCAGCCCGGTGAGACCGACGGCTTCTCGCCCGAGGAGCACCTCAGCGTGCTGCAGGCGCACCTGAACGGGGTGGCGTTGCACACGGTGATCGCGGATGCTGACTCGGTGGTTGACCGTCGTGGTCTCCTGTCAGCAGTGCGCGAGTGCGGTGCCGAGCTCGTCCTGGCTTCGGTCGCCGAGCTCGACGGCGCACCACGGCACGATCCGGTGCGCCTGTCGGCGGCGCTGGCCTCCGTGGTCGGTGCGCGGTAAGGAGTACGGATGTCCGACCGGGTACCGGAACTGACGGCGATAGCTTCCGATCCCGGGCGGTCGGTACGAGGGGGAAGGAGACGCCGCACATGGCGATGACCGCAATGGTCAAGGACGAGCTCTCACGGGTCGAGTGCACGAAGACCTCGGAGCGCAAGGCAGAGGTCACCGCGCTGCTGCGCTTCTCGGGTGGCCTGCACATCGTGGGCGGGCGGGTGGTCATCGAGGCCGAGCTCGACACGGGCTCGGTGGCCAGGCGCCTGCGCCGCGACATCAGCGAGGTGTACGGCTACACCAGCGGGGTCAGCGTGCTCGCCGGCGGCAACATCCGCCGGGGCGTGCGCTACCTCGTGCGGATCGCCAAGCACGGTGAAGGCCTGGCCCGTCAGACCGGGCTGGTCGACCAGCGCGGACGGCCCGTCCGCGGCCTGCCGCCGGCGGTCGTCTCCGGCGGTATCAACGACGCCGAGGCCGCCTGGCGCGGCGCGTTCCTGGCCCACGGGTCGCTCACCGAGCCGGGCCGGTCCTCCTCCCTGGAGGTGACCTGCCCCGGCCCGGAGGCGGCGATGGCGCTCGTCGGTGCCGCGCGCCGGCTCGGCATCCCCGCCAAGGCGCGGGAGGTCCGCGGCGCCGACCGGGTCGTCATCCGGGACGGTGACGCGATCAGCGCGCTGCTCACCCGCATGGGTGCCCACGACGCCGTCCTCGCCTGGGAGGAGCGGCGGATGCGCCGCGAGGTCCGGGCCACGGCCAACCGGCTGGCCAACTTCGACGACGCGAACCTGCGCCGCTCCGCCCGTGCCGCCGTGGCCGCCAGCGCCCGCGTGGAGCGCGCGCTGGAGATCCTCGCCAACGACGCCCCCGAGCACCTGCTCGTCGCCGGCCGGCTGCGGCTGGAGTTCGGCCAGGCGTCGCTCGAGGAGCTCGGTCAGCGCGCCGACCCGCCGATGACCAAGGACGCGGTCGCCGGGCGGATCCGCCGCCTGCTCGCGATGGCCGACAAGCGGGCCAAGGACCTCGGCATCCCGGACACGGAGTCCGTCGTCACCGACGACATGCTGGCGCAGTAAGAGGACTCCCTGCCCCCACCGCTCGCAAGCTCGCGGCGGGGCACTGCAGGAGCCGTGCGTCCGCATCCCCTCCGCCCCGAGGGCGGGCCGGGACGAGCGGGGGCGCCTGCCCGGGCGACGGGAGCCGGTTCGGAGCCGGACCGATAGGGTTTCCGCGAGCGAGGCCGCGCGCCGATGCGCGGCCCCCGGTGCGGGAACTTCATCGGTCAATGGGAGGTCTGCAGTGACGGTCCGCGTGGGCATCAACGGATTCGGCCGGATCGGCCGCAACTTCTGGCGGGCCGCGGCGGCCAGCGGCCAGGACATCGAGATCGTGGCGGTCAACGACCTCACCAGCCCGGAGGCCCTGGCGCACCTGCTGAAGTACGACAGCATCCTCGGCAAGCTGTCCGAGGACGTCGCCGCCGACGGCGAGGGCATCAAGATCGGCGGCAACACCATGAAGGTGCTGTCGGAGCGCGACCCGGCCAACCTGCCGTGGGGCGACCTGGGCGTCGACGTCGTCGTCGAGTCCACCGGTTTCTTCACCAAGGCCGCCGACGCCCGCAAGCACGTCGACGCCGGTGGCGCCAAGAAGGTCATCATCTCGGCGCCGGCCACCGACGACGACATCACGATCGTCATGGGGGTCAACGACGACCTCTACGACGGCTCGCAGACGATCATCAGCAACGCGTCCTGCACCACCAACTGCCTGGCGCCGCTGGCGAAGGTCCTCAACGACGCGTTCGGCATCGAGCGCGGCCTGATGACCACCATCCACGCGTACACGGCCGACCAGAACCTGCAGGACGGTCCGCACAAGGACCTCCGCCGCGCCCGCGCCGCCGCCCTCAACATGGTGCCGACCTCCACCGGCGCCGCGAAGGCGATCGGCCTGGTGCTGCCGGAGCTGAAGGGCAAGCTGGACGGCTACGCCATCCGCGTCCCGGTGCCGACCGGCTCGGCCACCGATCTCACCGTCCAGCTGACCCGTGAGGCGTCCGCGGAGGAGATCGACGCCGCGTACCGGGAGGCCGCCGCCGGCCCGCTGGGCAAGTACCTGACCTACACCGACGCGCCGATCGTCAGCTCCGACATCGTCACCGACCCCTCGTCGTGCATCTACGACGCGAAGCTCACCAAGGTGTTCGGGCCGATGGCCAAGGTGCTCGGCTGGTACGACAACGAGTGGGGCTACTCCAACCGGCTGGTCGACTGCGTCTCGATGGTCGGCAAGTCCCTCTGACGATGCGATCTCTGGACGACCTCCTCGCCGAGGGCGTCTCGGGCCGGCGCGTGTTCCTGCGCGCCGACCTGAACGTCCCGCTGGACAAGACCACCCGGGCCATCACCGACGACGGCCGGATCCGCGCCAGCCTGCCCACGGTGCAGGCGCTGCGCGACGCCGGCGCGCGGGTGATCGTCTCCGCGCACCTCGGGCGGCCCAAGGGCGCCCCCGACCCGCAGTTCTCCCTCGCGCCGGTGGCGGCGCGGCTGGGCGAGCTGCTGGGCACGACGGTCCCCCTGACCGCCGACGTCGCCGGCGACGACGCCCGCGCGAAGGCCGAGGCCCTCGGCGACGGCGACGTCCTCCTGCTGGAGAACGTGCGCTTCGAGGCCGCGGAGACGTCGAAGGACGACGCCGAGCGCGGAAAGCTGGCCGACCGGTTCGCCGCCCTCGCCGACGTGTACGTCGACGACGCCTTCGGGGCGGTGCACCGCAAGCACGCGTCCGTGTTCGACGTGGCGCAGCGCCTGCCGCGCTACGCCGGCCGGCTGGTGGCCCGCGAGCTCGAGGTGCTCACCCGGCTGACCACCGACCCGCTGCGGCCGTACGTCGTCGTCCTCGGCGGCTCCAAGGTCAGCGACAAGCTCGCGGTCATCGAGGCGCTGCTGCCCAAGGTCGACCGGCTGCTGGTCGGTGGCGGGATGTGCTTCACCTTCCTCGCCGCGCAGGGCCACGGGGTGGGCAGGTCCCTGCTCGAGGCCGACCAGGTCGACACCTGTCGCCGGCTCCTGGCCGAGGCCGGCGACCGCATCGTGCTGCCGGTCGACGTCGTCTGCGCGCCGGAGTTCAGCGCCGAGGTCGAGACCACCGTCGTCCCTGTCGACGCGATCCCCGACGGCCAGATGGGGCTCGACGTCGGCCCGCGCACCGTCGAGGCGTTCGGCGCGGAACTGGGCAACGCCCGCACGGTGTTCTGGAACGGCCCGATGGGCGTGTTCGAGCTGGCGCCCTTCCAGGCCGGCACCCGCGGCGTCGCGCAGGCCGTCGCCGCGGTCGACGGGCTGTCGGTCGTCGGTGGGGGCGACTCCGCCGCCGCCGTCCGTCAGCTCGGTCTGGACGAGGACGCCTACGGCCACATCAGCACCGGCGGCGGCGCGTCGCTGGAGTACCTCGAGGGCCGGGAGCTGCCCGGTCTGGTCGTGCTCGCCGACGGATCGGGGCAGTGATGGCGCGCAAGGAACGGTCGGCGCCGAGGCGCGGCGCCTTCCAGGGGGAGGACCGGCGGACGCTCATCGCCGGCAACTGGAAGATGAACCTGACGCACCTCGAGGCCATCGGCCTGGTGCAGAAGCTGGCGTTCAGCGTTCCCGAAGCGGTGCTCGACACCGCCGAGGTCGTCGTCCTGCCGCCGTTCACCGCGCTGCGCAGCGTGCAGACGCTGGTGACCGGCGACAAGCTCCCCGTCGGCTACGGCGCGCAGGACCTGTCCGTGCACGACTCCGGCGCCTACACCGGTGAGGTCAGCGGCGGGATGCTCGCGGCGCTGGCCTGCCAGTACGTCACCGTCGGCCACTCCGAGCGGCGGGCCATGCACCACGAGGACGACGCGGTGGTCGCGGCCAAGGCGCAGGCGGCCCTGCGGCACGGCATCGTGCCGATCGTCTGCGTGGGGGAGGGGCTCGACGTCCGGCGCGCCGGGGAGCACGTGGCCTTCTGCACCAGCCAGCTCGATGCCTCGCTGGAGGGCCTGACTGCGGAGCAGATCGGCGGGGGCGGCCCGGACGGTGCGCCGATCGTCATCGCGTACGAGCCGGTCTGGGCCATCGGAACCGGCGAGGTCGCCACCCCCGAGGACGCGCAAGAGGTCTGCGGAGCACTCCGGGCGCGGCTCGCCGAGCGGTTCGGCCCGGAGACGGCCGCCTCCGTCCGTATCCTCTATGGCGGGTCGGTGAAGGCCGCGAGCACGGCCGGGATCCTGGCCGGGCCGGACATCGACGGTGCACTCGTCGGCGGCGCCAGCCTGGACGCCGACGAGTTCGCGCAGATCTGTCGGATCGCCGCCGACGGCAGCTGAGCCCCGCTGCCGCCGCCGGCCGCATGTGGGTGGGGGCGGGCAGCAGGCAGTGGAGAGCACCCTGGAGCGGCTGCGGAGGCGGCTCCCGGCGTGGGCGCGCGACTGGCCCCGCCGGCGCGTCCTGGCCGCCGCGGCCGGCGTCCTGCTCGTGGTCGTGATCGCCGTCAGCTGCGGTGGCGGATCCGGCGGCCGCGCCGACGTCCCCGTGGTGGAGGGAACCCCCGATGCCGGGGTGACCGGTGTGCGCGCACCCTCCACGCAGACCGGGGACACGCTGCGGGTGGTGTCGGCCGAGGTCGACAGCCTCGATCCGCAGCGGTCCTACCTGCCCGGTGTCTGGAACCTCATGCGGCTCTACACCCGCACGCTGGTCACGTACTCCTCCGAGCCCGGCCACACCGACGAACTGGTCCCCGACCTCGCCACGGACCTCGGGACGGCGTCCGAGGACGGGCGGACCTGGACGTTCACCCTGCGCGACGGCGTTCGGTTCGAGAACGGCCGGTCCGTCACCAGCCGCGACCTCAAGTACGGCATCGAGCGCTCCTTCGCGTCCGACGTGATCGTCGGGGGACCCACCTACGTCGTCGACCTGCTCGACGATCCCGCCAACCCCTACGCCGGCCCCTATCAGGACGAGTCGCCGGACAAGCTGGGCCTGGCCGCCATCGAGACCCCCGACGACCGGACGATCGTCTTCCGGCTCCGGGCGCCGCAACCCGACTTCCCCTTCGTCATGGCCCTGCCGTCGAGCAGCCCCGTGCCCATCGAGGCCGACACCGCCGCCGAGTACGGCCGCGACCCGGTCTCCTCCGGGCCCTACGCCGTCAGCTCCGTGGACCCCGCGACCGGCATCCTGCTCGAGCGCAATCCCGAGTGGGATCCCGACACCGACGCCGTCCGGACCGCGCTGCCCGACCGGGTCGTCGTCCGCACCGGGCTGACCGGGGTCGAGCGTGACCAGGCGCTGCTGGCCGGCTCTGCCGACGTGGACATGACGGGCACCGGCGTCCAGCCGGCGACCACGGCCCGGCTGGCCCTGGACGAGGACCACCCGGTCCGCGACCGGGTCGACGACACGACCACCGGGGCGCTCCGGCTGCTGGCGCTGCCGACCGACGTGGCGCCGATGGACAACGCCGACTGCCGGGCCGCGGTGGCCGCGGCGGTGGACCGCGCGGCGGTGCAGGAGCGGCTCGGCGGCGCGGTCAACGCGGTCCGCCGGTCGCAGCTGTGGCCGCGCGGCCTGGGCGGTGGTCCCGAGGACCCGGATCCGGAACGGGACCTGTCCGCGGCCCGCGCCTCGCTCCAGGCCTGCGGGCAGCCCGACGGGTTCAGCACCGTCCTGGCGGTCGCCGACACGCCGACCAGCGTCGACGTCGCCGACCAGATCGCGGCGCAGCTGGCCGAGGTCGGGATCCAGGTGGAGGTCCGGCCGCTGAGCGCCACCACCTTCTACGCCACGGACGTCGGGAACCCCGCCAGCGTGGCCGCCAACGGCTTCGGGCTCGTCCTCGCCACGTGGACGGCGGACTTCCCGACGCCGGCCTCCTTCCTGACGCCGCTGGTCGACGGGCGCAGCATCCGCGACGTCGGCAACACCAACTACGCCCGGCTCGACGACCCGGCGGTCAACGCGCTGGTGGACACGGCGCGGACGACGGGCGACCCGGCCGACTGGCGCGAGGTGGCCGCGGCGGTGCAGTCCATGTCGGTGTACGTCCCGCTGGCCGAGACACGGGTGCAGCTGGTCGCCGGCCAGCGACTGCGCAACGGCGTGGTGATGCAGCCCTACAGCGGCTACGACCTGGCCACCGCCGGCGTGCGCTGACCGGTCCGGGCTGGGGACGACCAGGTGCCGGTGAGGCACGGAGCGGGGCGGATGCGCGCCGGGGCCGGGGGCCGCCGGGCGTCGGTTACGCTCGGAGGCCAGAGCCCGGTGTCGTCCTGCCGGCCGCCTAGCCTGGAGAACTCATGATCGAGCTGGTCCTCAACGTGCTGCTGGTGCTCACCAGCGCGCTCCTCGTGGTGCTGATCCTGCTGCACCGGGGCAAGGGCGGCGGTCTGTCCTCGATGTTCGGCGGCGCGGTGTCCTCCTCGCTGAGCGGCTCCTCGGTCGTGGAGAAGAACCTCAACCGGCTGACGGTGTTCTGCGCCCTGATCTGGACCGTCTGCATCGTCGGGCTCGGCATCCTGCTCAAGGTGTAGCCGGCTCTCGTGCGCCCCGGTCGCAGAACGAATCCATCCGGCACGAAAACGTGACCGGAGATCGTCCTTCGAGGCCCTAGACTGCCCGCGCGGCCGTGATCGGCGGCGCGATCGGCGGAGGATGCAGGGGGCGCTCGTGGCTGGTGGCAACGCGATCCGGGGCACCCGGGTCGGAGCAGGTCCGATGGGTGAGGCAGAGCGCGGCGAGGCGGCACCGCGGAACCGCATCTCGTTCTGGTGCGCGAACCGGCACGAGACGCGGGTCGCCTTCGCGTCGGACGCCGACGTGCCCGAGCTCTGGGACTGCCCGCGCTGCGGCCTCCCGGCCGGACAGGACCAGCAGAACCCGCCGCCGGCGCCGCGGACCGAGCCCTACAAGACCCACCTGGCCTACGTGCGGGAGCGGCGCAGCGACGCCGACGGTGACGCCCTGCTCGAGGAAGCCCTCACCCGGCTGCACCAGCGCCGCGGCGCCTGAGGCCGGCGGCCGCCCGCCTCAGTCGCCCCGACGGGGGCCGGGGACGGGTGAGCGGGCGACCCACCGCGCCGATTCGACGTCCCAGTACTCCGACCGGGGACGCGGGCCCCGGGGGAGCGCCCCTGGCTCGGTCCAGGCGACGGAGGCGCGGGGCGCCGGGACGAGGTCGGCGGCGGCGAGGTCCGGGACGGTCTGGTCGTCGAGGGTCATGGGTGCGCTCCTGGTGCACATGAGTCCGGCACGGCCGGACTGGGCGGCAGCATGCCGCGCCCGCCGGGAAGAGGGCACGCGCCGTCCCCCCGGATACGTGCGTGCGCCGCCGCCTGCGGCTGGTCGCTACGCCCGGTCACCGGGGACGTCGACCCGCGCCAGGTGGTCGCGCACCAGGAACGCCCGGCGCAGGTCCGGGCTGAGCCCGTCGAACGGCGACGCCTGCGAGCGGTGCTCGGCCATGGCCGCCTCCCGGCGGTCGAGGACACCGGCGGTGTCGAGGACGTCGGTGATGTCCGCGTCGTCCCGGCCCAGGGTCGCGGGGTCGAGCGCGTGGTAGGCGGTGTCGGGACGCAGCGACCGCATCTCCTGCAGCCACCGGCGCAGCAGGCTGTTGGGCAGGCAGTGCTCGACGAGCAGCGGCGCGCCGCCGTCCATGCCCTGGAGCGCGGCCCGTGCGGCGGCCCCCACGTGCAGGTGGTCCCGGTGACCGTCGCTCCCGTCGAGGACCAGCAGCACGTCGGGACGCAGCTCGCGGACCAGCCGGCGGAGGACGTCGGCGACCTCGGGGACGGACGCGGCGCAGAGCGAGCCGGCCGGCGGATCGCCGTCGAAGCCGGAGTCGCGGTAGCCCAGGAGCTCGACGCGGCCCACGCCCAGCCGGGCGGCCGCGCGGCGCAGCTCGCCCTCCCGCACCGTGCCGAGGTCGCCGTCCGGGGAGCCCGGCGCGGGTTCACCGGCCTCGCCCCGGGTCGCACAGGCCACCGTCACCTCGGCGCCCCGGGCGGCGGCATGCGCGATCGTCGAACCGCAGCCGAACGACTCGTCGTCGGGATGTGCCACGGCGACCAGCCACCGGTCACCCGGCCGGACGTCGAGCAGCCGGTCCCGCACCGGTCCGGCCGTCGTCTCTGTCATGGGCCCGTCCGTCGTCCGGATCCCGGCCCGCCGGTCGGCTAGCCGGGTGGTGCGGGCAGCTTGCCCGCGGCGGCGCGGTCGAGCAACCACCTGGTCGCCCGCACGCCCCGGACGCCGGCCGCCGGGAGCTGCACCGGGTCCGTGCCCTCGGCCAGGGCCGCGGCGACGGCGGGTGCCTTCGCCTCGCCGGACACCAGCAGCCAGACCTCCTCGGCGGCGTTGATGGCGGAGAAGCCGAGGCTCACGCGCGTGGGCGGGGGCTTGGGGCAGTCGCGCACCGCCACGACGGGACGCTCGTCCCGGGCTGCCGGCGTCCCGGGGAAGATGGACGCGACATGCCCCTCCGGGCCCATGCCCAGCAGCAGCACGTCGAAGCGGGGCAGGGCACGCCCGTCCCCGGCCGCGGCGGCGAGCTCGTCGGCGTACCAGGCGGCGGCGTCCTCCGGCTCGGCGAACTCGCCGTCCGAGGCCGGCATGGCGTGCACCCGTGCCGCCGGTACCCCGACGACGTCGAGCAGCGCCCGGCGGGCCGCCTTCTCGTTGCGCTCGTCGTCGGCCGCGGGGACGAACCGGTCGTCGCCCCACCAGACATCGACCGCCGCCCAGTCGACCGTCTCGCGGACCGGCTCGGCCGCCACGTCGGCGACCTCCTCGAGGACGGCGGTGCCGATCCCGCCGCCGGTGAGCACGACCGACGCCGTCCCGTGCACGGCCTGGGCCGCGGCGAGCCGCGCGACGAGGGCCTCGGCCACCGACCGCGCGAGGTGCGCGGCGTCGACCTCGACCACCACGTCCGGCACGTGGCCCTCCTGCAGGGGCCCGCCGCGAGCTTGCGAGTGGTGGGGGGCAGGGGGGTCCTTTCTCACGAGCCGTCGCCCCGCCTGGCCGCCGCCGCCCGCTTGCGCGGCCGTCCGTTGCCGTTCTCGGCTTCGGCCGGGTCGAACCAGACGTACTCGCGTTGGGAGGGGCGCTCGGCCAGCCCGGTCACACCGGTCGCCGCCTCCAGGGCGTCGCTGTAGGGCTCGTCGGGATCCAGGCGGCGCAGCTCCTCGCTGAGCAGGTCGCCCAGGTCGCGCTCGGGGAGGGGCACCGCCGCGTCCGGCCGGAACGGCTGGCTGATCACCGCCCCGCCCTTGCGGTCGGAATGGACCCGCACCTCCTCGTCCTGGTCCAGGGTGAGGACGACGGACTCGACCCCGCTCTGGCCGGGCGTCCGGGACGCCTCCTCGACCGTGATCGCGCAGCCGCAGCGGGAGGACAGCCACCCGGCCAGCAGCTGGGCGGTCGGGCTGGCCGGGTCGCCGGTCACCCGGCCGCCGTGCACCTGCACGGGGGCGCCGCGCCGGCCGGACACCGAGTCCAGCGTCGAGGTGAGGATCGCCCGCCAGCCGGTGCTGCGGGTCCACGCCAGGTCGGTGTCACCGGGGGCGTAGTCGATCGCGCGGGTGCGCAGCGCCGCCAGGCAGTCCTCGGCCATCGAGCTGTCGGTGATCCGACGGTCGGCGAAGACGGCGAGGGCATCGGTGGCCAGCTGCTCCGGGGGAGCGGCGTGCCACCAGGCCACCACCGGGGCGTCGGCGGCCAGCAGCGGCAGCACCACCGACTCCGCGTGCAAGCCCAGCCGGCCGTACATCCGCATCACGACGGCCTCGCCGGGGCCCAGCCGGCCCCCGATCTGCACCTCGGCGTCGAGGCGGGGGACCGGTGCGTCGATCTGCCGGCGGACGACGACCAGCAGCCGGCACGGATGCATCTCGGCCGCGTGCGTCGCCGCCTCCTCCGCCTCGGTGACCCGGCTCTCGTCGGCGACGACGATCAGCGTGAGCGCGACGCCGGACAGCACCGCGCCGCCGGTGCGTCGCTGCGCGGCCAGCTCCTTCACCACGGCCGAGCCGGTGGTGTCCCAGAGCGTCGTCATGGCGTCTCCTCTGCTCGGGTGCGGGCGGTACCGGGTCCGGCACCGCTCACGGACGCCGCCACCGTCGGTTCTCGGCGGCCAGCATCTCGTCCGCCGCGCGGGGACCCCACTCGCCGGCGCGGTAGGGGTGCGGCGTCGAGCCGGCCCAGAACTCCTCCAGGGGGTCGATCACCGCCCAGGACGCCTCCACCTCGGCGTTGCGGGGGAAGAGCGTCGCGTCGCCGAGCAGCACGTCGAGCAGCAGTCGCTCGTAGGCCTCGGGGCTGCTCTCGGTGAACTGCTCGCCGTACAGGAAGTCCATGGACACGTCCCGGACCTCCATCACGCTCCCCGGAACCTTCGACCCGAACTTGAGGGTGACCCCTTCGTCGGGCTGGACCCGCACGACGAGCTGGTTGTTGCCGAGCTCCTCGGTGTCGGTGTCGGCGAAGGGCAGGTGGGGTGCGCGCTTGAACACCAGGGCGATCTCGGTGACCCGGCGGGGCAGTCGCTTGCCCGTGCGGAGGTAGAAGGGCACGCCGGCCCACCGGCGGGTCTCCACGCCCAGCCGCACGGCGGCGAACGTCTCGGTCGTGGACTCGGGGTCCACGCCCTCCTCCTGCCGGTACCCGTGGACCCGCTCCCCGGCGAGCCAGCCCTGCTCGTACTGCCCGCGGACGGCGAAGGTCTCCATGTCCTCCGGCACCGAGATGGCCCGCAGCACCTTGAGCTTCTCGGTGCGGATCTCCTCGGCGGAGAACTCGACCGGCTCCTCCATGGCCGTCAGGGCCAGCAGCTGCAGAAGATGGTTCTGCAGGACGTCGCGGGCGGCGCCGGTCTTCTCGTAGAAGCCCGCCCGCCCGCCGATGCCGACGTCCTCGGCCATCGTGATCTGCACCGAGTCGACGTGGTGACCGTTCCAGACCGGCTCGAAGAGGGTGTTGGCGAACCGCAGCGCCATCAGGTTCTGGACCGTCTCCTTGCCCAGGTAGTGGTCGATGCGGAAGACGTCCTCGGCGCTGAACACCGAGTCGACCAGCTCGTTGAGCTGACGGCTGGAGGGCAGGTCCTCGCCGAAGGGCTTCTCGACGACCACCCGTCGCCAGCGGTCGGGCGTGCTCTCGGCCATCCCGGTGCGCTGCATCTGCTTGAGGACGGTGGGGAACATGGCCGGGGGGATGGAGAGGTAGAAGGCCGCGTTGCCCCCGATGCCGTGGCTGCCCTCCAGCTCGGCCAGCGTCGCGGCCAGCCGGTCGAAGGCGTCGTCGTCGTCGAACGAGCCCTGCACGAACGTGATGTCGGCGGCCAGCTGCTCCCACACGTCCTCCCGCCACGGGGTGCGGGCGTGCTCCCGGGCGGCCTTGCGGGACAGCTCCGCGAAGTCCTGGTCCCCCCAGTCGCGACGGGCGAAGCCCAGCAGCGCGAAGTTGGTCGGCAGGAGCCCGCGGTTGGCGAGGTCGTAGACCGCGGGCAGCAGCTTCTTGCGTGCCAGGTCGCCGGTGATGCCGAAGACGACGAGTGCACAGGGCTCGGGTACCCGCGGCAGCCGCCGGTCGCGCGGATCGCGCAGCGGGTTGGGGATCATGTCGGTCCTCGAGGTCGGAGGGAACCCGTCGCCGGCCCGGCGGTGGACCGGGCGACGGGGCGGATCAGCGGTCGGATCGTGCGGCTGTACCCGTTCCCCCGGCGCTGCGCCGCGATGAGCCGGCGCGGCGTCGTGGGTCAGGGAAAGCAGCGGCCGTTGCCCGTCGGCGTGCGGTCGGCGTCGGTGGCCGGGCTCAGGCCTTGTCCTCCAGCTGCGTGCGGACGGACTCGGTTAGCTCGTCCCACGAGTCGGCGAACTTCTGCACGCCCTCCTTCTCCAGCACCCGGAAGACGTCGTCGAGGTCCACCCCGGCGTCCCGGACCGACTGCATGACCGCGGCGGCCTCGTCGTAGGCCTTCTGCACCGGCGTGCCAGGGCTGCCGTGGTCGGCGTAGGCCATCATCGTCTTCTCCGGCATGGTGTTGACCGTGCCCGGTGCGATGAGCTCGCTGATGTACATCGTGTCGGAGTACTCGGGGTTCTTCACGCCCGTCGACGCCCACAGGGGCCGCTGCGGCACGGCGCCCTGCGCCTCCAGCGCCCGCCACCGGTCGGAGGAGAAGACCTCCTCGTAGGCCTGGTAGGCGAGCTGGGCGTTGGCGATCCCGGCCTTCCCCTTCAGGGACGGGTCGGCGCCGGCCTTGTCGAGGCGCTTGTCGATCTCGGTGTCCACCCGGGAGACGAAGAAGGAGGCCACCGACGCGATGCCCGAGAGGGAGGCGCCGTTCGCCACCCGCTTCTCCAGCCCGGAGAGGTACGCGTCCATGACCGCGCGGTACCGGTCGAGGCTGAAGATCAAGGTGACGTTGACGCTGATCCCGTTGGCGATGGACTCGGTGATCGCGGGCAGGCCCGCCTCCGTCGCGGGGATCTTGATGTACAGGTTCGGCCGGTCCACCAGCCACCACAGGTGCCCGGCCTCGGCGGCCGTGGCGTCGGTGTCGTGCGCCAGCCCAGGGGCAACCTCCAAGGAGACCCGGCCGTCACCGGGGGAGGCCTCCGCCACGGGGGCCAGCAGGTCGCAGGCGTCCCGGACGTCGGCCGCGGTGATGGTCCGCAGGGCCTCCTCGACGCTGACCTTGCGCACGGCGAGGGCGTGCAACTGGTCGTCGTAGGAGTCCGATCCGCTGATCGCCGCGGCGAAGATCGTGGGGTTGGTGGTGACGCCGACGACCGAGTACTCGTCGACGAGGGACTGCAGGTTGCCGCTGCGGATGCGGTCGCGGGAGAGGTCGTCCAGCCAGACGGCGACCCCGGCCTCGGACAGCTCGGCCAGCTTCTCGTTCTGTGCCATGTCTCTGTGCCCTTCTCGATGGGGTGGGGAACGGCCCGGCTGGAGGGTCCCGCCGCGAGCCTGCGAGTGGTGGGGGCGGCTGGGTCGCTCAGCGATCGCCGGTGGGATAGGGGAGCCCGCCGGTCGCGGCGACCGGTCCGGCGGGGACTGCGGTGCCGGAGGCAGCCGCCTCGATGCTCTCGCGCGCGGCGGCGACGACCGCCTCGTCGGTGAGGCCGAACTCCTCGTACAGGACGCTGTAGGCGGCGCTGGCCCCGTAGTGGGTGAGGCCGACGATCCGGCCGGCGTCGCCGACGAACTCCCGCCAGCCCATCGGCACGCCGGCCTCGACGCTGACCCGCGCGCGGACCGACGGCGGGAACACCTCGTCCTTGTAGGCCTGGTCCTGGTCGGCGAACCACTCGACGCACGGGACGGAGACCACGCGGGTCGGCACGCCGTCGGCCTCCAGCCGCTCCCGGGCGGCGACCGCGATCTGCACCTCCGAGCCGGTGCCCATGAGGATGACCTCCGGGCTGCCGTTCGAGGCCTCCGCCAGGACGTACGCGCCCCGCGCCACGCCTTCTGCGGAGCCGAACTGCGTGCGGTCGAAGACCGGCAGGTTCTGCCGCGACAGCAGCAACCCGGCCGGGCGGTCGTTGTTCTCCAGGATCGTCCGCCAGGCGACGGCGGTCTCGTTGGCGTCGGCCGGGCGGACCACGTCGAGGCCGGGGATGGCCCGCAGCGCGGCGAAGTGCTCGATCGGCTGGTGGGTCGGGCCGTCCTCCCCGAGACCGATCGAGTCGTGCGTCCACACGTAGATGACCGGGAGCTGCATGAGGGCGGCCAGCCGCACCGCGCCGCGCATGTAGTCGGAGAACGTCAAGAACGTGCCGCCGTAGACGCGGGTGCCGCCGTGCAGCGCGATCCCGTTCATGATCGCGCCCATCCCGTGCTCGCGGACGCCGAAGTGCAGGATCCGGCCGTACGGGCCGCCGGACCACATCTTGGTCTGGCGGTTGGCCGGCAGGAACGACGGCTCGCCCTTGACCGCGGTGTTGTTGCTCTCGGCCAGGTCGGCCGAGCCGCCCCACAGCTCCGGCAGCACCGGGTAGACGGCCGCGAGGACCTCGCCCGACGCCTTGCGGGTGGCCATGCCCTTGGGGTCGGCGTCCCACGAGGGCAGCCCGTCGGCCCAGCCCTTCGGGAGGGTGCGGGTGCGCATGCGGTCGAGCAGCGCCGCGCCGTCCGGGTTGCCGGCCTTCCAGGCGTCGAAGCGCTCCTGCCAGGCCGCGTGGGCCTCCCGGCCGCGGTCGACGACCTTCCGCGCGTGGTCGATGACCTCGGGGGCGACCTCGAACGTCTGCTCCGGGTCGAACCCGAGGATCTCCTTCGTGGCCCGGACCTCCTCGTCCCCGAGGGCGGACCCGTGGGCGGCGCCGGTGTTCTGCTTGTTGGGGGCGGGCCAGGCGATGATCGTCCGCAGCACGATGAGCGAGGGCCGGCCGGTCTCGGCCTTGGCCGCGGCGAAGGCGGCGTCGACCGCGGCGAGGTCCTCGCCGTCGTCGACGTGCTGGACGTGCCACCCGTAGGCCTCGTACCGCGTGCCGACGTCCTCGGTGAAGGCCACGTCGGTGTCGTCCTCGATGGAGATCTGGTTGTCGTCGTAGACGACGACCAGATTGCCCAGCTGCTGGGTCCCGGCCAGCGACGACGCCTCGGCGCTTACCCCCTCCTCCAGGTCGCCGTCGGAGGCGAAGCACCAGATGGTGTGGTCGAAGAGGCTCTCGCCCTCGGCGGTGTCGGGGTCGAACATGCCGCGCTCGCGCCGGGCAGCCATCGCCATACCGACGGCGTTGCCGACGCCCTGCCCCAGCGGGCCGGTGGTGGTCTCGACGCCCGGGGTGTGGTTGACCTCGGGGTGGCCGGGGGTCCTGGAGCCCCAGGTGCGCAGCGCCTTCAGGTCGTCCAGCTCGAGGCCGTAGCCGGACAGGTAGAGCTGGATGTACAGGGTCAGGCTGGAGTGACCCATGGAGAGCACGAATCGGTCCCGCGCCACCCAGTTCGGGTCGGTCGGGTCGTGGCGCAGCCACTTCTGGAAGAGCAGGTAGGCGGTGGGCGCCATGCTCATCGCCGTTCCCGGGTGCCCGTTGCCCACCTTCTGGACGGCGTCCATCGCCAGCACCCGCGCGGTGTCGATGGCGCGCCGGTCGAGGTCGCCGAAGTCGGCCGGAAGGGTCGGCCGCGGCTGGGCCGGGCTTCCGGTGGGGCTGTCGGTGGCGGCCTCGGCCGGCGCCTCGGAGCGGGTGCTCTGCGTCATCTGCTGGGTGCTCCCTCGAATGTGGCCCTCGTCGTGTGGCTGAGCGTCGTGTGGCTGAGCGTCGTGTGGCTGAGCGTTGCGCCCGGACCGGCGCCGGGCCGGGGACACACCGTCGTCACGTCGATGTCGGCCCTACCCGCTGCACACGCGGCAACAACGTGATCAACCCTAGTCATCTGCGGCCATGCGGTGACATCGCCGGCGCGCCCGCCGGACTACAGTGGCTCGCGTTCCCATCCCCGGTTCGGAGTAGGCCCCCTCGTGCTTTCCGCCAGGCCTGCAGCGCCCTGCTGCCCGCGCGCCGCCGCGCACGAGGGCACCCGGTGACGGCGCTGTCCGAGCGCCGGACCGATCCCGCTCCCCGGCTCCCCGCCCAGCTGCGCGCCCGGGTCGGGGCCTACGTCGCGCTGACCAAGCCCCGCATCATCGAGCTCCTGCTGGTGACGACGGTGCCGGCCATGATGCTGGCCGCGCGCGGCTGGCCGTCGTGGCGGCTGCTGGTGGCCACGCTCGTCGGGGGCACGCTCGCCGCGGGGGCGGCCAACGTCTTCAACTGCTACTTCGACCGCGACATCGACCGGCTGATGCACCGGACGCAGAAGCGCCCACTGGTGACCGGGCAGGTCTCGCCGCGGGCGGCGCTGGTCTTCGGTGCGGTGCTCACCGTCACGTCGGTGGTCCTGCTCGCGCTGACGACCACGCCGCTGGCCGCGGCGCTGGCGGCGGGGGCGATCTTCTACTACGCCGTCCTGTACACGATGGTGTTCAAGCGGCACACCCGGCGCAGCACCGAGTTCGGCGGGGTGCCCGGGGCGGCACCCGTGCTGATCGGCTGGGCCGCCGTCACCGGCTCCCTCGACTGGCCCGCCGTCGTCGTCTTCGGGATCGTCTTCTGCTGGCAGATGCCGCACTTCTGGGCGCTGGCCATGCGGTTCAAGGCCGACTACGCCCGTGCGCACGTGCCGATGCTGCCGGTCGTGACGACCGAGCGATCGGTCGGCCGGCAGACCGTCGCCTGGGCGTGGGTGACCGTGGCGGTCTCACTGCTGCTGTGGCCGGTCGCCGCCGGCTACGGCATCGGCCTGGGTTACACGATCCCCGCGGCGTTCCTCGGCGGCTGGTTCGTCCTGGAGTCGCACCGTCTCCTGGCGCGCATCAAGCGCGGTGGCGAGACCAAGCCGATGCAGCTGTTCCACGTCTCGATCTCGTACCTGGCGCTGCTGATGGTCGCGATCGTCGTTGACGCCATCGTCTGAGCGGCGTGCGCCGCGAGCTGGCCGATGCGCCCACGGGCGGCTCCTCCCCGGCACGAGTCAGCGTGGTCGCGCCGACGGTGTGCGGGGATGCGCGCATCGAGGCCCCGGATCGCGCATCGGCGCACGCTGACGACCCGACTCAACGGGTGGCGGTCGCTGCTCCAGACGTCGCGCTGAGCGGCAGCTCCGACGCCGGGCCGCGGACCGACCAGACCAGCCGCGCCGTGTAGGCGGTGATCAGCACCGCACCCAGCATGTGGAGCAGCACGAGCGCGATCGGCAGGTCGGTGAAGTACTGCACGTAGCCAACCACCCCCTGCGCGAGCTGCACGACCAGCAGGTCGCGGGCGGCCCGGCGGACCCGGGCGGGGGAGTCGGTCGCGTGGAGCGCGACCAGCAACGCCACGGTCAGCCCGAGGAGCAGGAAGACGACGTCGGCGTGCAGCTGGCTGACCAGCTCGGGATCGAAGCCCATGCGGACCGGCGCGGCGTCGGGGTCGTCGGGCACGTCGCCGCTGTGCGGACCGCTGCCCGTGACGACGGTGCCGAGCACGAGCACGAGGGCGGTGACGGCAGCGATGCCGCCGACCAGCAGGACGAAGGGGCGGCGCAGCAGCGGCTGGCCGACCCCGGGCTCGCGCGAGCGCAGCCACAGCGTCGTCGCGAACGCGACGAGGACCGCCGACACCAGGAAGTGCGCGGCCACCGTCCAGGGGTTGAGTCCCGTCAGCACCGTGACGCCGCCGAGCAGGGCCTGCGCCGGGATGCCCAGGAACGTGAGGACGGCGAGGGCGCGCAGGTCCCGCCGGGGGGAGCGCCAGACGACGACGACCGTCGCGATCGCGGCCGCCGTGAGCACGAAGGTGAGCAGCCGGTTGCCGAACTCGATCGCGCCGTGGCCGGCCAGCTCGGGCGTCGCGACGAAGCTCTCGTCCGTGCATCGCGGCCACGTCGGGCAGCCGAGCCCGGACCCGGTGAGCCGCACCAGCCCGCCGGTCACCACGATCAGCCCGTTGGCCACCGCGTTGATCAGCGCGACGCGGGAGACGGTCGAGGGGGAGAAGGACGTGGGCAGGACCGGCACGTCACCGATGCTAGTTGCAGGACCCCGCTGCCCCCCGCGCCTCGCGGGCTCGCCGCGGGGCCCTGCAACGGGGCTGTTCCAGCACCTCACCAGGCCCGCGGCGGCCCCCGCAGCGGGCCGGCGCGTGAGCCTGCTCACCGACGGTGCTCCAGGAGCTCCGTTCTTAGGTCCACCTTCCTTGCGAGGTCGCCGAAATAGGACACACTCGTGTTGTGGAAACCGTCGCGGCACACCCTCGTTCGTCGGCACCGGCCGACGACGGGCGTACCCGTGACCGCGTCAGCGCCCTGCTCCTGGAGCACGGGCCGCAGACCGCGACCGAGCTCGCGGGGCGGCTGGGCATCTCGCCGGCCGCCGTCCGCCGGCACCTGGACTCCCTGGTGGCCGCCGGCCGGCTGGAGGAGCGGCTGACCCGGGACGCCCACCGCGGCCGCGGCCGCCCGGCCCGGCGCTTCCACCTCACCGACGCCGGTCGCGCCACCTTCCCGCACGCCTACGACGACCTGGCCCTGACCGCGCTCCGGTACGTCGCCGCCTCCGGTGGCGCCGACGCCGTCCGCGCCGTGGCCGAGCAGCAGCTGGCCGGTCTGGAGGCGCGTGCCTCCAGCGCCGTGGACGCGGCGGTCAGCGGCAGCGGGGGAGCGCCGGTCGACCGGGCCCAGGCGCTCGCAGCGGCCCTCACGGCCGAGGGCTACGCTGCCTCGGCCTCGGCGATCTCCGGCGGGGGGCAGCTCTGCCAGCACCACTGCCCGGTGGCGCACGTGGCGGCGGAGTTCCCCCAGCTGTGCGAGGCGGAGACCGCGGTGATCGGCCGGCTCGTGGGCACCCACGTCCAGCGGCTGGCCACGATCGCCCACGGCGACGGGATCTGCACCACACACATCCCCGGGCCGGTACGTCCGGGGAACAGAACGGCCCCCGAACGCCCTGTACACGGTGAGCGAGCAGCGCCCCCTCGCGAGCGCTCCGCGTCGTCCACCACCAGCACGGCACCCACCAGCAACGCCCCCGCGAACGACCGGGAGAGGACGCCCGCATGACCAGCACCCAGCAGCCGGTGACCAGCACGCCGCTGACGCAGGACGAGCAGATCGAGCAGCTCGGCCGCTACGAGTACGGCTGGGCTGACGCCGACGTCGCCGGGGCGTCGGCGCGCCGCGGGCTGGACGAAGACGTCGTCCGCGACATCTCCGCGCGCAAGAACGAGCCCGAGTGGATGCTCGAGCGGCGGCTCAAGGCGCTGAAGCTGTTCGACCGGAAGCCCATGCCCGACTGGGGCTCGGACCTCTCCGGCATCGACTTCCAGAACATCAAGTACTTCGTGCGCTCCACCGAGGCCCAGGCGACCTCGTGGGAGGAGCTGCCCGAGGACATCAAGAACACCTACGACAAGCTGGGCATCCCCGAGGCGGAGAAGCAGCGGCTGGTCGCCGGCGTCGCCGCCCAGTACGAGTCCGAGGTCGTCTACCACAAGATCCGTGAGGACCTCGAGGAGCAGGGCGTCATCTTCCTCGACACCGACACGGCGCTCAAGGAGCACGAGGACATCTTCCGGGAGTACTTCGGCTCGGTGATCCCCTCCGGCGACAACAAGTTCGCCGCGCTGAACACCGCCGTCTGGTCGGGCGGCTCGTTCATCTACGTCCCCAAGGGCGTGCACGTCGAGATCCCGCTGCAGGCCTACTTCCGGATCAACACCGAGAACATGGGCCAGTTCGAGCGGACGCTGATCATCGTCGACGAGGGCGCCTACGTGCACTACGTCGAGGGCTGCACCGCGCCGATCTACAAGTCGGACTCGCTGCACTCCGCGGTCGTCGAGATCATCGTCAAGAAGAACGCGCGTTGCCGGTACACGACCATCCAGAACTGGTCGAACAACGTCTACAACCTGGTCACCAAGCGAGCCGTGGCCCACGAGGGCGCGACCATGGAGTGGGTCGACGGCAACCTCGGCTCCAAGGTCACGATGAAGTACCCGGCCGTCTGGATGACCGGCGAGCACGCCAAGGGCGAGGTGCTCTCGATCGCCTTCGCCGGCGAGGGCCAGCACCAGGACGCCGGCGCCAAGATGGTGCACGCCGCGCCGCACACCTCCTCGACGATCGTGTCGAAGTCGGTGGCCCGCGGCGGCGGCCGGACGTCGTACCGCGGCCTGGTGCAGATCGACGAGGGCGCCTACGGCTCCAAGTCGACGGTGAAGTGCGACGCCCTGCTCGTCGACACGATCAGCCGCTCGGACACCTACCCCTACGTCGACGTCCGCGAGGACGACGTGGCCATGGGCCACGAGGCCACGGTCTCCCGGGTCAGCGACGACCAGCTGTTCTACCTGATGAGCCGCGGCCTCTCCGAGGACGAGGCCATGGCCATGGTGGTGCGCGGGTTCGTCGAGCCGATCGCCCGCGAGCTGCCTATGGAGTACGCCCTCGAGCTCAACCGGCTCATCGAGCTGCAGATGGAAGGTGCCGTCGGCTGATGCCGTCCGACCACACGAACGCCACGGGCCTGACCACGGAGTCGTCCACGCTCGCCGGCGAGATCTTCGCCGACGGCGTGGGCGCCCAGGCGGGCCCGCCCACCACCCCGGCCGCCGGCACCGGCACCGCCGGTCAGGCCACCCCCGGTGCGCACTCGCACGGCGGTCCGGCGCCGACCGGCTCGCCCGCCGAGCGGTTCACCTCCACCGACCCCGACGCGTTCGGCGTGCCCACCGGCCGGGAGGAGACCTGGCGGTTCACGCCCATGAAGCGGATCCGTCCGCTGCTGGACGGCGCCCCCTCCGACGCCCACCTGACCTGGACCACCGACCTGCCCGAGGGCGTCGAGCTGACCAGCGTCGAGGCCGACGACCCGCTGCTCAAGGGCCTGCCCGAGCCGGCCGACCGGCTGGCCGCGCTCGCCCGGCAGCGCAGCGGCGGCGCTGCGGTGGTGCGGGTCGCCAAGGAGGCGGTTCTCGACCGCCCGGTCACCCTCGGCCTGGCGGGCGCCGGCTCGGACAGCCCTGATGACGCAGTCGTGTGGGGCCAGCTCGTCATCGAGGTCGGTGCCTTCGCGCAGGCCACCGTCGTGCTCGACCACAGCGGACTCGCCCGCTACGCCGCCGGTGTCGCGGTGCTCGTGGGCGACGGCGCGCAGGTCACGCTCGTCTCCGTGCAGGACTGGGCGCCCGGTGCGGTGCACGGGGGACAGTTCGACGCCGTCGTCGGCCGGGACGCGACCTTCAAGCAGGTCGTGGTCACCCTCGGCGGCGACCTCGTCCGGCTGGTCAGCAACGTCCAGTACGCGGGCCCCGGCGGCAGCGCGGAGCTCTTCGGCGTCTACTTCGCCGACGAGACCCAGCACCAGGAGCACCGGCTCTGGGTCGACCACGCCGTCCCGAACTGCCGCAGCAACGTGCTCTACAAGGGTGCGCTGCAGGGCGAGAACGCCCGCACGGTCTGGATCGGCGACGTCCGCATCCGCCCGGCCGCCACCGGCACCGAGACCTACGAGCTGAACCGGAACCTCGTCCTCACCGACGGCGCCCGCGCCGACTCGGTGCCCAACCTGGAGATCGAGACCGGCGAGATCGTCGGCGCCGGCCACGCCAGCGCCACCGGCCGGTTCGACGACGAGCAGCTGTTCTACCTCTGCTCCCGCGGCATCGACGCGGAGACGGCCCGCCGCCTGGTGGTGCGCGGCTTCTTCGCCGACGTCGTCCAGCTCATCGGCATCGACGCCCTGCAGGACCGGCTGATGGCCTCCATCGAGACCCGGCTCGGCGCACTCCCGGGCCTGGACGAGCAGCCGGTGGAGCAGTCGGCATGAGCTTCGAGCGGGTCTGCTCGCTGAACGACATCCCCGAGCCCGGTTCCCTGCGGGTCGAGCTGGACGACGTCGACATCGCCGTCGTCCGGTTCGAGGGCGGCGTCTACGCGATCGAGGACCTCTGCTCGCACGCCGAGGTCCCGCTGTCCGAGGGCGACGTCGAGGAGTTCCACGGCGCCCCGACCATCGAGTGCTGGCTGCACGGGTCGTGCTTCGACCTGCGCACCGGCGAGCCCACCAACCTGCCGGCCACCGAGCCGGTGTCCGTCTACCCGGTCCGCGTGGAGGGGGAGGACGTGTACGTCGACGTGTCGGTCGACGACAGCCTCCCCGCCATGCGTGCGGCCAACTGAGCCAGCAACTGAGGAGCGAAGTGTCCGTTCTCGAGATCCGCGACCTGCACGTCAGCGTGGGGGAGGGTGACGACGCCAAGGAGATCCTGCGCGGCGTCGACCTGACCGTCCGCTCGGGCGAGACCCACGCGATCATGGGGCCGAACGGGTCGGGCAAGTCGACCCTGGCCTACTCGATCGCCGGCCACCCGAAGTACACGATCACCGGCGGCACGGTGACCCTCGACGGCGAGGACGTCCTCGCCATGACCGTCGACGAGCGCGCCCGCGCCGGCCTGTTCCTCGCCATGCAGTACCCGGTCGAGGTCCCCGGCGTCTCGGTGTCGAACTTCCTGCGCACCGCGGCCACCGCGGTCAAGGGCGAGGCGCCGAAGCTGCGCACCTGGGTCAAGGACGTCAAGACCGAGATGGCCGGCCTGGAGATGGACCCCGCGTTCGCCGAGCGCAACGTGAACGAGGGCTTCTCCGGCGGTGAGAAGAAGCGCCACGAGATCCTGCAGATGCGGCTGCTGAAGCCGCGCATCGCGATCCTCGACGAGACCGACTCCGGGCTCGACGTCGACGCGCTGCGCGTGGTGTCCGAGGGCGTCAACAAGAGCCGCGAGGACAGCGACGTGGGCGTCTTGCTGATCACGCACTACACGCGGATCCTGCGCTACATCAGGCCGGACTTCGTGCACGTGTTCGTCAACGGCCGGATCGCCGAGGAGGGCGGCCCGGAGCTGGCGGAGAAGCTGGAGGACGAGGGCTACGCCGCCTACGTCAAGGACTCCAACGAGCAGGCGAGCGCCGAGAAGGCCGCCCTGGAGGTTTCACAGGCATGACCCAGACCGTCTCGCGTCCCGAAGGGGCGCAGAAGGCGCCCCTGCCTCTGGACGTCGAGGCGATCCGGGCCGACTTCCCGATCCTGTCCCGCACCGTGCGGGACGGGAAGCGGCTGGTCTACCTCGACTCCGGGGCCACGTCGCATAAGCCGCGCAGCGTCCTGGACGCCGAGCGCTGGTTCTACGAGAACGTCAACGCCGCGCCGCACCGGGGAGCCCACCAGCTCGCCGAGGAGGCGACCGGCGCCTACGAGGAGGCGCGGCGGAAGATCGGCGCCTTCATCGGCGCGCCGGCCCAGGAGATCGTCTTCACCCGCAACACCACCGAGGCGATCAACCTGGTGGCGTACGCGCTGTCGAACGCGGCCACCGCCAAGGAGCCGGAGTTCCGCACCTACGCCGTGGGTCAGGGGGACGAGATCGTCGTCACCGAGATGGAGCACCACGCCGATCTCGTGCCGTGGCAGCAGCTGTGCGAGCGCACCGGGGCGACCCTGCGCTGGCTCGGGCTCACCGACGACGGCCGGCTCGACCTCTCCGACCTCGACACGGTCGTCAACGAGCGCACGAAGCTGGTCGCGGTCACCCAGCAGTCGAACATCCTCGGCACGATCAACCCGATCGCGCCGATCGTCGAGCGGGCGCACCAGGTCGGCGCGCTCGTACTGGTCGACGGCGCGCAGTCGGTGCCGCACCAGCCCGTCGACGTGACCGCGCTGGGCGCGGACTTCCTGGTGTTCTCCGGGCACAAGATGCTCGGGCCCACCGGCATCGGCGTCCTGTGGGGCCGGTACGAGGTCCTCGACGAGCTGCCGCCGTTCCTGACCGGCGGCTCGATGATCGAGGTCGTCCGCATGGAGGCCAGCACCTTCGCCGCGCCGCCGCAGCGGTTCGAGGCCGGCGTGCCGATGACCGCGCAGGCCATCGGCCTGGCCGCCGCGGTCGACTACCTGCAGGCACTCGGCATGGACAAGGTCGAGGAGCACGAGAAGGCGCTGACCGCCTACGCGCTGGAGAAGCTCGCCGAGATCCCCGGGGTCACGGTGATCGGCCCGCCGGACACTGTCGCCCGCGGCGGAGCGGTGTCCTTCACGGTCGAGGACATCCACCCGCACGACGTCGGTCAGGTCCTCGACGACCTGGGGATCGCCGTCCGCGTGGGGCACCACTGCGCCTGGCCCGTGGTCCGCCGCTACGGCGTGCCGGCGACCACGCGGGCGACGTTCTACGTGCACACCGGGTACGACGACATCGACGCACTGGCGGACGGAATTCGCGCGGCCCAGAAGTTCTTCGGAACGGTGTGAGGTCGATCCGCTGATGCAGCTCGAGTCGATGTACCAGGAGATCATCCTGGACCACTACAAGAACCCCCACGGGCGTGGGCTGCGGGAGCCGTTCGACGCCGAGGTGCACCACGTCAACCCCACCTGCGGCGACGAGGTGACCCTGCGGCTGAAGGTCGACGGCGACACGATCGCCGACGTCTCGTACGAGGGCATGGGCTGCTCGATCAGCCAGGCCTCGGTGTCGGCGATGTACGACCTCGTGGTCGGCAGGACCGTGCCGCAGGCGCTGGAGACCGGCGAGCACTTCATGACCCTGATGCAGGCGAAGGGCGACCCGAGCGTCGCCGAGAAGCTCGAGGACGAGCTGGAGGACGCCGTGGCGTTCGCCGGCGTGTCCAAGTACCCGGCCCGCATCAAATGCGCGCTGATGAGCTGGATGGCGCTCAAGGACGCCAGCGCCCGAGCCCTGTCGGCCGCCCACCCCACCGCCCCGGCTGGAGGCACCAACTGATGAGCGAAACCACGGAGAACGTGACCGCCGACGAGACCCCGGCCGAGCTGCCTGCCTACAAGTCGGCGCTGCTGGAGGACGTCGAGGAGGCCATGCGCGACGTCGTCGACCCCGAACTCGGCGTCAACGTCGTCGACCTCGGCCTCGTCTACGGCATCGACGTCGACGACAACAACGTCGCGATCCTGGACATGACGCTGACCTCGGCGGCCTGCCCGCTGACCGACGTCATCGAGGACCAGACGCGGCAGGCCCTGACCGGCGGTCCCGGGCCCGGCCTGGTCGACGACATCCGGATCAACTGGGTCTGGATGCCCCCGTGGGGGCCGGACAAGATCACCGACGACGGGCGCGAGCAGCTGCGCGCGCTCGGCTTCCGCGTCTGAGAACACCCTCGTGCCCCACCGCTCGCGAGCTCGCGGTGGGGCCTGCAGGGGCCGCCGATCCAGCACCGCGCGCCGGCGGGGCTCGTAGCCCCGGCCGACGCATCGGTCACCGTGCTGCCCGCGCCTCCCGGGGCGCGGGCAGTCGTCGTCGGTAGAGGGTCCCCGTCGCTGCGCTGACCCGGGCGGCCAGGTGCGGCCGGGCTCGCTCGCACCGGCCTGCTCGCCGAGGTCCGGAGGACGTCGTCATGGGGGCGCTCCGTCCACCGGCCGAGGCCGCTGCGTGCGTCAGCGCAGCTGGGCCAGCCGGAGCCGGAAGCCGGCCACCGGCCGCCACTCGCGGAGCGTGCCCAGCGCCAGCAGCCCGGCGCCCACCAGCAGCGCCGCCGTCAGCGGCCACGGCAGCGCCGGCACGGCGAGTCCCAGCACCAGGACGACCGCGGTGCCGGCGCCCACGACGAGCGGCGCCAGCACCCCCTTCGTGCTGCCGGCCACGAGTGCCACCACGGCGAGGGACAGCACCCAGACCGATCGCCAGCCGTCGGGCTCGACCACCCCCCACACGGTGGAGGGGGCCAGCGCGACGAGGAGCCCGGGTCCCCAGGACGGCCACGAGCGGTCGCGGACCAGGTGCGGCCCGGCGGCAACCAGCAGGCCCACGGCGAGAGGAAGCGTCCAGCCCTCCAGGAGGCGCAGGTCGACCAGCGCGACCCCGGTCCAGCCGGCGACCACCAGATGGGCGGCGCCGACCCGCCAGCCTCGCGAGATCTCCTCCGCGACGGGATCGTGCGGAGCAGCCACCACGTCGGCGCCGGTGCGTCGCCGGGTGCGCACCGCCCAGGCCAGCGTGGCCAGCCCCTGGACGAGGAGGACGACGAGCAGGCCTCCGCGGTCCCCGGCCACGGCCGGCAGCAGGACCGCGATGGCTCCGGTTCCGGCCGCGGCCCGCGCCGTCGGGCGCCGTACGTCCGCCTCGAGCCCCGAGCCCAGCGCCATGGCCGCCGCGTACACCGCCGCGAGCAGGATGCCGGCGCCCGGCGCCGTCGCCAGGTCCGCGGGCAGCGCCAGGAGCACCGAGCCGGACAGGCACCACACCGACACGGGCACCGTGACGTGGCGGGTCGAGCGCCGCAGCAGGGCGACTCCCGCCGGCGGGAGCGCGACGAGGAGCAGCAGCAGGCTGAGTGCGCCCCAGGCGCGGTCCTGCACGAGCTGGCCGACGCACAGCGCGGTCGTGGTGGTGCCGCCGGCGACCGCGGCGGGTAGCAGCAGGCCGCGTCGCCAGCCGGTCAGGAAGACGGCCGCCAGGCTGGCGACGGCCACGCCCGTCCAGCCGGCCGCCACCAGCGCGCCGGTGCCGTTGGGCGACAGGGCCCCGGTCACCGCCGCACCCGACACCACCCCGGCCACGACGGGCGCGAGTTCGCGGGGCCCCAGCAGGGGTTCCAGCTCGCGGCGCAGGCGCGCCGCCACGAGCCCGGCCCCGGCCGCCACCATCAGGACGGCGGCGAACCAGCGGCTACCCTGGCCGCCCGCCCAGGCGTCGGCCGAGCCGCTCACCACCCCGACCACCCACCACGGCGCCGTCGTCACCAGCACGACGCGGGCGACGAACCGGCGCGCGGACAGGGCGACGCCCAGTCCCACCAGCGCGACGCCGAGCTGCACCTCGGTGGCGACGCCGCCCGGCAGGACGTCGAGCAGCCGCAGCGTCCCCAGCTGGAGGGCGGCCCACGAGGCCAGCGGCCAGGTGACGGTGTCCGGGGCGACGACGTGGAGACCGAGGAACGCGCCCGCCAGCACCAGCGACGTCACCGGGTCCCCGGGCGTCGCCGGACCGTCCGCCAGCGCCGCCGCGAGCCCGAGCGTGGCTGCCGCTGCGGCCAGGGTCTCCGCCGAGCTGCGCAGCCGGACGCCCGATCCGCCGAGCGACAGGGCCGCCAGCGCACCGGCCGCCGTCAGCAGGAGCAGCTGGGCGAGGGCACCCGCATGGACCCGGGCCAGCGTCGCCGCGGCCGTGACCACCAGCACCGCGCCGACCACCAGCACCACCTGCGGCGGCCGCGCCCGGTAGGGCAGCGGTGGCACGGGCGTCGTCGTCCGGGCCGGACCCGCCATGACCACGCCCCTCCCGTTCCCCGACGCGTTCCTCACGGTAGGGGCAGGGCCGTCGTCCGGCAGCCGGTCAGCGCATCTGCGCCACCCAGGCCACGGCCTCCCGCGCCTGCTGGCGGCGCCGCTCGTACGTGGCGCCCACGACCAGCAGCAGCAGCCCCACGGTGCCCAGCGTCAGCCATCGGGGGAGGAGCAGCACGTCCGGTCCGAGGAGGCCGACGGCCACGAACGCGAGCGCCGCCGCCCCGACGAGGAACGGTGCCTGGCGGTGCGCCAGGGTCCCGACGACGGTGACGGCGCCCGCCGCGGCGACCAGGAGGACCAGGCGCAGGGCGGTCGGATCGGCCACCACCACCATCGCCGACGGCGCCAGACCCACGGCGAGGCCGGTGCCCTCCGCCGACCAGGACGGCGCACCGGCGCGCAGGCCGGGGAGCGCGAGCAGCAGCAGCCCGGCCGCCGCAGGCAGCGTGTACGCCTCCGGCGTGGTGACGTCGGCCCCGGCGAGGGCGATCCATGCGGCGACGACCAGGTCGGCCACCGCCAGGACGGCGACCGGCCGCCGGCCGGCGATCAGCGCGTACCCCGCCCCCGCGGCACCCACCACGGCCAGCTGCAGACCCACCTGACCCCACGCGCCCACGGTGCCGCTCGTGACCGCCGCGGCCAGCCCGGCGACCGCGGCGGCCCCGGCGGCGACCCGCTCCTCGGGACCTCCGGCCCGCAGCGTCGCGACCGCCAGGCCGAGGGCTGCGACCAGGGCCAGGAGCAGACCGGCCCGGGTGGCCTCGAGGAGGTCACCGCCGTGAGCCAGCCCGATCGACGCGGCGGCGGCCAGCAGCGCCGTGCCGGTGGCCCCTGATCGGAGGTCCTCCCTCCGGACGGCCGCCAGCAGGCTGGGCACGACGGCGGCCAGCGCGAGGACGGACAGGGCCGCCCAGCGCTCCTCCTCGGCGAGCAGCCCGGCGCCGACGAGGGTCAGGGTGGCGCCACCGGCCCAGGCGGCGACCTCGCCGGCCCGCCGTCCCACGAGCAGGACGGCGCCGGTGAGGACGGCGATCCCGAGCCCGGCCGCCACGACGGGGCCCTCGTCGCCCAGCCGCTCCAGGGACATCGCCAGCGACAGCGCGGCCACCATCGCGGCGGATGCCGCGACGGCGTCCGGCCGGGGGAGCAGCTCCGGCCGCAGCGACGCGCCAGCGACGGCGGCCGCGCCGGCCGCGGCGAGCATCGCGGTGGCGGTCCAGGACTCGGCCGGCGTCCCCAGACCGCTGAGCAGCAGCCCCGCGACGCCGCCGAGCGCGGCCTGCCCCGCGGCGAGCACCCGTGCGAGGATCCGCAGCCCGGAGCGGAGCCGCAGGACCAGCAGCAGGTCGGTGGTGGCCAGGGCGAGGGCGGCGGCCACGCCGGCCGGGCCGTCCACGGCGTCGGTCGGCAGCAGCAGGAAGGGCACCGGCTGGGCGGCGACGAGGGCCGCCAACGGCCACGTCGTGGTGCTGCGGGTGAGCCGGCCGAGCAGCAGTCCGGCCGCGACGACCACCGTGCAGGACACGGCCGTCCACGTGCGCAGGGGCACGTCCTCCAGCCGGAACAGGCCCAGCCATCGTGCGGCGGCCAGGTCGATCGCCAGGAGCGCGACACCCGCCGCGGCCAGGGCCTCCTCGGTCGCCCGCAGACCGCGCCGCGCCGACCAGCCCGAGGCCCCGCAGGCGACCGCGGTCACCACCGACATGACGCCGGCCTGGAAGCCCACGCCGAGGCGGGTCCAGGCGACCGCGACGAAGGCGACGGCGGCCGCCACCAGGAGCAGGGCGCCGAGGCCGAGGAGCACCTCCTGCGGGGTGAGCCGTCGGCGCGGGGTGGGAGGGAGCGGCGGCGGGGCGGGCGGTCGCCATCCGGTCGGTGGGGCAGGCGGTCGCCACCCGGCCGGTGGGGCGGGCGCCGGGACCGGCGCCTGGGGCGGCCGTCCGGGCGCCTCGCCGGTGACGGGCGTCCGGGCCGATGCCGCGGCGTGGAGCGTCTGCAGGAACGCGTCCCGCTCGGCGGCGAGGTCGCGCAGCGTGACGCCGATACGGGTCATCACCCGCGCCGCCTGGCCCACACCCGGGAGGCCGCAGGCCGGGCAGGCCGGGGGCGGCGGATCCTCCACGGGACGTCCGCAGACCGGGCACTGCAGGGCGGAGAACGTCGTCATGACGGAAGGTTCGCCGTGCGGGCCGGCTCCGCGGATCGGGGTTTTCCCCCGACGTGCCCCGTGGGGTGATCCGCCGCACCCCGGAAACCGGTCGGTCGAGGACCGGAGGCCGCCTATCCTGGGACCAGTGATCACGACGACCGGCCTCGAGCTGCGCGCCGGCTCCCGCATCCTCATCAGCGAGGCCAACCTCCGCGTGCAGCCCGGCGACCGGATCGGCCTCGTCGGCCGCAACGGCGCCGGCAAGACCACCACGCTCACCACGCTGGCCGGCGAGCGGGTCCCGCACGCCGGCAAGGTAGAGGTGGTCGGCGAGATCGGTTATCTCCCGCAGGACCCGCGCAGCGGCGATCTGGACATCACCGCCAGCGACCGCGTGCTCTCCGGGCGCGGCCTCGACGTCCTGCGGGCGCAGCTGGTCAAGGCGCAGGTCGCCATGGCCGAGCCGGCCGACGACGACGAGCGCGACAAGGCGGTACGCCGCTACGGCCGGCTGGAGGACCAGTTCGCCGCGATGGGCGGGTACGCCGCCGAGAGCGACGCCGCCCGGATCTGCACGAACCTCGGCCTGCCCGACCGCGTGCTCGCCCAGCCGCTGCGTACCCTCTCCGGTGGGCAGCGCCGCCGCGTGGAGCTGGCCCGCATCCTCTTCTCCGACGCCGAGACGCTGCTGCTCGACGAGCCCACCAACCACCTGGACGGCGACTCGATCACCTGGCTCAAGGGCTTCCTCTCCAGCCACAAGGGCGGGCTGATCGTGATCAGCCACGACGTCGAGCTGCTCGAGGCCGTCGTGAACAAGGTGTGGCACCTCGACGCCAACCGCGCCACGGTCGACATCTACAACCTCGGCTGGAAGCGCTACCTCGAGCAGCGGGAGACCGACGAGCGGCGTCGCAAGCAGGAGCGGGCCAACACCGAGCGCAAGATCGACACGCTGACCGCGCAGGCGGACAAGATGCGCGCCAAGGCCACCAAGGCCCGCGCCGCCAAGAGCATGGACAAGCGGGCCGAGCGGCTGGCCGCCGGCCTCGCCGAGGTCCGGGTGCACGACAAGGTAGCCAAGCTGCGCTTCCCGACCCCGGCACCGTGCGGCCGCACGCCGCTCACCGCCGAGGGCCTCTCGAAGAGCTACGGCTCGCTGGAGATCTTCACCGACGTCGACCTCGCGGTGGACCGGGGCGCCCGCGTCGTCGTCCTCGGGCTGAACGGCGCCGGCAAGACGACGCTGCTGCGCATGCTCGCCGGCACCGAGTCCCCCGACACCGGCGAGGTCAAGCCGGGGCACGGGCTGCGGGTCGGCTACTACGCCCAGGAGCACGAGACCCTGGACATGGACCGGACGCTGCTGGAGAACATGCGGTCGTCGGCGCCGGAGAGCACCGACACCGAGCTGCGCCGCATCCTGGGCGCGTTCCTCTTCTCCGGCGAGGCCGTCGACCAGCGGACCGGCACCCTCTCGGGCGGTGAGCGGACGCGGCTGGCCATGGCCACGCTCGTCGTCTCGGGTGCCAACGTGCTGCTGCTCGACGAGCCCACCAACAACCTCGACCCGGCCAGCCGGGAGCAGGTGCTCGAGGCGCTGCGCACCTACACCGGAGCCATCGTGCTCGTCACCCACGACGAGGGCGCCGTCCGCGCCCTCGACCCGGACAAGGTCATCCTGCTCCCCGACGGCACCGAGGACGCCTGGAGCGAGGACCTCGCCGATCTCGTCGAACTGGCCTGAGAAGGGCCGGTTTCGCGTGGCCGACCTCTGAGGCCTGGGTGATCATGGGTCGAGGGACGCCGTGGTCAGCGGGACGGCGGCGCCCAGCGGGACGCACTGCCATCACCGGGCCGGCAGCGACCGGCCACATTCCGGTGCTGACGTGGGCCGGCGGCTGACACGGAGGGGAGTCATGGCCGACTCGAACACTGCGGATCTCGGCAAGGGCAAGCGCATCACGGGAGGGGACCGGTCCTCGCTGGCCGACGAGCTCCGCCAGCGCTACGACGGCGGCGAGAGCATCCGTTCCCTGGCCACGTCGACGAACCGCTCCTACGGGTTCGTGCACCGCCTGCTGTCGGAGTCCGGGGCCACGCTGCGCAGCCGCGGTGGGGCCAACCGGAACACCAAGAAGGCGTGAGCGCGGCCGACACCGACGGCTGGGTCCGCACGAGACGGGACGGCGCCGTCCTCACCGTCACCCTCGACCGCGCCGACCAGCTCAACGCGCAGACGCCGGCCACCTGGACCGCCCTGGCCGGCGTCGGCGCCTCGCTCGACCCCGACGTCCGGGTGGTCGTCGTGCGCGGCGAGGGACGTGCCTTCTCCGCGGGTCTGGACCGCAGCCTATTCAGCGCCGACCCGGCGACCGGCGGGGGTCTCGGCGAGCTCGGACGGCTGCCGGCCGAGGAGGCGCAGGAGCGCATCCGCGCCTACCAGGCCGGTTTCCGGTGGCTGCGCTCACCGGGGATCGTCTCGGTCGCCGCCGTGCAGGGGCACGCGATCGGTGCCGGCGCCCAGCTGGCCCTCGCCTGCGACCTGCGGATCCTGGCGGACGACGCCCAGCTGCGGCTGCCGGAGACCACCCTGGGTCTGGTGCCCGACCTGACCGGCACGAGCACCCTCATGGAGCTGGTCGGGTACTCGCGCGCCATGGAGATCTGCCTGACCGGGCGGGCGGTCAAGGCGGCCGAGGCGCAGGCGCTCGGCCTGGCGAACGTCGTCGTCCCGGTGGCCGAGCTCGACGCCACCGTGGCCGACCTCGTCGCGGCGCTCACCGCCCCGCCGGTGGCCGCCAGCCGCGCGACGGCGGCGCTGGTCCGGTCCGCGGTCCGCAACGACCCCGCCACGCAGGACGCCGCCGAACGGGCCGCGCAGGTGCTGCGGCTGCAGGAACTCGTCTCCCGTTCCTGACAGGGGGCGCTGGCAGACTGCCCCCGGAACAGCCCGGCCGCGGGCGCTGTTGGCCGGTCGACGGGAAGGAGGCGGTGTGGACGTGAGCTCGTCGATGACCTCCATGGCCGCCATGCGGTCGTTCCGGCGCGATCCGTCGGTCACCGCACGGGAGCTGCCGAAGGGCACGGTGCGCCGGATCCTCGGTGTCGCCCGGCCGTACCGGCGGGAGCTGACGTTCTTCCTGGTCCTCGTGGTGGGCTCGTCGCTGATCGGCGTGGTCACGCCGCTGCTGGCCGGGCAGATCGTCAACCGCATCGCCGGGCTCGAGGGAACGGCCGGCGACATCGTCCGCATCGCGCTGTTCATCGCCGGGCTGGCGGTCGTCGACGCCGGCATCTCGCTGGCCACCCGCTGGTTCTCCGCCCGCATCGGCGAGGGGGTCATCTACGACCTCCGCAGCCGGGTCTTCGAGCACGTGCAGCGCATGCCGGTGGCCTTCTTCACCCGCACCCAGACCGGTGCGCTGGTGAGCCGGCTGAACAACGACGTCATCGGCGCGCAGCAGGCGTTCACCTCGACCCTGTCCGGCGTCGTCTCCAACGTCATCGGCCTGGCCCTGACCGCCGGGGTGATGCTGAGCCTGTCGTGGCAGATCACCCTGCTCTCGCTGGTGATGGTGCCGCTGTTCGTGCTGCCGGCGCGGCGGATCGGCCGGCGGTTGCAGGAGATCACCCGGGAGTCCTACGGGCTCAACGCCTCGATGAACGCGACCATGACCGAGCGGTTCAACGTGGCCGGCGCGCTGCTGGTCAAGCTGTTCGGCCGCCCGTCGGCGGAGGCGGACTCCTTCCGGGAGCGGGCCGCGCGCGTCCGCGACATCGGCGTCCTCTCTGCCATGTACGGGCGCACCTTCTTCACGGCGCTCACCCTGGTCGCCGCGCTGGCGACCGCCCTGGTCTACGGGCTCGGTGGCTGGCTGGCGTTCACCGGCTCGCTGAGCGCCGGCGACGTCGTCGCCCTCGCGCTGCTGCTGTCGCGGCTGTACGGGCCGCTCACGGCGCTGGCGAACGTCCGCGTCGACGTGATGAGTGCGATGGTGAGCTTCGACCGGGTCTTCGAGGTGCTGGACCTGGAGCCGATGATCCGCGAGGCGCCCGACGCGGTGCCCCTGCCGGCCGACGACCGGTCGATCGAGCTCGACTCCGTGTCGTTCAGCTACCCGTCGGCGTCCGACGTCTCGCTGCCGTCACTGGAAGAGGTGTCGCTGCCCGAGCACGGCGGGCCGGTCGACGTCCTGCACGACGTCTCCTTCCGCGTCGAGCCCGGGCAGCTGGTGGCCCTGGTCGGGCACTCGGGCGCGGGGAAGTCGACGATCGCGAACCTGGTGCCGCGGCTGTACGACGTCACCGGCGGGGCGGTGCGGGTCGGCGGCGTGGACGTCCGGAAGGCGACCCTGCAGTCGCTGCGGGACTCGATCGGCGTGGTCAGCCAGGACGCGCACCTCTTCCACGACACGATCCGGGCCAACCTGCTGTACGCCCGGCCCGAGGCGAGCGAGGCGGAGCTGTGGTCGGCGATGGAGGGTGCCCGGATCGCGGCGCTGGTCCGGTCGCTGCCGGAGGGGCTGGACACCGTCGTCGGTGACCGCGGCTACCGGATGTCGGGCGGGGAGAAGCAGCGGCTGGCGATCGCCCGGGTGCTGCTCAAGGGGCCCGGCATCGTCATCCTGGACGAGGCCACCGCGCACCTCGACAGCGAGTCGGAGGTCGCCGTCCAGCACGCCCTGGACACCGCGCTGACCGGCCGGACGTCGCTGGTGATCGCGCACCGGCTGTCGACGATCCGCAGCGCGGACCAGATCCTGGTCATCGACGACGGTCGCGTTGCGGAGTCGGGCACGCACGAACAGTTGCTGGCACTCGGTGGGCGCTACGCAGACCTGTACCGGACGCAGTTCGCGGACGGCGAGCATCGAACGGTCGAGGTGGCCTGAGCACTACCGTCACTCCTGTCCCGGTACGGAAAGAGGAGTTCGAGAGCACGTGACCGCAGCCCACCCGCAGGACGCCCAGATCCGCGCGCTGTACCACCAGTTCCTCGACGGGTGGAACCGGCGCAGCGGTGCGTCGGTGGCGGCCGCGTTCGCCGACGACGGGGACATCATCGGGTTCGACGGCAGCCACCACCGCGGTCGACTGTCCATCGCCGCCGACCTGCGGGCGATCTTCAGCAGCCACCAGACCCCCGCCTACGTCGGCATCATCCGCGACGTGCGGCCGATCGCCCCGGGGGTGGCCCTGCTGCTGGCGCACGCCGGGATGATCCCGCCCGGCGGCAACGACCTGGATCCGGACCTGCACACCGTGCACACCCTGGTGGCGGTCGACGAGGGTGGTGGGCGCTGGCGGATCTCGCTCTTCCAGTCGACACCTGCCGCCTTCCACGGCTTCCCGGAGGAGCGCGAGGCCCTCACCGAGGAGCTGCGCGGCCTGCTCGCCCCCCAGTGAGCGTCCTGGTCACGGCCGGCGAGCTGCTGGCCGCCGACCGCGGTCGCACGGTGCTGCTCGACGTCCGCTGGGCGCTCGGCGACGACCGGGGCCGTGAACGGTACCTGGCCGGACACCTGCCCGGAGCCGTCTTCGTCGACCTGGACACCGAGCTGGCCGATCCGCCGTCGGCCGCGCGTGGCCGTCATCCGTTGCCGTCGGTACAGCGGCTGCAGGCAGCGGCCCGGCGCTGGGGGATCCGCGAGGGCGGCGCCGTCGTCGCCTACGACGCGACCGGGGGACTGGCCGCCGCGCGAGCGTGGTGGCTCCTGCGGTGGGGCGGGCTGAGCGACGTCCGTCTGCTCGACGGCGGCCTGGACGCGTGGGTCCGGGCGGGAGGCGACGTCGAGCTCGGGGACGTCGTGCCCGAGCCGGGGGACGTCGTACTGACCGGTGGCGGCATGCCGGTGCTCTCGATCGACGAGGCGGCGGCACTGCCCTCGACCGGCGTCCTGCTGGACGCGCGGGCAGGGGAGCGGTACCGCGGCGAGGTGGAGCCGGTCGATCCACGGGCCGGGCACGTCCCGGGTGCGGTCAGCGCACCGACGACGGGAAACCTCGCGTCCGACGGCACCTTCCGGCCCGCCACCGAGCTGGCGCAGCGGTTCGCCGAGCTGGGGGTCGGGCCGGGCACCACCGTGGGCGTCTACTGCGGATCGGGGGTCACCGCGGCCCACGAGGTGGCGGCGCTGGCCGCCGCGGGCATCGACGCGGCGCTGTGGCCGGGCTCGTGGTCGCAGTGGTCGGCCGATCCGCGGCGGCCGGCCGCGACCGGACCGGCTCCCGGCTGAGCCGCGCGGTCGGTACGGCACGGTGCGGACAGCGGGAAAACCCTGATCCCCGCGGTCCCCGGCCCGACCAGACTCCCGGTCATGAGCAGCCCGACCTCACCCCAGCCGACCCGGTCCCGATCCGCCGGTCCCGTCGCCGTCGCCGTTCTCGCCGGCATCGCGCACCTGGGCGTCGGGATCCTCTACATCGCCGGCGGGCTCATGGTCCCCGGCGCCGTGCTGTTCCCTCTCTGGGCGATCTGGGGCGCCTTCGCCGCCTGGCTGGTGTACCTGGCCGTCCGGCGCTCCTGGTGGACGCCGGCGGTCCCGCTCCTGGCCGCGGCCCTGTTCCTGGTGGTGATCACCGTCGGGGAGCAGGTCCTCGGCTGGCGCGGATGAACCCGACGTAGGGGAGCACCGGGCGGCGGTGCTCCCGCGGTGTCCTCGCCGCCGCTGTCCTCGCGGCCGCGGCGCACCTCGTCGTCGGCTACGTCCACGCCGTCTCCGGTCCCGGCGTGCCGCGCCACGTGCTCGTCCCGCTGTGGATCTGGTGGGCCGCGCAGGCCTGGCGGCTCCTGCGGCTGGCCGTCCGGGGCTCCTGGTGGATCCTCGCCGTCCCGGTGCTCGCCGCGGCGTCGTGGCTGCTGGTGGTCACGCTGCCCCTTCGGGCGGCCCGACGCGGCGCGGGCGTCAGACCGACGTGGATGCCCGTACCGCGGCGTCGTAGCGGTCGAGGAGGACGGCCGCGATCCGGTCGTCGGGCAGCAGGGGAGCAGTGACCGCGTCGGCGCCCGCCCCGGCGAGCTTGTCGTGGAAGTGCCCCGGCGCCAGCAGGTAGCTGGCGACCACCACGCGGTCGGCACCGGCCCGCCGGGCGGCGGCCACCGCGTCCGGCACGGGGGGCTGCGCGGCGGAGCCGTAGCCGGTGGTCACCGGCCCGGCCCACGACCGCTGCAGCAGGTGGGCGGTGTTCTCGACATCGGCCACCGAGCGGGGGTCGCTGGAGCCCGCGGCCGCGAGCACGACGGCGGTCAACGGATCGCGGGGATCGGCGCCCGACTGCACGAGCCGGTCGTGCAGCACCTCGACCAGCCGCGGATCCGGGCCGAGCGGCCTCGCGGCGACGGCGTCCGGGGCGTCGGCGACCGCACCGGCGATGTCGACGTGCACGTGGTAGCCGCCGGACAGCAGCAGCGGGACGACGACCGTGGGGTGTCCCGAGGCCGAGAGCCCGGCCACCACGTCGACCACGGTGGGCGGCTGCACGTCGACGAAGGCGGCCGTGGTCACCAGGCCGGGACGCAGCCCCCGAGCGGCGAGGGCCAGTTCGGCGATCAGTCGCCGGCCGGTGGGGCTCCTGGTGCCGTGCGCGCACGCCACCAGGACGGGGCCCCCTCGCCGGGGCCCGCCGCGAGCCCGGATGGCCCCGTCCAGGGCACCGCCCTGAGCCTGCGAAGGGCGGAAAGGACGGGGTCCTCCTCGGGGGGCGAGGGGGTCCTCGTTCACAGGCTGCGGAGCACGCCGCCGTCGACCGGGATCATCGTGCCGGTCACGTAGCTGGCGGCCGGGGAGAGCGTGAAGGCGGCCACCCGGCCGAACTCCTCGGGCCGGCCGACCCGGCGCAGCGGGATGCCCGCCTCGGTGCGGGCCCGGGCGGCCTGCGGATCACCCGAGGCGGCCTCGATCTCGGCGATCCGGGCGGTGGCGATGGTCCCCGGCATCAGCCCGAACACCCGGATACCGCGCGGCCCGAGCTCGTCGGCCAGTGCCTTCGCCGTCATCGCCAGCCCGGGGCGGAGCCCGTTGGAGATGGCCAGGTGGCCCAGCGGCTGACGAACCGAGGTGGACAGGACGAACCCGATGGCCGCCCCGTCGCCCAGGTGCGGCACCAGCGCCTTCACCAGCCGCAGCGGACCCAGCAGCACGCTGTCGACGGCGGCCCGCCAGTGCTCCTCGGCCACCTCGAGCACGGTGCCGGGTGCCGGGCCGCCGACCGAGATCAGCGCGCCGTCGACCCGGCCCAGCCGCTCGCGGGTCTCATCCACCAGGCGTTCTGCGGCGCCGGGATCGGCGAGGTCGGCCGCCGTCCCGAACGCGGCCGGCGCACCGCCGAGCTGGTCGGCGGCCTCGGAGACGGCGTCGGCGGACCGGGAGCTGACCAGCACCCGGGCGCCGTCGTCGACCAGGCAGCGGGCGGTCGCGAACCCCAGCCCACGGCTCGCACCGGTGAGCAGATACCCACGACCGCCCAGACCCAGATCCATCGGTCAGGCAGCCGATCCGCGCAGCGAGCGGAGGACGTACTGCATGATCCCGCCGTTGCGGTAGTAGTTCGCCTCACCCGGGGTGTCGATGCGGACGACGGCGTCGAACTCCACGTCGCCGGCCTTCACCTTGACGGTGCGCGGGGTCTCGCCGTCGTTGAGGGCGGTGATCCCGGTGATGGTGAACTCCTCGTCGCCGGTCAGGCCGAGGGACTCGCGGTTCTGCCCCTCGGGGTACTGCAGCGGCAGCACGCCCATGCCGATCAGGTTCGACCGGTGGATGCGCTCGTAGCTCTCGGCGATGACCGCCTTGACGCCCAGCAGCGCGGTGCCCTTGGCCGCCCAGTCACGCGACGAGCCCGAGCCGTACTCCTTGCCGGCCAGGACGACCAGCGGGATGCCCGCCTCCTGGTAGGCGACGGAGGCGTCGTAGATCGTCGTCGTCTCGCCGGTGAGGTGGTTCTTGGTGACGCCGCCCTCGGTGCCGGGCACCAGCTGGTTGCGCAGCCGGATGTTGGCGAAGGTGCCGCGGATCATCACCTCGTGGTTCCCGCGCCGGGAGCCGTAGGAGTTGAAGTCGCGACGCTCGACGCCGTGCTCGCGCAGGTACTTGCCCGCGGGGCTGTCGGCCTTGATGGAACCGGCCGGCGAGATGTGGTCGGTCGTCACCGAGTCGCCGAGCACCGCGAGGGTGCGCGCGCCGGTGATGTCCTGCACCGGGGCGGGCTCGGCCGGCATGCCCTCGAAGTACGGGGGCTTCCGGACGTAGGTGCTCTGCGGGTCCCACGCGAACGTGTCGCCGGTCGGCGTGGGCAGGTTCTGCCACTGCTCGGTGCCGGCGAAGACGTCCTCGTAGCTGCGGCCGAACTGCTCCGCGGAGACCGCCTGGTCGATCACCCGCTGGACCTCCTGCGGCGACGGCCAGATGTCGCGCAGGAAGACGTCGTTGCCGTCGGCGTCCTGACCCAGGGGGTCGTTGTTCAGGTCGACGTCCATCGACCCGGCCAGCGCGTAGGCGATCACCAGCGGCGGGCTGGCCAGGTAGTTCATCTTGACGTCGGGGTTGATGCGGCCCTCGAAGTTGCGGTTGCCCGAGAGCACCGAGACGACGGCGAGGTCGGCCTCGTTCACCGCGTTGGACACCGGCTCGGGCAGCGGACCCGAGTTGCCGATGCAGGTGGTGCACCCGTAGCCGACCAGGTAGAAGCCGAGCTTCTCCAGGTACGGCGTGAGCTCCGCCTTCTCGTAGTAATCCATGACGACCTTGGATCCGGGGGCCAGCGTCGTCTTCACCCACGGCTTGGTCTGCAGGCCGCGCTCGACGGCGTTCTTGGCCAGCAGCGCCGCCCCGATCATCACCTGCGGGTTGGAGGTGTTGGTGCACGAGGTGATCGCGGCGATCACGACGTGGCCGTGGTCGACGAAGGTCTCCGTGCCGTCCTCCATGACCACCTTGGTGGGCTTGGCCGGGCGGTCGGGCAGCTGCTCACCGGGCAGGTACGGGTGGGGCCGGCCGTCCTCGCTGTCGCCGTGCGCGAAGGGGCTGGCGGGGTCGGAGGCCGGGAAGGACTCGGCGGAGGCCTCGTCGGCCGCGGAGACGACGCCGTAGGGCCGCTCCTCCTGCGGAACGCCGGGCTTGCGGTCGTCGCCGCCGGTCTGGTCGTCGCTCACGTAGTCGGCCAGCGCCGCGCGGAACGAGGCCTTGGCGTCGGTGATGGCGACCCGGTCCTGCGGGCGCTTCGGCCCGGCGATCGACGGGACGACGGTGGCGAGGTCGAGCTCCAGGTACTCGGAGAAGGCGGGCTCGCGCGAGGCGTCGTGCCACAGGCCCTGCTCCTTGGCGTAGGCCTCGACGAGCGCGACCTGCTCCGGGGAGCGGCCGGTCAGCTTCAGGTAGCCGATGGTCTCCTCGTCGATGGGGAACATCGCCGCGGTGGAGCCGAACTCCGGGCTCATGTTGCCGATCGTGGCGCGGTTGGCCAGCGGGACGGCGGAGACGCCGGCGCCGTAGAACTCGACGAACTTCCCGACCACGCCGTGTTCGCGGAGCATCTCGGTGATCGTGAGGACCAGGTCGGTGGCGGTGGCGCCGTCGGGGAGCTCACCGGTCAGCTTGAAGCCGACCACGCGGGGGATGAGCATCGAGACCGGCTGGCCGAGCATCGCGGCCTCGGCCTCGATGCCGCCGACACCCCAGCCGAGCACGCCCAGGCCGTTGACCATCGTGGTGTGGCTGTCGGTGCCCACGCAGGTGTCGGGGTAGGCGACGACGCGGTCACCCTCCTGGCGCGGGAACACCACGCGGGCCAGGTGCTCGATGTTGACCTGGTGGACGATGCCGGTGCCCGGCGGGACGACCTTGAAGTCGCTGAAGGCGCCCTGGCCCCAGCGCAGGAACTGGTAGCGCTCGCCGTTGCGCTGGTACTCGATCTCGACGTTGCGCTGGAACGAGTCCTCGGTGCCGAAGACGTCGGCGATGACGGAGTGGTCGATGACCAGCTCGGCCGGGGCGAGTGGGTTGATCTTCTGCGGGTCGCCGCCGATCTCGGCCATGGCCTCGCGCATCGTGGCGAGGTCGACGATGCACGGGACGCCGGTGAAGTCCTGCATCACCACGCGGGCCGGGGTGAACTGGATCTCCTGGCTCGGCTCGGCCGAGGGGTCCCAGTTCGCGATCGCCCGGATGTGGTCGGCGGTGATGTCCGCGCCGTCCTCGGTGCGGAGGAGGTTCTCGAGAAGGACCTTCAGGCTGAAGGGCAGCTTCTCGGAGCCCTCCACCGCGTCGAGCCGGTAGATGTCGTAGTCCTGGCCGTCGACGGTGAGCGTCGACCGTGCCCCGAAGCTGTCCTTGCTGGCTGCCACTCTTCTGCGCCTACCCCTCGCTGGTTCGTCGCGGCTGGTGCGTCGCGCTCGTTTCCATGCCCGATCATCCCAGTTCACGCGTGAGCGCACCCGGTCAGGCGACCCTTCCCTCACCGGGTGACCTCGCTCACCCGCCGGCAAGTGTCCCGTGCGGGCCTGACTCCTGCGGACTCCGCGCTGCGGCCGGCGACCTCGCGCTGCAGCAGAGGTCGGCGGCGCCACCGTGAGGACGGCGGGCGGGCGCCTCCCTACCGTGGGAGCCGTGACCGTCCCCGAGCCCCTGCCCGGCTGGCTGATCGAGGCGCGCCGGGTCGTCGCCCTGACCGGCGCGGGCATCTCCACCGAGAGCGGCATCCCCGACTACCGGGGACCCAACGGGGTCTGGACGAAGGATCCGGACGCCGAGAAGCTCGTGACGCTCTCCTACTACGTGAACGACCCCGACATCCGCCGTCGCGCCTGGTGGATGCGCCGCGACCTGCAGGTCGGCGACGTCGCGCCGAACGCCGGCCACCGGGCGCTGGTCGACCTCGAGCGCCAGGGGCGCCTGCGGGCGCTGCTCACCCAGAACATCGACGGGCTGCACCAGGAGGCGGGGTCCTCGCGCGACCTCGTCCTGGAACTGCACGGGACGATCCACGAGGTGGCCTGCCTGTCCTGCGGCGACCGGACGTCGATGCGGAGCGCGATGGAGCGGATCGACGCCGGTGACCCCGATCCGGCGTGCCTGGTCTGCGGCGGCATCCTGAAGGCGGCCACGATCAGCTTCGGGCAGATGCTGGACGCCGACGTCATCGGCGCCGCGGCCGCGGCCGCCGCCGATTGCGACGTCTTCATGGCGGTCGGCACGTCGCTCACCGTCCATCCGGCCGCCGGACTCACCGACGTCGCCGCCGGCTCCGGCGCCCGGATCGTCGTGGTCAACGCCGAACCGACGCCGTACGACGACGTCGCGGACCTGGTCGTGCGCGAGCCCATCGGCACGGCGCTGCCGCGGCTGGTGACGACGGTCGCCTGACCGCACCCTCACCGCTCGTCGTGATGGCTGCAGGCGGTTAGCGTGACGAGCACCACGTCTTCACCTCCGGGAGCCGGCCATGCGCGTGCCCTTGACCACCCGTGACTTCCTCGACCGGGCCGAGCTGGTCTACGGCGACCGCGTCGGCATCGTGGACGAGCCGAACCAGCCGGCCCCCTCGCTGGGTGAGGTGACCTACCGCGAGGTCGCCCGCCGCGGGCGGGCGCTGCAGGCGGGGCTGGACGAGCTCGGCATCGGCGAGGGGGAGCGGGTGGCGATCGTCAGTCACAACGCCGGCCGCCTCCTCGAGCTGCTGCTGTCGGTGCCGTCGTCGGGCCGCATCGCGGTGCCGATCAACTTCCGGCTCTCGCCGGAGGAGGTCAGCTACATCGTCGGCCACTCCGGCGCCCGGGTGCTGCTGGTCGACCCCGAGCTCGAGTCCACCCTCAAGGGCGTGGAGGCAGAGCACCGGTTCGGCACGGGGGAGGAGTACGAGCAGCTCCTCCGCTTCGACACCGAGCCGCGGCCGTGGTCGGCGCCCGACGAGGACGCCACCGCCACGATCAACTACACGAGCGGCACGACGGCGCGGCCCAAGGGCGTGCAGATGACCCACCGCAACCTGTGGGTCAACGCCGTCACCTTCGGCATGCACATGCAGGTCAGCGACCGCGACGTGTACATGCACACGCTGCCGATGTTCCACTGCAACGGCTGGGGCCTGCCGTACACGATGGCCGGCGTCGGGGCGACGCAGGTCGTGCTGCGCAAGGTGGACGGCGCAGAGATCCTGCGCCGGGTCGAGCGGCACGGGGTCACGATGATGTCCGGGGCGCCGGCGGTCTGGAACGCCGTCCTCGATGCCGCCGCCGACTGGGGCGGCGAGATCCCGGGCCGCGACCGGGTGCGCATTGTCGTCGCGGGTGCGCCTCCGCCGTCGAAGACGATCGCCCGCGTCGAGGCCGAGCTGGGCTGGGAGTTCAACCAGATCTACGGCCTGACGGAGACCGCGCCGCTCCTGACCATCAACCGGCCGCGCGCGGAGTACGACGAGCTCGAAACCGAGGAGCGCGCGAAGCGGCTGTCGCGGGCCGGCGTCCCGGCGCTGGGCACCCGGCTGCGGATCAGCGAGTCGGGCGAGGTGCTGGCGCAGGGCAACACGGTGCTCGCCGGCTACTGGGAGAACCCCGACGCCTCCGGCGAGGCGCTGGAGGGCGGCTGGTTCCACACCGGCGACGGCGGTTCCATCGACGACGGCGGCTACCTGACGATCTCCGACCGCAAGAAGGACGTGATCATCACCGGCGGCGAGAACGTCTCCTCGATCGAGGTCGAGGACGTCGTGTTCAGCCACCCGGCGGTCGCGGAGGTCGCCGTCATCGGCGTCCCCGACGAGAAGTGGGGGGAGATGGTGACCGCGATCGTCGTCGTCGCCGAGGGAGAGCAGGTCACCGAGGAGGAGATCATCGCCCACTGCCGCGGCCGGATCGCCGGTTACAAGATCCCCAAGCGGGTGGAGTTCCGCGACGAGCTGGCCCGTACCGCCACCGGCAAGATCCAGAAGTTCAAGCTCCGCGAGTCGTTCTGGAAAGACTCCGAGCGCCAGGTGAACTGATACGTCTCCTGCCCAGCTCAGTGCGTGGTCCAGGCAGCGCGCGTAAGGGGAACATGTCCCTCAGCGGCCCACTTCGGGACTCCCGGGGGGCCAGGTCCGGTCGAAGCCTCCGGCCGATGGGCGGGCCTACTTTCCTTCAGTGCTCACAACCCAACTGACGCGCTTGACATGAGGCTCCGAGAGACGGCCATTCAATGGATGGACGGGACGCCGGCGCACGACCGAGCACGGTTCCGCCGACTCGCCAACCTGGTGGTCAGCTGCTTCGACTCATGCCTTGACGGCTTGGAGACAGAGCACGTCGGCAAGGTGAACACGGCCCTGTGGTCCCGGCGGAGCGAGCTGGACTACACCGTCACGCCCCAGCGGAACAACGGAGACGACACGGTCGTCACGGTGGATCGAGCGGCCGACCTTGCAGACCTATTGGCCAGGACGGCCGCCGAGCTGCTCGATGCGCTGCTCGCCATCCACCTCGACACGCTGGTTCACCTGGCCGAGCGTCGCGGGTGGGACACCGAATTGTTGTTGCGGGCCGCCGACTGCGTCCGTAGCAGCGGTTGGGAGGCGCGAGTCTTGCTGCCGGAGAAGATCAGTCCCTATCGCCGAGACCTGGTGGCGCGGGCTGGCGGCACGGTCGACGCCCACGGCGGCCGCGCTTTCCTCGCTATCCACGATCGCTCGGGAAGCGAACTCCAGCGCGTCGAGGCAGAGGTGCCAGCCGACTGGCACAGCCTACGGGCCGCGCTGTACAGGATCGCTTGGGCGGATCCTGAGACGGTGGAACTTCAACCGCGCCAGCGCGCTGGCCTCGACCTTGGCCCGCGCTTGAAGATCAACGTCTCGTCTTGAGACATGCAACGCCGGTATCTCGTAAGTCGCCCTCACGGTGGCCCGGCCAGGTGTCCTCAAGCGGCCCACTCAGGGACACCGAGGCGGCCTCTCGGTGCAATCACTTCGGGCGCTTCGCCAACTCGCCTAGCTTAGTTCCAAACAGTCCAATCGAGGCCACCGCGGCCGTGGAAATTATCGTGACAGCATCTATCTCCCAGTGGCCGGTGGCAGCGTACTTTCCGACAGGAATGATTCCGGCAACTACGGCAGCCCCTACCGGCGGGCCGATAATCTCAGGGAGCTGACTGATCAGGAGTTCCCAGAATCGATAAGCTATCAATGCGACACCGGAAAGGGCGGTGAGAAGAGTGGCCTGCCTGGCGTACTGGAGGGCCAAAGATTTGACGTCCTCTGAGAATGGAGTCGCCACGAGAAGGCAGAGGGCCATCAACCCGAGGAGGTAGACCATGTTCACCGTCACAACAGCAACAAATTGCCTAGCGGTGAACCGAGCGATGGACTTCTTGAATCGAATTCCGGTTCGCACGTCAATGACCCGAGCTGTGCGCCCCGCCAGAGCCGCAGCCTGACCCTTCAGCGAGGATCGTTCCTGCACTGATAGGTGCTCCAGTCGGTCGACTCTATCCGCGAAGTCTGGTCGGAAGCCTAGGGGGATCGTCTCCCCTGGCCTCGTGTTGGCTATTGTCAGTGATACAACTGCTACCATGAGGGCGAACAATACGGCGACGGAGAGCATAACCGGGGGTAACGTCCATTCGGACACCGCGAATGGGCTCAGCAATACTAGAGTGGTCAACATGATCGTAGCCAATGGCGCGATCAACGCGGTGCGATGGAGAAAGCCTGGCACTAGCGCGAAGGCGAGCGGGTGGTTCGCCAGTGCGCGCTGGTAAGTGCTACGAGCAATTGGCTGGGTGGTGACACGTTTCCAGTATTGGGCCCATTCCTCCTCATCTGGAGCCCTCCCGGTCCGCTCCCGCTGGACAGTGATGTAGGCATTCTTTGTATGCGCGGCGATGTAAGCCTCGGAAGTGCCCACCTGCGCTTTGAGATCTTTTTCATCGTCTTCCGGTAGGTCGACTGAGAAGTCCGCGGCGGCCGCGACCTCGGCCTCGAGCACGTGCCTAGGGACGCCGCCATAGGCACCGAACACGGGTCGGCCATACGTAATCTTATATATCCACTTGGAAGAGATCGTCGGAAGAAAAAAGCCAAGCACAAGTAGAGTAACGATGAGGCTTGGAGCGAACCATGGTTTCTCCACGTCGACAACTGCGGGCAGCGCGATCCCGATGAACATGATCCAGCCGAGAATCATCTGCACGGCCGGGCTACTGACTCGAACTAGGACAACAAGCAGGGCATGTACGGCGGGCGCTCCGGAGGGCGATTCAGGGCCCAAGCCCTCGTCAAGCGGACCGGAAGCGAAGCTGGGATTTTGTACGTGGCCGGTTGGCCCAGTCGACGCGTCATCTGAAGGGACCACATCTCACCTCCAAGTGCGGCGACAGGGAGGATACTCCGGTCAAAGATCAAGATGAAGGTCGATAATCGAAGCCGCTAAAACATTGCGTTGCGCCATCAAGGCGGTAGATAGGAGTGCTAGTAGCATTTGCCAATGTCGGACGAGCGGTTCGGATGATGCCTCTTCCTCAGGGCGCCGAGGCCCGGATTGACATTGGCTGGCCGGGGCCTGCCCTTGAAGCCGCCTTCAGGGCCACCGTTGCCGGATGCGACAACAGCCGCCGCGCGGCCGTCACCCGGCCGTGTCGTCTCACCCTGAGGGGTGAGACGCGCTCAACGGCGTCCCCCCGCAGGTCGATCTGACCTGTGGCACCCAGCCGGGTGCCCTCGGGAACGACGAGCGCCGATCCTCCCGGTCGGACGCGCGGAGGGCGGATCTGTGGACAGCGGTACGCCGCATCGGTTCGTGCTTGCTGGCGGCGGACGGGTGCCGGCAGCGCTGCGCATCGCCGGCGTCGCCGTCGTCGCCGCGCTGGCCCTCGGCCTGACGCCGTCCACCGCGCAGGCGACGCCGCGCCGACCCAGCGACACCCAGATCGCCGACGCCCGGGCGGCGGCCGACGCCGTCGCCGCGCGCATCGGTGAGCTGTCGGGGCAGCTCGCCGCCGCGCAGGACGCCGTGGACGCCGCGCGGGCGCATGCGGTGATCGCCCTCGACGAGTACCAGGCCACCCAGGACGCCTACCTGGCCGCCCAGCAGCAGGCCGACGCCGCGGCCGCCGCGGCCGCGCAGGCCACCGCGGACCTCGGGGTGGCCCGCACGCAGATGGTGGCCTTCGCCCGTCGCAGCTACATGCAGGGCAGCACGTGGTCGGGCGCCGCGGCCCTCGTCACCGCGGCCGACCCCGGGGAGCTCATCCAGCGCGCCGCGCTGCTCGAGGCGGCCGGCGCGCATCGCTCCGACGTCCTGGACCAGGTCACCGTGCTGCAGGCGCAGGCGACCGAGGCCGAGGCGGTCGCCCGTACGAGCGTCGAGCACGCCGCCGCCCTGCAGGAGCACGCCGCGGTGGCCCTCGCGGTCGCCAAGGACGCCGAGGTCTCGGCCCGCGAGCAGGCCGCCGCCCTGGACAGCCAGCAGGCCCAGCTGCAGACCGAGCTCGCCGCCGCGCAAGTGCAGCTGCAGACGCTCGTCGGTGAGCGTGCCGCCGCCGACCGGGCCGCCCACGCGACCCGCACCGCCGCTCCCGCCCCCAAGCCGGTCGCGGCGCCGCCCGCGCCCTCGGGCAACGGCACGCCGGCCGGCTCGGGCAACGCGTCGGCGGCGCAGAAGGCGATCGACGCCGCGATGGCCTACCGCGGCACCCCCTACGCCTGGGGTGGCGGCGGCACGCGGGGACCGGGGCCGGGCCAGGACCCCGACGAGGGCGTCATCGGCTTCGACTGCAGTGGGCTCACCCAGTACGCCTACGGGCAGGCCGGCATCGCCATCCCGCGCAACAGCCGGGCGCAGTACGCCGCGCTGCCAAAGGTGTCGAGCGAGGATCTCCGCCCCGGCGACCTGGTCTTCTGGGCGACCGACGCCTCCGAGCCCGCCACCATCCACCACGTGGCCATCTGGCTGGGCGGCGACCGCATCCTCGAGGCACCGCAGAGCGGCTCCGTCGTCAAGACGTCGGACATGCGCTGGCGGGGCTACATCGGAGCCGTCCGGCCCAGCGCCTGACCACGGACGGGCGGCGCCTCAGCGGGCACCCATCGTCGGGCGGGAACGGTCACCGGCCCAGGCATGAGGGCGTCGGGCAGCCACGGGGGGAGCTGCCCGACGCAGCATCCAGGCTAGCAGTCACCGACCCCCTCGGGCAGGTCCTGTGGACCGGCACCGAAGACTCTCAACCGACTCCCAGGCAACTCCGATCTGCGCACACCTGGCCGGTTCCCCGGCGTGTAGGACACTGGCACGGGGGACGGTCCTGCCGCCCCGCCGACGCACCGTCCCGACCGGGCGACCGCCGCCCGGCACGACCAGGGAGTTCCGTGAGCAGCGCTGCCAGCACCCCCCTCGAGACGTCGACCGCAGGGGCCGGTGCGCCCGTGCCGCCGTCGGTGGACGCAGCCCGGCTGGAGCGGGTGCTGTTCGAGATCAAGCGGGTGATCGTCGGTCAGGACCGGCTCGTCGAGCGGATGCTCGTGGCGCTCCTGGCGCGCGGGCACGTCCTCCTCGAAGGCGTCCCCGGCGTCGCCAAGACGCTGGCGGTCGAGACGCTGGCGACCGCGGTCGGGGGGACGTTCGCCCGCCTGCAGTTCACCCCCGACCTGGTGCCGGCCGACATCATCGGCACCCGCATCTACAAGGCCGGGCAGGACGCCTTCGACGTCGAGCTCGGCCCGGTGTTCGCCAACTTCGTGCTCACCGACGAGATCAACCGGGCGCCGGCCAAGGTGCAGTCCGCGCTGCTGGAGGTGATGGCCGAGCGGCAGGTCTCGATCGGCGGCGTCACCCATCCGCTGCCCGACCCCTTCCTGGTGCTGGCGACGCAGAACCCCATCGAGTCCGAGGGCGTGTACCCGCTGCCCGAGGCGCAGCGTGACCGCTTCCTGATGAAGGTGCTCGTCGACTACCCGAGCCCGGAGGAGGAGCGCGAGATCGTCTACCGGATGGGCTCCGAGCCGCCGGTCGCCGAGACGGTGCTCGGGCCCGACGAGCTGCGCCGGCTGCAGCGGACCGCCTCGCAGGTGTTCGTGCACCACGCGCTGGTCGACTACGTCGTCCGGCTGGTGGTGGCCACCCGCACTCCGCGGGAGCACGGCATGGAGGACGTCGCGACGTGGGTGTCCTACGGCGCGAGCCCGCGGGCCTCGCTCGGGCTGATCGCGGCCAGCCGGGCTCTGGCGCTCGTCCGCGGCCGCGACTACGTCCTGCCGCAGGACGTCCTCGACGTCACGGCGGACGTGCTGCGGCACCGGCTGGTGCTCTCCTATGACGCGCTGGCCGATGGCGTGCCCGCCGACCACATCGTGAAGCGGATCGTGCAGACCGTGCCGCTGCCACAGGTGGCCCCCCGGCAGAACGCCGCCGGGTTCGGGCCGGGCACGCCGGGCGGTCCGCACGTGCCGCACCTCGGACCGGGCCATCCGGGTCAGCCCGGCCAGCCGGGCCCGCAGGGACCCGGCCCGCACAACGGGTCCGTTCCGCACGCGCCCACCTTCCAGCCCGGGCCCGCGTCCGATGGCCCCGTGTCCAACGGCGTGGCGGTCAACGGTCCGGCGGTCAACGGCCCGGCGTCCAACGGTTACGCGCAAGGGCCGCACCCCGCGTGATCCTGCGTCGCCGCACCCCCCAGTCGGTCCAGCCGGGGCCCGACCATCCCGGGCTCCTGCTGCACCCGGCCACGCCGGGCTCCGGTGTGGAGCCGGGGAGCGGTGACGGCGCGCCGCCCCGCTTCACCGACGGTCCCGCCGACGTCCTGCTGCGGCGCCTGGAGCTCACCGTCCGCCGGCGCCTGGACGGGCTGCTGCAGGGCGACCACCTGGGCCTCGTGCCCGGATCGGGCTCGGAGGCGGGTGACTCGCGCACCTACCACCCGGGGGACGACGTCCGGCGGATGGACTGGCCGGTCACGGCGCGCACCCAGGTGCCGCACGTGCGCGAGACCATCGCCGACCGCGAGCTGGAGACGTGGGCGGTCGTGGACCTGTCCGCGAGCCTGGACTTCGGCACCGCCAATTGCCAGAAGCGCGACCTGGCCATCGCCGGGCTCGCCGCGGTCGGGCACCTCACCGTGCACGGCGGCAACCGGCTGGGCGCCGTCGTCACGACGGGGGAGCGGGTGGACCGCTATCCCGCGATGCCCGGCCGGCTGGCCGCCGAGCGGCTGCTGCGCTCGGTGGTCGCGACCCCCCGCGCGGCGGGTGGCCGCCGTGGGGACCTGGCCGCGGCCCTGGAGACCCTGCGCCGGCCGCAGCGCCGGCGCGGCCTGGTCGTGGTGATCTCGGACTTCCTCGGCGACAGCGACTGGGAACGGCCGCTGCGCGGCCTGGGCACGCGGCACGAGCTGCTCGCGATCGAGGTGGTCGACCCGCGGGAGCTGGAACTGCCCGACGTGGGGCTGCTGACCGTCGTCGACCCCGAGACCGGGCAGACGCTGGAGGTGCCGACCGGGGACGCGGAGTTCCGGGCCCGGTTCGCCGAAGGCGCGGCGGCCCAGCGGCGGCGGGTGGCCGCGGGGTTGCGCCGGGCCGGCGCCGGGCACCTGCAGCTGCGCACCGACCGCGACTGGCTCATGGACGTGGTCCGCTTCGTCGCCGACCGCCGGCGGGCCGGCAGTGGAGGGGCGTCCCGATGACCTTCCAGGCACCCCTGTGGCTGCTGGCCCTGCTGGCCGTCGTCGCCCTCGTCGGGTTCTACGTGCTGCTTCAGCTGCGCCGGAAGGCCTACGCCGCGCGGTTCACCAACGTGGCCCTGCTCGGGTCGATCGTGCCCAAGCGGCCGGGGTGGCGGCGGCACCTCGCCTTCGGCGTCGTCGCCCTGGGCCTGGCCACCCTGGTGGTCTCCCTGGCGGTGCCGAGCACCGAGGTGCGGGTGCCGCGGGAACGGGCCACGGTCATCATGGCCGTGGACGTGTCCCTGTCGATGCAGGCGACCGACATCGAGCCCGACCGCTTCCGGGCGATGCAGACCGCGGCCAAGCAGTTCGTCGACGTGCTGCCCGAGCGGATCAACCTGGGGCTGGTGTCGTTCGCGGGCACGGCCACCACGGTCGTCCCGCCCACGACGGACCGCGCGCAGGTGGCCGGGGCGATCGACAACCTCGACCTGGCCGAGGCCACCGCGATCGGCGAGGCGGTGTTCACCTCGCTGTCGGCCATCGAGAACTTCCAGTCGAGCCTGGGCGCCGCGGAGCAGGAGGCGGCGCCGGCCCGGATCGTGCTGCTGTCCGACGGCTACAACACCGTCGGCCGCGAGGACACCCAGGCCATCGACGCCGCCCGGCAGGCCGGGGTGCCGGTGTCCACGATCGCCTTCGGCACCGACTACGGCACCCTCGACCTCGACGGCGAGACGGTGCCGGTGCCGGTGGACCGGGAGACGCTCGAGGAGATCGCCGACCAGACCGGTGGTAGCTACAGCGAAGCCGCGAGCGCCGCGGAGCTGGAGCAGGTGTACGCCGACCTGGGCAGCCAGATCGGCTACACGACCGAGCCGCAGGACATCAGCCCCTGGTTCGTGCGGGCCGGCGTGCTGCTCTCCCTGCTCGGCGTCGTCCTCAGCCTGCTCTGGACCAACCGCCTCGTCTGACGCTTTCTGTACCGAAAGCTGTGCGGGTCCCCTCAGCTTTCGGTACAGAAAGCCGGATCACTTCGTCGGGTCGAGGACGAGCTTGCCGGTGGTGCGGCGGGCGAGGAGGTCCTGGTGGGCCTCGCGGACGGCGGACAGCGGGTACCTGCCGCCGACGACGGGCCGCAGGGAGCCGTCGGCCACCATCGGCAGCAGCTCGTTCATCGCGGCGTCGAGCATCCGCGGCCGGGACATGCAGTGGGCCAGCCAGAAGCCGATGACGGCGCGGCTGCGCTGCATGAGGGCGCCTGGCGGCACCGCCCTGGTCTCCTCCCGGGCGGCCATGCCGTAGGTGACCAGCCGGCCGAAGGGCGCCAGCGCCGACAGCGATCCGGCGAACACGTTCCCGCCGGTCATCTCCAGCACGATGTCGACCGGCTTGCCGCCGTTCGCCTCCCGCAGGGCGCCGGTGAACTGCCTGGGGTCGTCGTCGGCCAGGGCGGGGTCGACGGTGGCGTGCGCGCCGAGCTCCTCGGCCAGCGCCCGCTTCTCGGGGCTGGAGGCGGTGGCGATGACCCGGCCGGCGCCCCAGTGACGGGCGAGTTGCACGGCCAGGGACCCGACGCCACCGGCGCCGGCGATGACGACGACCGACTCGCCCTCGGCCAGGTGGGCGCTGGTGCGCAGCAGGTGCCAGGCGGTCGCCCCCTGGAGGACGACGGCCAGCGCCTGCTCGTCGCTGACACCGTCGGGCACCGGCCAGGTGAGGACGTCGTGCGCCACCGCCTTCTCGGCGTAGCCGCCGCCGTCGAGCAGTCCCACGACGCGCGGCCCGCCACCGACCGGGGTGCCGACGAACTCCGCGCCCGGGATCAGCGGCAGCTGCTGGGCGGCGAGGTAGGAGTTCTCGATCTGGTGGGTGTCGGCGAAGTTGACTCCTGCCGAGCTGACCTCGTAGAGCCTCTGGCCCTCGCCAGGCTCCGGCTCGGGGAGGTCGACGATGTCCATGACCTCGGGGCCGCCGAAGCGGGTGATCTGCACGGCACGCATGCAGGTGAGGCTAGGGGAGCAGGCGTGCGCCGAGGCGGCGGCACCTGACGACGGTGCTCACGCTCCTCCTCCTCCCGGCGTGCGGTGACAGAGCACCGCGATGGCGATCGTGGGGACGAGGGTCAGCGCGGCGATACCCGTCCCGACCAGGGCGGGGCCTGTGGCCCCCAGGCCGGACTCGAGCGCGGAGCCGGCGATCCCGGAATCGACGGCGGTGCCGAGGTTGTAGCCCGAGACCGACATCGCCACGCCTAGCGTGGGCGCCACACCGGCGAAGCGGACCGCGAGCGCCGACAGCACCGGGTTGGCGCTGAGCCCGAGCAGCCCGACCAGGACCGCCAGCAGCACCGTCGGCACGGGGTAGGCCGAGAACCGGCAGAGCGCCAGCAGCACGACCGTGGTGGACGCCGCGACCGCGATGGTGGTGGTGTGCGGCCGGGCGTAGCCAGCCGGCCGCCGTGGATGGTGCCTATGAGGGAGCCGACGCCGAACCCGACGAGGACCAGCGGCACCCACGTGGGTGCGAGGCCGGCCCGGTCGGTGAGCAGCGGGGAGATGAAGGAGTAGACCGACAGCACGCCGCCGGTGGTGGTCGCGCAGGCGGCGAGGACCAGCCACAGCCGGCCGGACCGCATGGAACCGAGCTCCGAGCGCAGCGGGACCGGCTGCTGCTCGTCCTCATCCCGGTGGACGTGCCGCGCGATGAGGGGCACGGCGGCGAGTGCCAGGGCGGCGAGGGCCCAGAAGGCCCTCGCCAGCCCGACAGTTAGCCGGCGAACGCGCCGAGCGGCACCCCCGAGGACGTTGGCGAGCATTCCGCCGGCGCCGACCAGCCCGAGTGCCCGGGGCGCTGGCGCCGGGACCGGCGGCGCGGGTCGCCGCCACCGACGCCACCGCCCAGAACGCCCCGGTCGCGAAGGCGGTGACGAACCGAGCGGCGAGCAGCAGCGCGAAGCTGGAGCCGACGGCGACCACGAGATGGCCGACCGCGAACACGACCAGGGCGAGCACCAGCGTCGTCCGTCGCGGCATCCGCCGGGTTAACAGCGCCATCGTGGGCGCGCCGACCACCATGCCGACGCCGAACACAGTGATCAGCAACCCGGCCTGGGCCACGCTGACCTGCAGGTCGCCGGCGATCTCCGGGAGCAGACCGGCGACGACGAACTCGGTGGTGAGCATGAGGAACGTGCGACGGCGAGCACGTACACGACGAACGGGAGCCGCCCGGTCGGGACGGCGTTCCCGGTCGGGACGGCGGACAGTGCCGCCGGCCCGGCCGGACGGGTCAGCTGGTCGTAGGTCACCGCAGGGTGGCGGCGTCGATGACGAACCGGTAGCGGACGTCGGAGGCCAGGACGCGCTCGTAGGCCTCGTTGATCCGGTCGGCGGCGATGATCTCGACCTCGGCGCCGATGCCGTACTCGGCGCAGAAGTCAAGCATCTCCTGGGTCGCGGCGATGCCGCCGATCATCGAACCGGCGAACGTGCGGCGGCCCCCGATGAGGGACATCGCGTTCACGGCGAGCGGCTCGGCCGGTGCCCCGACGTTGACCAGCGCGCCGTCCACGGCGAGCAGCGACAGGTACGCGTTCACGTCGATCGGCGCACTCACGGTGTTGACGATCAGGTCGAACCGGCCGGCCAGCTCGGCAAAGGTCTCCGGGTCGCTGGTCGCGAAGTAGGCGTCCGCCCCGAGGCGCAGGCCGTCCTCCTGCTTCTTCAGCGACTGCGACAGCACCGTCACCTCGGCGCCCATGGCGTGCGCGAGCTTGACGGCCATGTGCCCGAGACCGCCGAGCCCGACGACGGCGACGCGCTTGCCGGGGCCCGCGCCCCAGCGGCGCAGCGGCGAGTACGTGGTGATGCCGGCGCACAGCAGGGGTGCGGCGGCCGCCGCCTCGATGCCCTCCGGGACGGAGAGGACGTAGCCGGCGTCCACGACGACGTGGGTGGAGTAGCCGCCCTGCGTCGTGGTGCCGTCGCGGTCGGTGCCGGCGTAGGTGGCGACCATGCCCGGGACGCAGTACTGCTCGTCGCCGTTGCGGCAGTTGGCGCACTCGCCGCAGCTGTTGACCATGCAGCCCACGCCCACCCGGTCACCCGCCCGGTGCCGCGTCACGTCGGCGCCGACCTCGGCGACGACGCCGACAATCTCGTGGCCGGGGACGACGGGGAAGGGCTGCGGGCCCCAGTCGCCGTTGACGGTGTGGATGTCGGAGTGGCAGATGCCGGCGTACTGGATCTCGATGAGGACGTCGTTCGCGCCGACGTCCCGGCGCTCGATGGTGGCGGGGGCCAGGGGCTCCCCGGCGGCGGGGGCGGCGTAGGCGTTGACGCGCATGGTGCTCCTCGTGTGCGTGGATGAGCGATCGGCGGTGGAGTGGCGCTGCGCTCCACGGAACGCCACCTGTCCCGGGCGTGGGAGGGCGGGTTTGTGGGGGGTACAAGCTCGACCTCCCTCCACCGGCGGAGCGACGTAGCGTCGAGGGCGTGGACAACCGCTCCGACATCCGCGACTTCCTCGTCAGTCGCCGCGCCCGGATCACGCCGGAGCAGGCCGGGCTGCTGCCCGGGGGTGGACGGCGACGGGTGAAGGGGCTGCGGCGGGAGGAGGTCGCCGTCCTCGCCGGGGTGAGCACCGACTGGTACACCCGGCTGGAGAAGGGCCACATCGCCGGCGTCTCCGAGGACGTGCTGGAGGCCGTCGCCCGGGCGCTGCAGCTCGACAACGCCGAGCGGACCTACCTGTTCGACCTGGCCCGCGCCGCCAAGCCGAACCGCACGCCGCAGCGTCGCGGCAAGACGTCCATCCAGCCGCGAGTGCAGTGGATGCTGGACACGATGACGGGCTCGGCCGCTTTCGTCGCGAACGGCCGCCTGGACATCGTCGCCACCAACGCCCTCGGGCGGGCGCTGCACTTCCCGCTGTTCGACAACCCGCGGGGGCGGGCGAACTTCGCCCGGTTTCAGTTCCTCGACCAGGGGGCACGCGACTTCTACCCGGACTGGGAGGGCGCCGCCAACATCACCGTCGCCCTGCTCCGTGCCGAGGCCGGCCGCCGTCCGCACGACGCGCAGCTGCGCGAACTGGTCGGGGAGCTCTCGACGGTCAGCGAGGAGTTCCGGGTCCGGTGGGCCGCCCACGACGTGCGCATCCACCACAACGGTGCCAAGCAATTCCGCCACCCGGTCGTCGGCACCGTCGACCTCACCTACTGCACCCTCGACCTGCCCGCCGAGGACCGGTCGGATCTCCGCCTGACCGTCTACACCGCCGAACCCGGGTCGCCGTCGGAGGACGGCCTCAAGCTGCTCTCCAGCTGGGCGGCGACCGCCGTCGACGTGGTCGCTCGGGCGGCGGACCCGTCCTGACCCCGTTATCCGGGACTGCGATGGGAGTCGTCCGGCCCGGCGTGCTCAGGTAGGTCTCAGGACACGCGGTGGTGGGTGTCGGCGAAGTTGACTTCTGCCGAGCTGACCTCGTAGAGCCTCTGGCCCTCGCCAGGCTCCGGCTCGGGGAGGTCGACGACGTCGAGGACCTCGGGGCCGCCGACGCGGGTGATCTGCACAGCTCGCATGCCCGTCAGGCTAGGGCGCGGTCCTCGGGAGCCGGACGCGGACAGGGACACCGTCGCGGTGCCTCGACGAACGATCGAGCGCCTCCGCAGGGGAACCCGTCAGGTCGGGGTAGGAGAAGCCTGTGCTGACGCGCCGACAGTTCCTCTTGGTGACTGGCGGGACCACGGGCGCCGGCCTGCTCGCTGCTTGCGGCATCCGGCTCCCGGACGGAGTCCGTGGTGGGGCCGGGCAGGCAGATGGCGCAGCTCTGACGGCGCGCCCCGGAGCAGCGCCGACCGGGTCCTCGAATGGACCACCGAGCACTCCCGGCACCCATCCGCTGGGTCTCGAGGCCGACCGGGACCCGCTCCTGTACGTCCCGCCGACTGTCGCTCCGGATACGGCGGCGCCGCTCGTCCTGACCCTGCACGGAGCGGGGGGCGACGCAGCCGCCGGACTGGCGCTGCTGCAGCCTCTGGCGGATGAACGTGGCCTGCTGCTGCTGGCGCCGGCGTCCCGCGAGACGACGTGGGACGCCGTCCGCGGTGCCTACGGGCGGGACGCCGCAGTCATCGACCGGGCGCTGACGCGGGTGTTCTCCGGGTTCGCGGTCGATGCGGGTCGAGTGGCGGTGGCCGGGTTCTCCGACGGTGCCTCCTACGCACTCGGCCTGGGCCTGGCCAACGGCGACCTGTTCCGGAGAATCGTCGCGTTCTCCCCCGGCTTCGTGCCGCCGGGGGCGGAGCGCCAAGGCACCCCGCTGGTGTTCGTCTCCCACGGCGACGCCGACGAAGTCCTGCCGGTCGACCGGACCAGCAGGAGGATCGTGCCCGAACTGCGCGACGACGGGTACGACGTGACGTACCGCGAGTTCTCCGGGCCGCACACCGTGCCGCCTGACATCGCCCGGGAAGCCGCGGACTGGCTGCGTTGACTCGGGGGGCGTGATCTCCGGCGGTCCGTGGGCTGAAGGGCACCGCTTCGACAGTGCTGAGCCAGGACCTCCGATGTACCTCCCGCGCCATGGAGTGGTGGGTGTCGGCGTAGCCGATGCCGGCGGTGGAGACGTCGTACAGCTTCTGGCCGTCCCCGGCCTCCGGCTCCGGGACGTCGACGACGTCGAGGACCTCGGGGCCGCCGAAGTGGGTGATCTGCACGGCTCGCATCGACCGGACCTAGGACATTGGCGCACGGCCCTCCGGCACGGGTCGCAGAGCTCAGGCGACGATGCGGCTGCTGGAGGTCCGCCCGGTCCGTGCCCCTGGGCGACGGCGCTGCGGGCCTCTCCTCAGCCGGGCCGCTCGGTCAGGCGACGTCGGTGCGGGCGCCGGTCAGGTAGTCGCGCACAGCCGGCTCGGGAACCCGGAAGGACCGGCCCACTCGGACGGCGGCCAGTTCACCGGCGTGCACGAGGCGGTACACGGTCATCTTCGAGACCCGCATGATCGCCGCGACCTCGGTCACCGTCAGGAAGGTGACGGCCGCGCGAGGGGCCGGGGCCGGCCGCTGCATCACGGGGCCCGCCGCCGTCGGGCGTCCAGCCTCGGGGCGGACACCCATGGGGCGGGCGGCCACGGGGTGCTTGACCGTCGGGCCCGAGCCGGGCATCGCGGAGCGGGGGGAGGGGCGCTGGCCGTAGGCGACCGGGCGGGAGTAAGCGGGAGCGGGGGAGCGGTGCGGCAGGGACACGTGGTTCTCCTCGGTGGTGGTCCTCGGTGACGCGAGGCCGGCTCTCATCCGGCGACGGTGCGCGCTTGTGCTGCTACTGAACGTAAGGGGAAGCAACCGTGCCCGCGAGGGTGAGCGGCGACGAGACGGACCGGTCCGTTTCGTCAGATGTTGACCGTGCGCCCGGCGTGGCCCGGGGGATGCGCGAGGCGGGTGGCACGAATGGGGCGACCGCGGAGATCGGCGACCACCGGGCAGTCGCCGCTCGTTCGGAATGCCGCGTCGACCGAGGCCTCCGACAAGGCCTGGGGGCGCGTCTGCGTCGTTGCTGCCGGCGGTCGAGACGTCGTAGACCTTCCGACCGAGCCGGCGCGCGACGGCTTCGTGACAGCCGACAGCGCAAGAGGCGATCCCGTGCGGGCTGACTCCCCGGACGGGAGGTGTAGGCGGTTCGCCCCGAACTCACCCCCGCGCCGAGCCGGCGGTCTGCTCGAGCGGGGGAGGGCCGGCCCCACCGGCGGGGTACTCCAGCAGCGGCACGGCGTTCCGCGCCCACGCCTGCAGCACCGGATCGACGATCCGCCAGGCCTGCTCCGCCTCCTCGCCGCTGACCGAGAGTCGGCTGCCGCCGGACAGGAGATCGGTCAGGACCTGGCCGTACGCGGCGCGCTCGCCCGGGGCGGTCACCTGCACGCCGGGCTGCCGGCTCTCCAGCGGCGCGTCCAGCTCGATCCAGAGCCGGTCGGCCGCCACCCGCTCGGCGTCGCCCGGGTCGCACGCCGGCGCGGCGGTCCGGAAGTGGAGGGCGACGCCCTTGCGCGCCGTGCCCAGTGCCTTGCCGGTGCGCAGCACGAACCGGGTGCCGGTCCACCGAGGTGTGTCCAGTTCCAGCAGCAGCTCGGCGTAGGTCTCGGTGCCGCGAGCGGGGTCCACGCCGTCCTCGTCGCTGTACCCGGGCACGGCCCGACCGCCGGTCGCGCCGGGCTCGGCCAGCGTCCCGGCGGCATAGCGCGCCCGTCGGGTCCGGAACGGGACCTCGGCCGCGGAGCACACGCGAACGGACCGGAGCAGCTCCAGCTTGGCCGCATGCAGCTCGCCCTCGGTCTGCCGGGCCGGCGGCTCCATCGCGACCAGGGTCAGGACCTGGAGCATGTGGTTCTGCATCACGTCCCGGACGGCGCCGGTCCGGTCGTAGAAGTCCGCCCGGCCCCCGAGCCCCAGCGTCTCCTCCCACAGCACGTCGACCTGTGCGATGGAGGCGCTGTTCCAGACGGGGGTCAGCGGGCGGCCGGGGGCGTGCCGGTCGAGCAGTGCCTGCACCTTCGGCATCCCGAGGAAGTGATCGACGCGAAAGGCAGCCTCCTCCACCCCGCCGGTCACGCGGGTGAGCAGCTCGTTCAGCGCCACCGCGCTCGTCAGATCGGTACCGAACGGCTTCTCCACGGCGATGCGGCTGCCGACCGGAAGGTCCGCGCCGCCGAGCGCGCCCAGCACCGCTGGGAACAGCACCGGGGGAAGAGCCAGGTAGACCGCTACCGCCGGCCGGTCAACGGCATCGCCGCCGTCATCGAACGCGCCCACCGCGGCAGCGACGCTGCCCGCCGCCTCGAGGTCGACCGCCCGGTACCGCAGGCGACTGATCAGCGCGTCGCGTGCCTCGATCGGCACGTCCCCGGCGTGCTGCTGCAATCGGGTGGCCACGTGGGATCGGAAGGTCCGGTCGTCCCAGTCCTGGTGGGCGCTGCCCACGACCTGCAGGCCGTCGGGCACCCGGCCGTCGGCCGACAGCCGGGCGAGCGCGGGCAGCAGGAAGCGCCCGGCGAGGTCGCCCGTAGCACCGAACAGGAGCAACCGGCTGATCACGAGTTCTCCTGGAGGAGGGTGCGGACCGGGGATCGGCTGCGTCCGAGCCATCGGTCGGGTCGGGCGGGCGGCGGGGCGGTGACCATGGCGCGACCATCCTTCCCGAGCCCCGCGACCCGCGTCCACGCGGCCGAGGAGGCGTTCGCACGCGCGGCCTGAGCGTGAACCCGTCCCGGGCTGCAGCTGTCGCTGGAGGAGCCCGCCCGGCGCGCGGATGCCCCGGCCCGCGCGGTGCGGGCCGGGGCATCCGGACAGGTGGTGCCTACCGCAGGTCGTAGCGGTCCAGCTCCATGACCTTCACCCAGGCGGCCACGAAGTCCCGCGCGAACTTCTCCTGCGCGTCGTCGGAGGAGTACACCTCGACGATGCCGCGCAGGATCGAGTTCGAGCCGAACACCAGGTCGGCCGCGGTGGCCGTGCGGACGACGTTGCCGTCGGCGTCCAGCCCCTCGTAGACGCCCTCGGTGTCGACCGAGCTGCGCCACGAGACGCCCAGGTCGAGCAGGTTGCGGAAGAAGTCCTGCGACAGCACGCCGGGGCGGTCGGTGAAGACGCCGTGCCGCACGCCGCCGGTGTTGGCGCCGAGCACGCGCAGGCCGCCCAGCAGGACCGTCATCTCCCTGGCGGTCAGCTCCAGCATGTAGGCGCGGTCGACCAGCAGCGTCTCGGGGGCGAGCTTGCTGCCCGGCCGGATCCAGTTGCGGAACCCGTCGGCCTGCGGCTCGAGCCAGCCGAAGTTCTCGATGTCGGTCTGCTCCTGCGAGGCGTCGGTGCGGCCCGGGTGGAAGGGCACGGTGACCGGAACGCCGGCGTCCGCCGCCGCCTTCTCCACCGCCGCGCTGCCGCCGAGCACGATCAGGTCGGCGAGCGAGACCTTCTTGCCCGTCTGCTGCTCGAACTCGCCCTTCACCCGCTCGAGCACCGGCAGGACGTCGCGGACGCCCTCGTTGACCGCCCAGCCGGTCTGCGGCTCGAGACGCAGTCGGGCGCCGTTCGCCCCGCCGCGCTTGTCCGTGCCGCGGTACGACGCGGCGGCCGACCACGCCGTGTGCACCAGCTGCGACACGGTCAGGCCGGAGGAGAGCAGCCGCTGCTTGAGGTCCGCGACCTCGGCGTCACCGACCAGCTCGTGGTCGACCGGCGGGACCGGGTCCTGCCAGATCAGGTCCTCGCTCGGGACGTCCGGGCCCAGGTAGCGGCTCTTCGGCCCCATGTCGCGGTGCAGCAGCTTGAACCAGGCGCGGGCGTACTGGTCGGCGAAGTACTCGGGGTCGTCACGGAACCGCTCCGCGAACACGCGGAACTCGGGGTCGGCGATGAGGGCGAGGTCGGTCGTCGCCATCATCGGCGGGTTCTTCTTGCCCTGGATGTGGGCGTCGGGCACGAGCTCCTGCGCCTCGGGGTTCTTGGGCTGCCACTGCTTGGCGCCGGCCGGGCTCTCGACGAGCTCCCACTCGAAACCGAAGAGGGTCTCCCAGTAGGAGTTGTCCCACTGCGTGGGCGTCGGGGTCCAGGCGCCCTCGAGGCCGCTGGTGATCGTGTCGGCCCCCTTGCCGGTGCCGTGCTGGCTGATCCAGCCGAGACCGTTGCCGTGCACGGGGCAGCCCTCGGGCTCCGGGCCGACGAGCTCGGGGTTGCCCGCGCCGTGCGTCTTGCCGAAGGTGTGGCCGCCGCCGATGAGGGCGACGGTCTCCTCGTCGGTCATGCCCATCCGCCGGAAGGTCACCTTGATGTCGTGGGCGGAGGCGAGCGGGTCCGGCTGGCCCTTCGGGCCCTCGGGATTGACGTAGATCAGCCCCATGGTCACGTTGGCGAGCGGGCCGTCCTCCAGGTCGAGCTGGGCCTGGTCGGCGTAGCGCTCGTCGCCGAGCCAGGTGTCCTCCGGTCCCCAGAAGACCTCCTCGGGCTGCCAGGTGTCCTCGCGGCCGAAGGCGAAGCCGAAGGTCGGCAGGCCCATGTCGTCGTGGGCCACGTTGCCGGCGAGGACCAGCAGGTCGGCCCAGGACAGCTTGCGGCCGTACTTCTGCTTGATGGGCAGCAGCAGGCGGCGGGCCTTGTCCAGGTTCGCGTTGTCCGGCCAGCTGTTGAGCGGGGCGAAGCGCTGGCCGCCCTGCCCGCCGCCGCCCCGGCCGTCGGCGATGCGGTAGGTGCCCGCGGCGTGCCACGACATGCGGATGAACAGCGGGCCGTAGTGGCCCCAGTCGGCCGGCCACCAGTCCTGCGACGTGCGCATGACCTGGACCAGGTCGCGCTTGAGCTCCTCGACGTCCAGCTCGGCGAAGGCCGCCTTGTAGTCGAAGTCCTCGCCGAGCGGGTCGGAGTCCTTCGAGGGCTTGTTGAGCACGGAGAGGTCGACCTGGTTGGGCCACCAGTCCCGGTTGCTCCGCGGCCGGCGGTTGGTGACCTGGGTCGGCGACGGGATCGCCGGGTTCTCGCTCTCGCTCGTGCTCTCGGTGCGGATCTTGTCGGACTCGTTGGTCACTGCGGGCCTTTCTGGGCGTGGGACGGGAGGGTGGACGGTCGGTGGGTCAGGCGGTGGCGCAGGTGGGGCAACGGCCCCAGAAGACGACCTCGGCCTCGTCGACGACGAAGCCGGCGTCGTCGGAGGGGCTGAGGCACGGAGCCGCGCCCACGGCGCAGTCGACGTCGACGATCGCGCCGCAGGATCGGCAGACCAGGTGGTGGTGGTTGTCCCCCACGCGTGCCTCGTAGCGCGCGACCGAGCCCTGCGGCTGGATGCGCCGCACCAGGCCCCGGTCGGTCAGGACGTGCAGCACGTCGTACACCGCCTGGTGCGACACCGCGCCCAGGCGGGCGCGGGCGGCGTCGATCAGCACCTCGGTGTCGACGTGCGGGTGCGCGTGGACGGCGTCCAGCACCGCCAGGCGGGGGCGGGTGACCCGGAGACCCGCCGCGCGCAGCACGCGCTCGAGTTCTACGGCATCCGGCACGGCCCCATCCTCACCGCTTTCCTTGAATCAGTCAAGATCCGGCGGGGCTGCGCCGTGCTGCTCGACCGCTGATCCCGAACCCGGGACACCAGCCGCCCGCCGGCCGATGACCGCCGGCGGCCGGCAGGGGACGGATGCAACGGGCGCGGACGTCCTCCTGGGGGCGGATGTCGGCGCCGCCGTACCGCTCGGGGGTGAAGGCTGCGCCCCCGCCCCGAGGGGGGCGACAGGGTCGGCCCCCTGGTCGAGAATGGAGCAGACCGAGCCGTGCGGCGCGGAACGGTCGTCAATGGGCTTCGACGGGCGATCGCCCCGGTCGACCCGCTGGGGAGTGGAGGGGTCATGGCCTATCCCGACGAACCCGGCGACCTGATCGTCTCGCTGCAGGACAGGGCCAGGACCCCCGTCGCGACCGAGGGGCATCTCGCGCTCGGTGTCCTCTACGGCACCGACCTCGCTGTTTTCGTCCTTCCCGAAGGCGCCGAGTGGGATGACCCCCTGGACCTCGAGGTCCTCATCTCGCCCACGGCCCCGGATTCCGACGCGCTCGTCGAACGCCTCCGTCCGCGTCACCTCGAAGTCGCCAGTCTGGAGTCGGCACCGCAGGTTCGAGTGGCGACCGTCCGGCTCGCTCACGGCTCCGTCTATGCCACCCGCGCACCCGCCCTACCGCCCACCGACGTCGTCCGCCAGGCGTTGAGCGAGCGCGACGACCTGGTCGCCGCCCTGACGTCGCTCGGCCTGCTGCCCGAGTACCTGGCCGGCCTCGACCAGGAGGCTCTGCGTGCGGTGGAGGCGGTCGAGGCAGCACAGCGCCTGGAGTTGCAGGTCCAGCGGATCGGGAGGACGCCAGGGCAGATCCTCAACTGCGTGTTCAGCCCGAGGTGCCATCCCCATGAGCTCCCGTGGCGTCCCTGAGGCCGGGCTGCCCGGAGAGCTTCCCGCAGTCATGACGGGCATGACCGTGCCCTGGCGGGGCCGCCTCGCCCGGCTCCACCCCTACGACGACGTCGCCCTGGCGGCCGCGGTGGCGGTGCTGGACATGACGACGCAGTGGGCCCCCGGGCAGCAGCCGGCGCTCCTGGCCGACCTCCAGCCGAGCCCGCCCGTCCTGCTGCTCGCCGTGGCGGGCTACGTGCCGCTGGCGTGGCGACGGCGAGCGCCGCTGGCGGTGTTCGCGGCTGTGTGGCTGCACAGCGTCGCCGCCCACCTCCTCGTCAGTGGCTACCGCCCGACACTGTCGGTGCTGCTGGCGCTCTACACGGTGGCGGCCGTCTGCCGGCCTGCGCGGTCCGTTCCGGCCCTGGCTGCCGCGTTCGTGGTGTCCGGCCTCTCCCTCGTCGCCGAACTCGCCGACGTGCCCTCCTCGCTGCGCGCGGCGACCCTGTGGGGCGGGATCCCGCTGTTCGCGCTCCTGGACCTGGTGACGTGGGGCGTAGGGGTCTGGGTCGGCCGCACGCGTCAGGATCGCGCAGACCTGCTCGCTCGCCGCGACCGAGCGGCCCGCGAGGCGGTGACCGCTGAGAGGGACCGCATCGCCCGGGAGCTCCACGACATCGTGGCGCACGCCGTGACGATCATGGTGGTCCAGGCCGCCGGTGCCCGCAGGGTCCTGCCCCGCGACCCCCGACAGGCCGAAGGCGCGCTCACGAACATCGAGGAGACGGGAAAGCAGGCGATGATCGAGCTCCGTCGGCTCCTGAGGGTGCTGGGTCAGCAGCCGGGTCAGCCGGAGGGCTCCACCAGGACCCCGAATCCCGGCCTGGGGGAGGTCGACGAGCTCGTGGACCGCATGCGCAAGGCCGGACTCGACGTGGCTGTCCGCCGCATGGGCACACCCGGGCGGCTCGACCCCAGCGTCGATCTCGCCGCGCACCGCATCGTGCAGGAGGCGCTGACGAACGTGCTGAAGCACGCCGGGCCCGGTGCGCACGCGGCCGTCGAGCTGCACTGGGACGACTCGACGCTTCTCCTGTCCATCCAGGACGACGGTCGAGGCGAGAGTCCGGCAGCCCGTGCCACGCTCTCGACCGGTCACGGCCTGCTCGGCGTCAACGAACGCGCTCGAGCGGTGGGTGGTGGACTGGCAGCGGGGATCCGGCCCGGAGGCGGTTTCGAGGTCCGGGCGTCGCTACCGGCTGCGCCGATGCCGATGCCGATGCCGATGCCGGCGCCGTACGCCGGGGAAGCCGGTCGCCAGCCTTCGTCCCCGGACGCGGTGAAGGCGGAACCAGGATGATCCGCGTCCTGCTCTGCGACGACCAGCCCCTGGTCCGAGCCGGCTTCGCGATGCTGCTCCGGGTGGAGCCGGACATCGAGGTCGTGTGCGAGGTCGGTGACGGGGCGAGCGCCGTCGAGCAGACGCGGCTGCAGCGACCTGACGTCGTCGTGATGGACGTCCGCATGCCGGGCATGGACGGGGTCGAGGCGACCAAGCAGATCCTGGCGGAGGCCGACGGGCCGGACGGGAGCCGGCCGAAGGTCCTGATCCTGACCACCTACCACGTCAGCGAGGCGGTCTACGCAGCGCTACGCGCGGGGGCCTCGGGCTTTCTCCTCAAGGACGCCGCGCCGGACGAGCTCGTGGCAGCGATACGCGCGGTCGCCGACGACGAGGCGTGGCTCGATCCCGCCGTCGCGCATCAACTCATCGCCGAGTTCGCGGCACGACCTGAACCCCTCGCCGCCAGCCCGGAGGAGCTCAAGCGCCTGACGTCGCGCGAGCGAGAGGTCCTCGTGCTGATCGCCCACGGCCTCTCGAACGTCGAGATCGCGACGCACCTCGTGGTCGGGGAGGCGACGGTCAAGAGCCACGTCAGCCGGATCATCTTCAAGCTGGGTCTGCGTGACCGGGTGCAGGCGGCCGTCGTCGCCTACCAGTCCGGACTCGTACGGCCGGGACAGGCGCCACCCCCGGCCGCCGGCTGGCGCTCGAGCTGAGGGTGGAACCGACCAGACGATTCGCGGGCCGTCGTTCCCGGGAGTGGTGACAGCGTCGCCGGATGCCCGGCTGGGGCGCCGGGCAGATCGCCCCGGCTCATCCAGCAGCGGTGGGGCCGGCTCCACCCGACCGGCTGAGCTCGTACGCGGGCGCCTGTGCATGGCGAGCACGGCCGGCGGCTGATGGAGCAGACGGCGAGACGGCCGTGCGACGACGCGCAGCGGCCGTAGCGGTTTCCCGACCGACGGTGTCGATGGGCGGCCCGCGGGCGGAGGAACGACCGCCGCATCCCCATCCGGTCGGACGCCGGAGATCGATCTCCGGCCGGACGACCTCTGCCGCAGCCGTGGCGAGCATTTTCCCGTCAGGGCGACAGATGTTCTCCGCGGAGAACTGACCCGAGGACCAGCCGGGCCGCGGGCGGCGTCCTGATCCGACAACCCAGGGTCCGCCACGAGAGGTTCCCATGACGTACGAGCCCTACCCCACCAACGTGCAGTCCGCACCGCGCGGAGGCTTCATCGGCTTCCTCACGACCATCCCCGGCATCCTGACTGCGGCGGCAGCCGTCATCACGGCCTTGAGCGGGGGGCTGTTCCTCGTCCAGGACGGCACTGCGCCGTCCGGGGGTGCGGCGACGAACATCACGGTCGAAGCGCATCCCGCTCCTGACTCGTCCACGCCCGAGGACGCGTCGGCGATCGATGCGGGAAACGCCTCGGCGGAGCTCGATGGAGCCGCGGTCGACGACTCCACGGCCACGTTGATCGATGAGTGCGCGGCCGGCTACGTCGACGCCTGCCAGACGCTGCTCGACGTGCTCGTCGACGAGTGCTACTACGGCGTCGGCCTCAGCTGCGACATCCTGTACTGGGCCACTCCGGTCGGCTCGGCCTACGAGGAATACGGCGCGACGTGCGGAGGCAGGTTCGGCTGGGAGTACGCCGGCGCCTGCGGTCAGCTGTGAACCGGGACGGTCGTGTCGGGACGCCGGGTCGTGAGGTGGGCGAGGCGCGACCCGGGCCCGGCAGGGCTGTGGACCGACCGACGTTCTGGTGGGTGGCCGCCGCCGTCTTCATGGCCAATGCGGCCCTCTCGGCGAGCGAAGCGCGGTGGCCCGTGGCGTTCCTCCAGGTCGTCACCGCGGTCTGGGCATCCCTTGCCGGGCTGACCGCCCGGGACAGCTGACCAGCCACGACGGGTCCGAGAACAGATCCCCGGCGGCGATCAGCCGTCGGGGATCTCCCGCTGCTCGACCTTCGCGGGCCTCCGCCCGTCCGGGCGACCGAGGGGCGACCCGCACCCCCACGCCCACCCAGCACCACCCGACGTTCCCCCGGCTCGACGCGTCGAGACGGCTCGTCAGGTCGTGGTCGGTGCCGGCGTCGTCGATCCCCGCCGTCGACACGTCGTGGAGCTGCTGACCGGGCCCGGCCTGCGGCTGCCGGTGCCGACGATGTCCAGGACCTCGGGCCCGGCTGAAGGGTGTGATCCGCACGGCTGCATCGCATCGGGCCAGGTGTTCCGCCGGCCGGGGACGGGGGGGAGGGGCTCGGTCGGCGCGCGCGGCGGCGCTCCTGCAACGAGGAGACGATTTCGACCGCCGTGGGCGGCGAAGGCGAGTAGACACATCACCAGCGACCTCCTCCGGCCAGGAAGAGGAGGTCCACCGGCACGGCGAGCGTGACCCGACATCGAGCGAGCTTCGGCTCACCCGGACGAGCAACCGAAGACCCGGGAGCTGAGATGAAAGCCATCACCGGAGGTCCCCTGGCAGTCCTTCTCCTGCTGGCCGCTGCGTGTGCCAGGGAGAATCCGAATCCCCCCGACACCCCGGTCGCCGGGGCGCCGACCCTGCGGGCGACCGTCGGCACCGAGGAGTCCCCTGACGCCTTCGTGATCGCCCTGGTCGACGAGAACGGTGATCCGGTCACCGAGCTGCCAGCCGGCGAGTACAACATCGAGGTCACCGACCGGACCGCCGCCCACAACTTCCACCTCAGTGGTGGGGACGGGGCGGTCGACGAGAAGACCGGCCCCACCGAGAAGGTGGAGACGCTCTGGGTGGTCACCTTCGAGCCGGGCGAGTACCGCTACATCTGCGATCCGCACCCCAGCATGAACGGTCACTTCACCGTGAGCTGACGTGCGCACGTCGCTCCCGTGTCGGCGGTCGTTGTCGGGTCGCGGACCCGGGTCCACCATGCGGGGATGGGCCAGGGCGTGCCCCCGCAGAGTGCCATGACCGCCGTGCTCGCGGACGGCCGGCGCCTGTCCTGGGCCGAGTACGGCATTGCCGACGGTGCGCCACTGGTGATGCTGCACGCCACGCCCGGCTCCCGGCTGCAGTTCCAGTGGATGCACGCGCCCGCAGCCGCCGCCGGCATCCGGCTGATCGCACCCGAGCGGCCGGGCTACGGCGCCAGCGACCCCGTGCCCGGGGGCACCACCTTCGCGGCGTATGCCGATGACCTGCGGCAGCTGCTCGACCATCTCGAGCTACCGGTCGTCACGCTGTGCGGGGTCAGCGGTGGCGGCGGCTTCGCGCTCGCCGCTGCACTCGCGCATCCCGAGCGCTTCGGACGGCTGATCCTGGTCTCGGCCGGACTTCCGGTCCCGCGGGCCGCGCGGCGGGGGATGGCCCTGCCGGTCCGGCTGCTGCTGTTCCTGGCGCGGTACGCCCCGGGGCTCACGGGGAGACTGCTGGCCGCGCAGCTGTCCGCCGATCCGGACTCGCAGCTGAGCAGGGCCGGGAAGCGCTTCATGCCGGCCTCCGATCGCCGGTTGCTCGACGCTCCGGAGTGGCGCCGGTGGTTCGACGAGGACTTCCGCGAGGCCCTGAGGCAGGGCCCTGGCGCCGCGGTCCACGACCTCGCCATGAGCAGGGCACCGCTCGGCGCGGACCCGGCGGACCTGGCCGTCGACACGGTGCTGCTGCACGGCACCGAGGACGTCAACGTGCCGGTCGGGATCGCCCGGTGGCTGGCGGCGCAGGCTCCCGCCGCCCGGCTGATCGAGCAACCCGGATCGGGCCACCTGTTCAGCCTCGAGCGCCCCCAGCTGATCTTCGAGTGGGTCGGCCGTCCATGACATCCGGGTCCGTGCTCAGATCTCGACCGCGTTGCCGCAGATGCCGCAGACCTCGAGCTCCCGCCGTCCCCACCGGGCGACCGGCAGGAAGAAGAGCGTGAACTGCCGGACCTGCCGTACCCGCGCCCACTGCGAGGTGTTACCGCAGCGCCGGCAGGTGCGGACGGATCCCGGCCCCAGGTGCCGCTGCTTGGTCCCGAAGCCGACGAGGAGGAACACGGCGCCAGCGTAGGGAGCCGACCCCGTCGCCGTCCGGTCTTCGGTCGATGACGCCAGGGACTGTCATCGCCGTGGCGGACCGTGAGGACGGGCGGGTTCACCGGGCATGGAGGCGGTGGCCTCGCCGTCGCGCTGGTGGGCGCCGCGTGTGGTTGGCTTCGAGCGGGCGGCTACCAGGGCCGCTGCGGAATGTCCCCGCGGCCGCGTGTCGAGCGATCCTGCGGCGACCCGGGAGCCGACCGCCCGGGTCCGCGGCCTCGTCCAGGACGCGCAGGGTCGCGACGACCGAGGAGGCTCTCATTCCGGCTGACGGGATCCTGGACGCCGCGACGCGGGTCGCTGATCACCTGCTGGAGGTCCAGACGCGGGTGAACGGGCAGATCGATGCCGCGCTGGCGGAACTCCTGCCCGACGTCCAGGAGCGACTGGGCGTCGGGCCGGCGAACGACGTCGACCTCTCCGACCTGGTGAACACCCGGATCACCGGCCTGAGCGTGGTCGTCACCCCGGCAGCGGTCGCGACCGTCGTCCCGCTGTCGGCCGCATCCGCCGCCACGACGCGGGCCGGGCGCCGCGCGGTGACCGACATCGTCGACGGCACCGATGACCGCCTGGCCGTCATCGCCGGCCCGTGCTCCATCCACGACCCGGCGGCCGCGGTGGAGTACGCCGGCTTCATCGCCCGCATGCGGGAGCGGCATGGCGACGACCTCGAGATCCTGATGCGGACGTACACCGAGAAGCCGAGGACCGAGGTCGACTGGAAGGGCTTCGCCTACGACCCGTTCCTCGACGGTTCCAGCCGCATCAGCGTCGGGCTCGTGGCGACCCGGATGCTCATGTGCCGCATCACCGCCATGGGTGTACCGGTCGCCGCCGAGCCGCTGAACGCGCTGACACCCCAGTACGTCAACGGGCTGGTCACCTACAACGGCGTCGGCGCGCGCAACGTCACCGACCAGACCGCCCGCGAACGGGTGTCCGGCTTCTCGTCCGTCGTCGGCTTCAAGAACTCGCCGGAGGGCAGCATCGAGGCCGCCATCCAGGCGGTCAGGACGGCGCGGGCTCCGCACGAGTTCCTCGGCGTCGACCACCACGGGGTGAGCGCTCAGCTGTCGACGACCGGCAACGACACCGCCCACGTCATCCTGCGTGGGGACAAGCACGGGCCGAACTACTCCGCGGCGCACATCGCCGACACCAAGCGGAAGCTCGCCGAACGAGGTCTGCCCGAGGTCGTCGTGGTCGACGCCTCGCACGGCAACAGCCAGAAGAACCACCTGCGCCAGATCGAGGTCGTGCGAGACCTGGCGGGTCAGATCGCGGCGGGGGAGCCGGCGATCCGGGGCGTCATGGTCGAGAGCAATCTCGTCGCGGGGCGGCAGGACCTCGACCAGCGCCACCCCGAGCGCCTCGAGTACGGCAAGAGCGTCACCGACGCCTGCGTCGACCCCGGCACGACGGAGGTGATGCTGGCCGAGCTGGCCGAGGCCGTCCGGGCACGGCGCGGCGCCCGGGCTCGTCCTCCAGCGCAGCGTTGAGCGCGCCTGATGCTTGATCGTCCGCCCCGACTCCCATCTGGACGTGCCCCGACCGGCTCGAGCCGGACCGTGGTTCTGCAGCCTGACGAGCCCATTCCCGAAGGCGGAGGCGTGCGGGATGGGTTCCGGGCAGCGCTCGACTGCGACGTGCCCCGAGCCGGATGAACTCACATGCCCGGGTGCGTGAGCCGACCGAACCCATGGAACGGGCAGGCCTCTCGTCGCGTCCGCGGGGCGGCGGTACACCCGCGATGAAGGCTCGGACAAGGAGCCAGGGCGGGGCTCACCATGGCTGCGTTGGGTAGCTGTCACTCGAGCACGTGCGGCGCGCTCGGCGAGGGGATGTCGCCGTTCCAGGTCCAGGTGGTCTCCGCGACCCCGGACGGGCAGCACGTCGAATCGGAGGCACGGTAGTAGTGCTCGTTCACGACCAGCCGCTGCTCGCCCCACTCCTGCACGGACAACGTCGTCGGCAGCTGGTTCGCCTCCTGGACCTGAGCCGTGAGGGTGCCGAGACCGATCAGCCGTCCGCCGCGAACGGCGTACGTCACCAGTCCGTACTCGAGCGTGCTCGATCCCGTCCCGCCACCGTTGTCGCAGTACGCGCTCAGGACTGCCTCGTCGGCGTCGTCCCCTACGAGATCACCGTAGGAGACGTCGAACCAGGCGACGGTGACCGGTCCCCATGTCTCGGAGCTGGCCCTCGCCATCCCACCGTCCAGCTGTGTGACGGTTGGTATGCCGCAGAACCGCGGCGGCAGGGGGGCCGCGTCCCAGTCCATCTGGTGCAGGTCGCCCGCAGCGACCCCGAGGTCCGTGGGTCCGGGCGACGGCCCGCCACTGGGCGAGGGAGCAACGGCTATCGGTTGTCGGGCCGCCGGCTCGATGCGGGGCCCCGGGGTCGGGGCACCGCAGCCGCCAGCGGGCACGACGAGCGCCGTGAGGAAGAGGGCTCCAGCCGTCCGCGCCCGCACGTTGCACCTAGCCGCGTCCGGTGCAGGGTGGGTCGTACGCGATGTCGGCCGGGAGGTACTCCGCCCACTGCGCCTGCGTGATGCGGTCCGACGCGGCGCACAGCTCGCCGAGCAGCCGTCCCACGTCGACGTCCCAGATCTGCATGTCGCCGCTGGTCGCCGCCGCGAGGAGCGTCCCGTCGGGGCTGAACGAGACAGCTGCGCCGTTGTAGACGCCGCCCGCGTCCAGAGTCGCCATCGGCGCCGGCGTGGCCGTCACGTCCTCGCGGGCCCAGAGACGCACCGCGTCCACCCCCGCACTGGCCATGACGCCACCGTCCGGGCTGAGCGCCAGACCGGTGAGGGCACCGTTGTGGGCAGCGCGGGATGCCATGAGCCGCGGACGCGAGGGCGTCGAGATGTCCCACGACGACAGGGAGCCGCGCACGCCGCCGGCGATGAGGATCTCGTTGCGGGTGTCGATCACGACCGCCGCGATCTCCTCGTCCGGCATGGAGACGCGGGAGAGGACCTCGGGTGTCTCGGGGTCGCGGACGTCCCAGAGCGTCGCGCCCCCTTCTCGGCCGAGCGTCACGAGAGTGCGGCCGCTCGCGTCGAAGGCTGCGCCGTGCGGAGCGGGGCGGGTTTCCGGCAACGTGGCGAGGGCCCGTGTCGAGCCGTCGACGATCGACCACAGGGCCACGGTGTAGTTCTCGCTCGCGACCGCCAGGACGCTGCCGTCAGGGCTGAAGACGGCGAGGTCCGAGGGTTCCACCACGGCCGTGCCCTCGGTCAGGAGCCGAGGCTCCGACGGGTCCTCGGCGTCCCACAGGACGACGGGACTGCCGCTCGCGATGACGGAGGAGCCCGGTTGGTACGCGTAGGCCGCCCCGCCCCCCACCGCCAAGGTCGGGACGGCGGCGCCGGGTCGGGGGTCGCGGGGATCGTCGAGCAGCCAGGAGCGCGCGGGGAAACCGGCGATGACGGCCTGGGCGTCCGGCGCCCAGGCCGGTACGGCCTGACGGCCACCGTCGATGCGGCTGGTGGCGCCGGCCCGCGTAGCCCCCTGCACGGGCCATACGCGCACCACCGACCGGCCGGGGAGGCCAGTGTTGGCGCCTGGGGCCACCGGGTCGTCACTGACGACCACGAGCTGCCGGGACCGGACGCCGAAGGCGACCGCACGGACTCCGGCGCTCACTCCCCGGAGACGCTCGCCGAGGATCGGACGGGTGAGGTCTCCCAGATCCCACAGCTGGGTGACCCCGGAGGGCGTCCCGACCGCCAGGACCCCTCCGTCGTCGGAGACGGCGATGCTGTTGACGCCGAACGACTCGCCGGGCACCGAGTCCCGGAGCACGGGCTGCAGCGGGTCGGCGATGTCCCAGACCTCGACGTCGGCCACCGAGCCTGCTCGCGCCAGCGTCTGCCGGTCCGCGGTGACCACTGCCCTGCCGGTGCCCGCCGCCAGCGGCGTCACGATCACGTCGACGGGGAGCGACGCCGTGTCCACGCCCGCAGCCGTCACCCGGGACGGCGACAGCAGCGTGCCGTCGTCGAGGAGCACCAGCCGGTCCGGGCTCTCGCCGGTCGGCACGGTGGTTCCGGTGACCGGTTCGGCAGGGTCGGCGACGTCGTAGAAGGTGATCGAGGTGGAGTCCTCGACGATCAGGACCTCGCCGCCGGGCGCGTACGCCAGCCGTTCCACGGCGGGGTCGGGAGCGTCCAGTTCGGCCAGCAGGCGTGGTCGGGCGGCGTCGGAGATGTCGAACAGCCCGAGCCGGCCCGGCCCGGTCGTCGCCGCCATGCCCGTGCCCGAGGGTGAGAACGCGACCTCTCCTTTCTCCGGTACGGAGTCGGTCACGGTGGTCAGCAGCCGCCCGCTGTCGGTCTCGTAGAGCCGCAACTCGGGGCCACTGACGATGGCCACCAGGGGCAGGCTCGCGTGCACGGCCACGTCGGGGTCGTACCCGGCGACGCCGAACTCTCTGGGCATGCGCGGGGACCGGACGAGCGCTCCGACGGACTCCTCCGTGGGGCTCAGCCGATGGGCCTCGAGGAGCAGCTGCCGGGCTAGCGACGGGCGTTCGTCCTCGATGCTGGCGCTCTGTGCCACCAGCTGTCGCGACGTCGCCGTGTAGCGCTGCTCGATCGCTGCGTTCCTCCGGTCGACGGCCACGACCGCCGCCACGACCGACGTCGTGAGGAGGGCGACGAGCGTCGCGATCACCGTCGCGACCATCCGGCGCGTCTGACGGCGCCGCCGCAGGTGTTCTCCGACCACGCGGTCCTTCGGCACGCGGCGCATCGAGGCCAGGAGCTGTGCCGCGGCGTCCGTCAGCCGGGGGTCACGCTGGTCGATCTGCTCCAGCCCGGCCATCCAGCGCAGGTCCACCCAGATCGGCTCGTCGGGAAAGGCAGACCGCCACTTCTCGGGAAGGGCTCCTGGACCTGCCGACGTCGCCTCGGGGTCGGTGTCCCAGCTCATGTGGCCGTCCAGGACGGCGAGATACAGGTCGTCCGGCCCACGATGCCGCAGCCACCAGGCGACCTCGACGTCCACCCATCGAGACCGCCGCGAGGTCGCGGAGATCAGGAGGACGAGCGCGCGGGAGTTGCCCAGCGCCTCTTCTATGGCCTCCCTCAGCGACCCGTTCCCGGCGAGCGTCGCGGTGTCGAGGAAGACCCGTCTGTCCCTCGCGCGGTACCACGGGGTGCCGAAGCGCTCGATGGCCTGCCCGAACGGCTTGGCCGCGGCTGCATCGGCCCGGCTGTAGGACAGGAAGGCGTCGTACGCGAACTGGTCCGGGGCCGGTTCGGCGCGACGATCAGCAAGGGGGCGTACCCGGGCTGCAGTGCCGCTACGAGACAACGTCGACCACCGTGGTCATCCCCCGGCCGCTCTGGATGGCCGTGACCGGATCAATGCTGGTGCCAGCAATGTATCCGCGGCCACAGCCAACTCCTAGTACGACGAGATCGCCCGGTACGACGAGGGACAAGCGGCGGTCCTGGATACACCACCGGGCGCTTCGGCCCTCCTCGAGGCACCACGGCCCGACGAGCGACGATGGCGGTGAGCGTGGGCGGACCGCCGGGTGTGACCTGCAGCGACCCACTAGGTTCGGCACGAGACGGCCGGACGGCGCAGGGAGAGGCACGTGGGCAGATCGGTGCTGGTGACCGGGGGCAACCGGGGGATCGGGCTGGCGATCGCCCGCTCGTTCGCGGAGCAGGGCGACTCGGTCGCGGTCACCCACCGTGGCAGCGGCGCACCCGAGGGGCTGTTCGGCGTGCAGTGCGACGTCACCGACACCGAGGCCGTCGACCGTGCGTTCGGCGAGGTCGAGGAGCACCAGGGCCCGGTCGAGGTGCTGGTCAGCAACGCCGGCATCACCCGTGACGGGCTGCTCATGCGGATGAAGGAGGAGGACTTCACCGACGTCCTCGACGCCAACCTGACCGCGGCCTACCGCGTGGCCAAGCGGGCCACCGCCAAGATGGTCCGTGCCCGTTCCGGCCGCATGATCTTCGTGTCGTCGGTCGTCGGGCTGCTGGGCTCGGCCGGGCAGACCAACTACGCGGCCAGCAAGGCCGGGCTCGTGGGCCTGGCCCGCTCGATCGCCCGTGAGCTGGGCAGCCGCAACATCACCGCGAACGTCGTCGCGCCGGGATTCGTCGAGACCGACATGACCGCGGAGCTGCCCGAGAAGCGGCAGCAGGAGATCCTGGGGCAGGTGCCGCTGGGCCGGTACGCCTCGGCGGACGAGATCGCCGGCGTCGTGCGCTTCCTGGCCAGCGACGCGGCGGGCTACATCACCGGGGCGGTCGTCCCGGTCGACGGCGGACTGGGGATGGGGCACTGATGGGCATTCTCGAGGGCAAGAAGATCCTCGTCACCGGCGTGCTCACCGAGGCGTCGATCGCCTTCGCGACGGCCCGTCTGGCGCAGGAGCAGGGCGCCACCGTCGTCCTGTCCAACTTCGGCCGCGCCCTGTCGCTGTGCCAGCGGATCGCCAAGCGGCTGCCGGAGGAGGCGCCGGTCGTCGAGCTCGACGTGACGGACACCGAGCACCTGAGCACGCTGGCCGACCGGCTGCGCCAGCACGTCGACGTCCTCGACGGCGTCGTCCACTCGATCGGCTTCGCGCCGCAGGAGGCGATGGGGGAGGGCTTCCCCGAGGTCGCCTGGGAGCACGCCGCGACGGCGTTCCACGTGTCGGCGTGGTCGTACGCATCCCTGACCCATGCCTGCCGGCCCCTGCTCGCGAACCCCGCTTCGGTCGTCGGGCTCACCTTCGACGCCACCGTCGCCTGGCCGGTCTACGGATGGATGGGCGCGGCCAAGGCCGCGCTGGAGTCGACCTCGCGCTACCTCGCCCGCGAACTCGGCCCCGACGGCATCCGGTCCAACCTCGTCGCCGCCGGGCCGCTGCGCAGCATGGCGATGAAGTCGATCCCCGGGAGCGCGCAGTTCGAGGAGGCGTGGGAGAAGCGCGCGCCGCTCGGCTGGTCGGTCACCGACACCGAGCCCGCGGGCAAGGCCGTCGTGGCGCTGCTGTCGGACTGGTTCCCCGCCACGACCGGGGAGATCGTGCACGTCGACGGAGGCTTCCACGCCGTAGGCGTGTGACCCGCATCCGTCCGCTCCCCGGGAGAGAAGAACCACCGTGCCCCGCGCGACCGTCGACATCACGCCCGCAGACCAGCGACCCGACGAGGACCCGTCGCTCGCCGTCCGCAACAACGGGGGCGTGCCGCCGTCCGTGGACCCGGCGCCGGCCGGCCGCCGGGAGGCGCTGCTGGTGCTCTCCTTCGGCGGGCCCGAGGGGCACGACGACGTCATGCCGTTCCTCGAGAACGTCACCCGGGGTCGCGGCATCCCGCGGGAGCGGCTGAAGGAGGTCGCCGAGCACTACCACCACTTCGGCGGCGTCAGCCCGATCAACGACCAGAACAGGGCGCTGATCGCGGCGGTCGAAAAGGAGCTCGCCGAGTCGGGGCTCGAGCTGCCGGTCTACTGGGGCAACCGCAACTGGGCGCCCTACGTCGAGGACACCTGGGGGCGGATGGCCGAGGACGGCATCGAGCACGTCTACGTCTTCTCGACGTCGGCCTACGCCTCCTTCTCGGGTTGCCGGCAATACCACGAGGACATCGCCCGGGCCCGCGTCGCGACGACCTTCCCCGCCCGCCCAGGGGGACCGACGGCGGAGAAGCTGCCGCACTACTTCGACACCCCGGGCTTCGTGCACGCCAACGCTGACGCGCTCGCGGCCGCCATCGCCTCGCTGCCGGAGGAGCTGCGGACCACCGCGCGTCTGGTGGCGACGGCGCACAGCATCCCCGACGCCATGGCGGCGGTCGCCGGCCCCGACGGCCACGCCTACGAGGCGGAACTCCTGGCCGCCGCCGAGCGGGTCGTCGCCGAGGCCGCGCCGGGGCGCACGTTCGACCTCGTGTGGCAGAGCCGCAGCGGCCCGCCGTCGGTGCCGTGGCTGGAGCCCGACGTCAACGACCACCTGCGCGTCCTCGCCGCGCACGGGGAGACGGCCGTCGTGCTGTTCCCCATCGGGTTCATCAGCGACCACCTCGAGGTCATCTGGGATCTCGACAACGAGGCGAGGCAGACGGCGGAGGAACTGGGCCTGGCCTTCGCCCGCGCGGCGACCGCCGGCACCCATCCGGCGTTCGTCCGGTCCATCCGGATGCTCGTCGAGGAGCGCCGCGCCGGCGGACTGCCGCGGCTGGGCACCGACTGCCCCGCCGCCTGCTGCTTCGTGGCACCCCGGCCTCGCCCCGCCGGCTGAGCGCAGGCCGGGTCCGGCCCGCGGATCCGCTCGGTGGGTGCGGACCCACCCCGACGCCTCCGCCGGGTCCATGATCTGGTCGTGCCGTTCGCCACCCACGTGCCTGCCGCACCGCTGCGGCCGTTCGTCGCCGCGGCGCAGGGCTACCGCGTGCCGGCCAATCCCACCGGGCTCCACCGGGGCCTGCCCTCCCGCCATCTGACCCTCGTCGTGGAGCTGCGCGCGCCGCTGGGCGTCTCGGGTCTCGGCGACCCGGTCGCGGCCCACGGGGTGGTGGGCGGCCTGCACACGGGGCCGGCGCTGATCGACGCGTCGCTCCCGCAGGAGGGCGTGCAGTACGCGCTGACCCCGTGGGGCGTGCGGGCCCTCCTCGGCGTCCCCGCCGGCGAACTGCGGGGTCAGGCGTTCGACCTCGCCCTCCTGCTGGGTCCGGAGGTGACGTCCCTGGTGGAGCGGCTGCGCGCGGCCACGAGCTGGGCGGAACGATTCGAGCTGGTGGACGCCACCCTGGTGCACCGGCTGCACCGCGCGCCGGGGACTTCGGGGGAGGTGGCTCCGGAGGTCAGGGCGGCCTGGCGCCTGCTCGTCGCCAGCCGTGGGCGGCTACCCGTCGCCACGGTCGCCGGGCGGGTGGGATGGGGTCGCCGCCACCTGTCGGAGCGCTTCCGCCTGGCGACAGGGCTCACCCCGAAGGAGGCAGCGCGGGTCGTCCGTTTCGAGACGGCGCGCAGCATGCTGCTCGACGCCCGCAGGCCAGCACTGGTCGACGTGGCGATGCGCTGCGGATACGCAGACCAGCCGCACCTGGCCCGCGAGTGGCGGGCCCTCGCCGGGTGCAGCGTGGGGACCTGGCTGCGCGAGGAGCTCCCATTCGTACACGACACGAGCGGACCGGAACCAGCACGATCGCCGGCATGAACGAGAACAGCATGGCCGGCCCGCCGCCGCCGACCGTCTGGCCCAGTGTCGGCTTCACGGACGTGGACGCCGGAGTCCGGCTGCTCACCGAGGGATTCGGCTTCGTCGTGACGGCGATGTACCGGGACGACGCGGGAGCCGTCGTCCACGGTGAGGCCCGGTGGCCCGACGGGGGCGGCGTCATGTTCGGCTCCCGTGGCAAGGCGGGTGCGTGGGGAGCGCTCGGACCGCAGGGCATCTACGTGGTGGCCGCCGAACCCGGCGCGGTCGACGACGCCTGGAAACGGGTGACGGCCATCGAAGGGGTCGAGGTCCTGCAGCCGCTCCACGACACCGACTACGGATCCCACCAGTTCGACGTCCGTGACGTCGACGGCAACCTGTGGACCCTCGGGACCTACCGCGGCGCCTGACCCCGCCCTGCTCCGGCCGTGCCCTCGACGCCGCCTCCAGCCGTCGATCATCGGCATGTGGCTGGTCGACACGCCG
>NZ_JBHUHP010000030.1:501161-534817 GCF_042682525.1 Blastococcus deserti
GTCGGTGGCAGCCATCCGCCGATGATCGACGGGAGGGGAGGTCGGGTCGGTCAGCGGGGGATCCAGTTGAACGCCGCCGCGATCGCCTCGCGCACCGCCTGGGCGAGGGGGCGCAGCGCGTCGTCCCGCGCCGCGGCCTGGGCGTGGTTCACCGCCGCCCCCGGGGCGTCGGCCATCGTCAGGTCCAGCACCTTCGCCAGCCGCTGCGCCCGGCCCAGCACCGACAGCGCCAGCGGGTCGTGGTCGGGGGGCAGGCCCGGGGCCGCCGTCGTCCGGGCGAGCCCGGCGAGCAGGCCCGGCACCTCGGGGTTCCAGCGCGCGACGTCGAGGCGGGCCAGCGCCCGTGCGGTGTCGCCCACCGCAAGGTCCAGCGCGCCGGAGACCGCGCGCAGGTTGCCCTCCGGGAGCGGAGGCACCGCCGGCACGCCGGCCAGCGGGAACGCCGTCCACTGGACGACCTCGGGGCCGAGCGCCTCGGGCACCAGGGCCAGGTGCCCGCCGACGGCCGCCTGCCCGGTCTCCAGGGCCAGCGGCGCCAGCCCCGGCGCGCGCGGCACCCCGCGGACGTCGCCGGCGACGGGGAGCACCAGCCGGAAGCGGCGCTCGCCGAGACCGCGCAGCGCCGTCAGCGCCCAACCGAGCGGCACGGCCTCGTCGGTGCCCGGCAGCCCGGCGACCCGGTGGGCGGTGTCGCCCAGCAGGGCGTCGAGCGCCTGGTCGTAGGAGGTGCGGCCGGTGAGCCAGGCGGTGGCCCAGACCGCGAACCGGCCGGCGGGGAAGTCGTGCACCAGCCGAGGCTACGACGCGGCCGGATCCGTATCAGTTCGGCAGCGGAGGGTGAGACGAGGGCCACCAGGAACCCCGTGTCTGCGACACTCCGGGCATGGCTGCGTGGTTGCTCTGGCTCATCGCCGCGGGCCTGTTCGCGGCGGGCGAGGTCGTGAGCCTCGACCTGGTGCTCCTGATGTTCGCCGGCGGCGCGCTCGGCGGGATGACCGTCGCCCTGCTCGGCGGCGCGACCGTGCTGCAGCTCATCGCGTTCATCGCGGTGTCGGGGGTGCTCCTGGCGCTGGTCCGGCCGATCGCCACCAAGCACCTGACGAACCGGACGCCGCTGCAGCTCGACGGCGTCGACACCCTCATCGGCCGGACGGCGAAGGTGACCCAGGAGGTCGACTCCTCGGGGGGCCGGATCCGGATGGGCGCGGACGAGTGGACCGCCCGCAGCCAGCACAGCGGGGAGATCTTCGCCGTCGGCGACACCGTGCGCATCCTGCAGGTGGAGGGCGCCACGGCGGTCGTCGGCGACGCGCTGGAGTGAACCCGTCGCCGAGATCCTGACCGCAGCGGTTCCGGCGGGGCAGGATCGGCGTCAGCCGAGGAAGGGAGCCCGCCGTGGAACCGGCACTCATCGCCCTGATCGTCGTCGCCCTGCTGGTGGTCATGGTGATCGCCAAGAGCGTCACGATCGTGCCGCAGGCCCAGGCCAAGGTGATCGAGCGGCTGGGCCGCTACAGCCGGACGCTCTCGCCCGGCCTGAACCTGCTGGTGCCCTTCGTCGACCGGGTGCGGGCCACCATCGACCTGCGCGAGCAGGTCATCTCGTTCCCGCCGCAGCCGGTCATCACCTCCGACAACCTGCAGGTCGGCATCGACACCGTCGTGTACTTCCAGGTGACCGACCCACGGCTGGCCGTCTACGGCATCGCCAACTACATCACCGGCATGGAGCAGCTCACGACGACGACGCTGCGCAACGTCGTGGGCGGCCTCAACCTCGAGGGGACGCTGACCGGGCGCGACGGGATCAACAGCCAGCTGCGGTCGGTGCTCGACGGCACCACCGGTCCGTGGGGCCTGCGGGTGGCGCGCGTGGAGATCAAGGCGATCGACCCGCCGCCCACCATCCGCGACTCGATGGAGAAGCAGATGCGCGCCGACCGCGACAAGCGCGCCATCATCCTGCAGGCCGAGGGCGCCCGGCAGTCGGCGATCACCACGGCCGAGGGGCAGAAGGCGGCGGCGATCCTGTCGGCCGAGGGCAAGAAGCAGGCGGCGATCCTCGAGGCCGAGGCGGAGCGGCAGAGCCGGATCCTGCGGGCCGAGGGTGAGCGGGCCGCGCTGTTCCTGCAGGCCCAGGGCCAGGCCAAGTCGATCGAGACGGTGTTCCAGGCCATCCACGACGGCAAGCCCGACCAGGGACTGCTGGCCTACCAGTACCTGCAGACGCTGCCGCAGATCGCCCAGGGTGACGCCAACAAGATGTGGATCGTGCCCAGCGAGTTCAGCAAGGCGCTGGAGGGGCTGGCCAACCTGGGCGGCGCCGACGGGGGGAAGTCGTGGCTCGACGTCCCGGCCGGCGGCAACGGCGGCGCACCGTCGAAGGACGGCGGGCTGGACACCAGCGGCTGGTTCGAGTCGCACCTGCCGCGCGCTGCCGACCAGCCCGAGGCGAAGATCGAGCTGTCGAGCATCGTCGACGAGGGACCCGCCGTCCCGACGCCCGCCGTCCCGACGCCCCCGCCGCTCAGCCAGGTCACCGACGAGGCGCGAGCCATCGGCGGTGGCGAGCCGGACACCGGGAACGGCGTCCAGCCCCGGTCCTGAAGGCGGCCGCCCTGCAGGGGGCCGGGTCCTTCTTCAGTCCTTGAGGAGGCCCTCGCGCAGCTTGGCCAGGGTCTGGCTGAGCAGCCGGGAGACGTGCATCTGCGAGATGCCGATGTCGGCGGCGATCTGCGACTGGGTCATGTTGCCGAAGAACCGCAGGATCAGGATGCGTCGCTCGCGGGCCGGGATGGTGGCCAGCAGCGGCTGCAGCGACTCCCGGTACTCCACGCCCTCCAGCGCCGCGTCCTCCTCGCCCAGCGTGGCCGCGAGGGTGGGGGAGTCGTCCTCACCGGACAGCCGCTCGTCCAGCGAGCTGCTGCGGTAGGCGTTGGCGACGGCGAGGCCCTCCAGCACCTCGGCGCGCGGGATGCCGAGGTGCGCGGCCAGCTCCGACGGTGTCGGCGCCCGGCCGTTCTTCTGCGCCAGCTCGCCGACGGCGGCGTTGAGCGACAGGTGCAGCTCCTGCAGCCGGCGCGGCACGCGCACCGACCAGCCCTGGTCGCGGAAGTGCCGCTTGATCTCGCCGGTGATGGTGGGGACGGCGAAGGACAGGAACTCCACGCCGCGGGTCGGGTCGAAGCGGTCGATCGCCGCGATCAGCCCGAGCGTGCCCACCTGCAGCAGGTCGTCGAACGGCTCACCGCGGTTGCTGAACCGCCGGGCGAAGTGCCGCACCAGCGGCAGGTGCTCCTCGACCAGGATCTCCCGCAGCCGCTCGCGGCGGGGATCGTCCTTGGCGAGCGTGGCCAGCTCGGCGAACAGCGGCGCCGTCCGCTCGGCCCGCCGCCGGTTGTCCGAGACCGGCACGGCGTCGGGCGTCGGGTCGGCGACGGGGACGTCGCCGGTCTCGGCCCGGGGGTCGGGAACGGTCTCCGGGTCGGCCGGGTCGTGGGAAGTGATGTCGTCCTCCGCGGGGGCCGGCTCTGCGGCGGGGATCGGTGCCTGCGACCTCTGGTCAGGAAGCGGGACCTTCACGACCGGCGTCTCACCGGTCGACGGCGACCGGCTCACTGGGCGACCGAGAAGTTCTGTCCCGCCCCGCTGCCCACCTCGGTCGGGTGCTGGCCGGGCAGGTACTTGTCCATGGCGATCAGGCCCACGGGGGTGGGGGTGCCGTTCCCGCCCGGCACGGCGTCCTGGGTGGAGCGACGGGCGTCGACGCTGTCGACGAGGGTGGCCAGGATCGCCCAGCCGAAGCCGTCGCGGGGCACCTCCACGCCCTCGGCGGTCGGCACCCACGCCTCGATGTGCAGCCCGGCCCGCGTCGTCTCGAAGATCACGGTGAGGGGGGAGTCGCCTGCGGCGATCTGGGTGAGCGTCGCGCAGGCCTCGTCGACGGCCAGTCGGAGGTCCTCCACCGCATCGAGGTCGTAGTCCATCCGGATCGCGAGGTCACCAGCCATCGCGCGCACCGCCGGCAGCTGGGTGGCCGTGGTGGGCACCCGCAGCTCCAGCCTCTCCGCGCGTCGCCGGTCCTGCGCGAGGGCGCCCCTCGAGTCCACCATCCGTCGTCCGCTCCTTCGTTGCCGGCGCGCTCGTTCCCGAGCCGCGGCGGTCCATCCTGCCGGGCCCCGTCCGGGCCCTCCGCGGGGCCGACCGGGTTCCCGACCAGCGCCCAACCGGCACCACCTACCCGGCCCTCGCCGGAACCGAAACGTGGCGGTCGCCACGGCCCCACGGTAGGCGTCATCGCGGTTGCCGGGGTCCGGAGGCTGGTATTGGCTGGTCCGAGATGAGCGCGAGCCCCGGCAGCCTGCCACCCCTCCCTGCAACCGCCGGGGACGAGGGGGCCGCTGCGCTGGTCGCGGCGATGGAGAGCGCGGCGGCCGCCATCTACCTCCTGAGCGCCACCGCGACCGAGCCCGTGTGGGCCAACGCCCGCGCGCGGCGCCTGGGCACCGATCGCGACCGGTTGCCCCTCGTGAACGGCCGGCCGGCGGCCGAGGTGCTCGAGACGGTGCTGCGGACCGGGCAGCCAGAGACCGTCTGCGGGCCCCTGGGGTCCGGCGGGCCGGTGGCGACGCTGATGGTGCGTCCCCTGCGGGTTGCCGACGGGCGCGGGGCGCTGCTGGTCCTGGAGTCGGCGGACGCCACGACGGATCTCTCCCTGTGGCCCCGGCCGCCCGCCGACGGCGTCGAGCAGGCGCAGCTGTCCCTCCTGCCGCCGTCCCTGCCGCTGCTCCCCGACCTGCGCCTCTCCGGCAGCTACCACCGCGCCTCCGCCGTGCGGGCCGCCGGGGGCGACTGGTACGACGCGGTGGCACTGGGCTCCGGCCGGGTCGCGCTCGTGGTGGGCGACGCCGTCGGCCACGGGGTGCCGGCCGCCGGTGCGATGAGCCGGCTGCGCGGGGCGATGCGTTCCTCGGCGTTGCGGGACCCGTCGCCGTCGGCAGTCCTCGGCGCCCTCGACGCCTTCGCCGCCCAGATGGACGACGTGGAGGGGGCCTCGGTCTTCTACGGCGTCCTGGACGCGGGCACCGGTGACCTCGTCTACGCCGCGGCCGGGCACCCGCCTCCGCTGGTGGTCGGTGCCGACGGCGCGACGTCGTTCCTGCCCGCACCGCCGCGCCCGCCGCTGGGCAGCGTGCCGGGCACTCCGACCACGGTCTCGCGGCAGGTGCTCGAGCAGGGATCGACGCTCGTGCTCTTCTCCAACGGCGCGGTCGCCGGCGCGCACCCCGCCGCGGACGCGCTGGACCGGCTGGTCTCGGTGGCGACGGCGGCCCTCGCCGCGCCCGGTGCCCTGGATGGGGACGGCGGCCACGACGTCGCCGACGCGATCGCCGAGGGAGTGCGCAGTCCCGCGGGCTGGGTCGACGACGTGGCGGTGCTCGTCGCGCACCGCCGCGAGGACACCCTCGAGCCGCTGCAGCTGGAGCTGGTCGCCACCCCGGCCGCCCTGCCCGGGGTCCGCCGGCGGCTGAACAACTGGCTGACCGCCGTCGGGATGGGCGAGCAGGACCGCGTCGGCGTGATGGTGGCCGTGGGCGAGGCCTGCGCCAACGCCGCCGAACACGCCTACCGCGGCTCCGAGCCGGGGCCCATGTCGGTGACCGCCCGGGTGGACGTGGACGGAGTCCTCACGGTGACCGTGCGCGACCGGGGCGCCTGGCGCCCGCCGGACCGGGACCCCGGCGACCGGGGCCGCGGCCTGCTGATCATGCGCCAGCTCGTCGACCGCGTGGTGCTGGAGGAGGAGGAGAACGGGACGACCGTCACGCTGACCCTCCGCCTGCGCCGTACGCCGGAGGTCGGCGAGGACCGCCCATCGGCGTCCGCCGACGCGACGGTGACCGTCGACCGGGACGGGCCGCGGCCGGTGGTGCGGGTCGGTGGGGCGGTCGACGAGTTCGGCGCCGAACAGCTGCGGATCCGGCTGCTGGAGGCCAGTCACGGGGGCACCGGAAGCGTGGAGCTCGACCTGGCCGGCGTCTCGCTGTTCAGCAGCGCCGCGGTCCGGGTCGTGCTGGCCATCGCCCGGATCGGGCGCGACGAGGGCTGGCGCCTGGTCGTGCACGCCCCCGAGGGCGGCATCACCCGCCACGTCCTCGAGATCAGCGGACTGGGCGGGCTGGTGGACCTGCGCTGACCAGCCGTGACACCCGCCCGGGGGACGGCGCTGTTTGGGGAACAGCCCCGGTGCACATCCCCCGGACGTGAGACTTCGGCGCAGCGACGTGAACGGTCCTGGCTACCGGCGTCGCAGGGCCGGGCGGGGATTCGCCTATTACGACACCGAGGGCGCGCTGATCCGCGACGACCGGCTGGACCGGATCCGGGGACTGGCCATCCCGCCGGCCTGGCGTGACGTCTGGATCTGCCCCTGGCCGAACGGGCACATCCAGGCGACCGGGCTGGACGCCGCCGGGCGCCGGCAGTACCGGTACCACGACCAGTGGCGGGCCCGGCGGGACGCGGAGAAGCACGAGCGGGTGCTGCAGATCGCGCGGGAGCTGCCGGACGTGCGCGACGCCGTGAAGGCCGGCCTGCGCACCCGCGGCCTCAACCGCGACCGGGTCCTCGCCACCGCCGTCCGGCTGCTCGACCTGGGCGCCTTCCGCGTCGGCAGCGAGCAGTACGAGGAGGAGAACGGCACCTTCGGCCTGGCCACGCTCAAGCGGTCCCACGTCTCGGTCCGGGGGGAGCGGACCTTCTTCTCGTACACGGCCAAGGGCGGCATCGAGCGGGAGGTCGAGATCACCGACCGACCGACGGCGACCGTCGTCCGGCAACTGCTGGAGCGGCCGGCCGACGCGGGGGAGGACCTGCTGGCCTACCAGACCGAGGACGGTGAGTGGCACGACGTGTCCAGCAGCGAGATCAACGCCTACCTCAAGGAGATCAGCGGCGCGGAGATCACCGCCAAGGACTTCCGGACCTGGACGGCCACCGTCCTGATGGCCGCCGCCCTGGCCGAGGCGCCGCCGCCGAAGAGCAGGACCGCCCGCAAGAAGTTGATCAACGCCGCCTACAAACAGGTGAGCGAGCAGCTCGGCAACACCCCGGCGGTCTGCAAGGCCAGCTACGTCGACCCGCGGGTCGTCGACCGGTTCGAGAACGGCGAGACCGTGGCGCACGCGCTCCGGGCCGCCGACGAGGCTCTGTCGTCGGGGGGGATGGCCGATCGGGACACGCAGAAGGTGCTCGAGGCCGCCGTCTGCCAGCTGCTGTCCGCCTAGACATGACGAAGGCCCCGCCGATCGGCGAGGCCTTGGTCGTAGGTGGACCCGTCCCGGGAGGACGGGCCCCTTTCAGCGGGCGGTGCTGTCGGCGATCGTGAAGAGGTCGATGAGGCCGGTCACCTCGAGCGGGCGGGTGACCGCGCGGGTGGTCGCGATGAGCCGCAGGGCCACGTCGCGGGCCCGGGACGCCTTCTGGGTCTCGACCAGCACCGCCAGCCCGGCCGAACCCAGGAACTGCACGCCGGAGAGGTCGATGACCAGCTCCCGCGGCTGCTGCTCCAGCTGGCTGTCGAGGGTGGAACGGAGCACCGGTGCGGTGAAGGTGTCCACCTCGCCGACGACCGTCACCGTCACCACGCCGTCCTCGTCGGTGGAGGTCGACAGCGTGATCACGTCGTCGAAGGGTGCCTCGGTGCCCTCGGTCGACACGTCGGGCTGCCCCTCGGCGGGCAGGTCGGAAGTGGTCACGGACAGTGGCTCCTCTCGGCGGCTTTCCCGGCGGCGATGACCGCTCGGACAATCTACCGCTGGACGGTCCGGGGACTCGTCGTCCCCGATCCCGCACGTGGTGAACAGCCGTGTCCCGGCGATCGTTCCCGCACGGGCACGGTGCGGCTGCCTGCTGAACCGCGATTACAACGTAGACAACCGATCGCGCCCACGCCAATCCCGCCCCCCGGTGGCGGCCGGGCGGCGGGACGGGCCTCCGGGGCTCAGCTCTCGGTGAGGTGCATGGCGCCCTCCTCGGGCCCCTCACCCCCCACGGAGACGTCGGAGGTCGCCTCCACGTCGTCGGCCGTGCGGTTCGTCCCGGAGTCGCTCACCGGACTGGTCGAGGTGTCCTGCTCCAGCTGCCCGACCTGCCGGTCGGGGTCCTCGGCGGGGCGGATGTCGAGCGTGTCGTCGGGCACCTCGCGCTCGAGCCGCCCGGTGAGGGACTCGCCCTGTGACTGCTCGAAGGCGGTGGTGCCGAAGTCGACGGTGGCGTTGGCCCGCTCCCCGGGCATCGGCGCGAACTGGGGGTCCTCGGCCCGCTCCTGGGTGGGGTTGTCGTCCTGCGCCACCTCCGGGATGCCGTCGTCCTCCGGGAAGACGTCACGGGCGGTCTGGCCCTCGGGCTGCGTCATGGGCGGTGCCTCCTTCTGCGGAATGTCGGCGTCGGCCGCGGCACGGCGGGACGGGGAACCGGCCGGCGACCGGTGTCTGCCCTCGCCCTACCCGTCGCCTGCCCGGCCATGCGCACTGTTCGTCGCCACACCCCCGCCGGGAGCCGGGTTGCGCCGGGCACGGCGGGGGTAGCGCGTCGTCCATGGCGATGGCAGACGGGGTGCAGCGGATCGGGGAGCCGGTCCGCCGGTGGGCCCGCACGCAGAAGCGGGAGTACACCAACGGCGAGGAGCGGCCGCTGGCCGGTGACCTCGGCGCGATGGGGGTGTACCTCGGGCTGGTGTCGGCCGCCGCCGCGGCCGTGCGCGCCTCGGGCCGCGAGCTCCCGGAGCGGATCCCGCTGGGCGACGCGGTGCTGCTCACCGTCGCCACCTTCCGGCTCGCCCGCCGGATCGCGAAGGACCCCGTCACCGCCCCCGTCCGGGCGCCGTTCGTGCGGTTCGAGGGCCCCTCCGGGCACGCCGAGGTGGCCGAGGAGGTGCGCGAGCACGGCGGGGTCAAGCACGCCGTGGGGGAGCTGGTCACCTGCCCCTTCTGCCTGGCGCAGTGGGTGGGCACCGGCTTCGTCCTCGGCTATGTCACCGCCCCGAAGGCTACCCGGCTGGCGGCGCTGACGATGACCATGGTGGCCGGCTCGGACGTGCTCCAGTTCGTGTACGACGCCATCCAGAACGGCGGGCTGGCGCCGCAGCCGGAGGGCGTCGACGAGGGCGACTGACCCGGGCGGGAGCGGTGGGCCGGCACCCCGGTCGGGGGACGGCGAAGTCCGCCGCAACGGGCGTCCAAGGGGGAGAATGGGCACCTCCGCCCGACTCCTCGCGGGGTAGTGCGGTCCGCGCCCGGCGTCCCTTCCCCGGTCGGGCGTGTCCTCCGTCAGGGGGAGCCGGCACGTCGGTCGACCTGCCGCGGGTACCCGCCCGCACCTATCCTGCGATCTTGGCCCGGCCACGGGTCGCTCATGGGGTCCGGGGTCCGGAGCCGGTTCGGGAAGGGGCGGCATGCGATCGATCTGGCGCGGGGCCGTGTCGTTCGGCCTCGTCAGCATCGGCGTGAAGCTGTACTCGGCGACCGAGGACAAGGACATCCGCTTCCACCAGGTCCACGCGGCCGACGGCGGTCGGGTCAAGTACCGGCGGGTCTGCTCGATCGACGGCGAGGAGCTCGAGTACAGCGACATCGCCAAGGGCTACGAACTGCCCGACGGGCAGGTCGTCATCCTCACCGACGAGGACTTCGAGGAGCTCCCGCTGGCCACGCGCCGCGAGATCGAGGTGCTGCAGTTCGTCGACCAGGACGAGATCGACCCGATCCACTTCGAGAAGACGTACTACCTGGAGCCCGACGGCCCGGCCGCGCGGCCGTACGTGCTGCTGCGCGACGCGCTGGAGAACGCCGGCCAGGTGGCGATCACCAAGATCGCGATCCGTCAGCGGGAGTCGCTGGCCGCGCTGCGGGTGCGGGAGGGCGTCCTCGTGCTCCACACGATGCGCTGGCCGGACGAGATCCGCCGTCCCGACTTCGGTTTCCTGGACGAGGACATCAGCGTCCGGCCGCAGGAGCTGAAGATGGCCGAGGCGCTGATCGCCTCGATGACCGGCGAGTTCGACCCCAGCGAGTACACCGACGACTACCGCGAGGCGATGACCGCGCTGCTGGAGGCCAAGCAGAGCGGCGGCGAGGTGCAGACCCTGCCCGACGTGGAGGACACCGGCGGGGCCGTCGTCGACCTGATGAGCGCCCTGCGCCGCAGCGTGGAGCGCGCCCGGGGCGGGGCCGTCGCCGACGACGCGGCGGACGACGCGGCCGACGACGCGGCCGACGACGTGGCGGACGACGTGGCGGGCGAGGCGGCCGCCGCCGGCGACGCTCCGGCGGCCGGGGCGCCGGCGAAGCGGGCCCCGGCGAAGCGGGCACCGGCGAAGAAGGCCGCACCGGCGAAGAAGGCCGCACCGGCCAAGCAGGCACCGGCGAAGCGGGCCTCGGCCGCGGAGCCGGCGAAGGCCACCGGGAAGAAGACCGCGGCGAAGAAGGCCGCCCGGACCGACAAGCCGCCGGCCAAGCGCGCCCGCCGCAGCGCCTGACGTGCCCGCGCGCCCGCGCGGCCGGCGGGAGGACCCGCTCGCCGAGTACCGCGCCAAGCGGGACCCGCGACGGACTGCGGAGCCGGTGCCCCCGGCCGGGAGCCCGCTGCCGGTGGGGGACGACGACACCTTCGTCGTCCAGGAGCACCACACGCCGCGCGGGCGCACGGGCGAGCGGGTGCACTGGGACCTGCGGCTCGAGCGCGACGGCGTCCTGAAGAGCTGGGCGGTGCCGAAGGGCCCGCCGACGGAGCAGGGCCCCAGCCGGCTCGCCGTCCCCACCGAGGACCACCCCCTCGAGTACGCCTCCTTCTCCGGCACGATCGCCGCCGGCGAGTACGGCGGCGGGTCGGTCACCATCTGGGACGCCGGTCGCTACGCCACCGAGAAGTGGGACGAGCGGCACGTCGTCGTCACGTTCGACGGCCGTCGGCTGGCCGGCCGGTACGCGCTCTTCCCCGTGGACGACGGCGCCTGGAACATCCGCAAGCTCGACGACACCCGGCCGGCCGCCGAGGCGCCCGCGGAGCCGCTCCTGCCGATGCTGGCCGTCCCCGGGGAGCTACCGACGGCGGAGGAGGACGCCGGCTGGGGGTACGAGTTCAAGTGGGACGGCGTCCGGGCCGTGGCGACCGTGCACCAGGGAGTGCTCGCGCTCACGTCGCGCAAGGGCACCGACATCACCGTCCGGTACCCGGAGGTCGGTCGCCTCCCCGCCGTGCTGGCCGGGCACGACGCGGTGGTCGACGGCGAGATCGTCGCCATGGACGAGGCCGGCCGCCCGGACTTCGGTGCGCTGCAGGGCCGCATGCACCGGACCGGCCCGGAGGTGCCGCGGATGGCCGCCGCCAAGCCGGTCACCTACCTGGTCTTCGACCTGCTGGCGTGGGACGGCGAGGACCTGCGCGGGCTGCCCTACGCCGAACGGCGGCGGCGGCTGGACGCCCTGGGCCTCGCCGGCCAGCGGTGGGTGCCCACGCCCTGGTTCGCCGGCGGGGGCGCGGACGTGCACGCGGCGAGCCTGGAGAACGGCCTGGAGGGGGTCGTCGCCAAGCGGCTGGACTCCCCGTACCGCCCGGGGGTGCGCAGCTCCGAGTGGCGGAAGATCAAGAACGTCCGCACCCAGTCGGTCGTCGTCGGGGGGTGGCGGCCCGGCCAGGGGCGGCGGGCCGGGGGAGTGGGCTCCCTGCTGGTCGGGGTCCCTGACGACGACGGCGGGATCGTGTACGTCGGCCACGTGGGCACGGGGTTCACCGACGCCGACCTCCGGCACCTGCAGCGGATGCTGACCCCCCGGGCGATGTCGCCGTTCACCGGCACGCTGCCGCGGGAGGTGACCCGGGACGCGCACTGGGTGGAGCCGGACCTGGTGGGCGAGGTCGCCTACGCGGTGTGGACGGCGGACAACCGGCTGCGGCACCCGTCGTGGAAGGGCGTGCGCGACGACCTGGAGCCCGACGACGTGGTGATCGAATCGTGAGCGGCTCTGCGATCGGCCGGCTCCGCCGGGCGGGACGCGAACCGGTGGCATCGTGAAGCGCCAGCGGGTGGAGATCGACGGGCGGGTACTGCAGGTATCCAACCTGGAGAAGGTGCTGTTCCCCGAGGTCGGGTTCACCAAGGCGCAGGTGATCGACTACTACGTCCGGATCGCGCCGGTGCTGCTGCCGCACGTGGCCGGCCGCCCGGTGACGTTCACCCGCTGGCCCGACGGCGTAGAGGGCCAGAAGTTCTTCGAGAAGAACAGCGCCCGGCACGCCCCCGACTGGGTGCGCCGGGTGACCATCCCGAGCCCCGGCAGCTCCCGGGGCCGGGAGACGCTCGACATGGTCGTCCTCGAGTCGGTGGCCGACCTCGCGTGGGCGGCCAACCTCGCCGCGCTCGAGCTCCACGTGCCGCAGTGGCAGGTCGACGACGACGGGGTGGCCGCCCTCCCGGACCTGCTGGTGCTCGACCTGGACCCCGGGCCGGAGACGGGCATCGCGGAGTGCTGCGTCGTCGCCGAGCGGCTCGGGCAGCGGCTGGAGGTCGACGGGCTGGACCCGGTGGTGAAGACGTCGGGCTCCAAGGGCATGCAGGTCTACGCGCCGATCGAGACGCCGACCGACCGGGAGCACCCCAGCCGCTACGCGAAGATGCTGGCCCAGGAGCTCTCCGCCGAGACGCCCGACGAGGTCGTCTGGCGCATGGAGAAGGTTCTCCGGCCGGGCAAGGTGCTCATCGACTGGAGCCAGAACAATCCGGCCAAGACGACCGTGGCGCCGTACTCGCTGCGGGCGCGACCGGCCGCGACCGTCTCCACGCCCATCGGATGGGACGAGGTGGACGCCGTCCGGGAGGGTGCGGACCCGGCGACCCTGCGGTTCACGACCGACGACGTGCTGGCCCGGGTGGAGCAGTACGGCGACCTCTTCGACGTCGCCAACGCCCGGCGCGCACCTCTTCCTGAGGCGTGACGTCCGCGATCATGGCGCGGTGACCACCCGAGCGGCCGGTGCGGTGGTCACGGGGCCATGATCGACGCGCGGTGCGTCTGGGAGGATGGCCCACCATGGTCGCCCCCGGTCCGCACGATCCCCGCTTCACCGACGTCGGGCGGCTCCTCGTCCGCTGCCCCGACCGGCCGGGGATCGTGGCCGCGCTGAGCGGGCTGATGGCCGACGCCGGCGCCAACATCACCGACTCGCAGCAGCACTCCTCCGATCCCAGCGGCGGCACGTTCACCCTGCGGCTGGAGTTCGTCCTCGCCGACCTCGTCGGCCGCCGTCCGGAGCTGGAGCGGCGGCTGGCCGGGCTCGCCGGGGAGCTCCGGATGTCCTGGCGGCTGACCGAGGCCGCCCACCGGCCGACCCTGGCGGTGTTCGTCAGCAAGACCGACCACGTGCTCCAGGAGCTGATCTACCGCGTCCGCGCCGGTGACGTCCGTGCCGAGATCGCCTGCGTCGTCTCCAACCATCCCGACCTCGAGCCGGTGGCCCGCGCGGCCGGGATCCCCTTCCACCACGTGCCGGTCACCCCGGCGACCAAGGAGCAGGCGGAGGCACGCGCGCTCGACCTGATCGGTGACGTCGACCTGGTCGTCCTGGCCCGCTACATGCAGATCGTCTCGGCGGACTTCTGCAGCCGCTTCCCCGAGCGCCTGATCAACATCCACCACAGCTTCCTGCCGGCGTTCGTCGGGGCGAACCCGTACCAGGCGGCGCACGACCGCGGCGTGAAGCTGATCGGGGCGACGGCGCACTACGTGACACCGGAGCTCGACGCCGGCCCGATCATCGAGCAGGAGGTGGCCCGGGTCGACCACCGGGCCACCGTCGAGGACATGCGGCGGGTCGGCCGCTACGTCGAGCGGCAGGTGCTCGCCCAGGCGGTCACCTGGCACGTCGAGGACCGGGTCATCGTCGACGGCGACAAGACGATCGTGTTCGCCTAGCTGCAGCTTTCTGTACCGGAAGCTGAGCTCGGCCACCTGGCTGTCGTCCGGGTGTGGTCGGGGGTGGCTGGGTACGGGGCCGCCATCGGCCGGTGGTCACCGACGGACGGCGTCCGGCGGCCACCCGGTCGTCCCGACGGCTTCCGGAGGTGCCCGTGGAGACGACACCCGTCCAGACCACCGCCGCCCGGGCGGCCGGCTGGGTGGCGCCGCTGTGCTGGATCGCCGTCCTCCTCGATGGCTTCGACCTGGTGGTGGTGGGCACCGTCGTGCCCACCCTCCAGGAGCCCGACGAGTGGGCGCTGTCCGGTACCGGCACGACGTTCGTGATCACCATCGGCCTGGTCGGCATGATGATCGGTGCGCTGACGATCGGGACGCTCACCGACCTCATCGGTCGCCGGAGGGCCCTCATCGGCGCGGTCGCCGCCTTCTCGCTGCTCACCCTGGCGTGCGCCTTCGCGCCGAACGAGTACGTGTTCGGCGTCCTCCGGTTCCTCGCCGGGCTGGGGCTGGGGGGTTGCCTGCCCACGGCGATCGCGATGGTCAACGAGTTCAGCCGCTCCGGGCGCAGCGGTCGCGCCACCACCACGATCATGACCGGGTACCACGTCGGGGCGGTCATGACGGCGGCCCTGGCCATCGTGGTCATCCCGAACCTGGGCTGGCAGTGGATGTTCGTCATCGGCGCCCTGCCCGCGGTGGTGCTCGTGCCGCTGATGATCGCCCGGCTGCCCGAGTCGGCGTCCTGGCTGGTGGCCCACGGCCGTCGCGCCGAGGCCGAGGACGTCGCCCGCCGCCACGGCCTGACGCTGGAGGACCCTGCGGCCCCGGTCGCCGAGCACGCGGGAGAAGGCGCCGCCGCGACGGTGAGGACGCTGTTCACCTCCGGGTACGTGCGCAACACGGTCGTCATCGGCGTCACGTCGTTCATGGGCCTGCTGCTGGTCTACGGCCTCAACAACTGGCTGCCCACGATCATGCGCGAGGCGGAGTACGAACTGGGCGACGCGCTCGCCTTCCTCCTGGTGCTGAACGTGGGCGCGATCGTCGGCCTGCTGGTGGCCGGCACCGTCGCCGACCGGATCGGGGCGCGCGCCGCCGGCGTCACCTGGTTCGCCGGTGCCGCCGTCTTCCTGGCGCTGCTGTCGATCAGGCTCCCGATCGGCGGCATCTACGCCATGGTCTTCCTGACCGGCTGCTTCGTCTTCAGCGCCCAGGTGCTGGTCTACGCATTCGTCAGCGCCAACCACCCGCCGCAGGTGCGCGCGACCGCGCTGGGCTGGTCGGCCGGGGCCGGACGCATCGGTGCCATCGTCGGTCCGACGATCACCGGCGCCCTGTTCGCCGCCGGCAACGCCTTCCCCGGTGGCTTCTACCTCTTCGCCGTGGTCGGCGCGCTCGGGGCGACCGCCTTCAGCCTGGCCCGGCGGCGGGACGGCGTCACGGCGTCCTGATGCGTGAGGTCTGCGATCTCGTCGGCATCGGGGCGCTGAGGGCGACGAGTGCGCAGACCTCGCCGGGGAGTTGGCGGGGAGGGCTCAGTCGCGGGGGCGCTTGCGGTCCTGGTCGGCCAGGAAGCGCTCGAACTCCGCGCCGATCTCCTCGGCGCTGGGCACCTCGCCGCCGGAGAGCAGGTCGGTGCCCTCGCGCGCGGCGGTGAACGAGTCGTACTGCTGCTCGAGGGCCGCGACGACGGCGGTGTTCTCGGGGGAGCGGGCGATCTGCTCGTCCACCTCGGTCCGGTGGACCTCGGCCGCCTCTCGCAGCGCCTCGGTCGGCAGGTGCAGCCCGGTGAGTCGCTCGAGGTGCTCGAGCAGCGTCAGGGAGGCGGCGGGGTAGGTCGCCTGCGACAGGTAGTGCGGGACGTGGGCGGCCACGCCCAGCGCGTCTACGCCCGCTTCACCCATGCGCAGCTCCATCAGGGCCGACACGCTCCCGGGGATGCGCAGCTCGCCCCAGTACACCGGGTACGGCTCGATCAGCTGGCGCCGCGTCGCGTGCGCGGTGACCGTGACCGGGCGGGTGTGCGGCACCGGCATCGGGATCGCCTGCAGCGCCACGACCGACGTGACGCCGAGCCGCTCGACCAGCCCGCCGACGGCGGCGACGAAGCGTTCCCAGGCGTAGTCGGGCTCGGCTCCGTGCAGAAGCAGGAAGGGCATCCCGGCGTCGTCCTCGACGGCGTAGAGCAGGATCTCGGGAGCGGCGAAGGACTCGTAGTGGTCGCCGTTGAAGCCCATCCGTGGGCGGTGGGCGCGGTAGTCGACCAGGCTGTCGGCGTCGAAGCGCGCGATCACCTCGTGCGGCAGCGAGGCCAGCAGGTGCGCACCGGCCAGCGCCGCGGCGTGCGCGGCGTCGAACTCCCCGGCGAGGTCGTGCACGAGCACCAGCCCGCCGCGTTCGGCCGGCTCGCCGACCGCCGCCTCGCGGGCGAGGAAGGGCTCGGCCTCCGGGAGCAGCTCGACGAGCTCCTCCGGTCGCTGCGGCACGGTCGGACCTCCTGCGTCTCGTGGCGAGCGGCCGGTGCGGGCGCGACTGGCCGGTGCAGCTACCCCGGGGGCGGCGGCATTCCCATCGTCCCCCTGGCGGGGGAGGTCAGCGTGCCGGGCCGTCCGGGGACGGTGCGGCCACCTGGTCGTGCGTGACCGCGGTGCCCGAGTCGTCGCCGGTCACCGTCGCCCGGGTGCCGTCGTCGGCGATCTCGGGTGACTTCTCGTCCAGCTCGTCGCGGGCGTACCGGTACATGACAGCGATCAGGGCGGCGATCGGGACGGCGAGGAACGCGCCGATGATGCCCGCCAGGCTGCTGCCGGCCGTCACGGCGAGGATGACCACGGCGGCGTGCAGGTTGAACCCGCGCCCCTGGATGATCGGCTGCAGGACGTTGCCCTCGATCTGCTGCACCAGCAGGACGATGCCGAAGATGATCAGCGCGACGGTGAATCCCTCGTCGACCAGCGCGATCAGGACGGCGAAGGCGCCGGCGACGAACGCACCGATGATCGGCACGAAGGCACCGAAGAACGTCAGCACGGCCAGGGGCAGCACGAGCGGGACGTCGAAGATCCACAGCCCCAGGCCGATGAAGAAGGCGTCGATGAAGCCGACGAGCGCCTGCTGGCGGATGAACTCCGAGAGGGTCGCCCACGTCTTGTACGACAGCGCCGCCACGTGGGGGGCCGCTTTGGGGCCGGTCTGCGCCGAGAGCCAGGGCACCCAGCGGGGACCGTCCTTGAGGAAGAAGAAAACGAGGACGAGCGCGAGCACCAGGTTGATCAGGCTGTTGCCGACGGCGGACACACCGGTGAGGGCGTAGCCGGCGATGTTCTGGGCGTTGCCCTGGATGGAGTCGATCGCCGAGTTCACGGCATTGTCGATCTGGCCCTCGCGCAGGTTGAACGGCGGTCCGCTGAGCCACTCCTGCACGTCCTGCAGCCCGGCCGAGGCCTGGTCGGCGAGTTGGGTGACCTGATTGGCGACCGAAGGCGCGATCGCGGCGATGATGCCGATGAACGCGGCGATGAACCCGAGCAGCACGCTGGCCGCCGCCAGGGCCGGCGGCCACCGGTGGTTGCGCAGGAAGCGGGTGGCCGGCCACAGCACGGTGGCGATGAGCAGCCCCAGCACGATCGGCAGCAGGATCGACCACAGCCTGCCGAGCACGTAGAAGAGCAGGACGACGGCGGCGGCGATGAGCAGGAACTGCGCCGACGCGATCGCCAGACTGCGGCTGGCTGCCTGCAGCCGCGGCCCGCGCCCGTGCGTGGGCGCCGGTGCGGTGGTGACGGCCGCCGCCTGGGGGTCCGCGGCGTCCTGGTCGCGGGCGTCCGTCCTCGAGGCCTGCGTCGGATCGGCCGGCGGACGGCCGGGGATGCGGAGCCTCATGGCTCGATCACAGCACAGTTCGCGCGGCCGGACCGGGCGGGAACGATCATCGTGGCGAAGTCGTCGCTGTCGGTCCTCCGTCGTAGCGTCGCGGCATGCCGAAGACCGCCACCGCCGACCGGGTCGACCGCGATGCCCTGCTGGACTTCCTCCGTCCGCGCCACCAGGCGGTGCTGCTCACCCGCCGTCGGGACGGCGGGGCGCAGATGTCGCCGGTGACCTGCGGGGTGGACGGCGCGGGCCGCATCGTGGTGTCGACGTATCCGCAGCGGGCGAAGGCGGTCAACGCGCGTCGCGACCCCGCGGTGTCCCTGTGCGTCCTCTCCCCGGACTGGGACGACGCGTGGGTGCAGGTCGACGGCCGGGCGGAGGTGCTCGACCTACCCGAGGCGCTGGAGCCGCTGGTGGAGTACTACCGGTCGATCAGCGGCGAGCACCCCGACTGGGACGAGTACCGCGCGGCGATGGCCCGCCAGGGCAAGTCCCTGATCCGGGTGACGATCGAGAGGTGGGGGCCGATCGCCACCGGTGGCTTCCCGCCCACGGCGGTCGACAAGCTCTGAGGCTTGCTCTAGCCAATGAAAGCTGCCAGACTTGCGAGGTGCCGTACGTGCTGACCGTGGACCAGAAGGCGAGCCGGCGCAATACCGACCGGGTCGACGAGGTGCTCGGCGAGCTGAACGGCGCCGTACCGACGCTGCTGGCGTTCGAGCGGACGGCCGGCGACGAGTTCCAGGGCGTGCTCGGCGATCCGGAGCCCGTCGTCGACGTCGTGCTGCGGCTGGTCCGAGCGGGGGGCTGGAGTATCGGGGTGGGGGCGGGCCCGGTGCAGACGCCGCTGCCCGCCAGCACGCGCGCCGGCGCCGGACCGGCGTTCCTGAGCGCCCGCCGGGCCGTCGACGCCGCGAAGCAGCGACCGTCCCGCCTGGCGGTGCGTGGCGCCGAGCCGGCCGAGGCCGCGGACGCCCAGGCGGTGCTCAGCGCGCTGGCGGTCGTGGTGGACCGCCGCAGCCCGCAGGCGTGGGAGGCCATCACGCTCGTCGGGGGCGGACGCACCCAGGCCGAGGCCGCCGGCGAGCTGGGCATCTCCCGGCAGGCCGTCGGCCAGCGGCTGGCAGCGGGGCTGTGGGATCTGGAGCGGGAGCTGCGCCCCACCGCGGCCCGTCTCCTGACCCGGGCGGCGGGGTGAGCCCGGCATGAGCCCGGCATGAGCATCGCCGTCCTGGTCGTCCTGGCCGTCGTCGCGGCCGGCGGGCTGGTGCTGACCGCCCGCGGCGAGCGCGTCCGCCCACCGTGGGGCGCGGCGCTCCTGACCGTCCTGCTCGCCGCCGCCGGCGTCGTCGCCTGGGCCGCCGAGGACCCGGCCGACGGCCTGCTCCAGGGTGTCACCGTGGCCGCCGTCCTGGCCGCCGTGCTGGGAGGCGGGCCCGTCGCGACGGCGGTCCTGCGTGCGGCCGACCCGGCCGCGGTCGGGGTCGCCGGAGGGCCGCAGGACCCGTCGATCCTGCGTGGGGGCGCCTGGATCGGCGTCCTGGAGCGGGCGGCCGTGGCCGCGGCGCTCCTCGCGGGTTCGGCCGAAGCGCTCGCCGTGGTCCTCGCGGTCAAGGGGCTGGGCCGCTTCGCCGAGCTGAGGGCGCCGGCAGCCGCGGAGCGCTTCATCGTCGGCACCCTGGCCAGCGGGCTCTGGGCAGCGGCCTGTGTCGGCGTGGCGGTGCTGCTGCGCGGCTGAGATCACCCGATCGGGCATGCCCGCGACCAGCTCGTTTGCTCATGTGGATCTTGGGGAAGGGGCCCGGCCGACCCCGACCGAGGAGGCACTCGTGAGCCAGAACGACGATCCGCGACCGCTCTCGCCCGAGGAGCTCGCCGCCGAGACAGGCGCCGCGCTGCCGGACAAGGAGGTCATCTCGCTCCTGGACCTGAACGCCGATCTCGACCTCGCCCTCGACGCCGCCGCCCCGATCGACCTGGCGGTGGCCGCCAACGCCAACGTCGCCGCGCCGATCGACGCGGCCGTGGGCGCCAACGTGCTCTCCGTCGACTCGACTGCCCAGGCGCTCTCCGACCAGGGCGTGATCATCGACCAGGGCATCACCGGCGAGGCCGTGGCCGAGGCCCCGCAGGACAGCACCATCGACCAGTCCGACGACACGGTGGGCACGGCCGAGCCCGCCCTCGCACCGGCCGACGCCACGACTGCGACGGAGACAGCGGGCGATCCGCTGTCCGGCGACCTGCTGGACGTGGACGTCGATCTCGCCGCCGACGTCGACCTGGCCGCCCCCGTGGCCGGCGCGGTGGCGGCCAACGCCAACGTCGCCGCCCCGATCGACGCCGCCGTGGCGGCCAACGTCGGGTCGATCGGCTCCGAGGCCACCGCGGTCGCCCAGCAGGACGCGATCATCACGCAGGACATCGACGCCGACGCGTCGGCGACGGCCGACCAGCAGTCGACCATCACCCAGTGAGCCCGCGCAGCGGGCCGGCACACCCATGACCGATCCGTCCACCCGGCCGATCCCCGTCGTGGCCGGCGCCCGCACCGAGGCGGCCGCCGGTCCCGACGGGGAGGTCCTGGCGCGCGCCGCCGGTGTGGAGCTGCTCGGCGAGGTGCCCGGGTCGGGGTACCGCCGTCCGCCGGCTCTCGCCCGCCGTGCCGACGGTCAGGTCATCTCGCTGACGCCGCTGCTCCAGCAGGTGATGCTGGCCGTCGACGGGCAAGCCACCGTGGCGGAGGTCGCCGAGCGGGTGAGCGCGGCGTCGGGGCGCCTCGTCCGGCCCGACGACGTCCGGCAGCTGGTCGACACGACGCTCCGGCCGCTCGGCCTGCTCCGCCGCGCCGACGGCGGCGAACCCGAACTGCGCCGGTCGGACCCCCTGCTGGCGCTCCGCTTCCGGCGGGTGGTCACCGACCCGGCGGTCACCCGGCGGATCACCGCGCCGTTCACCGTCCTGTTCCACCCGCTGGTGGTGGCTCCGGTCGTCCTCGCGTTCGGCGCCGTCGCCGGCTGGGTGCTGTTCTCCCAGGGGCTCGCCGCGGCCACGGCGCAGGCCTTCGGCAACCCGGCGCTGTTCCTGGCCGTGGTGGCGGTGACCGTGCTCTCGGCCGGCTTCCACGAGTTCGGGCACGCGGCCGCCGCCCGGTACGGCGGCTCCACACCGGGCGCCATGGGCTTCGGGATCTACCTCTTCTGGCCGGCGTTCTACACCGACGTCACCGACAGCTACCGCCTCGGCCGTGCCGGGCGGGTGCGCACCGACCTGGGCGGGCTGTACTTCAACGCCCTCGTGGTGCTGCTGTCCTTCGCGGTGTGGTGGACCACCGGCTGGCACGCGGTGCTGCTGATCGTGGCCGCGCAGGTGCTCCAGATGATCCGTCAGCTCGCGCCGCTGCTGCGCTTCGACGGCTACCACGTGCTGGCCGACGTGACCGGGGTCCCCGACCTCTACCAGCGCATGGGCCCGATCATGGCGGGGCTGCTCCCCGGCCGGTGGCGGCAGCCGGAGGCGACGGCGCTCAAGACGTGGGCGCGCGTCGTGGTCGTCGCCTGGGTGCTGGTGGTCGTCCCGCTCATGGCGGTGTCGCTGCTGCTCATCGTGCTGGCGCTGCCCCGGGTGCTCGCCACGGCGTGGGAATCCCTCGGCCGGCAGGGCGGGCTGCTCGCCGACGCGTTCGGGGACGGCGACGTGCTCGGCGTTCTCGCGAGACTGCTCGGGATCGTGGCCATCGCCGTTCCGCTCCTCGGCATCGGATACGTGCTGGCGCGGACGGTCCGGCAGGTCGTCCGCGGCGTGTGGCGGCGGACCCAGGGGCGACCCGTGCGCCGGGCCCTCGCCGGTCTCGTGGCGGCCGCGGTCGTGGCCGGGCTGCTGTGGGCGTGGTGGCCGGCCGGCGACCGGTACCGGCCCGTGCGCGCCTGGGAGGGCGGCACGGTGCTGGACGCCGTCCCGGCCGCGAGCGGCACGGCCCTGGCCGAGGGGACGCGCGGGACGGCGGCGACCCTCTGGCCCGCCGACGCCGGACCCGTGCCGACCGAGGACCGACCGGCGCTCGCGCTGGTGCTGGTGCCCCACGGCGGCGGGGAGCCGGATCCCGGGGCCGCCGACCCCGGCTCGAACGGCGCCGAGGGCGGTGCGCCGACCTGGGTGTTCCCCTTCGACCGTCCGCTGCCGCCCGGCGAGGGCGACAACCAGGCCCTCGCCGTGAACACCGAGGACGGCTCGGTCCGCTACGACGTCTCGTTCGCCCTGGTCTGGGCCGACGAGGACGCCGCCGTCAACCGGAACGAGGCCTACGCGCTGGCCAGCTGCCGCGACTGCACGACGGTCGCAGTGGCGTTCCAGGTCGTGCTCCTGGTGGGCTCGGTCGACGTCGTCGTGCCGCAGAACATCGCCGTGGCCGTGAACTACGCGTGCATCGACTGCGTCACCCACGCGCTGGCCACGCAACTGGTGGTCTCTCTGCCCGGACCGCTCAGCGACGAGGGCAGCCGGGAGCTCGCGGCGATCTGGGCCGAGCTGCAGGCGTTCGGCGAGCAGATCGAGGGCCTGCCGCTGGCCGAGATCCGGGACCGGCTGACGGAGTTCGAGCAGCGCATCCTCGCCGTCGTCCGGGCGGACCCCGCGGTCCGGGAGGCCGACCGGCCGGCCGGCGCGACGCCCACGACCAGCGGCGGGTCCGGCGCCGGCGGCACGCCGGCGACCGGATCGCCGGGGACGGAGGACGAGGCCCCCGCCACGGGAACCCGCTCCGCCCCCAGCACCGGCACCGGGACGGAGCCCACTGGCTCCACCGCCAGCCCGACCACGGGCGCCGGCTCCGGGGTGACGGCCGGCTCGTCGACCGGCTCGACGTCGCCGGCGAGCACCTCGACGGCCGGCGCGAGCAACACGTCGACGGCGTTCCCGAGCCCGACCGGCTGACCCGGCGAGGAGCGGCGCGCGGAACCGCACGCGAGAATGACCACGATCCGACGTCGTCCCTGGAGGCCCCGTGTCCGAGTCCGTAGCCGGTGCCGTACGCAACCCCGACCTGCTCGGGATCTACTGCAACGACCACCTGGCGGCGGCCACCGGCGGGATCGAGCTGGTCAGCCGGATGCTCGGTGTCCACCGGGGCACCCCCTACGAACCGCGCCTCGAGCAGCTGCTCGACGAGCTGCGCGAGGAGCGGGCAGGGGTCCGGGCCTCGATGGCCGCGCTCGGCCTCCCGGTGCGGCAGTACAAGCAGCTGGCGTCGTGGATCGGGGAGAAGCTCTCGCGCGCCAAGCTGAACGGGCACGTGCTGTCCCGGTCACCGCTGAGCGACCTCGTGGAGTTCGAGTTCATCTCCACCGCGGTGCTGGCCAAGCGGGCCGGGTTCGAGACCCTGCGCGAGATCGCGGCGGTGGATTCCCGGCTCGACGCCGCTCTGCTCGACCGCCTGATCGCCCAGGCGGACAAGCAGCACGACTGGCTCGCCGACGTCCGCCGCGAGGTCGCCGCCCGCGTGTTCGGTGGCAACCCCGGCCCCGCGGACGAGGCCGCCGGCAGCTGAGTGACTCGCCCGGCACGGCCGGGCCCCCGCCGGTAGAACCGGGGGCATGTGCCACGACCACGACAGCCGCCCACCCGCACCACCCCGGACCGGCGACGTCGCCGAGCGCGGCGTCCTCACCCTGACCTCCGCCGACGGCACCGCCTTCTCTGCCGCCTACGCCGCGCCCGCGCGGACACCCCGGGTGGGCGTCGTCGTGCTGCCCGACATCCGCGGCCTGCACCCCTACTACGTGGCCCTCACCGAGCGGTTCGCCGAGGCCGGCGCCGCGGCCGTCGCCATCGACTGGTTCGGCCGCACCGCCGGCCCGTGCGGGGACACCGGCACCCGGGGCGAGGACTTCGAGTGGCAGACCCACATCCCGCGCACCACCGAGGCGGGGATCGACGCCGACATCGCCGCGGCGATCACGTACCTCCGCGAGCGCACCGCACCGGACCTGCCGGTGATCACCGTGGGGTTCTGCTTCGGGGGCAGCCACTCCTGGCGGCAGTCCGGCGGCTCCCTGGACCTGGCCGGCTGCGTGGGCTTCTACGGCCGGCCCGCCATGGTGGGGGAGGCGGCGGAACGGGCGCACCTGCCGACGGTCATGGTGATCGCCGGCGCCGACGCCGCGACCCCCGTGGCGGATCAGCTGGCGCTCGCCGAGACCATGCGCGCGGCCGGCGCCGACGTCGACGCCGTGGTGTACGAGGGGGCGCCGCACTCGTTCTTCGACCGCGCCCACGGTCAGTGGGCCGAGGCCTGCCGGGACGCGTGGGAGCACGTGCTGGCGCTGGCCGACCGCGTCGCGGCCCGCTGACCGACCGGAACGTCGCCCGCGCGAAAGTGTGCGTGTGCATCTCCCCACGACACTGCCCCTGGACGGAGGCCCCCTGGGTCTGCGGCGGGCCACAGCCGCGGATCTCCCCGCCCTGGTCGCCCTGCTGGCCGACGACCCGCTCGGTGCCGGGCGCGAGGACGTCGACGGCGACCTGTCGCCCTACCGGCGGGCGTTCGACCTGGTCGACGCCGATCCCGCCCACGTGCTCGTCGTCGCCGTCGACGCCGAGGTCGTCGTCGGCACGCTGCAGCTGTCCTTCCTCCCGGGGCTGGCGCGGCGTGGCGCCCTGCGCGCGCAGCTCGAGGCCGTGCGGGTGGCCGCCGGCGCCCGCGGCCGGGGTGTCGGGGCGGCCATGGTCGCGTGGGCCCTCGACGAGGCCGGCCGCAGAGGAGCCGCCCTGGTGCAGCTCACCACCGACAAGAGCCGCCCCGACGCGCACCGGTTCTACGAACGGCTCGGCTTCGTCGCGTCCCACGAGGGCATGAAGCTCCAGCTCCCGCGGCCCTCCTAGGGTGGGCTGCGTGACAGGCGAGCCGATCGATCCGGGGTCCGGCCACGGGCGGGTCGACGACCGCGGCCGGACCGCGCTCGCCGCGGCCTTCCGGCAGTCCACCGACACGGTCGCCCGGCTGCTCGGCGCGGGAGCCGATCCGGACGCCGGTGGTCCCGGCGCCCCGGAACCGGCCGGCTTCTTCGACGTCCCTGCCATGGTGGAGCTGCTCGACGCGCGGTGACCGCTCCGGTGTCCCCCGAGGGGCGCACCCGCCGGCATGCGGGCACCGTGTACGGGTACGACGTGCGACCGGGGGGCAGGGGTGGGGATGGCGGTGCGACCTGACGTGACGAGAACCGGTTCCGCCGGGGCCCGTCCGCTGTCCCGGGCGGAGCCGGGTGGAGCCGAGGACGGCGAACGCACCCAGCACCCGCTTCCGGTCGACGAGGCCCGGGCGGTCGACGAGGCCCTGTCGGTCGAGGAGGCAGCGGCGGTCGACGAGGCCGTGTTGGTCCAGGGCACCGTGCCGTCGGCCCCGGAGTCGGTACCGGGCGGGACCCCCACAGGCTCCACCGCCGCCGAGCTGCAGGCCGGGCCGCCGGGCATACCGCGCTGGCTGCTGCTCGTCGTCGGCCTGGCGGCGGCCACGATCGCCGTCGCCGGGCTGCGCGCCGTCGCGTGGCTGGTGGCACCGGTGTTCCTCGCGCTGGTGGTGGTCGTCGCGCTGGCGCCCGTTCAGGGCTGGCTGCGCCGGATCGGCGTGCCCCGCTGGCTGGCGACGACGGTGCTGCTCCTGCTCGTCTGGTCGGTGCTGCTGGGCTTCGTCGCGCTGCTGGTCGCCTCCGTCGCCCAGATGGCGGCGCTGCTGCCCGACTACGCCGTCCCGGCCGAGCGGCTGATGGATTCAGTGGTGGCCGACCTGAACGACGCGGGTCTCGTGTCGGGGCAGGTGTCGGACCTCGTCGGCCAGATCGAGTACGGGCAGGTGGTCGGCCTGGCCACCGGACTGCTGGCCCGCCTCACCGACGCCTTCAGCACCCTGGTGCTGCTGCTGGTCGCGCTGGTGTTCATCACCGTGGAGTCCAGCGGGTTCGGCCGGCGGATGGCGTTGGTGGCGGCGGAGCGCCCGCACCTGCCGGTGGCTCTCACCCTGTTCTCGCACGGCACCCGCAGCTATCTGCTGGTGAGCACGGTCTTCGGCGCCATCGTGGCTCTGGGCGATTGGATCGCACTGGCGATCATCGGCATCCCTGCCGCGCCGCTGTGGGGCCTGCTGGCCTTCATCACCAACTACGTGCCCAACATCGGCTTCGTCCTCGGTCTGGCGCCTCCGGCGCTGCTGGGGCTGCTGGCCGGGGGCTGGGGCGAGTTCGTCGCCGTCGTCGTGGTCTACGCCCTGCTGAACTTCGTGGTCCAGACCCTGATCCAGCCCCGGTTCGTGGGCGACTCCGTCGGCCTGTCGATGACGGTCACCTTCATGGCGCTGCTCTTCTGGGGCTGGGTGCTCGGCGCCCTCGGTGCACTCCTGGCCATCCCGCTGACCCTGCTGGTGAAGGCCCTGCTGGTCGACGTGGATCCCAAGGGCCACTGGCTCGACGCGCTGCTCCGGGAGGAACCGCGGGCGCCGCGGACCATGCGGGCCAGGCGTCGCATGCACGCCCGGCGGGCGGCCATGGCGTCGATCCGCCGGCTCCACCACCCGCGCCGCGGGGCCCATCCGCAGCGACCCGAGCAGGGCTGACCGTATGCATCCAAGTCGACATCCGCGCAGCTCAGACCGCGTGTCGCGGGAATGTCACCCCCGTGTGGGACGTTCTCCCTACGAAGCTGACGGCGTCGTCCGGCGCCCGGCGGAGGAGGCAGGACATGAAGGGCGATCGGGTCGAGATCGTGATCGACGCCGGCGGCAGCACGCGCACCTACGACATCGAGGCGACGCGGGCCGGCCGGCGGGTGGAGGTGACCCACGGGCGCGGCGTGGTCGAGGTGACCGAGGCGACCCGCGGGGGCACGCCGGTGCGCACGGCGCGGTTCATGGCCGGGCGGGTGCTCGCCCTGGTGGAGCACCCCGCGCCCCGGCCGGCGCTGGAGGACGACGCCGCGGTCACGCCGCTGCGGCAGACGGCCTGAATAAGGACCCGCTGCCCCCCACCGCGCACCGGCTCGCGGCGGGACCCTGCGGGGCGCCCGAGTTGGTCGTGATGGTGGGGCTCCAGGGCAGCGGCAAGTCGACGTGGGTGCACGAGCACCTGGGCGGCACCCACACCGTGGTGAGCAAGGACCACTGGCCCAACGCACGCCGCCGTGAGGCTCGCCAGCGTCGCGTCGTGGCGGAACTGCTCGCCACCGGCGCGCGCGTGGTCGTCGACAACACCAACCCGGCGCCGGAGGACCGGGCCGCGCTGATCGCGGCCGCGCGCGAGGCCGGGGTGCCCGCGCGGGCGGTGTGGGTCGACACCCCGCCGGAGCTGTGCCTGGCCCGGAACGAGGCCCGTGAGGGCCGGGCCCGGGTGCCCCTCGTGGGCATGTACGCCACGCGTGCGCGCTTCGTGCCCCCCTCCACCGCCGAGGGCTTCGACCGGGTCGACGTCGTCCGCGGCATGGCGGATCCCGCGTAGCCACCGCATCCGGGACGGTCGGGTGTCCGTGGCCGTCCGGCCAGCGTGTGAGGGGCCCGGTCCGTGCGTGAGGGGGCGCGGTGCGGTAGACCTGGCAGGCCTTTCGTGCCATCGCATGGTTCCCTCACCGACCGGAGGTCCGCCCCGTGCTGGAGAGCATCGGCTACGCCGCCGCCTACACCGGGGTCGGCATCGCACTGCTGGTCCTGGGCTTCTACGCCCTCGACCTGCTCACCCCCGGGCACCTGGGCCGGCACATCTACGAGCACCGGTCGGTCAACGCCGCCGTGACGCTGGCCGCAGGGTTCCTCGGGCAGGGCGCCATCGTGTTCGCCAGCATCTGGACCAACGCGACCAGTGGCTTCGGCCAGGCGCTGCTCTACACCGTCGTCTTCGGCGTCCTGGGCGTGCTGCTGCAGGCGGTGGCGTTCCTCGTGCTCGACCTCATCACCCCCGGCAGACTTGGTCAGCACCTCACCGAGCCCGTCTTCCACCCCGCGAGCCTGGTCAGCGCCGCGGTGCAACTGGCGGTCGCGGCGATCGTCGTCGCCTCGATCTGGCCCTGACCCCACGACACCCCGACCATGTGACGGCCACCGCAGTACCCGGCAGTAACGTGTCGGGCGCAGCTCCCGGCCCGTCGCCGGCAACCACCGCGCCGCGACGGCCGCATCCGATGTGGAAGGAACGTTGATGAGCGAGGCAAGCGCAGGTACCCGCGTGGCCATCGTGACCGGGGCCGCGCGCGGCATCGGTGCGGCCACCGCCCTCCGGCTGGCGCAGGACGGGTTCGCCGTCGCCGTCCTCGACCTCGAGGAAGCCGCGGCCAAGGGCACCGTCGAGGCGATCGAGACCGCCGGTGGCCGCGCGCTGGCCGTCGGCGCCGACGTCAGCGACTCCGATCAGGTGCAGGCCGCCGTCGAGCGGGTCGCCGCCGAGCTCGGCGGCCCCACGGTGCTGGTCAACAACGCCGGCATCACCCGCGACAACATGCTGTTCAAGATGACCGAGACCGACTGGGATCTCGTCATGAACGTGCACCTGCGGGGCGCCTTCCTCATGACCCGAGCGGCGCAGAAGTACATGATCGACGCCAAGTGGGGGCGGATCATCAACCTCTCCAGCGTCTCCGCGCTGGGCAACCGCGGTCAGGCCAACTACGCGACCGCCAAGGCCGGGCTGCAGGGCTTCACCAAGACCCTGGCGATCGAGCTGGGCAAGTTCGGTGTCACCGCCAACGCCATCGCCCCGGGCTTCATCCAGACGGAGATGACGAAGGCGACCGCCGAGCGCATGGGCATCCCGTTCGAGGACTTCATCAAGGGCGCCGCCTCGCAGATCCCGGTGGCCCGCGTGGGCCAGCCCGAGGACATCGCGCACCTGGTCTCGTTCTTCGTGAGCGAGGGGGCCGGCTTCGTCTCCGGCCAGGTCGTCTACGCCGCGGGTGGCCCGAAGGCCTGAGGAAGGACCCCTCCGCCCCCGCCACTCGCAGGCTCGCGGCGGGATCCGCGACGGTGCCGTCCCGGCGGGGTCCGGGCAGCCGAACGGCGCCCGGGCCCCGCTCCGTTCTCACCCGAGGAGGCCACGTGTCCGACGACGACGTCGTCCTGGTCGAGCGCCGCGGCGCGGTGCAGGTCGTCACGATCAACCGGCCGCAGGCGCGCAACGCCCTCGACGCCGCGGTCGCCCGGGGCGTGGCCGCCGCCGTGGACGAGCTGGACGCGTCCGACGAGCTACGCGCCGGCGTCCTGACCGGGGCGGGCGGCTTCTTCTCCTCGGGGATGGACCTCAAGGCGTTCCTGCGCGGCGAGACCCCGGCCCTCGAGGGCCGGGGACTGTGCGGCATCACCCGCACGCCACCGCGCAAGCCCCTGCTCGCCGCCGTCGAGGGCGGCGCGCTGGCCGGCGGGTTCGAACTGGTGCTGGCCTGCGACCTCGTCGTCGCCGCCCGTGGAGCGCGGTTCGGTGTCCCGGAGGTGAAGCGGTCCCTCGTCGCCGCCGGCGGTGCCGCGCTCCTCCTGCCGCAGCGGGTGCCCCGGGCGGTCGCGCTCGAGCTGCTGCTCACGGGGGAGCCGATCGACGCCGAACGCGCCCGGGCGGTCGGGCTGGTGAACCGCGTGGTCGACGACGGGTCGGCGCTGGAGGCCGCCGTCGAGCTGGCGGGGACGATCGCCGCCAACGGGCCGCTGGCCGTGGCCGCCACCAAGCAGGTCGTGCAGTCCCTCCCGTCCTGGACACCGGTGGAGATGTGGGACCGGCAGGACGAGATCGTCCGGCCGGTGTTCGCGTCGGAGGACGCCCGGGAGGGCTCGACCGCTTTCGCCGAGCGCCGGTCACCGGTCTGGCGCGGCCGCTGACGCGGGGAAGTCCGCATCCCGGTCCGGAGTTGGACGGGGTGTGACCCGCACTCCTCTGCGTCTCGTCGTCCTCGGTGACTCCATCGCCTACGGCACCGGCGCACTGCGGCCCGAGGACACCCTCGGCCGGCGGCTGTCGGCGGAGCTGACGGCGGACGGGTTCGACATCGAGCTGCGCGTGCTCGCCGTCCCCGGGGCCGTGTCGGCCGACCTCGCGGCCCAGGTCCGTCGGGCCGAGCCGTTCGGCGCCGACCTGGCCGTCGTCGTCATCGGCGCCAACGACCTGGCCCGCTTCGTCCCGCCGGACCAGGCGGCGGCGTCCCTGGCCACGGCCGTCGCCGCGCTGCGCGCGCAGGGCACCGACGTGGTCGCCGTCCCGGCCCCGGACATGTCGACGGTGCCGTTCGTCCCGCCGGCGTTCCGTGCCCTCGTCCGGGCCGCCTGTGCCCAGCTGCAGCAGCGCCAGGCCGCCGTCGTCGAGGCCGCGGGCGGATCGGTCGCCGGCGTGGCGGCCGACGTCGCCGGAACCTTCGCCGCCGATCCGGCCATGTTCTCCGCCGACCGCTTCCACCCCTCCTCGGCCGGCTACGCGCACATCGCCGCGGCGCTGGCCCCCTCGGTGCTCGCCGCCGCCCGCGCGCGCCGCGACGACGCGGCGGCCTGAGCCGGCGCATCAGCCGCCGGCCGCGACCGGCACGGAGCGCGTGCTCAGGGCAGCCGTGCGTCGAGCAGCTCCGCGAGGTGGAGGCCGCGCCGGCCGGCCAGCTGGTCGAGCTGGGTGCGGCAGGAGAAGCCGTCGGCGAGGACGACCGCGTCGGGTCGGAGGCCCTCGACCGCGGGCAGCAGCTGCTGCCCGGCGATCGTCACCGAGACGTCGTGGTGCCCGCGCTCGACGCCCCAGTTGCCGGCCAGCCCGCAGCAGCCGCCGAGCCGGGTCACCCGCGCCCCCGCCCGGGCCAGCAGCCGCGCGTCGGCCGACCAGCCCATGACCGACGCGTGGTGGCAGTGCGGCTGCGCCACCATCTCGAGTCCGGCCATCGGCGGCGGGGTCCAGCCGGGGGTGTCCGTGAGGAGCTCGGCCAGCGTGCGGGTGGCGCGGGCGACCCGCTCGGCGGCCGGGCCGCCGGCCAGCTCGAGCGACTCGCTCCGCAGTGCCGCCGTGCAGGACGGCTCCACGCCGACGACCGGGATGCCGGCGTCGGCCAGCGGCGCCAGGGCGTCCACGGTCGACGCCAGGATCCGACGCGCGGTGTCCAGCTGCCCGGTCGTGATCCAGGTCAGGCCGCAGCAGGTATCGGCGCCGGGCACCTGGACCCGGTAGCCGGCCGCCTCCAGCACCCGCGCCGCGGCGAACGCCACCTCGGGGGCGAAGTGGTCGGTGAACGAGTCCACCCAGAGCGCGACCGGGGCGCCGTCCCCGGAGGGGACCGGCCGGTCGCGCCACTGCTGCCGGAAGGTGCGTCGGGCGAACGGGGGGAGGTCGCGGCGCTGGTCCATCCCGGCCGACCACTTGGCGACCCGGCCGCCGAGCCGCGAGCGGAGGACCGCGTTCACCAGCCCCGGTGCGCGGGCGGCCAGATCGGCCCACAGGGGGAGCCGGCCGAGCGTGTAGTGGGCGCGGGGCCGCAGGCGGCGCCGGTAGGAGTGGTGCAGCACCTCGGCCTTGTAGGAGGCCATGTCCACACCGGTCGGGCAGTCGCGGGAACAGCCCTTGCAGGACAGGCAGAGGTCGAGCGCCGCGTGCACCTCGGGCGCTCGCCAGTCGGTCACCGGGCCGTCGCCGGCCAGCATCTCCTGGAGCACCCGGGCGCGCCCGCGGGTGGTGTCCTTCTCCTCGCGGGTGGCCGGCCACGACGGGCACATGACCCCACCCGACGCCTGCAGGTCGGCGCGGCACTTGCCCACGCCGGTGCAGCGGTGCACCGCCGCGGAGAAGTCCCCGCCGTCGTGCCGGTAGGCCAGCGCCAGTCCCTCCCGGACGACCGGCGCGGCCGCCATCCGCACGTCCTCGTCGAAGGGCGCAGGGCGCACCAGGATGCCGGGGTTGAGCACGTCGTCCGGATCGAACAGGGCCTTGACCCGCTCGAACAGGCGCAGGACGTCGGGGGAGTACATCGCCGGCAGGAGCTCGCTGCGGGCGCGGCCGTCGCCGTGCTCGCCGGAGAGCGAGCCGCCGTAGCCGGCGACCAGGCGCGCCGCGTCCGCGACGAAGGACCGGTACCGCCCCCGGCCCTGGTCGGGCCCCGAACCGAACGGGAAGTCGATGCGCCCGTGCACGCACCCGTCGCCGAAGTGTCCGTAGGGGACGCACTGCAGGCCGTGCTGGTCGAGCAGGGCCTCGAACTCGCGCAGGTAGTCGCCCAGCCGCTCGGGCGGGACCGCGGCGTCCTCCCAGCCGGCGTGCGCGGGCCGGCCGTCGGACGTGCGGGCGGCGAGGCCCGCGCCGTCCTCCCGGATCCGCCAGATGGCGGCGGCCTCGGCGGTCTCGGTGACCACCATGCTGTCGAGGGCGCCGGCGTCGGCGAGCACACCCCGGGCCTTGGCGGTCACCTCCGCGACGCTGTCGCCGGTCAGCTCGACGACCAGCCAGGCGTCCCCGCGCGGGAGGTCGGGGACGACGGCGGCCGGGACGTCGCGCAGCCGCTGCACCATCCGGGCGTCGAGACCTTCGACGGCGGTGGGGGAGTGCGGCAGCAGGCCGGGCGTCGCGTCGGCCGCGTCGGCCATCGTCGGGTAGCCCAGGACGACCAGCCCCCGGAACGGGGCGTCGGTCACCAGCCGCACGGTGGCGCCCAGGACCAGGGCCAGCGTGCCCTCGCTACCGACCAGCGCGCGGGCGACGTCGAAGCCGCGCTCGGGCAGCAGGTGCTCCAGCGAGTAGCCCGACACCTGGCGGCCGAAGCGGCCCAGCTCGGTGCGGATGGTCGCGAGCTCGGCCGCCACCAGGCGGTGCAGGTCGGCGAGGACGGCGTCGCCCGGCTCGGTCCCGGGGCCCAGCCGCAGGCGGGTGCCGCCACCGGTGACCACGTCCAGGCCGACCACGTTGTCCGACGTCCGGCCGTAGCCGAGGGCGCGGGAGCCGCAGGCGTTGTTGCCGATCATCCCGCCGACGGTGCAGCGGTTGTGCGTGCTCGGATCGGGCCCGAACCGCAGGCCGTAGGGACGTGCCGCCGTCTGCAGCGCCGCCTGCACGAGGCCGGGCTCGACCGTCGCCGTCCGTGCCTCCGGGTCGACGGCGCGCACCCCCGACAGGTACCGGCTGGTGTCGAGGACGACGCCGGAGCCGACGGCGTTGCCGGCGATGGAGGTGCCGGCCCCTCGCGCGGTGAGCGGCACCCCGAGCCTGCGGCAGACCTCGAGGGCGGCCACCATCTCGTCGGCGTGCCGCGGGCGGACGACGGCCCGCGGCAGCACCCGGTACAGCGAGCCGTCGGCGGAGTAGAGCGCCCGCGCCAGCCCCGAGTCGTCGACGTCGCCGATCCCCGCCCGTCGCAGCGCGTCGACGAGCTCGGGCTGGGCGCCGGGATCGGCCGAGGTGCTGAGCGCGGTCGCCGTCATGGGTTGCTCCTATGTCAAGCCGCCTGCGGCAGGGCTGCCGCGGCGGTTCGGTCGGTGGGTCGAAGCAGGTTGAACACGACGCGGGCGAGGCGTCGTTTGAGGGCGCGCAGGGCTTCCATCGTGCTGTCGCCGTCGCTGCGTCTGCGCTGGTAGTAGGTGCGGCCGAGGCCGGGGAGGCGGATCTGGGTGACCGCGATGCGGTGCAGGGCGGCGTTGAGCTGCCGATTGCCGCCACGGGCCAGCCGGTGCCGGTTGGTCTTGCCCGAGGAGGCCGGGATCGGTGCGGCGCCGGCGTGCATGGCGAAGCAGGCCTCGGAGCGAAAGCGGACCGGGTTGGCTGTCTCCCCGACGAGCTCGGCGGCGGTCAGCGGGCCGCAGCCGGGCAGCGTCAGCAGCTGCGGCGCCTGCTCGCT
>NZ_JBHUHP010000032.1:0-1036 GCF_042682525.1 Blastococcus deserti
GCGCCTGGTCTGACGACCGATGAGCGGGCACGGTTGGTGGCGTTGGAGCGGGAGAACCGCGAGCTACGCCGGGCGAACGCGATCCTCAAGAGCGCGTCGGCTTTCTTCGCGGCCGAGCTCGACCGGCCACAGCAGCGCTGATCGACTACATCGACCAGCATCGTCAGGAGTTCGGAGTCGAGCCGATCTGCCGCGCCCTCACCGAGGCGGGCGCCGCGATCGCTCCGAGCACCTACTACGCCGCACGTTTCCGCCCGCCGTCGGGCCGGGCGGTCCGCGACGAGCGGCTCAAGCCCGAGATCCAGCGGGTCTTCGACGCCAATCTCGGCGTCTACGGGGTCCGCAAGGTCTGGCGGCAACTGCGGCGCGAAGGCCACCGCGTGCCGCGCTGCCAAGTGGAGCGCCTCATGCGCGAACTCGGCCTGGCCGGCGTGGTGCGCGGCAAAGTCAAGCGGACCACCGTCCCGGCCGCGACGGTCGACGCCCGACCGGAGGACCTGGTGCAGCGCGTGTTCCGGGCTCCGGCGCCCAACCGGCTGTGGGTCGCCGACCTGACCTACGTCGCCACCTGGTCGGGCTGGGTGTACGTCGCCTTCGTCATGGACGTCCACTCCCGGCGCGGCGCATCGTCGGCTGGCGCTGCTCGACCTCGCTGCGCACCGACCTGGCCGCCGATGCCCTCGAGCAGGGCCTCTGGCAGCGGGCCCGCGAGGGCCACGAGGTGCGCGGGCTGATCCACCACTCGGACAGGGGCTCGCAATACCTGTCCGTGCGCTACACCGACCGGCTGGATGCCGCCGGCGCCGTCCGCAGCGTCGGCAGCAAGGGCGCCAGCTACGACAACGCTGCCGCGGAGTTCCTCATCGGTCTCTACAAGACCGAGCTCATCCGCCGCCGCGGACCGTGGAAGGGCCTCGACGACGTCGAGCTGGCCACCCTGGAGTACGTCGACTGGTTCAACCACCGCCGCCTCCACAGTGCCTGCGGCGACATCCCACCGGTCGAATTCGAGGACGACTACTACCGTTCGATCGCC
>NZ_JBHUHP010000033.1:0-543 GCF_042682525.1 Blastococcus deserti
GTCGGAGGAGTTGTCGGCGAGCTCGGCGCAGATCTCGGCGTCGGCGCAGGAGACCTCGGCGCAGTCGGGTGTGGTGTCCTCGGCGGCGGAGGAGGTCTCCCGGAACGTGCAGACGGTGGCCGCCGGTGCCGAGCAGATGGGTGCCTCGATCCGGGAGATCGCCAGCAACGCCGCGGAGGCCAGTGAGGTGGCCGCGAAGGCGGTCGACGCCGCGGCGAGCACGACCGCGACGGTGGCCAAGCTCGGTGACTCGTCGGCGGAGATCGGCAACGTGGTGAAGGTGATCACCAGCATCGCCGAGCAGACGAACCTGCTGGCGCTGAACGCCACGATCGAGGCCGCGCGGGCGGGTGAGGCGGGCAAGGGGTTCGCGGTGGTGGCCAACGAGGTCAAGGAGCTGGCGCAGGAGACGGCGAAGGCGACCGAGGACATCGCCAAGCGCGTGCAGGCCATCCAGGGCGACACCACGGCGGCGGTGGCGGCGATCGAGGAGATCTCGGCGATCGTCGCGCAGATCTCCGACCGGCAGACCACCATCGCCAG
>NZ_JBHUHP010000034.1:0-676 GCF_042682525.1 Blastococcus deserti
CGTGCCGGTCTCCACCACGCGGCCCTGGTCGAGCACGACGATCCGGTCGGCCTTGCGGATGGTGGAGAGCCGATGGGCGATCACGATCGTCGTCCGACCGGCCATCAGCCGGTCCAGCGCACCGAGCAGCAACCCCTCGGTGTGCACGTCCAGCGCGCTGGTCGGCTCATCGAGCACCAGCACCGGCGCGTCCTTCAGCAACGCCCGCGCGATCGCCACCCGCTGCCGCTGCCCGCCCGACAACGTCGCACCCCGCTCCCCGACCACCGTGTCGTAACCGTCGGGCAACTGCGCGATGAACTCATGGGCGTTGGCCGCCTCGGCCGCCGCGACCACCTGCGCCCGCGACGCCCCCGGCCGCCCGTACGCGATGTTCTCCGCGATCGAGATCGGGAACAGGAACGACTCCTGCAGCACCAACGCCACCTGCGACCGCAACTCCTCGACCGTCAACGTCCGCAGGTCATGACCGTCCAGCCGCACCGATCCCGACTCCGGATCGAACAGCCGCATCAACAGCCCCGCCACCGTGCTCTTGCCCGCCCCCGTCCGCCCCACCAGCGCCACCAGCTCACCGGGCTCCGCCCCGAACGACACCCCCCGCAACACCGGCCGCCCCGGCACGTAGGAGAACGTCACCGCCTCCATTCGCACCTCACCCCGCGCCCGGCCCAAC
>NZ_JBHUHP010000035.1:0-807 GCF_042682525.1 Blastococcus deserti
GAGCGGCATCAGCCCGAGGAGGTAGGCCTCCAGCTCCAGCGGGGTGGCGTCCCCGCCGAGCGAGATGTACCGGAACCAGAGTTCCTGGAGATCCAGCTGCCCGCGACGGCAGCCGTCGCTGATGGCCGCCCGCCCCTGGTCGCCGGTCATCGACGTGGTGGCTGGCCGGGACGACTCATCCTGACGACGGTGCGGCCGAGTCCAGGAGCCGCTGAGCGACCGTCCGCAGCTTGACGTTGGTCCGCTGCGCCTCCTCCGCCAGCATGCCGAAGGCGGTCTCCTCGTCGACCCGGTGCCGTTCCCGGAGGATGCCCTTGGCCTGGCCGATGACGTCCCGGCTGCGCAACGCCTCGCGCAGTTCCTCGCTCAGCCGGCGGGCGTCCTCGTGGGAGATCGCATTGGTCAACGTCACCGACGCCTTCTCGGCGAACAGCTCCAGGATCCGCTCGTCATGATCGGTGAAGGCCGCCTCCGGACGGGCGTACACCTTCACCGCACCGAGACCGTCCCCCCGCACGACCAGCGGGCTGCTGACACTGCTGCCCAGACCCAGCTGCGCCACCCGCCCCGTCCACAGGGGCCACCGTTCCTCGTTCCACATGCTCTCGATGCGATACGTCCGCTGGTCCCGCGCGGCCGACAGGCACGGCCCCTCGTCCAGCTCGTACTGCAGGGCGTCGGCCTCCTCCACCAGAGGATGCGTGGCCGCCGTCGACCTCACCCGACCCCTCAGCAACGTCACACCCGCACCGAAGCTGCGCGGCAGGACCTCCGCGGCCAGCGCGGTGACCAGCCGGAGAACGCTGT
>NZ_JBHUHP010000036.1:0-1069 GCF_042682525.1 Blastococcus deserti
CAGGCCTGCGGGGTCTGCCACACCGATCTGCACTACCGGGAGGGCGGGATCAACGACGAGTTCCCGTTCCTGCTGGGTCACGAGGCCGCCGGGGTGGTCTCGGCGGTGGGCGAGGGGGTCACCAACGTCGCGGTGGGTGACTACGTGGTGCTCAACTGGCGGGCGGTGTGCGGGCAGTGCCGGGCCTGTCTCAGGGGCGAGCTGCAGTACTGCTTCAACACGCACAACGCGGCGCAGAAGATGACGCTGACCGACGGCACCGAGCTCTCCCCCGCCCTGGGCATCGGCGCGTTCGTGGAGAAGACGCTGGTCCACTCCGGCCAGTGCACCAGGGTCGCCCCGGCCGCCCCGGCCACCGCCGCCGGCCTGCTCGGCTGCGGCGTGATGGCCGGGGTGGGCGCGGCGATCAACACCGGCGGAGTGCGCCGCGGGGAGAGCGTGGCGGTGTTCGGCTGCGGCGGCGTGGGCGACGCCGCGATCGCCGGGGCCAAGCTGGCCGGCGCGACCACGATCATCGCCGTCGACATCGACGACCGGAAGCTGGCGTGGGCCAAGCAGTTCGGCGCCACCCACACCGTGAACTCCCAGCAGACCGACGCGGTCGAGGCGATCAAGGCGGCCACCGGCGGCTTCGGCGCCGACGTCACCATCGACGCGGTGGGCCATCCGAAGGTGTTCGAGCAGGCCTTCTACGCCCGCGACCTGGCCGGCCGGGTGGTGCTGGTCGGCGTTCCGAACCCGGCGATGACGATCAGCCTGCCGCTGATCGAGATCTTCGGCCGCGGCGGGGCGATCAAGTCCTCCTGGTACGGCGACTGCCTGCCCTCCCGCGACTTCCCGATGCTCGTCGACCTCTACCGCCAGGGCCGCTTCCCGCTGGAGGACTTCGTCAGCGAGACGATCGGCATCGACGGCGTGGAGCAGGCCTTCGCGAAAATGCACCACGGCGACGTGCTGCGCAGCGTGGTGGTCTTCTGATGGCCCGCATCCAGCGGGTCGTCGTGCCCGGCGTGTTCTCCCTGGACGGGCAGGACTTCGACGTGGAGAACAACGTCTGGCTGGTCGGCGA
>NZ_JBHUHP010000037.1:0-842 GCF_042682525.1 Blastococcus deserti
GCTGATGGGCGACCGAACCCGGGAGGTGGCTCGGCTGGAAGGCATGCTGGAGGACGCCTCGATCAAGCTGTCCTCGGTCGCGGCCAGCCTGACCAGCGTCTCAGCCCGGGCCATGCTCACCGCGCTCATCCAGGGAGAGCGGGATCCGCGGGTGCTCGCGCAGCTGGCCAAGGGCAAGATGCGGATCAAGATCCCGCAGCTGGTCGAGGCACTGACCGGGCACTTCAACGCCCAGCACGCCCAGCTGGCGCGCACGATGCTGCACCGGCTGGAGCTCGTTGAGCTTGCGCTGGCCGAGCTCGATGCGGTCATCGCGCAGGCGTGCCAGCCGTGGGCGCACCAACTGGAGCTGCTGCAGACGATTCCCGGAGTGGGGCCGAAGGTGGCCCAGGTGATCCTGGCCGAGACCGGTGGGGACATGTCGCGGTTCCCCTCAGCCGAGCACCTGGCCTCTTGGGCGGGGGTGGCTCCGGGCGTGCACGAGTCGGCCGGCAAGCGCACCCCGGTCGGGGCGCCGCACGGCAACAAGTGGCTGACCTCGATGCTGGTCGAGGCCGCCGGCTCGGTGGGACGGATGAAGGGCGCCAACTACCTATCGGCGCAGTTCGCCCAACTGACCACGCGGCGTGGCATGAGCCGGGCGGCGGTCGCGGTCGCCCACTCGATGCTCGTGTCGGTGTGGTTCATGCTCACCCGCGACGAGCCCTACTCCGACCTCGGCGCCGACTGGCTGCGGCGGCGGAACGACGAGGCGCACACCCGCCGACTGGTCGCCCAGCTCGAGCGCCTCGGCCACACCGTGGTCCTCGACTCGGCCGCCTGACCAACTGCAGAAGCACTGG
>NZ_JBHUHP010000038.1:0-2251 GCF_042682525.1 Blastococcus deserti
GAACGTGGGGAAGTGAAACATCTCAGTACCCACAGGAAGAGAAAACAACCGTGATTCCGTGAGTAGTGGCGAGCGAAAGCGGAGGAGGCTAAACCGTTTCCATGTGATACCCGGCAGGGGTTGTGGGAGCGGGGTCGTGGGACCGTTCCGAGTGTGCTGCCGCGCACTCAGGGAGTGAGAAAGTGCTGTCGTTAGTGGAAGGCCTCTGGAAGGGGTCGCCGGAGAGGGTGAGAGCCCCGTACACGAAAACGCAGCGCCTCCCGAGCGTGTTTCCCAAGTAGCACCGAGCCCGTGAAATTCGGTGTGAATCTGGCGGGACCACCCGCTAAGCCTGAATACTCCCTGGTGACCGATAGCGGACAAGTACCGTGAGGGAAAGGTGAAAAGTACCCCGGGAGGGGAGTGAAATAGTACCTGAAACCGTGTGCCTACAAGCCGTGAGAGCCTTAGGTCCTTCGGGGCCGGGGTGATTGCGTGCCTTTTGAAGAATGAGCCTGCGAGTTAGTGGTACGTGGCGAGGTTAACCCGTGGGGGGTAGCCGTAGCGAAAGCGAGTCCGAACAGGGCGAATCAGTCGCGTGCTCTAGACCCGAAGCCGAGTGATCTACCCATGGCCAGGTTGAAGCGCGGGTAAGACCGCGTGGAGGACCGAACCCACCAGGGTTGAAAACCTGGGGGATGAGCTGTGGGTAGGGGTGAAAGGCCAATCAAACTCGGTGATAGCTGGTTCTCCCCGAAATGCATTTAGGTGCAGCGTCACGTGTTTCTTGCCGGAGGTAGAGCACTGGATGGCCGATGGGCCCCACAAGGTTACTGACGTCAACCAAACTCCGAATGCCGGTAAGTGAGAGCGTGGCAGTGAGACTGCGGGCGATAAGGTTCGTAGTCGAGAGGGAAACAGCCCAGATCATCGGCTAAGGCCCCTAAGCGTGTGCTAAGTGGAAAAGGATGTGGAGTCGCAGAGACAACCAGGAGGTTGGCTTAGAAGCAGCCATCCTTGAAAGAGTGCGTAATAGCTCACTGGTCAAGTGATTCCGCGCCGACAATGTAGCGGGGCTCAAGCACACCGCCGAAGCCGTGGCATTCACACGTATCTCCGTCGGTTCTCCTCGGAGGGCCGGCCAGGGGTGTGGATGGGTAGGGGAGCGTCGTGTGGCGGTGGAAGCGGCGGAGGAATCCAGCCGTGGACGCCACGCGAGTGAGAATGCAGGCATGAGTAGCGAGAGGGGAGTGAGAACCTCCCCCGCCGGAAGACCAAGGGTTCCTGGGCCAGGCTAATCCGCCCAGGGTGAGTCGGGACCTAAGGCGAGGCCGACAGGCGTAGTCGATGGACAACGGGTTGATATTCCCGTACCCGCGAAGGAACGCCCATGCCGAACCCAGCGATGCTAACCGCCCGAACACCCGTGCCGGCTCTTTCGAGGGTCGTCGCGGGAACTAGCGCGGGATCCGGACTGGTAGTAGGCAAGCGATGGGGTGACGCAGGAAGGTAGTCCTACCGGTGAGTGGTAGTACCGGAGCAAGGGTGTGGCCCGCGGAGCAGGTAAATCCGTTCCGCATGCAGGGTGAGGCCCGACGCATAGCCGAATGAGGCGAATGGGATGATCCTATGCTGCCGAGAAAAGCCTCTAGCGAGTTCCGAGCGGCCCGTACCCCAAACCAACTCAGGTGGTCAGGTAGAGAATACCGAGGCGATCGAGCGAACTGTGGTTAAGGAACTCGGCAAAATGCCCCCGTAACTTCGGGAGAAGGGGGGCCTCAGCCCGTGAACCGCTTCGCGCGGGGCAGCGGGAGGAGGCCGCAGAGACCAGTGAGAAGCGACTGTTTACTAAAAACACAGGTCCGTGCGAAGTCGTAAGACGATGTATACGGACTGACGCCTGCCCGGTGCTGGAACGTTAAGGGGACGGGTTAGCTACATCTGTGGCGAAGCTCAGAACTCAAGCGCCAGTAAACGGCGGTGGTAACTATAACCATCCTAAGGTAGCGAAATTCCTTGTCGGGTAAGTTCCGACCTGCACGAATGGCGTAACGACTTCTCAGCTGTCTCAACCACAGGCTCGGCGAAATTGCACTACGAGTAAAGATGCTCGTTACGCGCGGCAGGACGGAAAGACCCCGGGACCTTTACTATAGCTTGATATTGGTGTTCGGTTCGGCTTGTGTAGGATAGGTGGGAGACTGCGAAGCCCGCACGCCAGTGCGGGTGGAGTCGCCGTTGAAATACCACTCTGGTCGAATTGGATGTCTAA
>NZ_JBHUHP010000039.1:0-539 GCF_042682525.1 Blastococcus deserti
GGTGTCGAGTGCAAGTGCACAAGGGAGCTTGACTGTGAGACCGACGGGTCGAGCAGGAGCGAAAGCTGGGACTAGTGACCCGGCACCGGCATGTGGAAGCGGTGTCGCTCAACGGATAAAAGGTACCCCGGGGATAACAGGCTGATCTTCCCCAAGAGTCCATATCGACGGGATGGTTTGGCACCTCGATGTCGGCTCGTCGCATCCTGGGGCTGGAGTAGGTCCCAAGGGTTGGGCTGTTCGCCCATTAAAGCGGTACGCGAGCTGGGTTTAGAACGTCGTGAGACAGTTCGGTCCCTATCCGCCGTGCGCGTAAGAGACTTGCGAAGAGCTGTCCCTAGTACGAGAGGACCGGGACGGACGAACCTCTGGTGTGCCAGTTGTACCGCCAGGTGCACTGCTGGTTGGCTACGTTCGGCAGGGATAACCGCTGAAAGCATCTAAGCGGGAAGCTCGCTTCAAGATGAGGTCTCTCACCGGAACAACCGGGTAAGGCCCCCGCCCAGACCAGCGGGTTGATAGGCCGGAAGTGGAAGCAC
>NZ_JBHUHP010000040.1:0-810 GCF_042682525.1 Blastococcus deserti
TCGTTCGTGTCGTCGATCATGAGGATCGGCCGGGTCCAGTCCTGCGCCACGGTGCCCGCCTGGGTGAAGGACCAGTCCGCGGGGGCGCCGCCGGTCCCCGGCGTCCGAGTGAGGACGCCGACCAGTGGGGCATTCGGGTCGGCGTCGGTGGCGTCGCCCGTGGAGGTCTTGACGGCGGCGAAGATCCGCCCCTGCGGATCGCCGGTGAGCTGCTTGAGGTTGATGTGGTCGTCGGCCAGCCCGGTCCCGGCCAGCGCGTCCTCGACCTGCCAGGGCGCGGTGTCGGTGGCGTTGACGTCTCGGACGGCGAACCGGAACGCCGCCGACTCCTGATCGGACCACATGAGCCCGATGCTGTTGCCGAAGGTGATCAGCGCGGAGATGTCATCGGACTTGAGCACCGTGTCGGGCACGTTCGGCTGGAAGCCCGCCGTCCAGGTCGTCCGAGCAGCGTTGGTCGAGTGCGCCACCCACAGTCGCGCGCCCCGGGTGTAGGTCACCCAGAGGTGCCCCAGCGAGTCCTGATCGATGGTGGCCGACTCGGACCCGCCACCGCTGTTGACGGTCACCGGGAAACCCGGGACCACCGACCAGGACCGGCTTCCCGAGGCGTAGGTCAGGGCGGTCACCAGGAGGTTCGAGCCCGGAGCCCGGCTGGCCACGTACAGCCTGCTGTCCCGGACGCTCCACAGCGCGTCACCGGTGCTGTTGGCCCGGGTGTCGACCACCACACCTGTGTTCCGCCACGTGTGGTCGGGCATCAGCTCGTGCACGAACACCGACGTGCCGCCGGCGCCCACCATCAGCGCC